>JAJQDI010000029.1 GCA_021202275.1 Bacteroides sp.
GACAGGGGCATACGATATACGGTGCGGGAAGGAGATTCACTTCGCGTCCTTGCTACGGAAGGCCCGGACGGGACAGACTTTCAGGTAAATTCTCTCTATTACGACGAGATATCGGGCAAACTCTTTATCGGAACTTTTCAACAGGGTATATACATCTATGATACCCGCCTGCACAAAGTATCGCAACCCTCTACTCCACTGAGAGATGCTTCCGTCCCCTGCATATATCCGCTCAACCGGCAGGAAATACTCATAGGTACGGATGGTGCCGGAGTGTATAAGATGAACACAGAGACTTTCTATACGGAAGTATATATGGATACAGACCATATACCTTACCATACGCTCAGTGGCAACAGTGTCAGTGATATGTATGTAGACAACGAAGACCATGTATGGATCGCCAATTACCCGATCGGGATCACTGTCCGCAACAATCGCTATCCGGCATACCAATGGATCGGTCATTCCGGGAATAGTCCGTCTTACTTGCCCAACAATCAGATAAACGATATTCTACAGGACAGCGAAGGAGATCTGTGGTTTGCCACCAACAATGGCATCGGGCTCTGGATGAGACAAAGCGGAGAGTGGCGATCGTTGCTGAACAGGTCAGGTTCATCCCTGTATGCCCATAATCACATTTTCCTTTCATTGGCCGAACCTGTTCCGGGATCGGTCTGGACCGGGGGATATGCGCCAGGGATCTACCAGATAGACAAAAAGACGCTTTCCACCAACTATGTACCCTCTTTTTCCCAATATGGAAAACAGATACAACCGGACAAATACATCCGTTCCATACGCAAAGACAATCAGGGAAATGTATGGGTGGGCGGATTTTCCAACCTGATGTGTATCGGGGTCTCTCCGAAGGAGACGCGTCTCTATCCGGGGATCTCGTCTGTGACGGATGTATGCGAACGGGATACGGATCAGATGTGGATAGGAACTTCGGAAGGGCTGTTCCTGCTACGGAAAGGATCCGGTGAGATAGAAAGGATCAACCTGCCTGTAGAGTCGACCTATATATGCTCGCTCCATCAGACTGCCAGCGGTCTTCTTTATATCGGAACCAATTATTCAGGATTGGTCGTATACAATCCGGAGAATAATTCTTTTATCAACTATCACAAAGACAACTCCGCCCTGATATCCAACAATATCTATACCATCGTTGCAAACAGTGAAGAGCTGTTTGTGCTCACTACGGAAAATGGGATCACGTTGTTCCGTCCACGGGAAGAACTGTTCCAGAACTGGACCCATGAACAGGGACTACTCACTACACATTTCAATGAAACAGCAGGCATACGCCTGCATAACGGGAATTTCATCCTGGGCAGTTCGAACGGAGCGGTGGAATTTGCCGGGAACATCAAACTCCCCGATGCCTACAGTTCCCGCATGGTATTCAGTGATTTCAAGATATTCTACGAGACGGTATATCCGGGTGAACAGGGCTCTCCCCTGAAAACGGATATCAATGATACCAGGGAACTGCATCTGAACTACGGACAGAATATTTTTTCCCTGAGAGTCTCTTCCATCAACTACGACTATCCGTCGGATGTGCTCTACTCCTGGAAGTTAGAGGGATTTTACGAGGAATGGAGCCGCCCCGAACGGGAAAACACCATCCGCTTCACCAATCTGAGTCCCGGTAGTTATGTATTGCATGTGCGGGCTGTCTCCAACGAGAATCCCCGCACGGTTCTGGAAGAGCGCTCCCTGCAAATCATCATCAGCCATCCTTTCTGGGTAAGTATCTGGGCCTGGTTACTCTACCTGGGCATCATCACCCTGATCTGCCTGACTGCCAGCACCATCTATTTACTCCGGCGAAAGCGTAAAGAATCTGACGAGAAGATCCGGTTCTTCATCAACACGGCTCACGACATACGTACCCCTCTTTCCCTAATCAAGGCCCCTCTGGAAGAGTTGCGCGAACAGGAAAAGCTCTCTGCCAGCGGTACGGGAAACATCAACACGGCCCTGCGAAATGTAAACGCGTTGTTAAGACTGACCACCAACCTGATCAACTTTGAGAAAGCAGATACTTACGGAACAGAATTGTATATTTCGGAATACGAGTTGAATACTTATTTGCAGGAACTGCTGGAAACCTTCCGCAGCTACGCGGATGTGAAACACATCCGGTTTACTTACGAGAGCAATTTCCATTACCTGAATGTCTGGTTCGATAAAGAGAAGATGGACTCGATCCTGAAAAACCTCATTTCCAACGCGATGAAGTATACGCCGGAGAATGGCAGCGTAGCAATCATCGCCACCGAAGAGCAGCAGACCTGGAGTGTAGAGGTACGGGATACAGGCATCGGCATTCCGTCGGAAGAACAAAAGAAACTATTTAAAGCCCATTTCCGGGGCAGCAACGCCATCAATTCAAAAGTGACGGGAAGTGGCATCGGACTTTTCCTGGTATGGAAGCTGGTCCGGCTGCACAAAGGGAAAATCCACCTCAGCAGCCGGGAGAAACAGGGATCGGAAGTAAAAGTGACTTTCCCCAAAGGAAAGGAGATCTACAGACATGCCAAGCTGGCTCTCTCTTCCGCCGAGCAGCCCAACTTTGCCGAAGCCCAGGTACCGGAAGCGTCTTTCGACGCACAACGGGCAGACAGTCCGGCGAAACGACAGCGCATACTGATCGTGGAAGACAACGACGAACTGCGCCACTACCTGCAACAGACGCTCTCGGAAGAGTATACCACCCGTACCTGTACCAATGGCAAAGAGGTATTGGATCTGGTAGAGGAGTATAAACCGGATCTGATCTTATCAGACATCATGATGCCTGTGATGCGGGGAGACGAACTGTGTGCCGCTATCAAGAACAACATCCATACTTCTCATATCCCGGTGATCCTGCTGACGGCACTCACCGATGAAAAAGAGGTGATGGAAGGACTGAAAACCGGCGCGGATGAATACATCCTGAAACCGTTCCATACAGGTATCCTGAAAGCCAATATACGCAATATGCTGATCAACCGCGCGCTGCTACGTAACAGATACGCTTCTCTGGAGCCAACAGAGGATAACGAACACTTGCAGGCGACTTCCGATCTGGACTGGAAGTTTATGACGGAGGTGAAAAAGGGCATTGAAGAGAACCTGGATAAACCGACCTTCAATGTAGACGCGCTCTGTAATTTATTGCACATAAGCCGTACCAGTTTCTATACGAAGATCAAGGCCCTTACCGGACAGGCTCCGGCCGATTACATCCGGCTGATCCGGCTGAAAAAAGCAGCACAGCTGCTGAAAGAACGCAACCACAACATCACGGAGATTGCTGAGATGACCGGATTCAGCGACGCGAAGTATTTCCGGGAGGTATTTAAAAAACACTTCCAGATGAGTCCCAGTCAATACAGCAAAGAGCAGAGTAAGCAAAAAGAAACTACGGATACGGCAGCAGAAGATGCCGCGGAAAAACCGAACATATAAACACGAATATACAAACCAAACAGGCGTACCTGGATACGTCTCTAAAGTCAAAACAAACAAATGAATATTTACCTGGAATCATTCGGCATCTTCTTCAAGATAGGTGCTTTTACAATTGGGGGTGGATATGCGATGATCCCTCTTATTGAGAACGAGATCGTGACCAAACGTCAATGGATTGCCAAAGAAGATTTTCTGGATCTGTTGGCCATTTCCCAGTCGGCACCCGGCATTCTGGCCGTCAATATTTCTATTTTTATCGGATACAGGCTCCGGGGGGTCCGGGGCAGCATAGTCACGGCATTGGGTACGGTACTTCCTTCTTTCATTATCATCCTGCTGATTGCTATGTTCTTTCAGAATTTCAAGGACAATGAGATCGTCGAACGCTTCTTCAAAGGCATACGCCCGGCTGTGGCAGCCCTGATAGCCGCGCCCACCTTCACCATGGCCAAATCGGCAAAGATCAACCGCTACAATGTATGGATCCCTGTCGCAGGGGCATTGCTTATCTGGCTACTGAAACTCTCTCCCATCTGGATCATTGTAGCGGCAGGTGTCGGAGGCTATCTCTGGGGAAGATATACAGCGAAGCGAACCAACTAACACACACTTTTACTTAACTACTTATTCGGATATGATCTATTTACAACTTTTCTATACCTTCTTTAAGATCGGATTGTTCAATTTCGGAGGTGGCTATGCCATGCTTTCCCTGATCCAGGGAGAAGTGGTCACCCATCACAGCTGGATCACGGCACAGGAATTCACAGACATTGTGGCCATCAGCCAGAGTACGCCCGGCCCGATCGGGATCAACGCAGCTACGTATGTAGGGTATGCAGCTTCGGGAAGTGCCTGGGGATCGGCTGTCGCTACCTTTGCCGTGGTACTTCCTTCTCTGATCCTGATGCTGATCATCAGCAAATATTTTATGAAATACCAGAAACATCCGGCAGTAGAATCTGTATTCAAAGGCTTGCGTCCGGCCGTGGTAGGACTGCTCGCCGCCGCCGCACTGGTACTGATGAATGTAGACAACTTCGGCTCTCCTACGCGGGATACTTTCCAGTTTATTGTCAGTGTCATCATCTTTCTGGCTGCTTTTATCGGTACATACCGGTTTAAAGTGAATCCGATCCTGATGATCGTGATATGCGGAGTAGTAGGATTGATCCTATATTGAGAAACGATACTCCTGTGTAAAGTATAAAAAAGACCGCCGATCGGTAAAAACTTATTTTCCGGATCGGCGGTCTCCTGATATAAATACTTTCACTTTCTTTCCGAAATATAAAAGAGCTGCTCTTTCAAAAGTTCCGGTTTTATGTAAATGACCGTGTCCAGTTGTTCTCCGTTCAGATAATAAACACTGGATAAGTAGAATCTATTTTCCGGATCTGAGAGGGTCTGATAAGAAATAAATACTTCCGGCTTTTCTTTGGCTTTGGCCTGAAAGGCTTCCAGGTCTACATTGTACCCTCTGGAATGGACCAGGATCAACGATGCTTCGTCTTGTACATAGTCTTTGATATATCCGGAAAAAAGTAGGGTACAATTGCCACAACCTACATCATTGATGACAAATATCCTTTTTATATTTGTACCCAAAGAAACACCATATTGCTTTTTTAGTTCTTTCTTCAACTGCACATATTCCTTATCATTACTTCCGCAGCTACAAAAGCAGAAAATGCTTAGGTTACAGATCAAATACGTCAAAAACCCTTTTCCCATATTCTTTGTTTTCATCTACTATTTCCATATATATTCCCCAGGTAGTCATCACTGCCGAATGTGGTAAATACGTATCCGTAGAAAAATCTATTTCATCTGTCTTATTGAACCGACGATCGTATACATATATCACAAACGGATATCCCAATTCATCTATCTGACTATGATCTACCCCTGTTTTAAGAAACAGATAATACTTTTCCTTCTGCTGATCATAAAGCAGGTTCACGATCTGTGCTTTCTCCTTCCTCTCCTTATCCGCTTCTTCAAACAGATCCTGTTCCGAACTTTCTAACGTCAATTCTATACCTTCCGGAATAGGTAATTCCTGAGGGATCACACACACAGAATCCTGCATATTCAAAGATTCCCGATCCAGGATATAGAGATACCTGCTATAAGGATTCATATAAAAAAGGGTATGGTCAAGCACTGTATAGCGTACAATCATATCCTGATATACTCTGGACTCATTAAAGACTCGTCCATAGAAACCCTGTAAACCATACGTAAGAGTGGGCTTCCCATCATAGAGGGAACTCAGTTTACTCAATGGAGACGTTTTTGCCCGGTGTTGATTGCAAAAGCTATATAGGTCGAAATAGGAATCAAACCCCTCAGTAATCGCAGGATCGTCATCATGAGGCTGCCAACAAGAGAGCAACAGGATCTCATCGTCTATCCACTGGGAAAGAGGCAAAGCTGACCCAAAATGTTTATATGTATAACCCAATGCATCCTTTTCATCATACAAGATTACCTCTAACCACACATCTCCTTCTCTTGTTGTTCCAACAACTGTACTGGTAGAATAGAACTGTACAATAAGGGAATCTTTAGAATTTAAAGAGATATGACCTATTCTACCATACTTTTTTTCCAAAGCAGACAAAGAGATGGAGTCACTAAATCTGCCCTTGAGATCATAAAATTTAATATGAGGACCAAATTCTGTTTTTACAAAATAGATCTCTTCTTCTCCCAGAGTAGGATCATAGACAATTCCGTGATGCATATTTACATTCTCAAATCCTACATCAAACACAACCGTATTGGAAATAGATCTCTGTACCTGATTACAAGAACATATCAGGAAAAGGGCAGCAATTCCATATATTCTGATCCTCTTATTTATTTTGTTCACTTATTCGTTCAATGAAAATGGAATTACAAACTTCTCTGTTTTGTCCTCTACAGACTCATAAATAAAATAAACTGTATTTATTTCCTCATTGTAATTATAACTTAGAACTAATTTTCCTGTCTGGACCATCTGTTTGAATCTCTTTCCTTCATCTGTTAGATTCCAGCTTCTCTCTATTTTAGAGAAATCGATTTGATCTACAGAACTTCTTGTCGTTAAAAGTCCTGCATCTACATTCTCTTCCGGAGTAATAATTATATAAAATGGTACATATCTGAATAAATCATTCAGAGTTTTACTTTCTTGCTCACCGAACGCGATTCATTGTGCAGACGGTCCAGAGCTGTCACCACGTACCGGTAACGCGTCTTACCCCCGTCGTAGGGTAGTTTATAGAAAGGATCGCGGGTGATAGCTACAATGTGCGAAGGATCATCCAGGTCTACTTTCTCTTTATTATCAAACCGGTAGACCACATACTGTACGGCCCGGTCCATTTCATCTTTTGCCGGAGAAGGAGTCCAGAAAAGCATATAGCCGTCCGAGGTCCAGCTGGTTTTCATCTTCTTCACTTTTCCCGGAGGGGTATTGTCCATAAAGTCAAACACCGGAGGAAGAGCGGGATATTTGTGATACTCCCGGATCAGCGCGTCCCGGTAGCGTCCTTTGTTCTCTATGACCGCGCTGGCTGGCCACTGGCAACTGCCTCCGATGGTCTGGTAAGAGCGTTGCAGTGCCATCTTACGGGGAAGCTGGTTGATATCCGGATTCTGCGGATCGGCATGCTCTACGGTATTCATTACGGAATGACCGATAAAGAGCGGACGGTTGCCCGTATTCTTTGCCCACCAGTCTACCAATACCTCATAGTCCGCACGGGGATGTCCGATCTGCCAGTACAGTTGAGGGATGTTATAGTCGACCCATCCTTCCTTTGCCCAAAGCAACACATCTGCATACAGATCGTCGTAGTTCTGCAGTGCCTGTGTCTGACTTCCCAGGGGATCGCTGCTCTGGTTGCGATACACCCCGAACGGACTCACACCAAATTTCACCCACGGCTTCACACCGCGTACGGTCTCATGTATCTGTTTGATAAGTACGTTCACATTGTTGCGTCGCCAGTCGCCCCGATCGGTAAAGCCATTGTTGTAACGCGCAAAACTCTCATCATCCGGGAAAGGCTCTCCGGCCACCGGATAGGGATAGAAGTAATCATCCATGTGAATGGCATCCACATCGTAGCGTTCCAGGATATCGGTTATCACTTTGCATATATGTTCCCGGCTCTCCGGAAGAGCCGGATCGAAATAAAGCTGTTTGCCATACGTCACAAACCATTCCGGGTGTTTGTGATAGATATGCGTGGGAGCCAGTTCATGAATCAGGTTGGTCTTTACCCGATACGGATTGATCCAGGCATGGAATTCCAGGGCCCGCTGGTGGCAGGCATCAATCATAAACTGCATCGGATCCCAGTATGGATCAGGAGCTTTCCCCTGTTCTCCGGTCAGAAAACAGCTCCAGGGTTCCAGAGAAGACTCGTACAGGGCATCCGCTTCGGGACGTACCTGGAAAATGATTGCGTTGATCCCTGCTTCCTGTAAGGAGTTGAGCTGGTCGATCAGGTTTTGCTGAAGGGTTTCTGTAGGAATGCCGCGGAACTGTCCGTTGACCGATTGTATCCAGGCTGCCCGGAACTCACGCTTCGGGTGCTGCTGCGCCTGCACAGACACAGCGACAAGGGCCAGGAGCAGTAAAGAAAGGTTTTTTGTGATTCTGAACATATCTTTAATAATTGGTTGCTCAAAGATAAACGTTTATTTAGTATTCCACAATGCGCTGTTTTACTTTTTAATAGTAACTTTGCATTCCGAAATATTTTTTAATCCCCACAGGGACAAAATACAGGGAAAGCCAAACGCAAAACGAAGTTTACTTCAATGATGCGAAGACATATCCTGTATTCTGTCCATGTAGACAAAGCCGAAAGCAGAGTGAAGTTCACTTCGGGTATGCTAAGGTGCATAACATATCAGGAAAGAAACATATAGGTATACGATTGTCCCGTAGAAGAAGGCAGAACAAGCAACGTTTTATTTTGTAACTTCAATCGTACATCGTAAATCCGTAAATCGTACATAACTTTATGTCAGAAAATAAATATATCCGTATCAAAGGGGCCAGAGTCAACAACCTCAAGAATATTGATGTTAACATCCCACGGAACAAGCTGGTAGTCATCACCGGACTCTCGGGTTCCGGAAAGTCTTCTCTCGCCTTCGACACGTTGTATGCCGAAGGGCAACGCCGGTATGTAGAGAGCCTGAGCAGCTACGCGCGCCAGTTCCTCGGACGTATGAGCAAACCGGAGTGCGACTTCATCCTGGGTATTCCACCGGCTATTGCCATCGAACAGAAGGTAAGCAGCCGCAACCCGCGTTCCACCGTAGGAACCTCTACGGAGATCTACGAATACCTCCGTCTGTTGTATGCGCGGGTGGGCAGAACGTATAGTCCGGTCAGTGGAAAAGAGGTAAAGAAGCACTCTACCGAGGATATTGTAAACACCATGCTCTCCTATCCGGAAGGCACCCGTTACACGATCCTGACTCCTATCCTTCTCAGGGAAGGACGTACACTGGAAGAGCAACTGGAGATCGACCGGAAGCAGGGCTTCACGCGTCTGGAAGTGAACGGAGAAATGGTACGTATCGAAGACTACGTGCCCGGACAGAACGATACGGTTTATCTGCTGATCGACCGTATGGTATGCGCTTCTACCAAAGACGCGATCAGCCGCCTGACCGACTCGGCCGAAACGGCGATGTACGAAGGAGACGGCAACTGTATCCTCCGGTTCTACAAGGAAGATGGCAGCAGCGAATTGCATACATTCAGTACCAAATTCGAAGCAGACGGGATCGTGTTTGAAGAACCCAACGACCAGATGTTCTCTTTCAACTCACCGATCGGTGCCTGTCCGGAATGTGAGGGCTTCGGCAAAGTGATCGGTATCGACGAGCATCTGGTGATCCCCAACCGCTCTCTTTCTGTCTACGACGGCGCGGTGGTGTGCTGGCGGGGTGAGAAGATGGGCGAATGGAAAGAACATCTGATCCGCAACGCCATCCACTGCAACTTCCCGATCTTCACTCCTTATTACGAACTCACGGATGAAGAAAAACGGATGTTGTGGGAAGGAGCCCGCTACTTCGACGGGATCAATGATTTTTTCCGTATGTTGCAGGAAAACCAGTACAAGATCCAGTACCGGGTGATGTTGGCCCGCTACAGAGGAAAGACTACCTGTCCTGTCTGCCACGGAAGTCGTCTGAAACCGGAAGCAAGCTATGTGAAGGTGGGTGAAAAGACCATCAGTGAACTGGTACTTCTGCCGATCACAGAATTGAAAGAGTTTTTTGACCACCTGACATTAGACGCACACGACGAAGCAGTGGCACGCCGTATACTGACAGAGATCAACAGCCGCATCCGTTTTCTGCTGGATGTAGGACTGGGCTATCTGACCCTCAACCGACTCAGCAACTCGCTCTCGGGGGGAGAAAGTCAGCGTATCAATCTGGCAACCTCTCTGGGAAGCAGCCTGGTGGGCAGCCTGTATATCTTAGACGAGCCCAGCATCGGATTGCATAGCCGGGATACAGACCGCCTGATCCAGGTGTTGCGGCAATTGCAGCAATTAGGGAACACTGTAGTCGTTGTGGAGCACGACGAAGAGATCATCCGCGCGGCGGATTATATCATAGACATCGGACCGAATGCCGGAAGGCTGGGTGGCGAAGTGGTCTACCAGGGAGATATGAAAGATCTCCAGGCCGGAAGTGATAGCCATACGGTGCGCTATCTGCTTGGTGAGGAGGTGATCCTGGTACCGGAATACCGCCGGCCGTGGAACAACTACATAGAGGTGAAAGGAGCACGGGAAAACAATCTCAAAGGGATTGACGTGAAATTCCCGCTCAACGTAATGACGGTAGTGACCGGAGTATCGGGTTCCGGAAAGAGTACGCTGGTACGCGATATATTCTACCGGGCTCTGAAACGTGAACTGGACGAGTGCAGCGACCGTCCGGGAGAACACGGAGTACTGATAGGCGACATAAGCAATCTGCGCAACATTGAGTTTGTAGACCAGAACCCCATCGGCAAGTCTTCCCGTTCCAATCCGGTGACTTACATCAAGACTTACGATGAAATACGTAAACTGTATGCAGACCAGCCCCTGTCCAAACAGATGGGCTACGGAGCGGGCTATTTCAGCTTCAACAGCGAAGGGGGACGTTGCGAAGAGTGTAAAGGAGACGGAACGGTAACTGTGGAAATGCAGTTCATGGCAGACCTGGTACTGGAATGCGAATCGTGCCACGGCAAACGTTTCAAATCGGATACCCTGGAAGTAAGGTTCCACGGCCAGAGCATCTACGATGTATTGAACATGGCTGTGAACCAGGCTGTCGAATTCTTTACTGAACACAAGCAGAAGAAGATCGTCAGGAGGTTGAAACCTTTGCAGGATGTGGGTCTGGGATACATCAAGCTGGGACAGACCTCCTCTACCCTCTCGGGAGGAGAGAACCAACGTGTGAAACTGGCCTATTACCTGAGCCAGGAAAAGTCAGATCCGACCCTGTTTATCTTCGACGAACCAACCACCGGGCTGCACTTTCACGATATACGTAAGTTGCTGGATGCCTTCGACGCGTTGATCCGTCGGGGACACACAATCCTCATCATCGAACACAACCTGGATGTGATCAAATGTGCCGATCATGTGATCGACCTGGGACCCGAAGGTGGCGATAAAGGAGGATATCTGGTAGCGGAAGGTACACCGGAAGAGGTGGCGGCCTGCGGAGCCAGCTATACAGGGCAGTTCCTGCAAGAGAAGTTGTAAGATTACGTGGTAAGTGATAAGTTTTAAGTTATGAGGTATAAATACTTATTCCGATAAGCATACACTTATCACTTAAAACTTATCACTTATCACTTCTTAGAAATAAAATCCGAACCCTATCTTAAACCCAAACTGGGAAAGATCCGAATCTTTAAAACTCAGATCATAATACACCGAAGGTTCCACTGTAACCGTACGTGAGAGGAAGAAGGCATATCCCGCCTCCAGATTCCACGCAAAATTATTGATGTTACTAAGGCTGCTGTATTTGTATCGGTTGAACTTAAATCCCGTTCCCAGGAAGATGCCATTCTGATCAAAGTAATAGCGACCTCCTACTCCTACCGTATATATATCTACCGGACTGCTCCAGTCTGCCCCTAAGGTAAGTAACAAAGCCGCGTTATCTATAATAAATGCCCCTCCCTGGGCCTGGATACCAAAATTCGATTTCGCAGCCTTGCTGTAAGAGAAGTTTAATCCTGTCAGCGAAGGATTTACGAACCATTTGTTCTGTTCAAATTGCGCATGTGCAGCTACTGTAGCCAGCAACAGTCCTAAGATCAATGTTAGTTTTCTCATATATCTGTGGTGTTATTGATTTGTATCCGTTTTATCTATTTCCTCCCGGCGTTTCTGCTGCAACTGCTCCTTTTTGCGCAACACAAACCACAGCACTCCCACAATCACGTAGCCGACGATCACCGTAACATACTTTTCTGTGGTAGATGTCTCTGTATTGTTGGGCAATAACAATGCCGCTGTCACAGATACATAGATCAGAAGTGCCAGCGTGATCCATGTAGATTTTTTCATTTTATTTCTCATATCTTTTTTCCTTAAAATTATATGAATCCTATACAGAGTGTATGTAAAAGGTGACTGCTTTCCTCTTCCATTGACTGCGTCCGGCTGCTGGTTCTGCAGAAGATCTGTCAGAAATAGCCTTCATTCCTTTTTCAACTCTCTTTTTGTTTGTTTTTCTTCTTTGCAAATGCAAATATTATCATACCCCAATATGGAGACGCAAATATACTTCTTTACAGGGGTGTAATACTATGTATTTTCAATCGTCAAATCGTACATCGTCAATCGTTAAATCGTCAATCGTTAAATCGTCCCTCTCTCCGTTTTCTCTTCCAGAGTATAAACCACACAGCCGCGATCAACGTACAGACACCCCCTATCACGTAAGAGACTGTTTCAGACAGTCCGAGCCCTTCGGGAGCTATGCTGATGTACGTAGAACACACCGCTGTCATAAAAAGCGCCGGTATGCATGTAATGATATACAACTTCTTTTTACGTACCAGATACACCGTCACTGCCCACAGCGTGAACACAGCCAATGTCTGATTGGCCCAGGCAAAGTATCTCCAGATCATATCGAATCCGTCTTTATCTCTCAGGCTATAGAGCAACAACCCTACCGTCACCAGAAAGATCGGAATACAGATATACAACCGGCTACGGATAGATCTCTGTTCCAGTCCCAGAAAATCCGCGACGATCAGTCGTGCCGAACGCAACGCGGTATCTCCCGAGGTAATGGGAGCGGCAATCACTCCCAGGATGGCCAGAAAACCTCCGACGGTACCCAGCCAGTTCTTCGTTATGCCATCTACGATCACCGAAGCGTTGTTCTCGCTCATTCCGTGTTCGTGGTAGAAATAGGTGGCAGCCGCAGCCCAGATCAGAGCCACCATGCCTTCCACGATCATGGCTCCGTAAAACACAGGGCGTCCGTGCCGCTCGGATGTCATGCAGCGAGCCATCAATGGGCTCTGTGTCGCATGAAAACCGGAAATCGCTCCACAGGCAATACTCACAAACATCACCGGGAACAGAGGCAATACAGCCGCCTGCGGATGCGTATTTTGTATGCCCTGCCACACCTCCGGCAAGGGAGGATGTATCACAAACAACATCACCAGGATACCCACCGCCATAAACAACAACGCCACGGCAAAAAGCGGATATATCTTTCCGATGATCTTATCCACCGGCAACATAGTAGCCAATACGTAATAGACAAACACCACACCGATCCAGAACGTCGCGTCCAGATGCTGCGGGGTGAGGTTGGCCAGCAGTCCTGCCGGTCCGGCCACAAATACGGCTCCGACAAGGATCATCAGTACCATGGTGAAACCACGCATCACCTGCTTGGTAGTTGTGCCCAGATAGCGCCCGATGATCTCGGGCAGACTCTCCCCGCCGTGACGCAACGAAAGCATTCCGGCAAAATAATCGTGCGTGGCTCCGGCGAAAATACTCCCCAACACGATCCACAGGTAAGAAGCTGTTCCGAACTTGGCTCCCATAATGGCTCCGAAGATCGGTCCCAATCCGGCAATATTGAGAAATTGTATCATAAAGATCTTCCAGGTAGGAAGCGGAATATAGTCTACCCCGTCGGCCTGGGTAAGGGCCGGAGTGGGCCTGTCATCCGGGCCGAAGATACGCTCTACAAAACGTCCATAGATCAGGTAGCCTGCCGCCAGTGCCAGGAAGCACAAAGTGAATGTTATCATGGTGTGTTGCCGTTTTCGATCCGACAAATGTAACATAATCTGTGTAATCCACCCAAAAATCCCGTCACTTTTAGAGTCTGTTTATAAATTATCTGCTCATGTATTCCGTTCTGTTTGAAAGCATATTTTTTTCTTCTCTCAGCGATCATAGCGGGCCATGTGAGCGGAAAGAAGAGGAAAATCATGCGAAAACAGGGCAGAATAGACAGTGAAAAAGCAAATAAAAAAAAGTTTTAGATCATTTTTAAACAGACTCTTACTACCTTTACCGACAAATGAACCTATTTTTCCGACAGATGAACCGACCTTTTCTACTGTTTGTTTTCCTCTGTGTTTGCAGCATCTTATGTGCGCAGCCGAAGCAGGAAGTACGGGCCGCATGGATCACAACGGCCTATGGCCTCGACTGGCCGCGCACCCGCGCCACTTCCACACTGGCCATGCGACGGCAACAGGCGGAATTGATGGATATACTGGACCGGCTGTGTGAGGCCAACTTCAATACAGTACTTTTTCAGACCCGTTCGCGGGGAGACCTCAGCTATCCCTCCGAGACAGAACCTTTCACCCCCAGCTTCACCGGAAAGGCAAACGGCGATCCGGGCTACGATCCGCTGGCTTTCGTGATAGAGGAGTGTCACAAACGAGGGATGGAGTGCCATGCCTGGATCGTCTCCATTCCCCTGGGCAACAAACGGCACGTAGCTTCCTTAGGACAACGATCGGTGACCAAAAAAAAACAACCGGCCATCTGCGTTCCGTACAAGAACGAATATTTTCTGAATCCGGGACATCCCGATACAAAAAAATACCTGATGAAGATCACGGAAGAGATCATCACCCGGTACGATGTAGACGGGGTACATTTCGACTACCACCGCTATCCCGAACGGGCTCCCCGTTTCCCGGACAACAAAGAATTCCGGGCCTATGGCAAAGGAAGAAGCCTGGAGCAATGGCGCAGAGACAACCTGACGGAGATCCTGCGGCATATCTACCACGGGGTGAAAGCCATCAAACCTTGGGTGAAGGTCAGCACCTGTCCGGTCGGGAAGTTCCAGGACGTGACCCGCTACTCGTCCCGCGGGTGGAACGCCTACCATACCGTCCACCAGGACGCGCAAGGCTGGCTGGTAGAGGGGATACAGGATCAGCTCTACCCGATGCTCTATTTCCGGGAAGATCAGTTCTACCCTTTCGTTCTGGATTGGCAAGAACAGAGCAACGGCCGCCACATCATCCCGGGAATGGGTATTTATTTCCTCGATCCTTCGGAAGGCAACTGGGAGTTGCAGGAGATTGAACAACAGATCAACTTTACCCGACGCAGCGGTATAGCCGGACAAGGACATTACCGGGTAGGCTTCCTGATGAGCAACACACAAGGACTGTATGACCGGCTCACCGATCGGTATTACGCCACCCCGGCTTTGCAACCGCCTATGCCCTGGTTAGACGATATAGCACCGTCGGCGCCTTCCGGGCTCACCGCCCAACGGACAGAAAACGGATATTACCGGCTCAACTGGCAATCTGCCACAGACAACGATCCGTACAACCCGCCTACGTATGTGATCTATGCCTCAGATGAATTCCCGGTAGATACCTCCCAACCGGCACACATCCTGGCACAGCGGGTATACGGAACCACCTATACCTACATCCCCACCCTGCCCTGGAAAGAGTATGCGTATTTTGCCGTCACCGCCATAGACCGTTACGGCAACGAGAGTGAACCGATCCAGGTCAAGTGGGTTGCACCGTGATCCAGGCGCGGTACTGGCTGTGCGGAGTCACCGGTACCAAAGGTACATATCCGGACACGACGCGTCCATCGGCGACAACGGCAGGGTACTGCCGCAGCATCTTTTCATGAGTCTCATTTGCCTCCGAAGCAGAAGGGTAGTAATCGATCCGGAACATTCCGGTGGAACGCGGATCTACATACTTGTCGTACAGCAGACGGGCCACAAGGCCCATATTCATCCGCAGATTGATCTCTATACACGGATGCAGGCGATACACCGGAGCTGTTGAGAAACAGCAGATCATCATATCCACTCCCAGATATCCGGTATAGAGAGTTCCATACAGCAGGCTCAACTCACGCTCCAGAGACTGGCGCACGTTGCGGAGTACCTCCGAAGGAATGTATCGGATCAGGCGTTGTTCAATGGCCGCGTTGGAGAGCAACTCGTTCCCTTCGTACGCTCCGCTGGCGTTGGTATGAAAAAGAGAATAACTACAAAACGCTACCTGTCCTTTGCCGTTGCTATAAAATCCCATGGCAAAGTCCGTCTCCTTCTGATAGACCGGTTCGGCTACCACACCCCCTTGTTGCCGGATCACACGCGCGCACCACCGACGGATATGCGGTGTGAACACTCCCTTGCACCAGTTCAGCCCTTTCCCGCTACCGGAAAGCGGCGCTTTCAATACAACAGCAGACCGGCCTTCCACATACTCCCGGAGCTGTTGTTCTTCCGTCAGGAAAGAGGACTCGCCACACAAAGGACTCTCTTCCTCTGTGAGTCGCGCCAGCAGACGAACGGCCTGCAGACGGTGTGACAGCTCGCGGAGAAGCCGCAACCGCTCCGGATCGGGCAACAGTTCCGGGTCGGCCCCCAACAGCAGCAATTGCTTTGTTACTACGGCATCCCAGCCCCAGGGTTGTATCGCGCTCCAACTGCCTGTAGCTACTTCGGGCGGTGTACAGACATCAGGCAGATCGGGAAACAGCATTCGCATCTCTTCCAGAAAAGCCAGGTTGTACGCCGAAGGGGCTATTATCCTGCTGCCTGCGGGAGCATACCAGCACGGAAGCAAAGCCAGGTCCGCAATCATTTGCCTGACAGCAGCGGAAGGCATATAGTGCGGATCACCGTTGGCCAGAGCCAGATCGTGCTCCGGATTGAAAATGAAGAGAGAATGTTTTGACGTATTGTTTTCCATTTTTTACTTTTCGCGACCTTCTGCTCCCATTTCCCCGGATTCACAAACACAGCTTTTCAGCAAAACAGGCAAACCAGCAGCCAGGCAAAGGCAAAAATAAAGAGAAACGGCCATTTTCCGGTTGCTATCCTGCTATTTTTCGCCCGGATCCCTGCCATTTTTCACTCTTCTGTCGGTGAAAGATACTCTATGTTCCACCGACAGGCGCTCCGTCTTCCACCGACACAACCGGCTTCAGCCTATGGATCACGGAAAAACGGCTGTTTTTTTCCTCTGAAAAAACCTTTTCTCCGTCTCTGTTTCTCCGGAACATCTCACCGACCAGTAAAAAAGTAACTAACATATAGATTATTCAAAGTTATCCGGAAAAGACAATCAGCCATCTTTTCCTTTATTTAGCTATCAGGAAACAGTAAAACCTGCCATATAAATAACATTCTGCACCCAGCAAATACGTTTTCCTTCGCGTATTTTCCTCTACCCTCTACTCAGGTCAGAAATACGCTCAACCAGACAGGACAGAAAATACAAATTGTCACTTTCTGACATTTTGTATTTTTACACTTTTCAGAAAGTAATGGTCTGAGATGAGAAAGATAAGAACACAGCTACCAGGCGAATACGCTGACGTTGTCATTCACTTATTAATAAACCCATTCCCTTTCCCATATCAGATCACAGATCCGTATCCCGTAAAGTTCTTTCTCCCGCCTTCCATCTGTTTTCTTAAACAAACGGATAAAACTTAAAAAGAGCCCACAAGAAAAAGGATAATTTTGCTATCTCCACTTTGCAATTACTAAAATTTAGTTTATATTTGTCCCCTGAAAAACAATATTGATACATGGAAGCATTTTACCGCACTCATGCATACCTGGTTCAACATGCCCATGCTCCTGTTCGCCGCGACCTGATGGATGAGGTTGACTGGAACGACAGGCTAATCGGAATCAAAGGTACACGCGGCGTAGGGAAAACCTCATTTTTGCTCCAGTATGCTAAAGAAAGATTTGGGACCGACCGTTCTTGCCTGTATATAAATATGAATAACCTCTATTTCACCACGCATTCATTGGTGGGATTTGCCGGCGAGTTCCAGAAACGAGGGGGAAACGTATTACTGATCGATCAGGTGTTCAAGCTCCAGGACTGGAGCCGTGAACTACGCGAATGTTACGATCGGTATCCAAACCTCAAGATTGTCTTTACCGGCTCTTCCGTGATGCGTCTGAAAGAGGAGAACCTCGAATTGCGCGATATAGCGAAAAGTTACAACCTGCGTGGTCTCTCTTTTCGCGAATTTCTCAACCTGCATACCGGCATGGATTTTCCGGCCTATACACTGGAAGAGATACTGAGCAATCACGAGCACATAGCCAAAAGCATACTGTCGAAAGTACGCCCACTCGACTATTTTCAGGACTATCTGCATCATGGCTTTTATCCGTTTTTCCTGGAGAAGCGCAACTTCTCGGAAAACCTGCTGAAGACCATGAACATAATGATCGAAGTGGATATCCTCATCATCAAGCAGATCGAGCTGAAATACCTGTCGAAGATAAAGAAACTTTTCTATATGCTGGCTATCGGTGGTCACAAGGCTCCCAATGTGAGCCAGCTGGCCAATGAGATACAGACTTCACGGGCCACGGTGATGAACTACATCAAGTATCTGGCAGACGCGCGTCTGATCAATATGGTCTATCCCAAGGGAGAGGATTTCCCGAAGAAGCCAACAAAGATCATGCTGCACAACACCAACCTGATGTATTCCATCTACCCGGTGAAGGTAGATGAGCAGGACATATTGGATACCTTTTTTGTGAATACCTTGTGGAAAGACCACAAAGTGAACAAAGGCGACAAGAACTACTCTTTCCTGGTAGATGAGGTCATGCCTTTTAAAATATGCACAGAAGGAGCACGCATCAAGAACAACCCGGACATCACGTATGTCCTGCACAAAGCAGAAATAGGACGAGGCAATCAGATCCCTCTGTGGCTACTCGGTTTTTTGTACTGAGCAATCCATTTTTTACTTAATATATTTATTTTCAATTATGGCTAAACAGAAGAAATTTCTCACTTGTGATGGTAATCAGGCTGCCGCGCATATCTCGTATATGTTCTCGGAAGTGGCCGCGATCTACCCCATCACCCCCTCTTCGACTATGGCTGAGTACGTAGACGAATGGGCTGCCGCCGGACGCAAAAACATCTTCGGCGAAACAGTATTGGTAGAAGAAATGCAGTCGGAAGCGGGTGCGGCAGGTGCTGTACACGGTTCGTTGCAGGCCGGTGCGCTCACCTCTACCTACACCGCTTCACAGGGATTGTTGCTGATGATCCCCAACATGTATAAGATCGCCGGAGAATTCCTTCCCTGCGTGTTCCATGTATCGGCACGTACCCTGGCCTCACATGCTCTCTGTATCTTTGGTGACCACCAGGACGTTATGTCTACCCGTCAGACCGGTTTTGCCATGCTGGCCGAAGGGTCGGTACAGGAGGTAATGGACCTGGCAGGTGTGGCGCACCTGGCAACCATCAAAAGCCGTGTTCCCTTCCTGAACTTCTTCGATGGTTTCCGTACATCACACGAGATCCAGAAGATCGAAGCATTGGAAAACGAAGACCTTGCTCCGCTGATCGATCAGCAGGCACTGGCCGAATTCCGCGCCCGTGCGCTTAATCCGAACAAACCGGTGGCACGCGGTATGGCGGAAAACCCGGACGTATTCTTCCAGCACAGAGAATCCTGCAACAACTACTACGAAGCTGTTCCGGCCATCGTAGAGGAATACATGAACAAGATCTCTGAGATCACCGGTCGCAAATACGGTCTGTTCGACTACTACGGAGCGGAAGACGCGGAAAATGTGATCATCGCTATGGGGTCTGTGACGGAAGCTGCCAAAGAAGCTGTAGACCACCTGGTGACACAAGGCGAGAAAGTGGGTCTGGTAGCGGTACACCTCTACCGTCCGTTCTCTGCCAAGCACTTCCTGGCTGCTGTGCCTCAGACAGCAAAGCGCATTGCTGTACTGGACCGTACCAAAGAACCGGGAGCCAACGGCGAACCGCTGTACCTGGACGTAAAAGAGTGTTTCTATGGTAAAGAAAACGCTCCGCTGATCGTAGGCGGACGCTACGGACTGGGATCGAACGATACGACTCCGGCTCAGATCATCAGCGTATTCGAAAACCTCGCACTTCCTTCACCCAAAGATCACTTTACCGTAGGTATCGTAGACGACGTGACTTTCACTTCCCTGCCTCCGAAAGAAGAGATCGCGCTGGGTGGTGCCGGTATGTACGAAGCCAAATTCTACGGTCTGGGAGCAGACGGTACGGTAGGTGCCAACAAGAATTCCATCAAGATCATCGGTGACAACACAGATAAATATTGTCAGGCATACTTCTCTTACGACTCCAAGAAGTCAGGAGGTTTCACCTGCTCTCACCTTCGTTTCGGCGACAGCCCGATCCGTTCGACCTATCTGGTAAATACACCGAACTTCGTGGCTTGCCACGTACAGGCCTACCTGAATATGTACGACGTGACACGCGGTCTGCGTGAGAACGGAACATTCCTGCTCAACACCGTATGGGAGGGAGACGACCTGGTGAAAAACCTGCCCACCCGTGTGAAAAAATACCTGGCTCAGAAAAACATCTCCGTATATTATATCAACGCGACCCAGATCGCTATGGAGATCGGACTGGGCAACCGTACCAATACCATCCTTCAATCCGCATTCTTCCGCATCACGGAAGTGATCCCGGTAGACCTTGCCATCGAACAGATGAAGAAATTCATCGTGAAGTCATACGGCAAGAAGGGTGAAGACATTGTCAACAAGAACTACGCCGCGGTAGACCGTGGTGGCGAATACAAAAAACTGGCTGTGGATCCTGCCTGGGCCAACCTGCCGGATGATGAAGCGGTAGCCAACAACGACCCCGCGTTCATCAACGAAGTGGTGCGCCCGATCAACGCGCAGGACGGCGACCTGCTTCCGGTATCCGCGTTCAAAGGTATCGAAGACGGTACCTGGTTCCAGGGAACTTCCAAGTACGAAAAACGCGGTGTGGCCGCTTTCGTACCGGAGTGGATCCCGGAAAACTGTATCCAGTGTAACAAATGTGCTTACGTTTGTCCGCACGCTTCCATCCGTCCGTTCGTATTGGATGCGAAAGAGCAGGAATGTGCCAACTTCACTACCCTGAAAGCTATAGGTAAAGTATTCGACGGTATGACGTTCCGTGTGCAGGTAGACGCGCTCGACTGTATGGGCTGCGGCAACTGTGTGGATGTATGTCCGGGCAATCCGAAGAAGGGGGGCAAAGCACTTGAAATGAAAACCCTGGAAAGCCAGCTGGGCGAAGTTCCCAACTGGACCTACTGTGTAGACCACGTGAAGAGCAAACAACATCTGGTGGATGTAAAATCGAACATGAAGAACTCACAGTTCGCTACTCCGCTGTTCGAGTTCTCCGGAGCTTGTTCGGGTTGTGGGGAAACTCCGTATGTGAAGCTCATCACTCAGTTGTACGGCGACCGCGAAATGGTGGCCAACGCAACCGGATGTTCTTCTATCTATTCGGGTTCTGTTCCTTCTACTCCGTATACACAGAACGAACAAGGACAGGGTCCGGCATGGGCAAACTCCCTGTTCGAAGACTTCTGCGAATTCGGTCTGGGTATGGAACTAGCCAACGAAAAAATGCGTGCCCGCCTGGTGAAAGTGATGCGGGAAGCTATCGCTGGCGACTGCTGCCCGGCAGATTACAAAGAATTGTTCCAGGAATGGATCGACAACATGCTGGATGCGGAAAAGACCAAAGAACTGGCCGGAAAGATCATTCCGCTGGTAGAAGCGAAGAAAGACAGCTGTCCGCACTGCAAACAAATTGCCGAACTGCAACAGTATCTGATCAAACGCTCGCAGTGGATCATCGGTGGTGACGGTGCTTCTTACGACATCGGTTACGGTGGTCTCGACCATGTGATCGCTACCGGAAAAGACATCAACATCCTGGTACTCGATACGGAGGTTTACTCCAACACCGGTGGACAGTCGTCCAAATCCACTCCGGTAGGTGCTATCGCTAAGTTTGCTGCCGCAGGTAAGCGTGTACGCAAGAAAGACCTTGGTCTGATGGCCAGCACCTACGGATATGTATACGTAGCACAGATCGCGATGGGTGCCGACCAGGCTCAGACCCTGAAAGCGATCCGCGAAGCGGAAGCATACCCCGGACCTTCACTGATCATCGCTTACTCACCTTGTATCAACCACGGTCTGAGAGCCGGTATGGGTAAATCGCAGGATGAGATCGCCAAAGCGGTAGAGTGTGGCTACTGGCACCTGTGGCGCTACAATCCCAAACTGGAAGCAGAAGGAAAGAATCCGTTCACGCTCGACTCCAAAGAGCCGAACTGGGCAGAATTCAAGAACTTCCTCAAAGGTGAAGTACGCTATTCTTCTGTGATGAAACAGTATCCGGAAGAAGCGGAAGAACTCTTCCAGGCTGCAGAAGACAACGCGAAGTGGAGATACAACAACTACAAGCGTCTGGCTAAGCAACAGTGGGGTGTAGACGGTGAATAATTGAAGATATATCCTACGATCCAAAGAGGAAGATCTGTTCCGGATCTTCCTCTTTTTTCTTAACAGGGTATCTGATAACAGTTTCCATACTACTTTACGATTAACCCTGTACACCAGACTAACCCGGTTCAAAAAGGCTTACTTTGAATGGAGATCCAATAACTTTATACTTCAGGAAATAGCAACTACCATCAACAGAACAGAGCCAGGATAAGGATAGAAAGAAGAAAAAATAATGTATACGACTATGGGGTCATCTGTTCCATCCCAGCTCAGCGAGATACAAAAACAGTATGGAAATTAGGGCAGGAACAAACCGTAGAATCCACACACAAATGTACAAAGTGTCCCATCAGGGAGAAGAGGCTGCCGCAACAAATAAAATGCATCCCGGAAGTTTCTTGTCCAGCTTCCGGGATGCACTTTACACGTAGGCCTATCTTCATCTTTCTAACTGAAGACAGCCTCCTATTTTATTTCAGTTAGTTATCAACACCCCAGGATAACGTGATATTCAGCGTAAGCAATTTATATTCAAGAATATCATTGTCAACAAGTGTAGTTGATACCAGATAGGAACGTCTTCCCTCCCCGATATTATAATCCGGGATCACACCACTTAACGTAAAACCTTTACTGCCAGCCTCCGCATCAAGTACGACATAAGGACCGTCCAGTGATTTTACTTCGATCGGGAATACCAGATCCATTAATCCGGTAGCTTCCAGCAGTATATATACCTGAGTAATAAGGCCGGCGGTACTGTCATCAACAAAATCCAATAAATTGAATACAAAATCGGGGCCTTGATTTACTTCTAAATTGAGATCAAGAACAACGGGAAACCCCAAAGGTGGAGGAATACTAACAATCTGTGCTTGCACATGGGTTCCCAAAAGACAAAAAGCTGCTAAGAAAGCAATAAATAACTTTTTCATTTTTACTAAATTTTAATTTACTATACATAATCTCATCGTGTTTAAAGAGATTGTAAGTTTAACCGGTATCTTACGATTCCTCTACCCGACATATTCCTGTAAATTTACAAGGATAGCAACAAACATACGGATTAAAATTTACAAATCCTATTATTAACACATTTATTTATAAAAAAGTTAAGACAAAATATGATTTTGCCAGGAAAAAGCAAATTCAGCGCGTAAAACAAAGGGATAATCTCCATTTGTTTAACGATCCTGATTATTTAAAAAGCAACTTATTCCTACTTATTCCTCAGAATTTACGAAAAAAGGTATACCGGTGATAAGGGAAATCCCCTATATAAAAAGGTACTTGTTCATGGATCTGCCCGGACAGGAAAGAGTATATAATCTATTTGCAAAAACAGACTACCGGAAAAATAAGGTTCAGGTAAAAATGATCTCTCAGGTATGAATAAATGTAACTACACTGTCTGTTGAACTTTAAGTGGATAAGAGCGTAGTTCTTTCCGAATAAACACAACAGATAATACCTACCTGTAATAAAAATAGCCCTTACTACTCCGGATTCCAGTAAGGGCTATTTCGTATGTCTGATACTTTTTGGCTATTTACATTTTCTTTCTTTATGGTTCGATCAGAATTTGCTTCGGGCACCTCCACCCCCGGAACGACCTCCGCCATACGAACGTCCGCTGCTCCGGGAAGAACTACTCCGTGAGGAACTGCTCCGGGAAGTTCCGGAACTTCTGGAAGAACTGCTGCTATAGCTACGACTTCTGCCGGAACTATACGATCTGCTCCTGCCGGAACTGTAATAGGTCCTCCTCACCCTTACCAGCATTGGGATCACCATACTTATCTCTTCCAGATGTCCGCAACTGCTACATCTGCGGGTCTCCTTCTGCAATCCTGTAGAAGCATACGTAGCCGGAGCCAGTATCTCAAGCCTTTCCCGACGGAAGGTCGCTTTCGTACATTTCGGACATTTGTGTCTGCGCCTTTTCGCACTTCTCACCCAATAAACAACCAGACCAATGAGCAAACACCAGAGCAACACACCGATCAGTATACTTATCCCCTCACCTGTGGCTCCGGAAGAAGAGGAAGAAGCATCCATAAAGCTTTTTCGTTCGTAGTCACTGGCTCTCAGATATCCGGTTACAGCCTCTACTCCTTTCAACATCCCTTCGCTATACCTCTCTTCCTTCATATCCGGGATCATATAGTCTTGCTGCAAACGATAACAAACCGCGTCTGTAAGGATACCTTCCAGTCCGTACCCTGTTTCAAAGACCACAGAGCGCTGTACGGGTTCCGTCACCAACAGGATCAGCAATCCGTTGTCATCTTCCTTTTTACCCACTCCCCAATGGTTGAACAGTTCCGTAGCAAACTCTCTGGAATCGTTATAGCCAATGCTATGGACAGCTACTACAGCCACCTCTATGCTGTGGCTATCTTCCAGCCCCTTCAGGATCCGGTTGATGCGATCGACTTCCACCGGGGAAAGGATCCCGTCGGGGTTGCTTACATAGTTATCCCCATCCATCAATCTGACATTGGGTACGGTACTCACTGTATAGTCTGCTCCCCATACCAGAGAAGGAACAGACAACAGGCACAAAACAAAGCAAACGATCAGGCAGTATCTTTGTCTGACGGTTCTCTCTACGAACTGTTGCATATCCATAAGATTTAAAATTTAATAGCGGGTGCTTTCTCAGAACCGGTGTCGGCAGTGAAATAGGCCTGGGGAGAAAATCCGAACAGCTTTCCCAGCAAACGATTCGGGAAACGACGGAGATAGGTATTGTATTTCCGGGAGGCTTCGTTGAACCTCTTACGCTCCACAGCGATACGGTTCTCAGTACCTTCCAGTTGCACATTCATTTCTTCAAAGGCCTTATTGGCCTTCAGATCGGGGTATCCTTCGGAGATCACCATCATACGGGATACGGCCGTACTCAGTTCTACCTGCACACTCTGATATTGTCGCAAGGTCTCCTCTGTCGGTACTTCGGCATCTATACGCACAGAAGCTGCCCGTGCACGCGCTTGGGCAACCTCTTCAAAGGCTTTCATCTCGTGCGCGGCATACCGCTCAAAGAGAGCAACCAGATTCGGTATCAGATCGGCCCGTCGCTGGTATTGGTTCTCTACCTGGCTCCAGGCAGCCTGTACACTCTCTTCATGGGCGACCATCGTGTTGTAATGGAAGTTCAACCATAGAAAATTGAAAAAATACAGGACGAATAGTATCCCCGCGACAATCCAGATTTCTTTATTTTTGTCCATTGCCTGATCAGTAAATTCTCTGTATCTGTGTAGATCAGTTACAAATCTAATCAAATTTACAAGAAACAACTACACACATTTCTACAAATCGCACCTGTTGCCAGGAAAAAACCACGAGAAACATCGGGAAGATTCCCGGAGCGGAATCCCAAAGCGGAACTATTCATTGCATAAACAGAAAGTCATCATTCATTGTATACATATCAGGGGGTACCTTGTATAGACGCACAGCGTGCGCCTCGGCATACCGGATAGTACTTATAAGTTATAAGTAGTAAGTTTTAGTTTGTGAATGCTTTTTATCTTCTTTCCGGATGATACTCAAAACTTCTAACTCAAAACTTATCACTCTTACTTATCCTCATACCTCCATCTGCTTGTTTTCAGGTCTACACATCCGTTTCCGCAGAAATTCACGCCTTCCCGTTCCAACAAGAGCTTTTGTTCCGACCATCCGGGCACCAGCCGTCCCTGCGCGTTCACAACACGATGGCAGGGCAGATCAGCCCCTGCGCATCCTTTCAGAGAAGCCCCGACCAGACGCGAATAGTTGGGCCTGCCCAACAACCAGGCTATCTCTCCATAAGTGATCACCCGGCCATAAGGGATCTGGGCCACCACTTCATAGACCTCTTTACTGAAAAGTTCCCGTTCTTTCGGATCCATTTTTTCTATCCTTTGTATTAAAAAAATCCGTAGCACTCTCTCCATAGTACTGTGTGTAAGACCTGACAAAAGAGGTGAAGCTATACATACACAGCGGTATCAGGAAAGTTATGTATTTCATAGGTATGATCTCTCCTTCCCTACGTTCAGGATAACAAATATAATCATTCCAACGGGAAAATGAATGACGTCACACCGTTTCAATACCTGAGAGTATAAGTTAACCAGAAACTCATGGGGGCTGGTAGCCGGCAGAGATCAAGCCGTATCCAATGAACGTCCTTACCTGATACCAGCCTTCTTTCTATACCCGAATGCTCCGGTACATACCAAGTAACCGGAACTAACGCGGAGAGCGGGACTATATGACTTTCTTTTTCTTCCTGTACTGTTCGCGGAATTCTTTGGGCGAACAGCCTTTCTTCTTTTTAAAGATACGGTTGAAGTTGGAGAGATTATTGAAACCACACTCGTAGCAGATCTCCGCTACAGACATGGTAGAGTCTACCAGCAGGCGGGAAGCAAACCCCAGCCGGATATCAATGATGTATTCGGAAAGATTCCTGCCCGTACGGAGTTTAAAGAAACGACTGAAGGAGACAGGCGTCATCCCTACCATATCGGCCAGCTGACTGAGGCGGATCTCCTCCTTGTAGTGGTTATTGATATATTCCTGTACTTTGGTCACTCTCCGGCTATCGGATTGTATACCGATCTTGGCAAAAGACGAGCTGGACAATGTACGTGCCTCTTCTCCGAAAAGGGACAATTCGTAGAGGATGGTAAGGAACTTGATGACCGCATAAAATCCCTGTTTTTCAGAAGCCAGGGTATCCAATATCGGATATACCCGCAGGATGGCAGACATCGGAAAGCAAAGCCCTTTCCGGGCACGCTCAAGCATCTTCCGGATAGAGTCGAACTGGTTCTTATGTAAAAAGCCCTCCAGAAAAAGATCAGAGGAAAACTGAATGGTGATCTCCCGGATCTCCTTCGAACAACATTCGTGCTGCTCCCACACATGCTCCAGTTCACTACCGGTGATCAGTACCAGATCGTAATCGCTGATCACTTCGGTAGAATCTCCTACGATCCGGCGCACGCCCGCAGCCTTCTCCGTAAAATTAAGCTCATACTCGGCATGGTTATGGATCGGATAGGTAAATTCTGTCTTATACCGTTCGGCGATATAGAAGCAATCTTTGTCGGAAAGAGGCGTGA
Organism: Bacteroides sp.; assembly: GCA_021202275.1. Lineage (GTDB taxonomy): Bacteria > Bacteroidota > Bacteroidia > Bacteroidales > Bacteroidaceae > Bacteroides. The sequence goes on from JAJQDI010000029.1 coordinate 27,498, forward strand.
TCTCCCGGATAATATGGTGTTGTGTTTTCTGCATAAGTATATAAAAGTATCAGTCACTCCAAAGATACCATACTTTTTTGTTTCTGCCGCACTCCTCAGCCTGAATTTATGATAATTACCTTTTCGTTTACGGCACGGTTGATGACAGCGATCCATGCACGGGGAGCTTAGCCAGCAGGCGATGTACCGGAGAGGTTGTCTCCAAATAGAAGCAGGAAATATATGGCTGCTTTTTACACCTTCTTTGCCTGTGCGGTGGCAAGGTTTTGCCTGTGCGGTGGCAACACCTCGCCTGTACGTTGGCAAGAGTTTGCCAATGCAATGGCAAAACTTTGCCAGGCGATGAAAAAGAGTTGGCAAAATGCGGACCATTTAGGGGCAACGCAGGCTGCCGTATGCTCCTTTCATAAAGGGACCTTTTCTGATCACACATACGATAAGAAGCAACGACATCCGATAAAAAGGCCATTGAAAAGAAAAACACAGGAAATCCATCCACAAAGAGCAGGAAAGAAAAAGGCCCTCTCCATACCGGGTGGAGACAGCCTCCTCTCGCTGGTTTCTTTATTTCCGTTCTACACTTCCGCGTTTCGGGCAGCCGTAGCGGATAACGAACGGAAATCGGCACCGCTGGGATCCTGGAATACGCGCAGGTCAAATTCTCCGATAATGGCAAGCACATGGTCAAATACATCAGCCTGTACACCTTCATAGAACACCCAGTTCGTACCGTTGGAGAAGAAATAGAGTTCCAGCGGCATGCCCTGCTCCGTAGGCTGCAATTACCGCACCATACACATCATCTCCTGGTTGACTGTAGGCAGGTTTTTCAGGTAATTGGTCAGATAGGCACGGAACACGCCCAGGTTCGTCTGCCGCCGCCCATTCACCAGAATAGAATCATCTATCTGGTTCTCGGCATTGTATTCAGAGACGATCCTCTGGGTCTCCTGGATGTAACCGCTGAGCAGGTGTATCTTGCTGTATTTCTCCAGCATCTCCGGCGTACAGAAGCGTACACTGTGCATATCGATATTGATCGAACGTTTCACCCGCCGTCCGCCGGAAGAGTGCATCCCCCGCCAGTTCTGAAAAGAATCACTGATCAGCGCATAGGGAGGGATCGTAGTGATGGTCTTGTCCCAGTTCTGCACCTTCACCGTATTCAGGGTTACCTCTATCACATCCCCGTCTGCCCCGTATTTAGGCATCGTGATCCAGTCTCCTACCCTCAGCATATCGTTGGCAGATAACTGTATGCCTGCCACAAAACCAACGATGGAATCTTTAAATATCAACATCAGAATTGTAGCGGCAGCTCCCAGTCCCGTAAGCAGTACGGCAGGCGACTGATTGATCAGTATACTCACAATACAGATACCTCCGATAAAGATCAGAATGATCTGGAAAGTCTGCAGGAATATCTTCAGCGAACGCTCCCGGTACTTCTCCATGGAGCTGTACAACGTATAGATAGCCACAAACATGGCATTGAGAAAACACAGGAAAACAATGATCATATAGATCTTACAGATGCGCTGGATAAAATCCAGGGTTTCCGGTTGCTCACGAAATATAGCAGGGATCAGCATATAAAGGATGATCGGAGCCACCAGACGGCTCAGGTGGATCATAACCTTCCGGTCAAAAAGTATATCGTCCCAGGTAGCTTTTGTATTTTTTACCAACTTCTCAATGGCACGCAGAATGAACCTGCGACAAAAAGCATCTGCCAGAAAGGCAAGGGCAATGACCAGCAGAAAGGCGATGAAATTATCGGCCTTGCCGGCCGTCTCAGGTGCAAATCCCAGATCCAGTAACAATTCGTTTATACGATAGATGAGTCTTTCCATAAATATGTAACAATGTGTATCAACAGGTAGAAAATAAAATACTTCCTGCCGGTAGCACCGTCAGGAGGTACAAATATAAGAAACTGTTTTGACTTTTCATGAATAATTGAGTTTTCTGTTCATCCTCTTTGGCGCTGTTTTCTTTTTGGCGGCTTACTGTTCTTATATAATTATTGAAGGGCTGTTGAAGGGTTGTTGGGAGACGCAACTATGCGTCTCTACCATACCGTGGGGTCATGGCCGTCAGGATAAAAGAGACTCTGTTTACATTTCCCGCTTTTCTATTCCCACATATATATCTGTCTGATCCTGTGTTCTATCGCAATCTACTCTCTGTGTCCCCCGTAGGGATTTCTGAAAAGGAAGTATGAGCATTTCTATTTCTCCTGTTCCAGGAACCGGCGGATATCTTCTCTGATCCATTCATACAGGAACAGACGGCGATAGCCCGTATTCCGGCGGAGCACCTCTTCAACTTTCACCTGGCTGTTGCGGTATCCGGAGAGTTCGTTGCGATACTGACGATCGTGCCCGGCCAGCTCAGAGATCTCCCGTTCCCGCTCCCGGCGAAGCACCGTACAGACAGGGATCAGGAGCGGCAGCACCACATTTTCTACCAGATGATGTCCCTGGATATAGAGATACGTGGTGTCCGGGGCCAACCCCAGTTCCAGCAATTCCCTGCCCAATGCACGCACAGGCTCTATCTCTTCCGGAAAACGCTTTTCCAACTCCTGTAGTTTGTGATCGACCTGCTTGCGCACACCCTGTAAAGCATTCTGCGGATGACGAAGATTCACATGGCCCAGACGGACACAACTGTTGAAGGCATTGATCGGGAAAGTGCGGGTATCGTTTTTACGATAGAACCAGACCGACCAGAGGAAAAGTGGATAAACCGCTTGAGAATACGCTGCCAGAAAAGATTCGAAATCCATCAGTTTCCGATCGTTGAGTGTAGCCTGTACACACACCCTGTGCAGACTACCTGCATAGCAGCGATAGTTCTCAATGGCATACGCGTACGTCTGAAAAACATAAGGACTGGAATTGATCTTCCTGGATACGGCGGTTTTGCCTTGCAACAAAAAATCATAATCACTGTCTACACAGGCGATAAGGCTTCTGCCCAACTCTTCCGTACGCAGTGTATTCATCAACACCGGTTTCTTGCCTTTGGCCAAGGAATTTGCCGAAGGGAGCATGACATGAAAATAGCGGCTTTCATCTTCAAACTCTTCGAGCAGGGAACGCCAGAAAGGTATATCGTCGTAACTTTCTACATACGCTACGATGCGACGGCGGGCCGTACGCGGACGCATCTGATTGGCCGCGTGCAGGTATTTAGAAGTTATATTTTCAGTAAGTCGTTTCGCCATGATCCGGACAGATATTATGCCTCCATGGGAGTAGAAATATCACTTACCTCTGTCACAGCATCCAGCCACCCCTCCATGATCACTGCCGGAGAATGGGTACTGATGATCAGCTGTACATTCGGGTTCAGTTCCCGGAGCATGGAGATCAGCCGTTGTTGCCACTCGATATGCAACGAGGCTTCCGGCTCGTCCATAAACAACACAGTATGCTTGCCGTCCTGCACCAGGACAGTGAGCAGGATCACTAGCATCTGCTTTTCTCCGGAAGAGAGTTTATCCGGACAGAGCAATTCTCCGTTCTGATAAAAGGCGATATCATTCCGTTTGCGGTCAATGGTCTTGCCGGTATAGCCGAACAATTCATCTACCAGATCCTGAAAACGTTGCTTCCGACGGGACAACTGAGTGGCCTGCATACGTTCTGTTTCATCCGGGCTGTTGAGCAACTCGATCATGCGATTGGCTATATTGACCTGATAGTCCAGGTAACGACGCTGGAGCTGATAGAGCAACCAGTCCAGTTCGGAGCGTATGATGGCATCTTCCACACGGGTGGTAAAATCTCCCGCAGGCAACGGACGATCGTAGCTACGGATCACATCGTAGGGGATATACGTAGCCTCCGGATCATCGAAAGTAATATGCACACCGAAGGTATTCCCGTTCCGGATCTTGCCGGACAGACGGGCGAGCTGGTCTACCGAATGACGTAAAATGGTACTTTTACCCATCCCGTTGATACCGGAAAGGATATTCACATCCGGACGCAACTCCCAGTCGATACGCAATCTTCCCCAGAGGGCATCGATCTCTATATGCTTGATGTAATGAGCTTGTTTTTCCATAAGTAAAGATTTTATCAGACAAACTTACAGAAAAAAATCCTATTTCTCTTTTCCGGAAATGGTTTTTATGGCAGGTCGGGTCACATAAAACCCCAGACAAGAGGGCACTGAAAGAAATTACAGGTATACCTCTTCTTCGGAGTAGATGTCCGATCTGCGGCACAGCTCCTGTACTTTTTCTTTTCCCACACGGGTAAAGGAAAGAACAAATCCCTCTTCAAAGAAAAGGAATTCAATCTGATCCCCCATTCTCAGATCTACCCAACGCATCATATCTATCCGTTGGTAATGACGAAAACAATGGTAGAGATAGGGGTTGATGCTGTTCTCTATATCTATCAGCAATGAGGCTTTCAGACATACCGTTTCGTCATCGAACCGGGTGTTCCAGTCAAAACTAAATTTCAGCAAAGCCTCTGTATCAGTAGGGCACTGGATATAGCTGTAGTGCATGAGCGGGTCTGTGACACTCTCCCATCCGGGCAGACCCTGCCGGGTGAGGATGTTCCTGATCTCTTCTCTGGTTTGTCCCAGACAGGTCTGCAGGATAGAGAAAAGACGTACGATAGAAACTGAATAAATTTCGTTGTCCATAATTTCAATCAGATTGGTAAAGTGGCAATCTCTACTATTATCTCTCTAGCTAATTTATATTCCCTGTTTTTTAGCAAATATATTTTCTCTAAAAGATGAATGTAAGATACCATAGAATCCGACATTCAAAAATACCAGTAATCCGGCAGTCTTCAAGAAATAAAAACATGCAGTAATGGAATCCTTTAAAGAAAAAAGAAACAATCAACTAATAATCAAAAATTTATCAAAACGCAAATACTGAATTCAACTACTAACTAAAAACTATAGTAAAGCAGATAGGATATATATCATACAATAGTAAGTAAAAGAAAAAGATGTAAGGTGATTGGGAACAGCACATTGAAAATTGAACTTTTGAAATTAGTAACAAACAATATACGGAGACAAATATTATTTTTCTGTATACTGAATTTACAGGCAGACTTACATTTATAGTGATCACAAATCCTCTTATAAAGGCTTGTATGATCAAGGGGCTAAGTTACGGTTACAATTTTCATAGATGTATCGGATTTTAGAGTTGCCACAGAAGCATATTCATATCTGGTAACAATCAGTATAGGATAATCCGAGAAATATCACACAGATTTCTCACAGAGTAAGTTATATTTTTTACCCATGCGACGGTAGGCCGCCAGTATGCTCTGCCTTTTCGTTTCAGTTACTTATGTAAAAAACGACTCTGGAAAAGAAGTGTAAATAAGATGTTTTACTATATTTGCATCGCTGCATCGAAACTCCGAGGTGCGGATGAACTGTACAGACTCTAATTAAAAATTCAATTACAATGAAAAAAATTTTCTATTTATTACCTGTGCTTGCGATGCTTTTTACAGGATGTAGCGATGACAATGATGACAACGATGACAATAAGGGACTCGGAAAAAGTTACAAACTTGAACTTAAAAACAGCGAAATTACAGATGCACCGGGCAATGATGAGATTAATACCGTAAAATTAATTACTTATAAGGCAGCAAACAGCCACATTCTTGCCAGTACCTCATGGAGCAATGGATTTACTCTGGAATTTCCCGAAACTGTACCTTCTGTGGCACTGGAACAAATTGAGGAGTTTTTTGAATTTGAAGACGAAGAAATAGGAAAAGGTATTACAATAAGTGATCATACAGCTAAATTATGTTACGGATGGTTAGAAGGATACAAAGGAGATGTATATGTAAATGATTTCGAATTTGGATTCATCTCCGCATCCCAGTATGTGGAGATTTACTATGTCTATAGCGATAAAGCTGTTAAAGTAACGGGATCCTGCATCTATGAAGGAGAATCCTATAAAGATACTGAAAACTACAACATCAGTTTGCAGGCGGGCTGGAACCAGATGGCCAAAATCACAAAACCTGTGAATGAGAGGGAAGAAACAACCAACTTTACAACTTCTATCCCCTCAGGTGCAAAATGGATATTTGGCTATTGGGACTAATTGTAAATACTTTAATACCCAAAAAAGCTGCCCGGAGTGCAGCTTTTTTGGTATTGATATTCTTGTGAATATCTGTAAATAGGATATTGGTGGTTATGATACGACTACCAGACTATATAAAGATATAGCATCCAAACTCTTAACTAATATATCTCCCCTGCATAGTCTATAACTATCTCATCATCTATACTATTTTTATCTACTTATCCGAAGCACATACTCAGGATCAGTGAACCTGCTTTTTATTTCATCCTCCAGTTTACCTCTAACCCAAAACAATTCCAACTCCTTTTTTGTATACCTTTGCAGGATATAGGAAAAACCCCAGGTCAAGCCACCCAATAAGTTTGAATGTTGACCTCCGGCTTTCACTATATGTACAGGATATTTCAAAAACGACTACTTACATGTCAAACGATAAAAGTCTGAAAGGCCATGCCGCTATGCTGGGGGCCAATGTACTATGGGGATTAAATGCTCCTGTAGGGAAATCAGTTTTAGCAGTCTTCAGTGCCCTTTCAGTCACCACATTCCGCATGGTCGGTGCTGCTATAGCATTCTGGTTGCTTTCGCTTTTCCTTCCCCGCGAGCACATCGATCATAAGGATATGCTGAAACTTTTCTTCGCGGCCTTGTTCGGAGTGGTATTCAATCAGGGGATGTTTGTATTTGGCTTGTCACTCACCTCTCCGATCGATGCTTCTATCGTTACCACCACCACGCCGATCATCACCATGATCGTGGCGGCTTTGTACCTGAAAGAGCCTGTGACCCACAAAAAAGTAACAGGGATATTTGTCGGTGCCCTGGGAGCGCTGATCCTGATCCTCAGCAGCCAGACCGACGCCGGCGGCAAGTCGGGCAGTATTTTAGGAGATATCCTCTGTCTGGTGGCCCAGCTGAGCTTTGCTATTTATCTGACAGTGTTCCGCGGACTGATCTCCCGGTATTCGCCGGTCACTATCAGCAAGTGGTTGTTTATCTATGCTTCCCTGTGCTACCTTCCTTTCTCCTATCGCGACATCGCCTCGATAGATTTCCAGTCCATATCGTGGCAATTGTGGGCACAGATCGGATATGTGGTATTGGGAGCCACTTTCCTCTCTTACATCTGTATGATGACGGGACAAAAACTTCTGCGCCCTACCATCGTGAGCATGTACAATTATGTACAACCGATCGTGGCTTCCATCGTTACCGTGGCACTGGGAATGGACGTGTTTGGCTGGCAAAAAGGAGTAGCCATCGGATTGGTCTTTCTGGGAGTCTATATTGTGACACAAAGCAAATCCAGAGCCCAACTTGAAGCAGAGGGAAAAGCCCCTTAAAAGAAGTTAAGGATTGGCCCGCTTCTTTCATATCTTCCAGATAAAGTAAAAAACAGAGCGGTCCGGAATAAACCTTCGCCGATCTTCTTATTTCTTTTTCTGTCCGGAAACGACTCATCATTTTGTGTTCGTGACAAGTCATACATATAAATGAAAACATACACTGTCCCATTCGCCTGTAGAGACGCACGGCATGCGTCTCTGCGGTACAAGTGGCGTGCGTCTCCGCAGTACAAGTGGTGTACACCTTCGCGATATACATTCGGCAAAAAAAGGCATCCTGTCTGTTACATACATACCCCTTCGGCATGCTGAGACACACGCCGTGCGTCTCTACAGGCCAACGAATTAGTATACTGAATGACAAACAGTTACTTAGTGTGTATTCTATTCAGCATATATTCCACCTACTTCTTTTTCAGCAGTCCTGTCTCCACCACCCCCTGTTCCCACACAGGATATACAAACGATCCTCTGTTCGTCCTTACTTTTTGCCCGTATTTCCCCTGCACTTTCATTGTGCAGAAACAAAAAATGTACCCGATGTCCATAATAATTTTAATGATCAAAGTATAAAAAAAGCAAAATTAGTATATATTTGCAGCTCTTTACGACAAAACATCTGTGAGAATACTATACAACATGAAAAGACTGCATTTATTAGGTATTTATGTAGGGACTACCCTCATTTTCTGTTTAAACTCGTGTATTAATAAGGATTACGATTGGGACAACCTCAACAAAGAGATCACTTTCCAGATAGGGAATGTACCTCTTGGCGATGTAGCTCCCATCAAGATCGACTCGATCCTGTCGGACCGGGGAAGTACTGAATTCATCTATGACGACGACGGATACATCTCTCTCCAATACAAAGGAGAGATCGGCATAGACCTTCCCAACTTCGGGGAAATCGAGATGAAAGACAAAGAGACAAAAAAGGTCGACCTGAAATCCAAACTTCCCGCTATTCCCTCCTTGCCTTTGCCGACACCAACAGACCCGATCGAATTGATCAGCGGAACTGTGGATTACGTCATCCCTGCACCGGAAAACAACAGTACGGACTGGGATCTGGACATAACCGCGGTAGAGTTTGAGTCCTGCGATCTGGTATTAAAGGTATATATGACAAATATAGAAATACCCGAAGGGGATCAGGCGAAACTACAGATAAAGATCGATTTTCCGGAGTCTATTCTCTTTGATGATGATCAGATACAGGATCACAGCTATACATACGAATTAGATCCTCAGCTGATCACATCAAACGGTGGAGTATATACGCTGACCCGTTTCTCCATCAGAAAATTCAGTTACGATACCGGAGACGACAATGAAGATATCACCTACAATGTCGGACTGACCATCTCGGACGGATTCACGTATGCTTTCCGGAACGATCCGGATCCGGAATCCCAATTCTACATGGTGTTCAGTACCCCCGATCCGGTAGCGGAAACAGTCTATGCCCATGCGCTTTTCCTACAGGAAGTACAGGATGAAATAACTGGCATTGGTGCCATCAACGATATTTTCAAAGAAGAGGATTCTTTCTCTTTACGAAATCCGGGTATGCTTTTCAACCTCTCTACCAACATTGGCTTCGATATGAATGTATCCATCGATAAATTTGAGGGGCAGAACAAACAAACAGGTGCAGAAAAAGAAATGCCGGACATCACTGGCGACGGTGGTTTGCTCTTCGAGGCGGCAAACGCGTCACTGGATCATACAACCTCTTACTACATAGCCAGATCAAATGACCTGAGTTATCCTTCTTCGAACTATGTATATACAGATCTGAATGAAATATTAAGCATCAAGCCGGAAGAACTCACGTACCAGATCACGGCCAGAACCCAGGGAGAAGAGAAGATACCGGGCTATTTCCCATACAACAAACCTGAGATCAATGCGAATTATGAATTCCTGATCCCTTTTGATTTTGAAGAGGTTACCATACACTTCGAAGAAAAGATGAAGAATGTGTTCACGGAAGATATCGCGGAAAAGCTGTTCTACAACGCAGGTGAACTCTTCATTATCGCAGACCTGGTAGAGGTGCAGCTCGGAGGTCCCGGCTCACAGGCAGATGTGGACATCCGTACTACCATTGTGGTATATGACCGCTACGACGAGATCATTGATGTAGATGTAAAAAGCGCCAGTCTGAAGAACGGAGAGAATACCCTGGAGATAACGATCGACGTCCAGGAAAAGGATACGCACAAAATGCAGAATGCCAAACATCTGGGATTCAACTTCACACTTCAGGGAAGCGATGTGGTCCTGCACCAGACAGACCATATCACGATCAAGAAGCTGAAGTTCAAGACTACAGCAGGTATCTCCTGGGAATTCTAATATCTATTTTCTGACTATATTGAATCAATCAAACAATGACACAACATAAATTCTCTTTCGTTTTCTGTCTTCTCCTCTGGGTAGCTGTAGCTTCGCTCTCCGCACAGACTACCAACACCACTTATTTCATGAAGACATATTCCAACCGCACCTCACTCAACCCGGCCTTGCGTCCCGAGCAGGGGTATCTGGGTATGCCTTTTGTACTCAACAACCTGTATGTGGATGTAAAGACCAATTCGCTGAATATGGATCATCTGACATTCCGGCAAGACAAGGAACTGCTGAGCTTTATGCATAAGGACGTATCGGCAGACAAGTTCCTGAAAGGGATCTCACCCAACAACTTCGCCAATGTAGATTTCAATTATTCACTCTTCTCTTTCGGATTCTACAAAGGAAAAGGGTTCTGGAACGTAGATTTCACTATCAAGGCGCATGCAGATGCCAACATCCCCTACTCTGCCTTTGAACTGATGAAAAGAGGATTTGCCATGAACGAGCCCTCTTATTACAACGTAAAGAATACCCGCATCAAAGCGAATACGTATGCCGAACTGGGTGTAGGACATTCCCGACCCTTCCTGAACAACACACTGGTAGTAGGGGCCAAAGCGAAAGTACTGTTCGGACTTGCCGATTTTGACGTACACATCCGTGACATGAAAGTAGATGCCGGCCTGGACGAGTGGGTGGTGCGCTCGTATGCTACACTGAACGGTAGTGCGCCGGGACTGAAGCCTGTTTTTGATGAAGATCAGATCTTCGACACCTACGAATGGAAAGAATCCTTTGGCATACCGGGTATGGGTATGGGAGTTGACCTCGGAGCTACGTATGCACTGTCGGGGCTGTCGGAACTGACCAACAACGATACATGGTCCGATATCCTGAACAGACTCACTGTTTCGGTGGCATTCACAGACCTTGGTTTCATCTCCTGGAGCAAAGGCAACAGCAGTCACCTCTATTCTTCCCTGGAAGATGAAGTGATCACGGGAAACTTCAATATCGACTTTGACGACAGTACCTCTCTGGAAGACGACATCGACAAGATCAAAGACAAAGTAGAAGAGATCATCGAATTTAAAGAAGGAGAGGCCAAAAGCCGCACCACCAGCCTGAGAACGAATATGAATTTCGGTATCGAATACGAGATCCTGAAAAATAAACTATCCGCGGGAGTGCTGTCGACCACTTATTTCAACTCTTCACATACCATGACCGAAGCCACGCTGGGCCTTACCTATCGCCCGGCCAGTTGGGTGGAAACAGCCATAAGCTATTCCTTTGTACACAGTAAGTTTGATACGTTCGGATTTGCGGTTAACTTCGTTCCCGCGCGTGGAGTGCATTTCTTCCTGGCAAGCGACTATATCATCCCTCACGTGAACAGTGAGTTTATGCCGGTTACCAGCAAAGGTATCAATCTGCAAATGGGATTCTCCATTCCACTGGGAAAACGTGTAATGTCTAAAAAGTAACACCGGCCGGCAGAAGGTCCGATTCCGGAGCAGCCATCCGAGAGGGTATGTAAGAAGTCATTGGAATGACAGACTTCTTACATACCCTTACTGTTTTTGCGTATATGAAATGATTGATAGTCGCCGGTGAGCAGCATTCACAGGCATCCAGCCCGGAAGATTCCGGCAAAGAGAATAGAAACACAGCCGGAAGCAAAAAAGCAAACGTGGATATTTTTTCTTCCGGAGTAGTAGATTATACAGATAATTTATTACATTTACCACTCTATTCCATTCAACACCAACAACTATGCTCGCACGCAGAGTTACATTAAAGATCCAAAACGAAGAGTACAATATACTCCGTCTCACCTATGGTTTTCACCGCCGGACAGATACCAAAAGCCGCCCTTGCACCGGTATGCTGGGTGGACATATTTTCCTGCCGCTTGAGTCTGTACCCCATACCTCCCTGCTGGAACAGATGTTACTCAAGACCCTGCTGCCCATAGCAGGGAGCCTGGAGATCGTAGAAGGAGAAGACGAAATATGTGTCCGGAGGATTGCCTTTCAGGAAGCTTTCCTCTACCGATACCAGGAAAAATTGCAGGCTGGCTCCTCCCTCCCGATGCTGACCACGCTGGCCATTACCCCCCTGCGCCTGGATATAAGCCGCAGCGTCCGTCTCGACCGTCGGTGGCCACAGACCTATGGATTCTGGTGGGATATATACAAACCGGAAGAGAAGGGACCAGCCAAAAGCAGTCCCGGAGAAGAGCCCGTCACCGAGGTTGCCGGTATAGAGATCGTGACCCCACTGGTGCACCGGGAGCACAACCTTACCGAAGGAATGGAGATGAGCCAGGCATACGAACTCCGGGTCACCGGCTACACCAACGGCAGACCGCGGGATCCGGAAAAGATCCGGTGGGAGTTCAGCTACATTTCCAATAAAGGAGACGTGGTAGTAGGAACGTTTGAAAAACAGCAGGGCGAACAGATCGTCTACCGGGCAGACGACAACGAAGCAGCAGGCAATCGGATCACCTTTTATGCTTACCTCACAGAAAGAGAGAGGGGGGGCTCAATGCCAGGCCTATGTAAACCCTCTCTACCGATACAAAGGCACCAAAGAATGGGGCAAGCTGGGAGAGGGTATGGAACGCAAAAGCCAGCGCCTGAGTCTGGAAGAAATCTGTGTAGAATGTGAACTGGACAAGTATGGAAAGATCCGGGCCACTTCGCTGAACCGGATGAGCGAAGAGAAGGTACGCAGCATATTCGAAGGCCGCTTCAACCCAACGGGTGTCAGGAATGTATTGTCCAATAATGACAACCTGCTCCAAAGGGTACTGAATAGTTTTTATACCGGCTCGGAACCAAAGATGAGCTTTGGACCTACCTCCGTCCTCTCTCAGAAACTGCGGGTAAATCCTACTTTCCAGGAGTATTATAAGAAATATCTGGAGATATTAAAGGAGATCATTAAGAATGAGAAATTGGAATTAGAGACAATAGACGGAGAAAAAATCATAGATATATTTGAGAATAAATATGATACAAGAGCCTCTGCCAGGCCCAATTTCAGTCGGATCTCAGAGATTATCCCTTACGATTATTACGGCCTGATGGGAGGTACACAGAAAATCCGGATAGACCTCGATGTTATCCAGACCGATGAGTTCACCTATGTAATGAAAACCCGGATGTATATCGGCGACTGGTACGGAGCAGATAAAGACGATATCAACGGTATGACCCTGAAAGGTGCGGTAGATAGTTTAAGTGCTTTCTTCTGGCTGCAACACCATTATGGATGCCATCCTTTTGAAACAGAAATTATTTATGACTCTATCGATGTGATCAAATTATGAAAAAGCTGATCTATTTTCTTCTACCTGCTTTGCTGGCATCCTGTCAATGGGAGCAAAAACCACTACAGGTACTACCTTTCACAGCACGACGGATCGTACAGCAGGAAGACAGCACATGGAAAAGAAAAGACATACCAGTACCTGGTATTTTCTACATCAGGAATTTCAGGGACGATAAAGAGGGACTGAAAGAATTACTGAACTGCATCAAAGACTCCCTTGCTGAACCACAGTTATTGGAGCGTTCTAAAGTGGCCTATTTGTATAAAAAGAACAAAGGGTTATCTTTTGAAGGAGATGAGCCGTTAATAGATCAGAAACATAGTTTTTATGCACGATTTCATCCCGAAGATTATAAACATTTTGAATATTTCAGAACCTGGTCCAAAGTCTGGTTGAACAATACCGATTTTCAAGAAAAAGGCGATCGAAATTTCCAGGTACACACACAGGGAGATACAGCAAAAGTCACATTCCCCTATAAAGAGTTTAATACGGATGTATGGCAGAAGTTTCTGAACACGGTCTTCTATGAACGGGAGCATATAAAATATAAGGATTACGATCAACATAACTTATGGATAAATAGAGAGAAAAGGTATCAATTCACTGATTGGAGTGCTCCCACCACCTATATCTTAATACATCCTAAATCCGGAGAGAAAGAATGTATCATACATTATCCCTTTAATCGTAACTACTCAGTATTTAGTATGGATATCCTATGAAGCCCATAACAAACAAAATATACTATCTTCTGCTGCCTGCTTTGCTGGCATCCTGTCAATGGGAGCAGAAACCACTACAGGTACTACCTTTCACAGCACGACGGATCGTACTACAGGAAGACAGCACATGGAAAGGAATAGACATACCAGTACCTGGTATTTTCTACATCAGGAATTTCAGGAACGACAAAGAAAGTCTAAAGGAATTATTAGGATATATTAAAGATTCCGTACCTTCCTGGAAACTTTTTGATTGTTACCATACCGCATATTTCTATAAGAGAAACAGGGGGTTGTCTTTTGAAGGAGATGAGGCGGATGTAGATCAGAAATATAGTTTTTATGCTAATTACCTGAATGAGGATACCAGATATTTCAAATACTTCAAAACCTGGTCTAAAGTCTGGTTGAACAATACCGATTTTCAAGAAAAAGGCGATCGAAATTTCCAGGTACACACACAGGGAGATACAGCAAAAGTCACATTCCCCTATAAAGAGTTTAATACGGATGTATGGCAGAAGTTTCTGAACACGGTCTTCTATGAACGGGAGCATATAAAATATAAGGATTACGATCAACATAACTTATGGATAAATAGAGAGAAAAGGTATCAATTCACTGATTGGAGTGCTCCCACCACCTATATCTTAATACATCCTAAATCCGGAGAGAAAGAATGTATCATACATTATCCCTTTAATCGTAACTACTCAGTATTTAGTATGGATATCCTTTAGTAATAATCTACATACTACCTGCACAAAGGGGATAACCTGCAGGAAGAGCTCCGGGACCGGACACCCTCAGACATTACATGTGCAAAAAGCCACAGGGCTCAGTCGTGCCGGAGTTCCCGGAAATAAGTATCCAACAGTTCTTTGGCAGCAACAAAAGAAGTGAGTTCACCCTGCAACACCTGTTGTTCTTTCTGCCGGAAAAGCGGTGCTACCACCGGATGATGATAGAAACTATCCCTCAGCTGCTCATTGATGCTCTCATACATCCAGTACTTGCTTTGCTCGTTGCGCCGGTATTCGAAATAGCCGTTTGCTTTGACAAAGGCAATGTATGCGTAGACCATATCCCAGATCTCTTTGACACCGAGGTTGTAGAAACCGGAATAGGTAAGTACCTGTGGGGTCCAGCCCGATTCCGGAGCCGGGAACAGATGCAGGGCATTGCGGAACTGAGTAGCTGCCAGCTGCGCCTTCTCTATATTGTTACCGTCGGCTTTATTGATCACGATGCCATCGGCCATTTCCATGATCCCGCGTTTGATCCCTTGCAGTTCATCGCCCGTACCGGCCAGCTGGATAAGCAGGAAGAAGTCGACCATAGAATGTACGGCAGTCTCACTCTGTCCGACTCCCACCGTCTCCACAAATATCTTATCGAACCCGGCAGCCTCGCACAGGATGATCGTCTCCCGTGTTTTGCGTGCGACTCCTCCCAGAGAGCCTGCCGAGGGGCTGGGGCGTATGAAAGAAGCGGGATGTACGGAAAGCTTTTCCATACGCGTCTTGTCGCCCAGGATACTTCCCCGGCTGCGCTCGCTACTGGGGTCAATGGCCAGTACGGCCAGCTTACCTCCCTTTTCCAATACATGCAGCCCGAAGACATCAATAGAGGTACTTTTTCCGGCACCCGGCACGCCACTGATCCCGATGCGAACGGAGTTTCCCGCATACGGCAGGCATTTCTCTATCACCTCCTGAGCTACTGCCTGATGTTCGGGAAGTACACTCTCTACCAGCGTGACCGCCTGGCTCAGGATGGTAATATTCCCCTGGCGTATACCATCCACATATTCGTCTACGGAAAGTTCACGCCGGCGTACCTTCCGTTTCAGATAAGGGTTCACGGAAGAGGGCTGTTCCACTCCCGCGTTCACCGTCAGTCCTTTGTATGCTTCGTTGTTTTCAGGATGCTCCATCTGCCACTTCTAACTTAAAACTTATAACTTACCACTTACGATATTCACTTCTACTTTCGGCTTCACCGGATCATTGGTGATGATCAGGAACCTCAACGGTTTCCTGCTTTTATTCAGATTTTTCTTCTGCACCACGACCTGTAGGGTAGTTACCTCGCCGGGTTGTAAAGTAGCCTTCTTCAAACGCAATTCGATGGCATTGTTAAATACCTGCAGGCGGTTGACCTGCAACGGAGAATGTCCGTCATTCACCAGGAATACCTCATGGATAGCCCGGTTGCGCCGGGCCAGTTGACTACTCAGATCGATCTCCGTCTCCGAGATATGTATCCTAGGAGCGTTTGCCCTTTCCGTCTCAGACATTCCGGAGAAATCGGGCAGCATCACAGCCGACAGCGGTATCTCGTTCTCTTCATTCACCTTATCTCCCGCAAACCGGGCCAGATAGACAGAAGTCTGCGTAAGGCCGTAATCGGGCAGTTTTTCCGTGTCTAAGGTCAGCCGGATGATCCCCCGCTTTCCCTTCAACAACATCTCCGGTTCCTTTTCCATTTTCACATAATGAGGCAAATGCATCAACGTCGGTTCATAAGGCTGGTCGGACGTATTCACCACATTCAGGACAAGCTGCGGATCTTCTCCCCAGTGGCTGTCCGGAAATTCCAGACTGGCCTTGTCGATCAGTATCTGACCGATGGCATGTTCGTACATCCGGCTGTAATCGGATATTTCCTGAACCACTTCCCCGGTGAACCGCAGATAAACCAGGGAAGGAGAAGCGTTGCTATAGATCGCGACCGATTTATCAAACCGTCCCAATGCTTTGGCATCAAATGTGGCACTCACCGTTCCCTGCTCTCCGGGAGCAATGGGTGTCTTTGTCCAGTTGGCTACCGCACACCCGCACGAAGTAGTAACCTGTGTAAGCACCAAAGGTTCACTACCGGTGTTGGTAATGGTATATTCGACAGTGACCGGCCGTTTCCATTCGACCTGCCCGAAAGAGTGAGTTTCTTTATTGGAAGTGAGCCGGGGCTGCGCTGTCAATGAACAAACGGATACAAGAAAAATATATAATAGCCATATACTGCGTTTCATAAGACTCCCTTATGGTTTTGTGGGTTAGAAACGCAAAAATAACTGTTTTTGATGAAAAAGAGACAAAAATCAGATTTTATTCTCCGCGCAGTCCGGGGATCCGGTGTCAGGCTTCCGATTTGTAACTATCCGGAAATTTCACATAAAGTGATAAAAAGTATCGAAAACCTGAAATGAATTTCCCGTTCAGATCCCGCATGCGGAAATTAACGTCCGGGAAGAGAAATCAGAAAGTAAGTAAACAGGCAAACGGATGCTCTGCACGTAATAAGCAGAAGTTCACCCTTGTTTGTAGGTACACGACTCCGGTACACTGTAGAGACGCAAGGCGTGCGTCTCAGCACACCGAAAGGGAATGCATATAAGCAGGAAATTTATGGGGTTGGACGTATACCGCGAAGAGGCACACCACTTGTACCGCGAAGAGGGATCATAAGTATATGAAACCTGCATGAAAAGGAAACATAACCCGCATAAAGGGGAGACGCAAATATACGTCTCTACAGGTGTATGATACCATATATTTTCAATCGTACATCGTCAACGTTCCCTGATGTTAAAAATGGAATCATGGTCATGACCGAAGGGAGTACATCGTCAATCTCTTTCTGTTTCTCCATCATATCCTCTTTCCGGTTTCATAATTCCAAATTAGTTCTTTATATTTGTATGCAAAGAATCAGCAGATTATATTATGAAAACATTATCCAATGAATACCTCACCATCCGGGTATCCGGAAAAGGAGCCGAACTCTGTAGCCTGTTTAGCCACGACACCCAAAGCGAATACCTGTGGCAGGCCGACCCGACATACTGGAACAGACATTCCCCTGTCCTCTTTCCCATTGTAGGCAGTGTATGGGAAAACCAGTATCGCTACCAGGGACAGACCTACTACCTGTCTCAACATGGATTCGCGCGCGACCGGGAGTTCGAACTGATCCTCGGGAAAGAGGACGAACTGCGCTATCGGCTGGTCAGCAACGAAGAGACGCGTAAAGTATATCCCTTCGATTTCTGTCTGGAGATCGGCTACCGGCTGCAAGGGAAACAGGTGGAGGTGATATGGAACGTACAGAATCCGGCACAGGAGAAACTCTTCTTCCAGATCGGTGCCCATCCCGCTTTTTATTACCCCGATTTTCATACCCAGGACCAGATACACGGATATTTCGGATTCGACCGGACGGAAGATCTGAGCTATATACTGATCTCAGAAAAAGGATGTGCCGATCCGCACACCTCCTATTCATTGATATTGGACAGTAACGGACAACTCCCCATAGATACCCATACGTTCGACAAAGACGCGCTGATCCTGGAAAACAGTCAGTTGAGAAGAGTCGCCCTGTACGACCTGCGGGGAAATCTCCGGCTCAGCCTTCGTTTTGACGCTCCGGTGGTAGGGCTCTGGTCGCCTCCGGGCAAAAATGCTCCGTTTGTATGTATCGAACCCTGGTACGGACGGTGCGACCGCGCCGGATTCACCGGAACATTTGACCGGAAAGACTGGATACAGTCGCTCGAATCCGGTGAAGCGTTCCAGGCAAGTTACACCATAGAGATCCATAGCTGATCCTACCTGTAGATCATTGATTCCTCTCCAACACCCGCTATACTTCATGATGACAAGATTACTTTCCATATACCTCGGACTGATCACGGGTTTCCTGACCGCGATCTATGCCCAGACACCGTATACCTCCCTTCACCCGGAAGATCCGATCAGCTGGGATCCGGAAGAGAATAAGATCATCTATCAGGAAAAAGAGATCATTCTGAATGAAAAGAATTTCTTTATAGACGGCAGATTGAGCGACCGGCAGATCGAAGACCAGCCGTATGTATTCAATTCCATCCAACAGGCCGTAGCTCATCTGCAGGATGGGACCGAAGAAGAACCGATGCGGCTTCATATCGCTCCGTATGTATACTGGATCGATGATCCGGACGATGAAAGCATCCGGATGCCCGAGCGGGGAAGCGTTCCGTTCGGCATGACGGTGCGCTGTAACTGGCTCACACTTTACGGACTGTCGCAGAACCCGCAGGACGTAGTGCTGGCCAGTAACCGCGGACAGACGCAGGGAGCCTCGGGCAACTATACCATGTTCTTCTTTGATGGCGATGGTCTTTGTGTAGAGAACCTGACCCTGGGCAACTATTGCAACGTAGATCTGGAATACCGTCTGCTGCCTGAGCTCAACCGCGAAAAAAGATCATCTACCATCACCCAGGCACAACTGGCCATGTGCAACGGAGACAAGATCGTGGCCCGCAATTGCCAGTTTATCAGCCGGCTCAACTCCTACCCCCTGGGCAGAGGCAAACGCACGCTCTTCGATCGGTGCTATTTCGAATGTACAGACGATGCCCTGGCGGGCACGGGGGTATATCTGGACTGCCGATTCACCTTTTTCAGTTCCAAACCATTCTATCAGACACACGGTACAGGAGCAGCCTTTCTGAATTGCGACTTCCATATCCTTACCCGCAACCGGCAATACCTGACCAAAGTGGGCAGCCCGGTCACACTGGTCGATTGCAGATTTACCCACGAGACAGACTCTCTCTTTATCGGATGGACACAGGACCCTACGGACGACCTGCGTTGTTATCAGTACAATGTAACGCTCAACGACACTCCGATCCTGGTACACGCCAATAAGCCGTGGCTGACAGTAGATATGACAGGAAAATCTGTACTGGACGCCTACCGGATCGAATACCAGGATCGTATATTATACAACACATACAATCTGTTACAGGGAGAAGACGAGTGGGATCCGATGGATATAAAAACACACATTTTGTCTGTGGAGAAACAACTCGGACGTCCACTGACGGCACTCCCCACTTACCTGCGGATCACTCCGGAAAAAGAGCAGATCGAATCGGGCAGTACGGTAGCCGCCCTGTCCGTAGTGCCCCTGAGATTCGGAAATTACGCCAGTACAGATACGAACATACATTGGAGTGTATCCCAGGAACAATCTGCCTATGTGAGGATGAACCCGAGCACGACCAGATGTCTGGTCAAAGGAACAAATGAGAACGATGAGACACAGACGGTATGGATCATGGCTCATACCGCGTCGGGACTGGAATCGGCTGCTGTGCTGACCGTGGCTCCTGCGTTTACAGAACCGCCCGCGTTCTTATCTCCTCCCCGGATCATAAAGACAGGCGGTACCTATCAGGTAGAGTACCAACTCAATCTGCAAGGCCGGAAAGACGAATCTCTGATCACCTGGTACCGCTGTGAGAATGCCGAAGGAGCAGGGGCACACAAAGTAGCTGTCTCCCACAGAGGCATGCCGGAATATACATACCAACCCACCTGGGCCGATCAGGGGTATTATTTTATGGCAACTATAGAACCGAAACACCTGCGTTGCCATCCCGGAGAGGCCGTGAGTGTATACTCCGGCGAACCGGCAGATGAAATGCCCTCCGGATTTTTCGGAAACAAATGGACTACGGATTTCCGCAACTTCCCTACCGACTATCAGCCGGAGCTGATCCCGGGTATCTGGACAGTAGATGCTTATAAGCCTCTGGATGTACAGACATTCGACTGGACACCGGATCCAGTCCGGGGATGGGACTATACATTGGGTATGGACAATGCGAAAGTATACGGACTCACCCAGGTGAGCCGGGGAGCACGCCTGCTGTATACTCCTATAGAAAATGAGTATGGAGATATGAGTCTCTGGCTCGAAGTAGCTCCCTGTAAGTCTGCCGGGCAAGGTTTCGGAAGCGCCACCGGACAATACATGGATATCTACATCAAATTTGATCCCTATACACTTTCCGGATATGGATTGCGTATCCTACGAACGACCAAATACGATCACGCAGTGGATTTCATGTTGATGAAGTATGAGAATGGAGAAGCTGTTCCGATCCCCGAAGCACAATCATCTACTTGCTTTGTAACCACCTGCCAGATCTTGCTGAAAACCAAAAAGACCGGCAACGGACAGGAGAAGCTCTATGCATGGGCCGGGACAACAGGGTCTCCTTCACCCTCTCCCCATCCGGAGGCAGGAAAAGAGGTTATGATATCTACTCTTATAGAAGCGTCTTCCCACGGAGGTATAGGCATACAACATACAGGATCTACAGGGGCCAATGCCACATTGCTGCAAAAGTTGGAATGTACCTGGGAGTAGTAACGAACGATCGCTTTATCTGAGAGGAGAGGTATCCTCCATTTATGGTGGGATACCTTTCTACTCCAAATAAGCCGAAGATCTACCGATAAGATGTTCCTGTAGAGACGCACGGCGTGCGTCTCCACGGCGCAGGTGGCATACATTTTCCCCTACCAACCGATAGAAGTAAAAACAGATTTCGCACAGGCATATCCTTCTTCATAGAGATCGGTGAGTTTCCGCACGTCCCGCTCCATACGGTCTACTACTACCGGCCGTTCAGGACGGATCACCAGAACGCGTCCTTCTTCTTCCAGGCGTTCCACAAAATCCAGCTGCCGGTTATAGATACCGCACCGATGGCTCAGTGCCTCTCTCAATTTCGGATATTTGCGATAGACCACAGGAGGAACACGCAGGTCTTTCGAATCTTTCCGGTAGCCCTTGTTGCGTGTCAGTACCACCACATTCCGGCTATACCCATCGTCTATGGCACGTTGCAGGGGAACAGAATCGACAATGCCACCGTCCAGCATGGGTATACCATCTATATATACGATCGGACATACGAAAGGAAGACTGCTGGAAGCACGGACAATACCAATGACCCGCTGCTTGTCACTTTTCTCTTCAAAATACATAGCCTCACCCGTCAGGCAATTCGTAGTCACCATCACATACCGACCCTCCGATCCGAAATAGGCCGGATAGTCGTAAGGGAGAATACGTTCCGGAAACTCGTGGAAAAGAAGGTCAAAATCCATGATATTCCCTTTCTTCACAAGATGCTTCCAGCTTATGTAATTGTACTGCGCAAGCAGATCGATGTTGCTGTATCTGGCCCGTCCGCGCTGCCCCGACATGTAAGAGAGCCCGTTGCACGCGCCGGCAGAAACTCCGATCGTATACGGAAACCGAATGCCCCGATCCATAAAATAGTCCAGTACACCCGAAGTGAAGACACCCCGCATGCCTCCTCCCTCCAATACCAGCCCGGTATCAGGGTCTACAGGAAAGACAGAAGTTTCACAGGAAGCCTCACAAGCCGTCGCACAGTTCTCCATAACTCATCTTCTTAAAAGGTCTGGCCGCATTGTTGATAAAACGGTCACCAAAGGTAACTTTTTCTCTTTAGTTACAAAAAAATCTCCGCGGGAAAACCGGAATAAGATCTTCCATGCAATATCCCGCTCTCTGTAAAAGATACATCCTACGTATGGGAAACCACCTCCATGAACCGCATCAAAGCCATAAAAAGCAGATAGGGAAGATACCTGTAAACCGTATCTTCCCTACCCCTGTTCCATCCGATATAACAAACCGGTTATGCTATTCCGGATCGGAAACCGTACATCGTAAATCCGTAAATCGTAAATCCGTCCATCCCTTTAGTCTTCTTCCCACTCGTAGGGTTTAAGTTCCCATACATCGTCCAGACGAGCGCTGGTAGTCTCTCCGGTTGCAACAAAGCCTCTGGTCTGGTTCTGATTGGAGAAACCTACCGCGTTGATACGGGAAGTTCCTTCGAAAGGAGTAAGGTCTTCTCCATACCACAGATCAGTAGAAGGATCATAGATCCAGTAGTTTGTACGGTAAGATCCCGAAGCAATCTGCCCCGTCACCAGATACGCTCTTCCGTCGATCACGAAAGCCGCCGCATTGGAACGCATAATATCTGTATAATCATCATCGTAGTCTTCATCACTGTCGCTGTCATAAATATCGCGAAGTTTTTCCCAACCGCCTGTAGTTCCGGTAGCCTGTGTCGGATCAAACTTCCACAGATCGTCTGTAAGACCGCCGCTATCGCTGTTCCCGCAACAGATATAAGCTACATCTTTGATCACGAAGGCAAGCGCGCCGTCTCGTTTGTATCCACCG
The DNA here is from genome assembly GCA_021202275.1 of Bacteroides sp. Taxonomy (GTDB): domain Bacteria; phylum Bacteroidota; class Bacteroidia; order Bacteroidales; family Bacteroidaceae; genus Bacteroides. The sequence continues at coordinate 50,454 of JAJQDI010000029.1, forward strand.
AAACCATACACTTCTTCCCATTGTAAACCGGAAGAGGCATTGGGGTTGAAACGCCAGAAATCCTTATATTGTCCGTCGTCGTTGCGTCCCGTACCTACATACGCGTAACTACCTATACTGAAAGCGAGCGCGCCGGAGCGGGCATCCCCTTTGAAATCATCCACCCGCGTCCAGGCACCTACGAGCGTGTTTCCGTCTTCTTCCGTAGTCGCGTCCGGATCAAACTCCCAGGTATCTTTCAGATATTCAAAATTGTCGCTGTCATATCCTGTGGTTACATAGCCTTTGGAGCCTATGGAAAAGCCCACCGCACCGTTGCGTCTCGGAGCCGCCGCGGGCATACTGGCACACTTCATCCAGTAGTCGTTGTCCATATCATAGCGCCATACATCATGCACACAGGTAGAATAATCGTTGGAAGCATTCTTCACCGCGCTTCTGTAGCCACCACATATATACAAGTAATTTCCAATAACAAAAGAAGCCGTCCGGGTACGCACGGGTCCGTCCAGATCCGATTTACGGTACCAGACTCCCAGTGTCTTGTCGCTACTATCCGTACAACTGCTTAGTGCAAATGCAAGGAGACATATCCAAAACAGGCTTGTTACTGAAAAGCGTTTTATTGTTCTCATGTTTATATTCTGAATTTAAATGATTTCAATTCCAGGGAACAAATATAGAGGGGAGTAAACAGACACGAAAAAACTATCGACGAATGCCCGCTTTTTCTCTACTAATCAAAAAACAGAAAATATAGTCGACAAATTCACCCCTTTTGTCGATACTATTTGCCGCTTTACGTAATATAGCCTTTTTTTGCTGCACTTTTTAACACAATAAACCTCATGAAACGACTATTACATACGTTTTCATTCTTTATACTCATCTGCTTTTTCTATTCCTGCTGGGACGACAACAACGTGGCAGGGAAAAAATGGGTAGAGAGTTCTTTTACGAATATATACACAGACACCTGCACCGTAGAACTGAGCACCATTCTTCTGGACTCTATCCCTACTTCCGGCGATACACTGGCACAAATAGGACACTACAGGGACGATCTGCGGGGAGAACTCACTTGTTCGTTCTATACCGAATACCTGATCCCTTCGGGGTCGATCAGTGAAAACTCCGATTATGCCTACGACTCCCTGACCATCACACTCATTCCATCCAGCCATTACCTGGGAGATACGCTTGCCGTACCACAGACAATACATATCCACCAATTGACAGAGGTGATTGATCTGGATACCGAATACAAATACAATGTCTCCGATATCGCTTATGATCCGCAGGAATGGACCTCATTCACCTTTACTCCCTACCACGGAAGAAGAGATACCATAGAAAGGAGGCTTCCGGACGCATGGGGAGAAGAACTTTTCGATATGTTGAAGAATAGTGATATAAGACTAAGCAATCAAGACTATTTTCGCAGTTTCTTCAACGGACTGGCTTTCCTGGGAGACTGCAACGACAACTGCATCAATGGTTTTCAGGTGAATGACAACAGTTTCGCGATCAGGCTTTACTACCGTCGTCTCGATGCCAGCACTACCGGGCAGGTAATCGTTTTCAAACCCAACACCACATACAACTTCAACAAGATAGAGCACGACCGTACCGGAACTCCTTTTCAGGAATTAGAAAGCGGCAGAGAGAACGTATTCCCTTCAGAGGAATCGGAGCATCTGGTCTATATGCAGGCACTGTCAGGGATCTATGTAAATATCGAGTTCCCTTACCTGAACCATTTGAATAAGCTGGGAGAACTGGCAGCTATCGAAAGTGCGGTGCTGCGTCTGTATCCTGTTCAACACACCTACGGCGACCAGGCACCGCTGCCCGAAACCCTGTATCTCTATACGACTAACGACGAGTATGTGACGGATGAATACAGCGATGTACAATCCGGTAGTTTAACGGTCGACGAAGTGTACAGCGAAGAGACGTATTATTCTTTTGATATTACCTCCTTTTTGCAATCCAACTTAGGGACCAGCGGACACAGCAGACAAAAACTGATGCTGATGATGCCCGGCGATCAGTTTTACTCCACAGTAGACGGAGTCTTTTTCGGAGACAGAGAACATCCGACAAGCAACGCCAAACTCTACGTCCTCTACAAAACTTACAACGAAAAATGAGAAAGATCTTACTTATTTTGCTCACAACCACAATTTCGATCCTGAGCATGGCACAAAATATGACAAATGCTCCGACCTCTATGTTTGGTATCGGAGAACTGGCGACAGGAGACGGAGGACAATTTTCCGGTATGGGGGGAGTTTCCATCGCACTGAGAGCGGATAATTTCATCAATAGTTCCAATCCGGCGGGTCTTACCGATCTGCCGGCCAGACGGTATGTGGTAGATGCGGGGGTGATGCTCTCCTACGACAGCTATACCGAATTAGGGACCACCAACACCTCTGTCACAGGCAACCTGAACAATTTCGGGATCGGTTGCCGGATCATCCCGCGCTGGTGTGCGGCTCTCTCTTTCACTCCGGTCAGTAGTGTGGGATACGCGATCACTCAGGAAGAACCGGTGCAGGGAACCAACGGATACATCAGTTCGCTCTACGAAGGACAGGGAGGTCTCTCCAAGATCAGTATCAACAACGGTATTCTCATCACTCCCCGCCTGTCGGTAGGGGTCAACTTCTCCTACGTCTCCGGAACCATTAAGTATACCGAAACCCAAGGAACTGCTACGGAACAGTACAGTTCCTTCAAATATGCCGTTTACAGCGATTTCGGGCTCCAATACCATCTGCCCATAGGCACCGACAGATCGCTGGTGGTAGGTGCTGTATACGGATATTCTCAGAAACTGGTACAGGACAACGACCTGTATGTGTATAGTTCCTCTTCCGGAGAAGAAGTAGACAGGACCTGGAAAAAAGTGAAACAATACATGCCACAGTATACAGGAGCAGGGGTAGCCTACAACAGCCTGCGCACTATCGTCAGCGCGGAATACAAATATGTGAACTGGAGCCGCATGGGATCGGACCACTCTTCCATCAAATTCCGGGATCAGCACCTGATCAAAGCAGGAATGAGTTACGCGGTAGGAAATATATATAAAAATCCGGTGCGGGTCATGGGGGGCATTGGCTATCAGAATTCTTACATGGTGATCAGTGGCAACAACGCGGATAACTATCACATCAGTGCCGGACTGGGTTTTACCATCCGTAACACCAACACGCTCTCCGTAGGTGTCAAATACAGGGATCAGTTCCATGTACCGTACAACCGTCCACACGAACGCGGATTTTCCGCTTACCTGAATATCTCTTTCTCCGAACGGACCTATCGCGGAAAATTGCAGTAAAGTCGTCCCATTGGCATACAAAACTGCTTGCGGTCCTGTCGGTCCGAGAGGAAACAACTCGTTTTTCTGTTTCTCTGCAAAGAAAAAGAAAAAAGTCTTTCCGGATGCGCAGGTTTCCCCTGTATGTATATACCGTTTTTATGGAAGAAAGTCGTATCTTTGACACAGATATGAACAATTAAACTCATTTGTATGAAGAAAACATTACTTACTGCTATTGTCTGGCTGTGTGGCATGGGACTTTTTGCCCAGGAAGGATTTCAGTTTACTACCATCAAAGAGATCCCGGTGACTCCTACCAAAAACCAGAACCGTTCGAGTACCTGCTGGAGCTATTCGGGACTGGGACTGCTGGAAGCGGAGTTGCTGCGCACAGGCAAAGGGGAATATGACCTCGCCGAGATGTTTGTTGTACACCATACCATGACAGACCGTGCCGAAAGATACATCCGTCTGCATGGAGAAAGTTCGTTCTCTCCCGGAGGAAGTTTCTACGATGTATTGTTCTGCGTGAAGAACTACGGCATTGTACCCAAAGAGGTGATGCCGGGCATTATGTACGGAGATACACTGCCTGTACACAACGAACTGGACGCGGTAGCGGAAGGATATGTCAACGCACTTGTCAAAGGTCGTCTGACCAGACTGACCCCGGTATGGAAAAAAGGGCTCAGCGCCATCTATGATACCTATCTGGGAGAATATCCCGAGCAATTCACTTACCAGGGAAAACAGTATACTCCGAAAACATTCGCTCAATCTCTGGGACTGGATATGAATGACTATGTATCGCTCTCTTCCTTCACCCACCATCCTTTCTACAGCGAATTTGCTGTGGAAGTACCTGACAACTGGAGAAACGCCCTCTCGTGGAACCTGCCGTTGGACGAATTCATGGACGTTATCGACCATGCGTTGAACAACGGCTATACTGTAGCATGGGCCAGTGACGTAAGCGAAGTAGGCTTTTCCAGAGATGGAGTGGCCGTAGTGCCTGTGGAAGACCCAACCGAACTAACCGGTTCCGATATGGCCCGTTGGACCGGCCTTACCGCAGCCAACAAAAAGAAAGAACTGACCTCCCGTCCGCTGCCGGAAAAAGAGATCACTCAGGAGTTGCGCCAGATAGCCTACGACAACTGGGAAACCACCGACGATCACGGTATGCTGCTGTACGGACTAGCACAGGATCAGAACGGAAAAGACTACTACTTAGTAAAAAACTCATGGGGTACCCGTGGCGAATACAACGGCGTTTGGTATGCTTCCAAGGCTTTCGTTGCTTACAAAACAACGAATATCGTGGTACATAAGGACGCACTGCCTAAGGATATTGCGAAGAAACTGGGGCTTTAAGACTTTTTACTCACAATATCTATATTAATTAAAAGGTATTTCCTTCTCAAATGTGCTTATTATACTCTATAAAAGTATATGAGAGGAAAATACCCACAAAATTATGTATAACACCATATAAAAATAATTCACTACACTTATCGTTGTGATTGGTTGTCAATTACTAATATCTTGATATATTGTAAACACCCCGGCAGGTTGATCTCCAGATAAAAAGACTGTTGTGATTAGCTTTCAAATTACTATCTTTGATATATTGTAAACACCAAAACCATAGATATAAAGAAGGACGGAAAGGTTGTGATTAGCTTTCAAATTACTATCTTTGATATATTGTAAACACCTGCATCTATGTTGTTACCCAAAAGACATCCGTTGTGATTAGCTTTCAAATTACTATCTTTGATATATTGTAAACACCTTTCCGTTTGATGATATACTCTTTTGTCTTGTTGTGATTAGCTTTCAAATTACTATCTTTGATATATTGTAAACACCT
>JAJQDI010000021.1 GCA_021202275.1 Bacteroides sp.
CCGGAAATATCTCTATGAACACACTTCTCACATTCTTATCCTGAAAATCTGTGATTTCAATCGTACATCGTAAATCCGTACATCGTAAATAAAAAAGGCTTACCTGCCGGCAAGCCTCTACATATCCTATTTTACACACATATCATGCAGCCCACCGAATTATTCGTCAGGAGAATGATGATGATGTGTAGTTGTATAAAACATAGTCTATAATGAATGATGCGACAAAAATAAACCATTTGCGGTAAACAGCCAAACAATTATCACAAAAACTTCCTGTTTCCTTTCTATTTTGTCCGGGAAGTTACGAGTGTGTTACTTGTCTGATGAACCAGAAGACTGATCTTATGAGAGTATAATATAGGTATAGCTTATACAAAAGGCATACACTGCGGATTGGACAAAGACCTGTGTGTTGGCCTTACATGGCATGTGAATGGGATTTTCAATTGTAAATTATTTCGTTTCTTCCTCTTCCAGCACACACTCCATAAACCGCATTTCATCGCGCGCTTTCTCCGGAGAGAAAGTAAAGTAGGTGCATAAGGCTTTCGTACACAGCTCTCCCTGCTGGTTGTAGAGAAAAGCCTCTACCAGGATAATGTTCCGTTTACGTTCCTGGATACGGGCACGCAGTACGACGTGGTCATCGGTAGTCTGAACAGACTTCATATAGCGGGTCTCCATTTTGGAAGTAACTCCGGTTGTCTGCAATTTACGCAAAATGACCCAGGCACAGATCTCATCGAGCAATACAGCCTGTATGCCTCCGTGCAAAGTATCGATCCACCCCTGATATTCGGGACGTGGATGCCATATGCTCACGATATCGTCACCGTCTTCGTAAAATTCCATTTTCACACCGGCTTCATTGTCAGGAGCACAGCCGAAGCAGTGGTACCCTTCGAGTCCTTTCCAGGGATTGATTATTTTTTTCATCGCGTCTGTTTTTTCAGGATATATTCAGGGGTCAAATATACGAATTTTACTCCGGTTACGGAAGATCTGCCGCGAAGTTGAACTAAAAAGCAAGAAACACGCCTGTTCGGACACGACTTTCTCATTATTTTTCTTACCTTTGGATATAACCTTACACTGAAAGCATATGATGTTGGAACCCCTCACTCAGTTTGTCTGCGACTGTTGCGGACAACTGATCGAAAAAACCCCAGGATGGGTATGTAGAATGGAGGAACGAACCGGACCCGGTTTCCGGACAGTTCATTGCCGGACAGTTCAAAATCGTACACCACTACAATGCTTCTCCGCTGCAAACATTCGCCAGGTGTTACCCCTACTCCCATCATCCGGACAGAAACAGTATGGAACTGTACGAATTTATGAAGTTCCTGCCACAGAATCTGATCTTTTTTCTGGACACCGGATACATCTCCAATCCGGAGAGAGAGTCTATCTCCCAGGTGGCCAACTATGCGGAATTTGCCGATTTTATACGCAGGTTCACCGTTCCGTATTTTGAACAGGCCAGGCTCTTCTTTCCCAGAGCCCGGAGAGAGGGATTGCTGGAAGGTTACAACGAGATCAGCCTGTATATGGAACATACACTGAAATACATCATTGAATATTTTACACAGCCCCGGGAAGACAGGGTTCCATAAGCAGCAGATCAGGCACAAACCACTCTCTAGTATATACCTGTGACACGCCCGGGAAACAACAAAACACAACTGACAGATAGTGTGGCTACACACGAGAACAGCCAGAGGTATCTCGTACCTCCGGCTGTTTGTCAGCAAGTCCTGTGCAAACGCAGATATCCATAGAACGCGTTCTCCGCACAGTGAACTTTTTGTCAGAAAAAAACATCCTTTCTCAAGATACAAATATAGAAAAAATCTCCAAATTCCTTGTATTAAAAACTATTTATTATCCATATGATATAAAACACATGGATATATATTCAAAAAACATTCAAAATATTTTCTTATTCCTGTTGAAATGTTTTTATTTGTCTACAGAGATCTTCTCACTTCTATGCTAACCTACTAACTTTCATTGTTATGAAAAAAAGAGATTAAATTCAGTCTGGTGTACCGCGACATGTGGCAGTCTTCCGGTAAGTACCAGCCCCGGGTGGATCAATTGGAAAAAATCGCTCCCTGGATCGTTGAAATGAATTGTTTCGCGCGGGTCGAAACCAATGGAGGTGCTTTTGAGCAAGTGAACCTGCTGTACGGCGAAAATCCCAACAAAGCAGTACGGGCATTCACCCGGCCTTTCCGGGAAGCCGGGATCCGGACACATATGCTGGACAGAGGTCTCAACGGCATTCGTATGTATGGGGTTCCCGCGGATGTGCGGAAAATGATGTATAAAGTAAAGAAAGCCCAGGGAGTAGACATCACCCGGATCTTTTGCGGCCTGAACGACGTACGTAACATCATTCCTTCCATCGGATACGCACTGGAAGCAAGTATGGTGCCCCAGGGCACTTTATGTATCACACATTCGCCGGTGCATACGGTAGCGTATTACACAGACATAGCCGGACAGCTGATCGAAGCCGGAGCCACAGAGATCTGTCTGAAAGACATGGCGGGGGTAGGTCGTCCGGCGGTATTGGGCAAGATCACCAGGAACATCAAAGAAAAATATCCCGGAGTACTGATCCAGTATCACGGTCATTCCGGGCCAGGACTTTCCATGGCATCGATCCTGGAGGTTTGTGAGAATGGAGCGGATATCATTGATGTGGCTATGGAACCTATTTCCTGGGGAAAGGTGCATCCGGATGTGATCTCTGTGCAGGCCATGCTGAAAGAGGCCGGATTCCAGGTTCCTGAGATCAATATGGCTGCCTATATGAAAGCCCGTTCGCTGACCCAGGAATTTATCGACGACTTCCTGGGTTATTTCATGGACGCAACCAACCGGCATACCTCTTCGCTGTTGTTGGGCTGCGGACTGCCCGGCGGCATGATGGGCTCTATGATGGCCGACCTGAAAGGGGTGCATGCCGGCATCAATCTGATCCTGAAAGAGCAGAACAAAGCTCCTTTGCATATCGATGAACTGCTGGTGATGCTTTTTGAAGAGGTTTCCTATGTATGGCCCAGATTGGGTTATCCGCCGTTGGTTACTCCCTTCAGCCAGTATGTAAAGAATGTGGCTCTGATGAACGTGATGCAACTGATCAAAGGAGAAGAACGCTGGACGATGATCGACAGGCATACCTGGGATATGATCCTGGGACGAAGTGGAAAACTTCCCGGAAAGCTGGCCCCGGAAATCATAGAACTCGCCCGGAAAAACGGATATGAATTTACGGAAGCGGATCCTCAGCTGAATTTTCCGGACGAGCTGGATCGTTTCCGTAAAGAGATGGATGAGAATGGCTGGGAATACGGAGAGGATGACGAAGAGTTGTTTGAGTTTGCCATGCACGACCGCCAATACCGGGCCTACAAATCGGGAGAAGCGAAAAAACGTTTTGAAGAGGATCTGCAACGTGCCAAAGACATAGCTATGTCTAAGCATACTCTTACCGAAGATGAGATCAAAAGGATCAGACGTGCCAAAGCCTATCCGGTGGTGGCTCCCAACAAGGGACAAGTGCTCTGGGAAGTAGCTGTCGAAGGTGCGTCAACCGCTCCGTTTATTGGCAGGAAATACCTGCACGATGAGGTATTCTGTTACCTCTCTACTCCCTGGGGGGAATACGATAAAGTCACAGCCGCTTTCACAGGACGCGTGGTAGAGATCTGTGCCGAACAAGGTGCCATTGTAGGGAAAGGCGATGTGATTGCTTACATCCAGCGGAGCGATATTTTCGCGTAAACAAGGAATTCATTCATTTACAATTGTACGATTTACGACTGAAGAATGGTATTCTCAGTCGTAAATCGTACAATCGTAAATATTCCGGTGTTTTGTTTTACTTTTTATAATTGTCCAGTCCCTTCTGGAGGAAATCTATATACAGAGAGACATTTTCGTCGTAGGCATAAGATCTGTTCAGCGGATTGCCTTCGTTGTCCAGCAATACGTAGAACGGCTGCGCATTGGAGCCGAACTTGACACTTTGCAGGTAGCTCCACTTATCGCCTACCGTACGTAAGATACGTTCCTTACTCCCTTCCATCACCCGAATGGGTTCGGGCAGTTTTTGTTTGTTGTCTACATACAGGGTAATAAGGATATACTCATTTTCTATCAGGTGGCTCACCTGCGGATCGGTCCATACGGCCAGTTCCATTTTCCGGCAGTTGACACATCCGTATCCCGTGAAATCCAGCATCACCGGCTTTCCCATCCGGCGGGCATATTCCATACCCAGATCGTAGTCATCGAACCGGGCATGTACCTCTTTGTTGTAAAGATTGAAATCCTGCGTATTCAGCGGTGGAGCAAAAGCACTGACCGCTTTCAGAGGTGCCCCCCAGAGCCCCGGGATCATATAGACGGCAAAAGCCAGCGAAACAAGCGCCATGAAGAAGCGAGGCACAGTGACGCGGTTGTTGTCATCGTCATGCGGAAACTTGAGTTTGCCCAGCAGATATATGCCCAACAGGCCAAAGATCACGATCCACAAAGCCAGGAATGTTTCCCGGTCCAGTATTCCCCAGCCGTATGCCAGATCGGCTACAGAGAGGAACTTCAGAGCGAAAGCCAGTTCCAGGAATCCCAGAACTACTTTGATCACATTCATCCATCCTCCCGATTTGGGCATCGACTTCAGCCAGGAAGGGAAAAGAGCAAACAGCGTAAAAGGCAGAGCCAGTGCCAAGGCAAACCCAAACATACAAATGGCCGGGCCCAGCGTATTACCGGTGGTGGCCACCTCTACCAACACCAATCCGATGATGGGGCCTGTACAGGAAAAAGAGACCAAAGCCAGGGTGAAAGCCATCAGGAAAATACTGATCAGTCCGGTGGTGGCTTCCGCTTTGCTGTCTACCGCATTGCTCCACCGGGAAGGAAGGGTGATCTCAAATGCTCCGAAGAAGGAAGCCGCGAAGACCACCAGCATGAGAAAAAAGAGAATATTAAATATAGCATGGGTGGAAAGCGCGTTCAGGGCATTGGGACCAAAGGCTAAGGTAATAGTGATGCCTAAGGTGACATAGATTACCACAATGGAAATACCATACGTAACGGCATCCCGGATACCTTTGGCCTTGTCTTTGGTGCGTTTGAGGAAAAAGCTGACTGTCATCGGGATGATGGGCCATACACACGGAGTGAACAACGCCAGCAAACCTCCCAGAAATCCGAAAAAGAAAATAGCGATCCAACCGCGATCCTGGGTAGCCGCTTCCTCACCGAAGGCATTCAATGCCCCGATCACGGGTTTCCAGTAATCGACAGTGCCCGGTTCCGATCCCACCGTAGGTTCTGGATCCTGTACTTCCACATCCGCGACAGGCTCTTCTGCGGGAGGTATGGCTTCTCCGGACTCCGGATGGGTAGCTCCGGCGGGAGCAGCAACTACTCTTGTTCCGGAAAAGGCGAAATTGACAGCTGTGGGAGGCAGACACATCTCATTCTGACAAGCTCCGTATTCCAGAAAACCTTCGATGGAATAGGCGGATCCGACCATACGGAGTTTCTGACGGAATTGCGCCCTATCTTCAAAGTAACGCACGTTCATTTTGAAAATTTCATCGTAAGCGGCAATCTCTTCTCCTACAGGTTGCAACGTTCCGATCAGTTCCACTCCTTCCATCTTATCCGTATTAAAAGTAGCGGCAATGGGACCTCCCGACGGAAGATCGGTCGAGTAGACATGCCACCCGCTATCGATCGTGCCTGTGAAACGGATCTCTGCCTCCGTATCGGAAACAGCTACCCAATCGACGTTGAATTGTACCGGTTCATGGATCTGTGCCTGGAGCACCCATACAGCGGAAAGCAGAAAAAACAGAGATAGTATTCTTTTCATCAATCAGAAACAATTATTTATTTTACGATACCGGACCACCCGGCAGGAAATAAAAACAGGAAATAAAAATAAGATGTAGGTAAACGATCAGATCTCATAATCTACACAGGCACGCTCCTGTCTGGCATCGGCAATGATCTTTCCGGCAGCCACATGATCGGGATGGGTGGCATAGGTTTTCACATCTTCCATCGAGTCGAACTCACTGTACAAAGCGATATCCCATGTTTCCTGCGGATTCGCGTTGATTCCGACTTCGATGCGGCGAATGACGGGAATAGTGGCAGGTGGGGCTTCAATAGCTGCTTTGAAAGAGTACATTATGGCATTCTTTTCCGGGGCAGACAGTTCATTTTTGAGTTTAAATAGTACGATGTGCTTGACCATACGTTGTTTTTTTTATGAATTGTTTTTATATTTGTATACAGATTCTCCTGGAAAGAGATGACAAAATTACTTTATTTTTCAAATAGATACTATTAAACGGATGTTAATAATTGGAATTGCGGGTGGCACAGGATCGGGAAAAACCACTGTGGTACGTAAAATTGTAGAAAGTATTCCGGCAGGGGAAGTAGTATTACTGCCTCAGGATTCATATTATAAAGACAGTAGCCACGTACCGGTGGAAGAGAGACAGAACATCAATTTCGATCATCCCGACGCGTTTGAATGGAAACTCCTCTCGAAGCATGTATCCATGCTGAAAGAGGGGAAAAGCATCGAACAACCGACTTACTCCTACCTGACGTGCACCCGGCAGGAAGAGACGATCCATATCGAACCGAGGCAGGTGATCATCATCGAAGGTATCCTGGCTCTGTGCGATCCGACCCTGCGCCGTATGATGGATCTGAAACTATTCGTAGACGCAGATCCGGACGAACGCCTGATCCGGGTGATACAGCGGGACATCGTGGAACGGGGACGCACGGCCGAAGCGGTGATGGAGCGGTATACACGGGTATTGAAACCGATGCATCTGCAGTTTATCGAACCGTGCAAACGATACGCAGACCTGATCATCCCCGAAGGGGGAAACAATCAGGTAGCGATTGATATATTGACAATGTATATTCATAAACATCTGTAAGCGGTCCGGTTGCCAGACAGCGGGCAGATGATTAACAGATAAATGACGTGAGAGAAAAAACATCATTCAGTCCTCTTTTCCTTCCCTGCTTTTTTGTGTGGATACTGATCGCAGGAATAGGTTGCCGCGGCAAACAGCAACCTCTGCCGGAGGAGAGTTCCTGCCGGGATCTGCAACAGATCAAAGACAGCGGAGAACTGGTGGTACTTACCTTATATAGTTCTACCTCCTATTTCATCTACCGTGGACAGGAGATGGGATTCCAGTACGAACTGAGTCAGCAGTTTACCCGTAGCCTCGGAGTAAAGCTACGGGTAGAGGTGGCCAGGAACGAGACGGAGCTCATCCATAAACTCATGGCAGGGGAAGGAGATATGATCGCTTATCCGTTGCCTATCACGAAAGAACGACGGGATAGCCTTTTGTTCTGCGGAGAAGAGGTGATCACCCATCAGGTGGTGGTGCAACGTTCGGGAAACAGGGAGAAGCCCCTTACCGATGTGACAGAGCTGATCGGTAAGGATATATATGTGCTTCCCGGCAAACACTACGAACGCCTGTTGAACCTGGATCAGGAACTCGGCGGGGGGATACGTATCCATGTCGCCGATGAGGACAGCTTGTCCATAGAAGACCTGATCACACAGGTCGTGAAAAAAGAGATCGACTATACGGTGGCAGATAACGATGTGGCCCGGCTCAACAAGACCTATCATCCGGGACTCAATATCGACCTGGGTATCAGTTTCGACCAACGTGCCTCGTGGGCAGTGCGCAGCGACTGTCCGGAACTGGCCGAAGCAGCCAATCACTGGCATCTGGAGAATCAGACTTCTCCGGCATATACTGCCAGTATGAAGCGATACTTCGAGATCAGCAAGAGTGTGTTGGTACCGCACGCACCGTTGCTCTCTGCAAGCCGCGGACAGATCTCGGTCTTCGACCCGCTCTTCCGGAGATATGCCAGAGAGATCAACTGGGACTGGCGATTGCTTGCCTCCCTGGCCTATAAAGAGTCTAACTTCGATCCAGATGTAGTGTCCTGGGCAGGTGCCAGAGGACTGATGCAACTGATGCCTGCTACCGCCCGGGCCATGGGAGTACCGGAAGGGAGAGATTTTGATCCGGAAGAGAGCGTCAAGGGAGCGATCCGCTACTTAGCTGCCACGGAAAAAAGCCTGGGAATGATCTCTGATCCGGACGAACGGCTGAAATTCGTACTGGCTGCTTATAATGCGGGACTGGGACATATCTACGACGCCATGGCGTTGGCGGAGAAGTACGGAAAGAACAAGTTTGTGTGGTACGATAATGTAGAGACATTTATCCTCCTGAAAAGCAACGAAGAGTATTTCACCGATCCGGTCTGTAAAAACGGCTACTTCCGCGGAACGGAAACATATAACTTTGTACGGGAGATCACCGCAAGGTATGAGATTTATAAGGAAAAGATAAGAGAATAGGACGTATTCCTTTCCCGACCCGGAAGAGAAAGTCCTCTGACAGGTAGGTATGTGATTCTTGCTGCGCTATATATTCTTTGTTAGTACTTCCCCGGTATATAATTCTTTATCTGTATACTTTATTTTTTTTAACTCTAACCTTTTCAATCTCTTTCCAGAAACACAGGTGTTTCTAAGTCCTGAAGCGACAACCGATTCCAGGATGTGTAGATACCTTTATTTTTCTATGTTGAAAGAGCCTTATATATTTGTTTTACTACTTGTAGTCACCAGGCTCACTCCCACCAGAGCCAGGATGGAAAGCGGTAAAGCAAATAAAATAGGATCTACCATCGGAAAGGGATATGTCTCGATCAGTACAGCCCGTCCGAAGATCGCTTTACAGATGCCCAATGCCGCAGACTCTTTCTGATGCAGAAATACCAGGGCAAAGACACTGGCAAGAGTTCCTGTCCAGAGGCTGGCAAGTACTCCCTGACGGGTAGCGCGTTTCCAGTAGAGGGCACAGAAATAACCGGGCAGAAAGGCCGCAGCACATATCCCCATGAAGATGGAGGTTCCCCGGGCAATGATATCGTTGGGGAGCATGTAGCAGATGATATAACTGACTAATATGGCAAATAAGACTCCCAGACGGATCACATTGGTCATTCTGCCCCGTGAACGGGGTTTATAGGTTCCGTAGATATCTGACCCGGTAGCAGACCCCATGGTATGGAATTGCGAACTGAGCGTAGACATACTGGCCGAAAGGATACAAAGCATAAACACGGCTGAAAACCACTCGGGCATGGCGTTATTGATAAAAGCCGGAATGATCTTATCGATATCCCCTATTACTTCCGTGGCAACCGCCCCTTCGGTCTTCAGAAAGAAAAGATTGCTCAGGGCTCCTGCGTGATAGATCACTCCCACGGTAATGATCAGGAAAAGACAACCAATGAAAACACCCCGTTTGAGTTGCTTGTCACTTTCGACCGTCATAAACCGTACGACCAACTGAGGCTGAGCCAGGCACCCAATACCCACTCCAAGGATCAGCGAAGTTACCAGGGTATACCACTGCGGAGAGCCTGCGACAGGCATGGCAGTCCACCCCTGATGCCCCAGGGCCTTGTATTTTTCGGGAACCAGCGGAGCGATGTCTGTCAATGCCTGATTGGCTTCCGTAAACCCCATACCTAAGGTACGGAACAAAGAAAAAATAAGGAAAGCCATACAACAAAACATAATGACAGCCTGCAATGCGTCGGTATACATCACTCCTTTTATCCCTCCCGCGATCACATAGGCAGCGATCACCAGCGTAAAGATCAACAGGGAAATATTGAAGTCGATCCGGAAGATCTCTTCAATAAATACCGCTCCACCTTTCATCACTACCGCGGCATACAACGGCATGCCAAGAAAGATGACCGCTGCTATAAATACCTGTATACCGCGCGAACGGTAGTAACGCCCCATAAGCTGGGGAAAAGTGCTTACATTCAATCGCGCTCCCAGACGGCGGGTACGCAGTCCGAAAAAGATAAAAGCGATCACTACCCCGACAAACATATTCAGGAAACAAAGCCACTGAATGCCCATACCGAAAGCGGCTGCCACTCCACCAAAGCCAACAATAGCAGAAGCGGAAATAAAAGTAGCTCCATAGGAAAGCGCCATAACGATCGGATTCATCTGCCGCCCACCTACCAGGTAATCACTGGCAGTAGTTGTTTTTTTATAACCCAGAAAGCCCAGATAGGCCAGAGAGAGAAGATAGGCTATAACAATCAGCCCCAGAGAAAATGTGCTCATCGTGTTTCGTCTTTTTCGTCGTCCTTATTCCAGTTTTTCAGACCATACCAGGCAGCAAAGACAACGCATGCCACAGCAAGCAGGTAAGTGGAGTATATCCAGGGATCTTGAATTCCAAACATAACCGGTATCAGATTTATTCTGTTTAAGGCGCAAATGTAATGCTTTTATTGAAAAGACAAAAGAAAAGTAACGGATTATAAGAAAACAAAAACAGTATGTCGCTAAATAATGGAAAATAATGGAATAAATGACTCCGGACAAAAGATAGGTACGTATTGAAAACAAACCGGAAGTAATAAAAAAAATCCTCTGTACAGCAGATATCATTTCCTGATTGCTATACAAAGGATAACTTTTTCCTGTGTTTGATCTCAGCCTACCTTCGGTATATATTTCTCTATGTTCCCTGAAGGGGATAGAGCAATAGCCTGGGGTTGCCTTTGGTGAGCGGAACGACAGTGAAGCGAACCAAGGCTACCCCGGGTAAAGAGTTCTACAGGGCTCAACCTTGCAAAGGTTGCATATGAGATATGTCCTGTAATCTGATAGCTGCAACCTCTTCAAGGTTGACTGGTCTGTGTACTTCGCACCCCAGGGTACGCTTCCCTGTGGCTTCACTATCGTTTCGCCACAGCTCGCTTTACCGCTGGGCTACCTATCTATCCCCTTCGGGGAACACTGGGCAGCAGGGGATGGGAACGGGTTATAGGAACAGGATGGGATATATCCTGTTGATAAATAGGTAATAAGTTCTTAACCTGAAGGCTATGTCCTGGACAGGTTCAACCCCTCCGGGGTTGTGTGGCGTGAGGTATCCTATTTACCACGAGATACTCGACTTAACACGGTACCCTATTTACTATGGATTTCACCCACGTTGATCAGCTTCGCTGACCGTTAGTTCAGATTGGACCCTGTTGAGGACCCTTACTTACCATGTGTTACTTTATAAAGATACGATTGTACTTCGGACACCCCTTCATCTATATTACTGCTCTCCAAATATATTACGATGAATCCGCGACGGATCATACTTATCCTTGGCATGCTCCGGAGCAGTGGGATATCCGAAAGGGATCACACACAACGGCGCGATATGTTCCGGCAGACCCAGATAGCGGCTCACCACCTCCATACGGTCTTCATACGGATAAGCAGCCGTCCACACCGCTCCCAATCCCATAGCCTCAGCGGCCAGCAATATATTCTGTGTAGCAGCCGAACAGTCGAGATACCACATCGGAGACCTCTGTGTATCTCCACAAACGACCATCGCATAGCGTACCTGAGTAAGCATCTTCGCGTAAGGAAGTTCAAATGCCATGCCATCCAATAGGGTACGATCTGTGACCACCACAAATTCCCAGGGACGCAGGTCACGTGCCGAAGGTGCGGCCATGCCTGCCCGCAGCAACATATCGATTTTCTCCTGTTCTACCCCTTTATCTAAGTAAGAACGTACACTTTTGCGGGCAAATATATTCTCCAATACAGCTTCTTCGGGATACACAGCCTCCGAAGAGACAGAAGAAGAACAGGACATACCTATAAAGGATATACACACAGCAGCAAACAGCTGGAACAAGCAGCAATCGTTTCTTTTCATGATTTTCTGATTATAGGATTAAACTTCTATTCGAACAGGTTCAGACGTTTTTCACGGGACTCTTCCAGAGAGACGATCTCTTTCGGGGCTTTCCCTCCCTGAGCGCGTATCTCTTCATACTGACGATCCAGTTCCTCTGCCAATTCCCTGCGGCTCTCCGGATTCATCAGGCGAGCGGCTACACCGGCATTCAGGGAGGCATCTTTGAGATGGATCACCGGTGCCTGGTAGACCGGAGCGATCTTCAGAGCCGTATGTACTTTGGAGGTAGTAGCCCCCCCGATCAGTAAAGGTATATCCGCACCCACTCTTTGCAGTTCCGCGGCTACATGTACCATCTCCTCCAGCGAAGGAGTGATCAGACCACTCAGCCCGATCATATCCACTTTTTCTTCCAGCGCGCGCTGTACAATGGTTTCCGCAGGTACCATCACCCCCAGATCTACGATTTCGTAACCGTTGCAGGCCATTACTACCCCAACGATGTTCTTACCTATATCGTGTATATCACCTTTCACTGTAGCCAGCAAGACCTTTCCGGCAGAAGTACTGCCTTCCTGCTTCTCAGATTCGATAACAGGTTGCAGAATAGATACCGCTTTCTTCATGGTACGGGCTGTCTTCACCACCTGGGGAAGGAACATCTTACCGGCCCCGAACAACTCACCCACATAGTTCATTCCATTCATCAACGGTCCTTCGATGATATCTACCGCCCTGGCATATTGAGGCAAAGCCTCGGCCAGATCCTCATCTAAGAAATCGCCGATCCCCCTGACCAATGCGTATTTCAACCGTTCTTCTAACGTTCCTTCGCGCCAGGCATCCTGACGAACCGTTTTTGAGGAAGGAGAAGCGGCATCCCGGAGTGTCTCGGCCAACCCGATCAAACGTTCGGCCGCATCCGGCCGGCGGTTTAATACAACATCTTCGATCTTTTCCAATACATCGGCAGGAATATCGGTATATAATACCGAAGTAGCCGGATTCACAATCCCCATATCCATCCCCTCACGGATGGTATGATAGAGAAATACGGCATGCATGGCTTCACGGATGTAAGTATTGCCCCGGAAGGAGAAAGAAAGATTGCTTACTCCACCGCTGATATGGGCACCCGGCAAGTGCTTCCTGATCCAACCGGTAGCCCGGATAAAATCAACGGCATAATTGTTGTGTTCTTCGATGCCTGTAGCCACCGCCAGTACATTGGGATCGAAAATAATATCGGTCGGCTGGAAACCGACTTTATCGACCAGCAACCGATAGGCACGCTCACAGATCTCTATCTTACGCTCGTACGTATCTGCCTGCCCTGTCTCATCAAAGGCCATCACCACTACCGCAGCTCCGAAATCCCTGATCTGAGCGGCAGAGGCTAAGAATTTCTCTTCTCCCTCTTTCAGAGAAATGGAATTGACCACGCTTTTTCCCTGCAGACACTTCAGCCCTGCCAGGATCACCTCCCATTTGGAAGAGTCGATCATCACGGGCATACGGGCAATCTCCGGCTCCGAAGAGATCAGATGGAGGAACGTAGTCATCTCTTCACCGGCATCCAGTAACCCGTCGTCCAT
Organism: Bacteroides sp.; assembly: GCA_021202275.1. Classification (GTDB taxonomy): domain Bacteria; phylum Bacteroidota; class Bacteroidia; order Bacteroidales; family Bacteroidaceae; genus Bacteroides. The sequence continues at coordinate 13,445 of JAJQDI010000021.1, forward strand.
GTTCACATCGATAATGAGCGCGCCAGCTTCTACCTGCTGACGGGCAATGGAAAGAGCCTCATCGTATTTCTTTTCGTTGATCAGTCGCAGGAACTTACGCGAACCGGCCACGTTGCATCGCTCACCGATATTCACAAAATTGATCTCCGGCTTCACTTCCAGTAACTCCAGTCCGGAAAGCCAGAGATGATCCGGCTTCGCAGCAGGGATATGAGGAGCGGCTCCCGCTACCAGGCCGGCATACCCGGCAATATAGGCATCGGTAGTACCACAGCATCCACCGATAATGTTGACCAATCCTTCCTGTATGTATTCACGCACTTCCAGGGCCATCTCCGCCGGAGTCTGATCGTACCCGCCTAAGCTGTTGGGCAATCCGGCATTGGGATATACACTGATGTAATAAGGGGCGCGCGAAGCCAGTTGCTTTAAGAAAGGTTTCATCTGACGGGCACCAAACGAACAGTTGAGCCCGATGGAAAAAATATCCGCGTGCTGCACGGAGGCCAGAAAGGCATCGAGGGTCTGTCCGGACAACGTACGTCCTCCGATATCGGACAACGTGACAGAGAGCATGATAGGTACGTCTCTTTCCGTAACCCGCATGGCGCGTCTGGCGGCATAAAGAGCAGCTTTGGCATTGAGCGTATCAAATATGGTCTCGATCAGCAACGCATCTACTCCCCCCTCCAGCAAAGCCTCCATCTGTTCCTGATAAGAATCAGCCATCTCGTCGAAAGTAACTGCCCGGTAAGCGGGATTATTTACATCGGGCGACATGGAACAAGTCTTGTTGGTAGGTCCTACCGAACCGGCTACGAAACGTGGTTTCTCCGGAGTGCGTGCTGTATATGCGTCGGCTATCTCACGGGCCAGTCTGGCCGCGGCCAGATTCATCTCACGTACATATTCTACCACATGGTAGTCTGCCATGGAGACAGCGGTGGCGTTGAAGGTATTGGTCTCTATGATATCTGTTCCCGCTTCCAGATACTTGCGATGGATATCCTGTATCACATCGGGACGGGTAAGGCACAACAGATCATTATTGCCTTTCATCTGACCGGGAATGTCCCGGAAACGTTCTCCACGGAAGTCTCCCTCACGCAGGTTGTACTGCTGTATCATGGTTCCCATCGCCCCATCTAAGATCAGGATACGCTCAGGTACTAAATGTCGAATGTCTTTTTTCATTGTAAATTCTGCCAAGATATGTAATAAAACGGCGCGCCCATACGACTCCTGTCGCAAACAGAAGACGGGTGCCTACGATCATCCAGAAATTGATCCCCAACGCGACGAACAACAAGGTGTCTTCGAGCAGGGAGTGGGAAATAGATAAATGGTAATTGACGGTATTGGAATCCCGCAAAGAGAGCCTCCCCTCTTCTACCATATCGGCCATGACGGCGCCTCCGTATGCCAGCCCCACCACATTACCTACGATCCACAGAAAAGGACTGTTGTCGGGCAATCCGAAAAAGCGCATCAGAGGCCGCAGAGGACGTGGCAGAGCATCGATCAGATCAAACTCCGTCAGGATCCGTTGCAGGATCATCAACAAGGTAACGATCACGACAATAGTCAGAACGATTGCCAGAGAAGAGTAGACCCAGGCCTGGAGAACTTCTGCCAGTGTGGTATAGCTCTCTGGCTGGATAGCCAGTAGAAAAGGCCTGTCATCGGCAGGTAGCAACCTATTCAGGAACAGGGCTACGACAAATGCCATACCTATCCTTAACGCGACCATCCCCAGGAAAGAAGATCCGGTCTTACGGGTGACGGCACACTCTACAGGCAGATTATGGGCTATCAGACACATCAGGGTGAGGATGGTAGCTTCGCGCATGGTCATGGTCAGAGAAGCCATCACCGCGATAGAGGCGTATAAAGGAAGAAAAATACTGGTGATAAAAACAATGGCCAATGCCCCCGGCAGGCCGATCAGCCCGAATACCGGATGCAGAAAGGCAGCCAGAAAATCAATCGCTCCGTAATAGTCAAGCAGACGCACCCCCAGTGAGATGGGAAGAATGATTCCCAGCAACCACAGGCAAGTCTTTCCCGACTTAGGCAAAGCTTCCCGTACAGACTTCCAAAGGCGTTGAGAGAAACGACTCATGATCAGTGCTTGAACATACGATCCATAGCGCGACGATCGTCTTTCTCCCGGAGTGATTCACGCTTGTCGTACTGTTTCTTTCCCCGGGCAAGTGCTACCACAACTTTGGCAAGGCCTTTTTCATTGATAAACATACGCACAGGGATCATAGTGAATCCGGTCTCTTTGGTAGCGCGCTCCAGCTTCTTCAGTTCCTTTTTGTTGAGCAGGAGTTTCCGCTCCCGGCGAGCGGTATGGTTGTTGTAGGAGCCGTAGAAGTATTCGGCTATATGCATGTTCCTGACCCACAGCTCTCCTTTCACAAAATAGCAGTATGTATCTACCAGACTGGCTTTTCCCAGACGGATAGATTTGATCTCCGTGCCGGTGAGTACAATACCTGCGGTATAGGTATCGATCAACTCATAATCAAAAGTGGCACGTTTATTCTTTATAGTAACAGGAGGCTGTTTCATCTTTATTCGTTTTTTAGGTCAGCAACGTATTCAGCTGGTTAAATACCAGATGGATAAATGCCGGACAAATGACTAAAAGCACAGAAACCGGAATGGTAAACCTCAACCGATCGGCTTCAGAGACCTGCATCAACACCGGTGCTCCGACCCACACAATATAGAGTATATAGAGGTGAAGCAACCAACCGATCACCGCGAACTCCGGCAGAAGTCCCATGACCAGATGGAGCAGGAAGGTGACTACCATGGCATACCCGGTAAACTGCCTGGCAAGCGGCAGGTCGTCCGGCATACCCAGCATGGTCACACACAGTTGATTGATGGCAAACGCGGCCAGATAATATCCGCCGAAAAGTGCCACAGCTATGGCCGCACACTGAGCCATAGCAAACTGAAAACTTTGGGGTCCTCCCCATCCATTGGTCCAGATAGAACCGATAAATACGGAAAGGGCACATAAACCAATCATAGGATAAACAAAAGAAGTAACTACCTTTTGCCTATCCTCTTCTATACGAATTTCCTCCCAGGCACGAGCCGGAGAGGAAATCAGTAGAAATGCTATTTTAAATATCTCTTTGTAATCCAAAAAGCTAAATTAATATTTATACTTATAAGTTTTTGTCAGTTCGGAAGAACTACCATTCTTTGCACTTATTTTAAAAACAACTGAATCTGACACATTCACTCCATATTCATACAGTTTATTTGCACTTGGTACTGTCCAGCTAACTACAGGAGCAGCATTTGGAGTTCCCCCATATTCAGAACCACCCTTAGTAAACTGATATTTCATAGGAACAATATTGTCTTTAATACCCTCTTCCTCTATCGTTTCATAATCCAGAAAAAGTTCCAGATCCAGACTATTAGAAACAATATAAAGAGTAGATGAAACTGTTATATAACCATTGATAGCCCAAAAACCCAAATCAGTCACCGGATATGAATTTTCCAATGTATCAGGACGCTGATTTAAACTCTTCACTGTAATTCCGCTAGCACCAACAATTTCAACATCATAACTTGCTTTGTTAGGCGCTCCATCTTCCCCTTCCACATATTTCATATATACAATTGCTCTTTTAGCATATTCATCCGAATTCTCCCAACGCAATGCAGATGGATTAGTGGGAATATATTTTAATCCGTTATCACCTAATAAAGTAGCATCATATGGATACATACTGTTAGTTGTCACATATGTACTAACATCCCAGGAATTACTGTCTGAATTCACGCAAGAAGTAAGAGAAAGCCCTATTATTAAAATAAAGGCTGCTATCCACATTTTCATCTGTTTCATACTATAGTTTTTTGAGTTTGCAAATATATAAATTCTAAATCACAAATAGTAAATGAACAGATAGATAAAATACTGCATCAAAGACTTAAATTTTATTTCAAAACTCAAAGATTTATATTATTTCCGCAAAAAGTGTCAACTGATTGTCTACGTATTCAGCTAACACAGCTGTAATCTCCTCCTCCTTTTCCAGATATTCTTCTTCCAGATCATCAAAAACTTCATAGGCTTCATACATCGCCATAAATTCTTCATCCGTCCGCTCCCGTTCCAGATCTTCCCGGTGATCGTCATATATTTTTTTAGCTTTATACAGCAATTTGGAGAATTCAGTAGCTCCCCACAGACGCATGGCCTTAGCAAAAGGATTATCGAAAATATACGCTCCGTATCCATTCTGTATCAACTGACAGAAACCACCTTCCATGACTTCTTCCCGGAATATATGATAGGCAAGCAAGGTATGCTGTTCACCGGTGAGCAGATGCATATTTCCCGCGCTGAAATCCTCACCTACTACCTTTTTGTATGCGTCGGTGAATACCTGGATAAATTCGTCCATTCCTTTTAAAGCTACTGCCTGCAGATCCGAACCTTTTATCTGAATCATTTTATAGCTGTTTTGATCATACAAATATAGCAATAAAAAACAAAGAGACTGTGAAAATCCATGTTATAAAGAGTTCAGACAAAAATGTCCCGATTGAAATTACGGAATAAATGATACATAAAAAGCCGTTCAGAGCATTTATTCCCGAACGGCTTTTAGTATATATCATACGGCCAATGAGACCGTACATTGTTTATTACTTCACTTCTTCAAAATCCGCATCCTGTACATCCTCTGCCTGATCCTGTGCACCACTTGCCTGGCCCGCATTCATATCGGGTCCTGGCTGAGCCCCTCCGCTCTGCGCGTACATCTCTGCACTTGCTGCCTGGAAGGCTGTGTTCAACTCTGCCATAGAACTATCGATAGCGGCAACATCCTGAGAAGCATGTGCATCTTTGAGTTTCTGCAAAGCTCCTTCAATCGGTGCTTTCTTATCAGCCGGTAATTTGTCTCCCAGTTCTTCCAGTTGCTTTTCGGTCTGGAAGATCATACTATCTGCCTGATTCAACTTATCGATCTTCTCACGTTCCTTACGGTCATTTTCGGCATTGGCTTCCGCTTCGGCTTTCATACGATCGATCTCTTCTTTGCTCAATCCGGAAGAAGCCTCGATGCGGATAGCCTGCTCTTTACCGGTGGCCTTATCTTTTGCGGAAACTTTCAGAATACCATTGGCATCAATGTCGAAAGTTACTTCGATCTGAGGTACACCACGACGCGCGGGAGCAATTCCTGTCAGGTTGAACTGACCGATGGATTTGTTCTGTGAAGCCATAGGACGTTCACCCTGGAGTACATGAATGGTTACTTCCGTCTGGTTATCAGCTGCCGTTGAGAAGGTTTCACTCTTCTTGGCAGGAATGGTCGTGTTGGCATCTATCAATTTAGTCATGACTCCTCCCAGAGTTTCAATACCCATAGAAAGCGGAGTCACATCCAACAACACTACACCCTTGATCTCATCTGTGAGTACAGCCCCCTGTACCGCCGCTCCGATCGCTACCACTTCATCCGGATTCACACCTTTTGAAGGTGCCTTGCCGAAATAGTCTTCTACCAGCTTCTGCACAGCAGGAATACGGGTTGATCCTCCTACGAGCAATACTTCATCTATATCCGAATTAGACAGTCCGGCATCACTCATCGCTTTCTTACAAGGCTCCAGACAGGCCTGGATCAGATTATGAGCCAAAGATTCGAATTTCGCACGGGTCAGGGTCTTCACCAGGTGTTTAGGCACACCGTCTACCGGCATGATGTAAGGCAGATTGATCTCTGTAGTAGTAGAAGAAGAAAGTTCGATCTTCGCTTTTTCAGCCGCCTCTTTCAGACGTTGCAGAGACATAGGGTCTTTGGTAAGATCCGCGCCTTCATCGTTTTTGAACTCCTGTACCAGCCAGTCGATGATCACCTGGTCAAAATCATCTCCTCCCAGATGAGTATCTCCATTGGTAGAAAGCACCTCAAATACCCCACCACCAAATTCAAGGATAGAAATATCAAATGTACCACCACCTAAGTCAAAGACTGCGATCTTCATCTCTTTATGAGACTTATCAAGCCCATAGGCAAGAGCCGCGGCTGTAGGCTCATTTACAATACGCTGTACATTCAGTCCGGCAATCTGACCGGCTTCTTTCGTTGCCTGACGTTGTGAATCCGAGAAGTAGGCAGGCACGGTGATCACAGCGTCTGTTACTTCCTGACCCAGGTAATCTTCGGCAGTCTTCTTCATTTTCTGAAGGATCATAGCTGAAATTTCCTGAGGAGTATACAAACGTCCGTCAATATCTACACGGGGAGTATTGTTGTCGCCTTTTACCACTTTATAAGGCACACGCTTTACTTCTTCCTGCACCTGATCCCAGGTTTCCCCCATAAAACGTTTGATAGAAAAGATGGTACGCTTCGGATTGGTGATAGCCTGGCGTTTAGCCGGATCACCGACTTTACGTTCTCCACCATCTACAAAAGCAACTACCGAAGGAGTGGTACGTTTTCCTTCACTGTTCGCAATAACAACAGGTTCGTTTCCTTCAAACACGGCAACACATGAGTTTGTGGTACCTAAGTCAATTCCGATTATTTTTCCCATGATTTTTATTTTTATTTCAAATTATATATTCAACAATAAAAGTCCGTTCTTTCTTTTCCTATCTTCTTAGATCTTCAAACATGTTATATGTTCAGGTTTTCCGAAAAGAAGACAAACCTAAAAAAACAAACCTTATGCCAAATGTAAAACGGGAAATGAAGTGTCAGGTTTACTGTCAGAACGGCAGAAAACAAAAAAATGTCATTATTTATACTTTATTATAAACCTGAGGTTCATTTCTGGCTTATTCTACTTATAAATTATGGCAGATGAAGTGGCGGTTGGGATTTTTACCGAGATACTGTACATTCTATGTAGTTCATACAGCAATCGGCGAAACTTAATAAAAGGAACAAAATCCAAACCGCCATAAAAAACAGATAAGAGTTGCATAGAACACTCCCAGACAGAAATAGCTTCTATATTTAATATTTTACTACAAAAGTACCTAATCCACAGCAAGGAACACAAATGACACCGGGCTGGTCTGCAGAGATATAACCTTTGAGACCTTTCATCTTTCCATCAGCAAGAGTTACGATCTCTCCATTAGGTTCGTCTAAACAAAACTCAAAACTGCATTGTACCAAAGGAACCAGTTCTGAGAAAAAGAATTTCAGATTATCTACCTCCCACACAGAACAACAAACTTTTTCCGGTGAAGACATCATACATAGATTCAGCTGTTCTGACAATTCGCGCAATCGACCCGGTAGGGTACGTATGAAAATAACTCGCGGTATGACAACCTTCTTTGTATGTTTGATCTTCTTTTCCCAACATATCCTGACATCGACCAACGGAAGAAAACAATCTATCCCCAGTTCATTTAACCGTTTATTTACAGGAATCTCCCGATAAGGCTTTGTAAGAAGTATATACCAGTTGGGGGATTCCATCTCCGATGAATTTTCAGTATTCATTCTGTTACTTTTTTGCATCCTGAGAAAGCCTCACCGTAGTTGCCATCAGAGCAGTGAGAGTAGTGAGAGAACTTGTCATACGCAGGAATTCAAGAGTATCCATTCTTCTTTTAGGCTCTTTACTCGGAATAATGATCTCACAACCAGGCTCTATGGTTTTATGAGAACTCCATTTGAATTTAGATACATTCCCATTCAGATAGATCACATATGCTTTCTTCTTCTTGGCCAGATGGCCATATCCACCTGCCTGATCTACATAATGGCGCAGATTTGCACCTTTTTCATACAAAACAGTGTTGGGATACATTACAGCACCATTTACCTTTACTGTATTTATATATTCAGGAATCGTCAGAACATCTCCCTGCCGCAATACCATATCATATTCAGAGCCCGGATTCTCTAAGACTTTCTCCAGATCGATCCCCACCATATAACATTCTCCCCGGTCCAGATCTGCAAAAGAAATGGAATCTTTTCCTGCTCCCCGGTCTGTCAGACGGATAGCATCTCTCTTTTGTTTTCTCTCTTCCTCATTCATGTAACGCATCAGTCTGGCTCCTCTGACATACGCGTCCCGGGTGAGGCCACCAGCCCGAAATACCAGATCACTCAACCGTTCATTTTTTTTAATAAGCGCGTAAGTACCATCAAAAACCACTTCGCCACGTATAGCGACATTTGACTGTTTATAATATTGAGGACTACGCCTTACATATATCATATCAAAAGGCTCTAAGTAAAACTGATTATAGTCTCCCCGTAATTCACCATCTTCCAGTTCCAGGGAATACATGATCGTCAGCTCACTGGGAGCATCCATGCTTCTGGGATCTTTTATACGCCGGGCCACATCAATCTTCGCATAACTGGCAGCTTCCAAAAGTCCACCGGCCTTCACGATAATATCTTCTATAGTCGTATTTTCCGTAAAGGAATAATTCCCGGGACGGGCAATCTGACCATATATAGAAACAACTCCGTCTTCCTGGATCTCATGGATACTGTAGATACGCAACACATCGTTATTAGCCAAAGCCAGATTATCAGACTCACCCGCCATGACCTTATTCAGGTCTACAGAGATCAATTCGATAGAAAGATCTTCCTTCTCCCTGAACAGATGCGCACGATTCATAAAAACATCTCCCTGCAATCCATCGGCTTGCTCGATCAGATCCTTTATGGTGCGGGTCTCTTCATTTATCTGATACAGTCCTTTTCGGTAAACAGCACCTCTGATCTCTGCTTTATTCTCAAAACGATTTAAGATAGCCCCCACTGTAAAAGCATCTCCATCGAACACACGAAACAAGTCAAAATCTTGTTTTTCAATAGTATATATCTGCTTCTCACGTCCAAATTTCCGAAACAGCCTGATATTATCCGTATAAGAATCTCCCGCGAAACCACCGGCATATTTTATCAGATCACTCAAAGTCTCCTCTTTTTTCATCTCATAGAACATAGGTTTTTTACCTTACCGGAAATATCGACCAGACATTCGTAAGGAGGAACCCATATAATATCTCCCTCCATCAGGCGAATATCATCACTCGTTTTACCTGCTATAATATATTCATAGACATCCAGATCCGCGATCTTGCGGGAACCTCTCATTACCTGTACATTTCGTAAACTTCCGATCTGGCTCACTCCTCCGGCATAATACAAAGCATGAAAAACAGACGAGAAAGCAGATAATGTATAGGTGCCGGGAACGGCAACCTCTCCCATTACATTCACCTGTATAGAACGTGAATCTCCCAGAGACAGCTTGATCTCAGATTCCTGCTCTGCAATACCAGCATGTGTTTTGCTGAATACATTCTTTACATACTCATTAGCTTCTGCAATAGTCATCCCATTCAGGTAGACCGGTCCGAGCTGATCTACCATAATATTACCTTCCGGTGATATGACTTCACGTATGCTTTTTTGGGAGACACCCCATATATCAATAATCACTTCATCGCCAGGCCCAAGCACATAGTTCAGTGGAGTAGCAATATTCACATCAGGTTCGAAGGAAAGGTTGCGTGAAGAAAAGATGTTCCTTCCATAAACCATTTTTGCTGCCCGGGCAGCACTTCCTGCGGTAGTAGGGTCTGCTATTTCAACACCGATCTCATCCAACGTACCAGCCGTAACCCGGGCTTCCGCACGGTTCCGACTTTGTCCGTAAACCTGTTTGGGAGTGCCCTGATTAGATTCCAGCCGATTTTTAATCCGATCAATCTGTGAACTGGTTACTCCTCGCCTCGCAAGTTCATAGGTCATCTGCATTTCGGTTTTACCACTTTCACGGGCACGAATAATATACTGAACAACCTGTTCGTCCGACATCTTCTGAGCCGATAGATAGGATGTAAATAAGAAAAGAGAAACAACCAAAGAGAATATTCTGTACATAGATTCCAAACCTTAACAAAAATAGAGTCAGGACGTCTTATCATGCTTCAATAAAGTCTGGAATATGTGGATTGATAAAAAAAGAATCAATCCCCTCTCGATAAATAATATTTAATCAGATAAAAAGCATACAAATCACTGCTGTCCTATAAGAAAAACCAGACAGTCTGATGATATACTTTTATACCTCCAGTGCTTTATTTTGTGTGATAGAAGAACATTCGCCCAACTATAATATAGTTTCCAAAAATCGTTTAAATACTCAATAACCAGCAGTAAATAAATTTAATACCGATACGAAGAACTGTTTTGTTTTTTATATTTCCTAAAATCATACAACAGCCATCCTATTATAGACAGTAGTCCTAACACTACAGTCCCAATGATACATAGTAACAATGTCATAGAGTTTGCTTATTATAAATGTGATCTTTACATGCCCAGAGCTCAGACTCATTATGAGATCAAGTGCAAAGGAGTGACAAATATATAAATATAAAACAGAATAAATTTGACCTAATCTATTAAATATCATTAAATAGGGTTTTGCGTTTTACGGACACCGATAGTAACCTGACAAAATCTATCACATAATATTTCACAATAAACACAAGATTAAATATTGATAATTAACACATTACAAATCATTTAAGATATCAATATTTCCTGAAATATTCAGCTTATTCTTTTTTTTGTATAAATTTGTATAAAAAAGATGTATAGAATCAAAAACTCGTAGATATGATTTTATATGTAGCAATTTAAATCCTCAGCTATCCATCCAATCAGAAAAGAAAAAAGGTATCCATAAATTCAATCTTGTATAGTAATAAAATAACTCTTTCAGAAAATCCAGATACATTCCTAATTATCCATACACTATATTTCCGATCAATACTTTTGAAAAATGATGTATCAGCAGATGATCTCCCGATCTTACCTTAGTTCCATACAACCTGGATGATTACTTGCCACTCATATTCTCTCTTCTGAAAATGGTATATTTCACCTGTAATTCTACATACAAAAAGAAGTAAATCGTTTATTGATGAAATTAAAATGTATTTTTGCATAGAAAATACAATGCCTATGTTTTTACATTATTCCCGATCAACTCTACTTATAGTAATAAGTCTTATTTGTTTTGTATCCTGCAAAAACAATTCTGCAGGTCAGAAAAGTTCAATTTCCGGCGAAGGAATCTTAGAGGAAGTTAAATATGCCAACGGATTTTCTATAGTCTATCATCCATCATATACCCAGGTAACCGTATATAATCCCTGGAAAAAAGGAGAAATATATAAAACGTATTATCTGGTCAAAGGAGAGAGCCAGGAAGTGCCGCAGGATGGAATACGCATCCGGATACCTATAGAAAGTATGATAGCAAATTCCTCTACTTATCTTGGATTTCTGGATTTATTGAAGGAGACTGAAAAAATTACAGGGATATGCAACTCCGATTATATATATAACAGAAACGTATTGACAAATATCGACAAAGGCTTTACTAAGGATGTTGGAGATTCATATAATCTGGATATAGAACAAATCATCCTGTTGAATCCGGATATTGTCATGACTTCAGCATACGAAGGAATAGATGAGAACAGTAGACGGATGAAACAAATAGGCATACCGGTAGTATATAATATTGAATGGCAGGAAGCGGATCTGTTGGGGCGGGCGGAATGGATCAAATTTATCGGTGCTTTTTTTGATAAGTCTGCTTTATCTGACAGCATTTTCTCAGATATAGAAAAAAGATATATGGAGGTGAAAAATAACATGATAGATGTCGAAACTTGCCCTACCATCTTATCAGGGCAGGACTACAGAGGAACATGGTCTATGCCGGCAGGCAGAAGTTATAGTGCTCAACTGTTCCGTGAAGCGAAAGGATGCTACTATTATGATAATGACTCCACACATGAGGGAAGTATTCCCAACACCATTGAAGAAGCATTGATCCATTTCAGTGACGCAGACATATGGATAGGCGTGCAGGCTCATTCACTGAAAGAATTAGCAAGTTTAAATTCAAAATATACTCTGTTCAAAGCATTCCAGAATAAGAATGTATTCAGTTACAACAACAGAGTTACCTCAAAAGGGGGAAATGACTATTGGGAAACCGGAATCGCGCGTCCTGATCTTCTTTTATGTGATATGATAAAAATACTTCATCCGGAAGCACTCCCGGCATATGAACTCACTTTCACCAAACAATTAACTACCGATTAAAGGGGTAACCGACTCAAAAATCAACCGGATGAAAAAGAAACTTCTTTTCCTTCTCTTACTTACCTTCCTGTTATTTCTGTTGGATCTGCTGTTCGGAAGTGTCATACTTCCTGTGGAAGATGTATGGAAAGTGCTTACAGGAAGTCATCCCAACCCCATTTATAAGGAAATTATTTTGAATTATCGTTTACCCAAAGCTCTGACTGCCATATTGGCGGGAGCAGCACTCTCCGTTTCCGGAGTGCTGATGCAAACCTTATTTCAGAATCCTCTGGCTGGTCCAGATGTATTAGGAATTACTTCAGGTGCAAGTCTGGGGGTAGCTCTCTTAACGCTGACAACAGGAATACTTCCTTTGTGGATGACTTCAGGCTGGGGACAGATCTTTGCAGCCAGTTCAGGAGCAGTTACGGTTATGTTATTCATTCTTTTCGCTTCTATAAAAATCCGTAATACGGTATCCTTACTGATCATCGGGATCATGTTCGGCAGTTTTGCCGGAGCATTGGTCAGTATTTTACAGAGTATCAGTCATCCGGATACACTCAAATTGTTTATTACGTGGACTTTCGGAAGCCTTTCCTCAGTCGGATGGGATCAGTTAAGTTCTATGGGAATAGTCATTTTCATCGGCATAGTTCTCGCATTCAGTTTGCAAAAAGGAATGAACGCGTTGTTATTAGGAAGGAACTATGCCGGAGGGCTGGGCATATCCGTAAAACAACTGCAAATACTTCTTATCATATGTACTTCTTTACTTGCAGGTACCTCCACGGCTTTTACCGGACCCATTGCTTTTATCGGGATCACCATGCCCCATCTGGCACGCAATTTTTTTCAGACCTCTGATCATAAGATCGTACTCACAGCTTCCATATTATGCGGTTCTTCCGTGCTGCTTGCCTGTGATATACTGTCACAACTTCCCGGAGCAAAAGGGACACTGCCGATCAACGCGGTAACTGCTCTTTTCGGGGCTCCCCTGATTGTATGGATCATAACCAGGAACCGACAACCCTAGTTACTTCCACGAATGAATATCCTTATAAACAAATACCCCCGGCTAAAAATATCCGGGGGTATTTGTTTGATTAATCCTATGTTATTTTTCCAATAAAAGCACTAAGTTCCCTTGTCCATCATACAATCCGATCCCCTCGGAAAGTTTATCATACATCCGGACATTTTCCAGAGCTTTCAATATCTTCGATTCCAATTCCAGTTCAGGACATGCCATCATTGTAGTGGCTGCCGCGGGAAAAGCAATAGAACGAGGTTCACTTGAATTATAAGTAAAAGACCCGTTTATTGTATTACAACCCGCATTTCCATGGATCTTTTTCTGGTCCGTATCAAATTCAAGAAAAGGTTTGGTTCCCATAGAAGAATTGACAGTAGTTCCATTCACCTGGGTGATACGCCATTTTCCATTCAACTCGTTCAGTCCACTGTTCATTTCTCTTTTTTTGAGAACCACAATGGTACGTCCGGAGGCATTCACCAACTCCAGATCGTTGTTCAGACGCTTTTTATATCCGGTCACCTGACTTAACGTATTCAGCACGTTCTGTTCGGTTGTCATATCCGGACACGCCATTCTGGTAGAAACCAACCGACTCAGATCAATGGTACCAGGTTTGGCAGTTACGTCAAACGATCCACTCATCCGGTTACATCCGGAATATCCGTATACCTGCCCTGTAGAGGTATTAAAACCAATATTAGGGACCTCCGCTCCTGTGGTCGGTACCAACGCGGCACCATTCAGTTCCACGATGTTCCAATCACCCTCAAGATAAGATAAAGCTGATATATTTTTCACTGACCAACACGATGAAATACTCATAACAAATCCAATGAGCAAAACCGGGATAAAGACTTTCTTCATTTTTTTTATTGTTTAAGTTAAAATCCAAGGCAAAGATAATAAAATTACAACATATAATTTATATTTTTGTTTTACAATACGTGAAGTAAAGTTTCCAAAAATTAATAAATACATTCCCGATGAAAAGAAAGAACCTATTTTTACTGGCTCTCTTAAATGTGTTATTTATTTATAGTCAGAATCCTTACGTTGTCACAACCTCTTCTTCTCCGTCCAATCCGGAGAATGAAGAAACCTATTTCACTGAAACCAATTTTCCATTATTAACAGTTTGTCAATGGGAACCGGGCATACGATTCATGTTCATTCCTGATAGTAAAGATCGTTTCAAGCCGTTACTTACTTCCGCTGAAACAGGAAGAGATATAGACAATGATAAGTTCAGATACAAAATACTGGAATTCAAAGGAACCGAAGAAGTCGAAAAAGAGACTTATGTAAGTACCAACTACCATACAAGATTCCTTTTCGTTTGTGAAGAACAGGAATTATACCACGAGGTCAAGAATCAACGTCTGAGCGATATATGTGCCCATAACCCCAAATATAGTCTGAATGGCCTGATCTATCTGTCGGACGTGGACAAAGCCCGTGACCTGTTGCCAGGTAAGGTCTTATACACCAAATCACCCCAAGTACGAAAAGATGACACAAACAGCCACTCCGGCTACCGGGAAGTCTCTTTACCACTCCACACCAGAGTGACAGTCACCCAGGTAGGAGCAGGCAGTAAAGCTTATCTGGTGAAAATCATTTTTGAAGACGATAAAGGTGAATCCTATTACATGGAAGTAGCACTGTCCAAGACCAATTCGGGAATGGATACTGCTGATTTCACGGCCGATAAGAAGTTTAATTATTTTCCTAATGCGTTCACATTCAATGACCCCAATGCAAAAGCCTCCGAAGCACTAAAATCAAAATATACCGGATTGGCCCTTTATCCTAAGATTTCGTTGGAAGTTTCTCCTGGCTCCATCGAAAATAAAGAGTCACATACATTACTCAAATATACTCCACTCACCATTGAAGATATTGAGAACGTCTCAGATTCGCCCTCCAATGCCATTCTTAAATTAAAAGACAGGAATGGAAATATATATTATAAAAAAGTAGATCTGAAGTATGATATTTTTATAAAGAACAATGATTACATAGAAGATCTGTTCGGATTTGGTGACCTGAGGAAGAAGTATCCTTCAATAACTGAAGAAAACTGGGCACTGATCTCCCAGGGAGAGATCAGGCCGGGTATGAGCACAGAAGAGTGCAGGTTGGCGTTGGGTAGTCCGATACAGATCCAGCAAAAGAGGGACTCCCGCTTTGAGACCTGGTTCTATCAGGGACAAACTGTGGAATTTGAGAACGGCAAGATCTTACGCACTGAAGGAAAACTACTTTGAACATGCGAAAAGTCTTTATTACGGGTGGAGCCAATGGCATAGGACGAGCATTGGTAGAAAAATTCGCTCTGGCAGGATATAAAGTCGCCTTCTGTGATATAGATGAGACAGCTGGCAGGAAGTTGGAACAAGATAGCCACACACTCTTTTTTCACATAGATATCCGTAAGAAGAATGAATTGGAAGATGGGATGCAAACCATTTTCAGACTTTGGGGCGATATAGATATCCTGATCAATAATGCCGGGATGAGTACATTCGCCCCTATTACCGAGAGTGAAGTGGAAGAATTTGACAACATTCTTTTCACAAACCTGCGCCCCGTATTCATCACGTCCCGTTGCCTTGCTCTGCATCGCCAGAAACAGTCTTCCCGAAACACATATGGACGTATTATTAACATTTCTTCCACACGTTACCTGATGAGCGAACCGAACAGCGAAGGATATGCCGCTTCCAAAGGAGGGATATATTCCCTTACACACGCTCTGGCCTTGTCTCTGAGTCCCTTTCACATTACGGTCAACTCGATCAGTCCGGGATGGATCGAGAACAACCATTACGACCGGCTTAGCCCTCAGGATCATCTGCAACACCCTTCCGGAAGAGTAGGCCGGCCGGAGGATATAGCTAATCTGTGTCTGTTCCTGGCCAAAGAGGAAAATGACTTCATTAATGGAGAAAATATCGTGGTCGACGGGGGTATGACTAAAAAAATGATTTATACGGAATGATACTTCAAATCTCAAAAAAAAAGTAGTATCTTTGTTTGTTGGTATAAATGTATATTTTTTTAATTTAAAACCTCAATTCATCACTTACAAATGGGTAGAGTCCTGATTATTGGTGCAGGCGGTGTAGGAACTGTCGTTGCACACAAAGTGGCACAAAACAGTGATATTTTTACAGATATTATGATAGCCAGCCGCACCCGGTCGAAGTGCGATGCCATCGTAGAAGCAATTGGCAATCCTGCGATACAGACAGCTCAGGTAGATGCGGATCATGTAGAAGAGCTCGTTGCTCTTTTTAATAATTTTAAACCGGAACTCGTTATCAACGTAGCACTGCCGTATCAGGATCTGACTATCATGGAAGCCTGCCTGCAGGCTGGGGTAAATTATCTGGATACAGCCAATTACGAACCTCTGGATGAAGCTCATTTCGAATACAGCTGGCAATGGGCGTATCACGAACGTTTCAAAGAGGCCGGATTGACCGCCATTTTAGGCTGTGGTTTTGATCCGGGTGTGAGTGGTATATTCACGGCATATGCTGCCAAACACTATTTCGATGAAATACACTACCTGGATATTGTAGATTGCAACGCGGGAGATCACCATAAAGCGTTTGCCACAAACTTCAATCCGGAGATCAATATCCGCGAGATCACCCAGAAAGGGCGTTATTATGAAGATGGGAAATGGGTAGAAACAGGTTCGCTGGAGATCCATCAACCGATCACTTATCCCAACATTGGACCCCGGGAGTCGTATCTTCTCTACCATGAGGAACTTGAATCTTTGGTAAAAAACTATCCGACGATCAAGCGGGCACGCTTCTGGATGACTTTCGGACAAGAATACCTGACTCATTTGCGCGTCATACAAAACATAGGCATGGCCCGTATCGATGAAATAGACTACAACGGACAGAAAATCGTACCGATCCAGTTCCTGAAGGCCGTGTTGCCCAACCCACAGGATTTGGGTGAGAATTATACGGGCGAGACCTCTATCGGATGTCGGATCCGCGGGATCAAAGACGGCAAAGAACGTACCTATTATGTGTATAACAATTGCAGTCATGAAGCCGCGTATAAGGAAACAGGAATGCAGGGAGTCAGCTACACGACCGGCGTACCGGCCATGATAGGTGCCATGATGTATTTCAAAGGATTGTGGAAACGTCCGGGAGTGAACAACGTGGAAGAGTTTGATCCCGATCCGTTTATGGATCAGCTCAACAAACAGGGATTGCCCTGGCACGAAGAGTTTGACAAAGATCTCGAACTATGATACAGGTAGGAGATAAAGCACCGGATATACTAGGTAAAGACCAGAATGGAGAAGAGATCCGCCTGAGCAGCTACAAAGGCCGGAAACTGGTATTGTATTTTTATCCCAGGGACAATACCTCCGGATGTACGGCACAAGCCTGCAACCTGCGTGACAATTATTCCGAACTACGTAAACAGGGATATGAGGTCGTCGGGGTTAGTGTAGACAATGAGCAATCACACCGGAAGTTTATAGAAAAGAATGATCTGCCTTTCCCGCTGATCGCTGATACGGAGAAAAAACTGGTAGAGGATTTCGGAGTATGGGCTGAAAAAAAGTTATACGGACGCACCTACATGGGTACACTTCGTACAACTTTCATCATCAACGAAGAAGGTATTGTAGAACGGATCATTTCACCTAAAGAAGTAAAAACAAAAGATCATACTACGCAAATAATTAACCCGTAGTCTCGATTGTATAAAAGCTTCTGTTTCTCTTCTACAGCAGAGCATTTTTAGAATGGTAAGACTGCAAAACAACTATTTTTATGGCAAAGAAAAATGAACTAAATTTTGAAACAGAAAATAAATTGAATACGAACGAAAAATTAAAGGCTTTACAAGCCGCTATGGATAAGATAGAGAAAAACTTCGGTAAAGGCTCTATCATGAAAATGGGGGACGATAGTGTAGAACAGGTAGAAGTGATCCCTACCGGGTCCATTGCGCTGAACAACGCATTGGGAGTAGGTGGTTACCCACGTGGCAGGATCATCGAAATATACGGTCCGGAATCTTCCGGGAAAACCACGTTGGCTATCCATGCCATCGCGGAAGCCCAGAAAGCGGGTGGTATCGCTGCTTTTATCGATGCCGAACATGCTTTTGATCGTTTTTATGCTGCCAAATTGGGAGTAAATATTGATGATCTCTGGATCTCACAACCAGATAATGGAGAACAAGCTCTGGAAATCGCAGAACAATTGATCCGCTCTTCGGCCATTGATATCATTGTGATCGACTCGGTAGCTGCCCTGACTCCCAAAGCGGAGATCGAAGGAGACATGGGAGACAACAAAGTCGGTTTGCAGGCACGTCTGATGTCACAAGCTCTGCGTAAACTGACCGCGGCGGTTAATAAAACCAATACAACCTGTATATTTATTAACCAGTTGCGTGAAAAGATCGGTGTTATGTTCGGAAATCCCGAAACAACTACCGGGGGTAACGCCCTGAAGTTCTACGCATCGGTACGCCTGGACATCCGCCGCGCCCAACAGCTGAAAGAAGGAGAAGAGGTGATCGGTAACCAGACCCGTGTGAAGGTGGTAAAAAACAAAGTGGCCCCTCCTTTCCGGAAAGTAGAATTCGATATCATGTTCGGAGAAGGTATTTCACGTACAGGAGAGATCCTGGACCTGGGAGCGGATTTAGGAATTATCAAGAAAAGTGGCTCCTGGTATAGTTATAATGATACCAAGCTGGCACAAGGTCGCGATGCCTCCAAACAGTGTATCGCAGATAATCCGGAACTCGCAGAAGAACTGGAAGCGCTGATCGCAGAAGCACTGAAAGAAAAGAAATAAATATCTTTTCTCAGATACAGGAAAGAGTGGAAAGTTTTTTTCACTCTTTTTTATACATTCGTGTAACAAACATTCTCTTCCTTACGTCTAAAAGATAAAATGAAGACAACAATACACTGAATGGACGCTGAAATTTTTAAAAGGAAATTTCTACCCTACCACAAAAGACTATACTACATTGCCTACCGATTGTTGGAAAACGAAGCGGACGCACAGGATATAGTACAGGAGGCTTATCTGAAAATGTGGAACAAGCGGGAAGGACTGACAATGATCAGCAATCCGGAAGCATTCAGTGTTACACTGGTCAGAAATATATGTTTTGATCTTCTACGTTCCGGGAAATATCTGCTGCAAAGACAATGCGTGGAACTGGCGGCGATACACGAGCAGCCACAAAGCGATCGGTCCGAAGAAAAAGAACAGGCGCGTATGATCCGGCAACTGATCGCCACGCTGCCCGAACAACAGCAACAGATCATTACTTTACGGGATATCCGGGAATGCAGCTACGAAGAGATAGAAAAGATCACGGGACTTTCCGCTGTAAATATCCGGGTGATCTTGTCAAGAGCCAGAAAAAAGATTCGTGAACAATTCAACAGAAAGGAGCTATCATGAATAACGAGGAGTTGAAAAAATTATTGAATGACTTTTACGAAGGAGTGACTACCGAAGAGGAAGAGATGTTATTAAAAGACTATTTCCTGACTGAAGAGATACCGGAAGAGTTTGCCACAGACAGTTCTTTCTTCACGACACTCTATACGGCTCAGGAACCGGAATGTCCTGTTGCACTGGAAACCAATCTGATGAAGATGATTGATAAAAAAGCAGAAGAAGAAAGGATCTTTTTCCACCGTCACCGCACCCGTCAACGGTGGCGCTGGTCGGGAGGGATTGCGGCCACCCTGCTATTATTAGTCGTACTGGGATACAACTTAGCCACTTTCCGGCAGACCTTGCCTAAAGACACCTTTACAGATCCTCAGGAGGCTTATCTGGCCCTACAGGCTACTTTGAGGGAAGTTTCCAATGAGCTCAATTCCGGGCTCAGTCAATGGAGTGAAACTAAAAAAGAGATCAGACATATCAATCAGGAGATCATACAGGAAATCAGACAATAAAACATAT
Organism: Bacteroides sp.; assembly: GCA_021202275.1. GTDB lineage: Bacteria > Bacteroidota > Bacteroidia > Bacteroidales > Bacteroidaceae > Bacteroides. The sequence continues at coordinate 33,631 of JAJQDI010000021.1, forward strand.
GAAAGCAATCAAACTCGCTCTGACATGTATCGGATGCCTTTTCATTTCTATGGGTATGAAAGGCCAAAGCAGTATTTTCGATAAATACAATGATATGCAAAATGTATCTTCGGTATTTATCTCAAAAGCTATGATAGAGATGCAGCCTAAACTCTATACAAATGACGTATATATCGGTAAAGTGGCCGGAAAGCTGGATGGTGTATATGTGATCTCTACCCTGGACAATAAGATTAAACAGAACCTGCGTAAAGATATTGATGATCTGATCAAAAAAGGCAAATACGAATTACTGATGAAGCAGAAAGGGATAACTTCCAGTTCGGCTTTCTACATCAGAAAGAAAGGGGATAGAATACAGGAACTTGTTATGATCTCTGACGGAGCTTCCAAATTAAACTTCACACAACTTGTAGGAGATCTGACCCTGGAAGATATACAAAATATCACCAAACGTCAGATGGCACATATAAATCTTCCTCAAAACTGGGAAAACTACCAGGATAGAGCACTGGCAGGGCTGGAAAAAGGATTGAAAAGCCTGGAAGGGCTTAAAGACATGAAGAGGGATTTTGACTTTGAATCATTGAAAGGTCTCGGAGACCTTAAAGAACTGGAGTCACTTAAAGATTTGGATCTGGATATGTATATGGATATAGAAAAGATAAAGAAAGAAATAGAACAGGCTATTTCTTCCATGAAAAAAGAGAAGAAAAAACTATCTTACCATCAGTTATAAGTCTATTTGATACAAAAGCCGGATTAACCTCCGGCTTTTGTATCAAAATGAGGATCAGATGACCTATAATTCTTCGCCCCGGATCCCCAATGCCTGCATCAGGGGATAGGCCAGAGTTTCCGAACATACATTTCCTTTCTCACTTCTCTCGCTCATCACAAAATTCACGAATTGTTTACCGGATTTACCGGCAGCATTCGAATACAGTTCCTCTTCATAAACCTCTTCAAAACCTATAAGTACCAATTTTCTGACAGAAGTTGCTTCTGACAGGATCCGTAACATATCTTCATAGAGATCTTCCCTGCTTACCATATCTTCAGGAGAAACAGTAGCAAACCTGAATTCGCCCAACTGATCGGAAAAACCGACTCCATCCAGTTCATCCCGTAATCCTGAAGGTATACAATGCTGCAACTGATCATTTTCCTTATCATATATCCAGATCACCTGAACCTGCTGATCAGGCCGGTTTTCTTCCAGACCGGCATCCAGTGCAAACAAGATCATCAGTTCCGCAACATCTACCTTTTTCAAAGAGCGTCCTAAAACTTTCTCAAAATATCCTTTCAGATCAGATATCACAAAATTAAGATAAGCGGCATCTATCAGAAAAACATTCTCCGGAAATTCTATTTGTGTATGCATACGATAATTTAAAGTGAAACGACAAAGATACAATATTTATCCATGTCTCTATCAACAGCGTGTAAAAACCATCCTGCTGAGCCTCATTCCTTACTATACTTCTGACAGTAATAGCTTGTCTATCACTATACGAACAAGGTGTATAAACTGTCTTATTGTCTTACTTCTCCCGGAAATGCTGTTTTTTTGTCATTTTTAGTAAACTGGCAGATCTTTTGTATTTTATCAGGTGTTATAATGTACTGATTCAAAGAAAAAAACGGATATGAACTTCAATAATTTTACAATCAAATCACAAGAAGCTGTACAGGAGGCCATAAATCTGGCACAAAGTCGCAGTCAACAAGCTATAGAGACTTCCCATCTGCTCTACGGAGTAATGAAAGTAGGAGAAAATGTGATCAACTTTATTTTCCAGAAACTGGGAATGAATGCTCAACAGATTTCCCAGATCCTCGACAGACAGATTGATTCGCTTCCCAAAGTGTCAGGAGGCGAACCCTATCTCAGTCGGGAAACCAATGAGGTATTGCAAAAAGCAACTCATTTCTCCAAAGAGATGGGAGATGAGTTCGTTTCTCTGGAACATCTGTTACTGGCTCTGCTTACTGTAAAAAGTACAACCGCTACCATACTGAAAGACGCGGGGATGTCCGGAAAAGAACTGCGCATTGCCATCAACGAACTGCGCAAAGGTGAAAAGGTCACTTCACAATCCAGCGAAGAGACTTATCAATCCCTGGAAAAGTATGCGATTAATCTGAATGAAGCAGCCCGGAGCGGCAAACTGGACCCGGTGATCGGTCGCGACGATGAAATACGCCGCGTGTTGCAGATCCTGAGCCGACGCACAAAAAACAATCCGATCCTGATCGGAGAACCCGGAACCGGGAAAACCGCGATCGTAGAGGGCCTTGCCCACCGTATACTGCGCGGAGATGTGCCGGAGAATCTGAAAAACAAACAGGTATATTCACTGGATATGGGGGCACTGGTAGCAGGTGCCAAATACAAAGGAGAATTTGAAGAGCGTCTCAAAGCGGTAATTAACGAAGTGATCAAATCAGACGGGAACATCATCCTGTTCATTGATGAGATCCATACATTGGTAGGAGCCGGCAAAGGAGAAGGAGCGATGGATGCTGCCAATATCCTTAAACCGGCACTGGCCCGGGGTGAATTACGCTCTATCGGTGCTACTACATTAGATGAATATCAGAAATATTTTGAGAAAGACAAAGCCCTTGAACGACGCTTCCAGATCGTACCGGTCAACGAACCGGATATTCTGAGCACAATTTCTATCCTGCGCGGACTGAAAGAACGGTATGAGAATCACCACCACGTAAGGATCAAAGACGATGCTATTATCGCTGCTGTAGAGCTGAGCAACCGCTACATTACAGAGCGTTTTCTGCCGGATAAAGCCATTGACCTGATGGATGAGGCCGCCTCTAAACTGCGTATGGAAGTGGATTCTGTACCGCAAGCGTTGGATGAGATCAGCCGCAAGATCAAACAACTTGAAATTGAACGGGAAGCTATCAAAAGGGAAAAAGATCAGGCCAAATTAGAGTTTCTGAACAAAGAACTTGCAGAACTGAAAGAGCAGGAAAATTCATATAAAGCGAAATGGCAGAACGAAAAAAATCTGGTAGACATCATCCAGCAGAACAAGGTGGAGATTGAGAACCTGAAATTCGAAGCCGACAAGGCAGAGCATGAAGGGGACTATGGCAGGGTAGCAGAGATCCGTTACGGTAAGCTGCAGGAACTCCAGAAAGAGATAGATCAGACTCAGGAGAAATTGTACGCAATGCAGGGAGATAGTGCTATGATCAAAGAAGAGGTAGATTCGGAAGATATAGCCGATGTAGTATCCCGCTGGACCGGAATTCCTGTAAGTAAGATGCTGCAAAGCGAAAAAGAAAAACTGCTGCATCTGGAAGAGGAACTTCACAAGCGGGTGATCGGGCAGGACGAAGCAATCCGGGCCGTATCTGATGCAGTGCGTCGCAGCCGTGCCGGATTGCAGGACCCGAAACGTCCGATCGGCTCCTTCATCTTCCTCGGTACAACGGGCGTAGGTAAAACCGAGTTGGCCAAAGCACTGGCAGAGTTCCTTTTTGATGATGAATCCATGATGACCCGGATCGATATGAGTGAATATCAGGAAAAGCATAGTGTTTCTCGTCTGGTCGGCGCTCCTCCGGGATATGTCGGATATGATGAAGGAGGACAATTGACCGAGGCTATCCGTCGCAAACCTTATTCAGTGGTGCTCTTCGACGAGATAGAAAAAGCTCATCCGGATGTATTCAATATTTTGTTGCAGGTTCTTGATGACGGCAGACTGACAGATAACAAAGGTCGCTTAGTAAACTTCAAGAATACCATCATCATTATGACCTCTAACCTGGGAAGCGCTTATATCCAGGGGCAGATGGAGAAGATCAACGAAAGCAACAAAGAGAGTATCATTGAAGAAACCAAGAATGAGGTGATGAGTATGCTTCGCAAAACCATCCGCCCCGAATTCCTCAATCGTATTGATGAGACGATCATGTTCCTTCCACTGACAGAACAGGAAATCGAACAAATCGTTCTTTTACAGATCAAAGGTGTGCGGCAGATGTTGCAGAACAACGGCGTAGAGCTCCACCTTTCTGAGAAAGCGATCCATTTCCTCTCACAGGCAGGATATGACCCGGAATTCGGAGCCCGCCCTGTGAAAAGAGCTATACAACGTTATCTGCTGAACGATTTGTCTAAAAAACTACTTAGTCAGGAAATAGATCGCAGCAAACCGATACAGGTAGAAGCAAATGAGTATGGACTAACGTTTCACAATGAATAAGAACAAGACCGGAGATAAATAAAATAATCGGGAAAGACTGTCTCAAAAGCCTGTGCGTCCTTGGATAAGATTATAAATTGTAAGGATAATCAGACTTTTGAGACTTTTTGTTTTTTGGTAAAAAGCTAATCTGCATTTAGAAAAATAGTTGATTTGTGCCTGCACAGGCATTCTATAACTCAAAAGAGATCATTTCAAACCCTATCTGAAAACAGCTTATACGGAAAAAAGAAAATCAGATCAGTTGTATAGCAGGTAGGAATCCATAGAAATCAATAATAAATTTGTCTGACTACATAGCCGGATTGAGGATTATTTATGACCAATATATACATTCCGGGCGCAGACAAACAGTAGGAAAATGGCTCTTCTGTGGCACACTCTGTATATGCTTGTAACATGCCTTTAGAGTCATATAGATATACCAATGAATAGTATTCTATATTATCAATGCAAAGTTCACCTGTATTCGGGTCCAACACAAGCCGAACATGTTCGTTAGTTCTAATTTGCTTATCCATGTTTGTCAGCGTTTAATTATATTGACACAAAAAAGCGTGGGAATGTTGTCATTATCGCACCTAAGGCCCTAGACTGCCACTATTCAAATAATATACAACAACCCACACTTCACTTGCCATATAATTGTATCGCATTGAAAGTATGAGTATACATTGCCTATTATTCCCGAATAGTGAAATTGTCCAGATCTCAGGTACGGAATAGTAGAAAAACGCATAATCTACTTATAAACATTTCTATCTCTTTAGCACCAACTCTTTAATGCCCTGTGTTATGCTGGCAAAGATAGCCAAAAGGCCTAAAACTCCCAAAAAAAAAGTCAATTATTATTCTAAAAAAGTTACAGAATAATTTCTTACAAATTCTGGATTGTAACAGCACCTGACAAAGCAAAGTGCCCTGCCGACATTGGCAGGGCACTTTGCTTTTTTCCCACAGAAGAATACATCCGTCTTATTCTTCCGTTGCTACTTCTTCTTTTTCTTCAAATTCGGTGATCCCATTGTTAATCAACAAATTGTACCACGTAAGCAATTTTTTAATATCACTTACATATACCCTCTCCTGATCATATTCCGGCAAAACCTCTTCCATGTAATCACGCAACTGATCGGCAGAGGCTTTTTTTATGTCCATTTCTATTGCGGCACCATTTTCTTTATCACGGATGGCAATCAATACCTGACGCAAAGGGACCTCATCTTCCTGTGTATAAATAGCAATATCACCCAGCGAAATGATCTTTTCACTTCCATAAGCCGGAAAACGTTTTTTGTCTGTCACCGACTCAACGATCAACATATTTTTACCACGGGAAATCAATTTATATAATCCCGGTTTCCCGGAAATCGACAGGATAGTCTTTAACATAAGTATATCAATTTTTATTTCTAAGTTTGTGCGGCAAATGTAACATTCATAGTCGAAACCTACAACTGAACTCTCACGAAAAAGAAAGATTTTAAACAATTATTAGTACTCCCCTATTCCTGAGAACTCCCGAAGCATATGTTCTACCTGAACAATGAGTGATCTTTCTTCATCATTCCTGAGAATAATATCCGCGATCTTCTGCTTTTGTTTATCATCCATCTGACTATGGATACGCTGCATAACCTGTTCTTCCGTAGAACCGTCGCGTTCCATCACACGTTTCAGACGAAGCGGAAGAGGCGCGTATACATCCACCACCTTATCTACCTCCGTGGCAAAGCCAGACTCAATAAGGATAGCCGATTCCATAGCTATAAAAAAACAGTTCCGACGGGCCGCTGTCCAACGACGAAAATCGGTCCGGACCACAGGGTGAACCAGATGATTGATCATTGCTGCATGTTCCGGATCACTGAACAGAAAAGAAGACAGCAAAGGTTTATTGAGTTGTCCCTCTTTATAGACCTCCTCTCCTAACAGCGAAATCAGTCCCCTGCGGATTTCCGGATCGGTTAGCATCAATTTTTTGGCAGCTGTATCCGAATCATATACCGGAATACCTCTTACTTCCAACAAACGGCATACTACACTCTTGCCGCTGCCTATACCACCGGTAATACCTATTCTAATCATGGCCAGGAAGTTCTTCGATCAGGAAATCGACTTTCTCCGGATAGATACGTACATGGCTGGTCTCTTTGGGCACAGATCTCAGTTTCACTGTATATTTTTCGGTACCCAGACGCAGGAGTTCATCGTAGGAAACACTGATCACAAAATCAGAGGCGGAGACCTTGTTATAATTACTTAATCCTACCTGGAACGTGATCTGCACCCTGGAAGGAAACATCCTGAGCACCTTATCTCTTGGAAAGTTCACTCCAAGTAAAGGAACCTCCACAGTCTTCTCCGCATACATATCTACAGGCAGGCGTACATCCACAATATCGGGAATAAACTTCGCTCCCCGTACCTCTTTCAAACGCACCTGTTTAGAGACAGAATCTGTCAGGTTGTATAAATCCATATCTTCGGTATAGGCTGCCGAAATGGACTGGAGTAACTCTTCCGGTGCATAGACCAATACCGAATCGGGAGAACAGATCGTATCCGTAATATAATATTGCGGATGAGCTGTCACTCCTCCGGAAACACGTACCGGGATCTTACGGGCTACACCTGTCGAATAAATATATTCCAGAGTATCCGGTTTCACCGAAAGCAACTGTGTGGAAGCATTCAGCTGATTCATTATGGTACGCTGAAAGTCAGAAGTATATATCTTTACATTATTGGTTCCGGTATAATCTGTAAACTCCAGGTTTATGGGAAAAAATGTCTTTCCGATCAGATAATTGAGCAGGACCGTACCTTTATCTTTCACCTTGATGATCATTTCAGAGGCAGGTTCGGTTGTCAGTACCACATTGTTTGGTACTCCACGTAATCGTACCGGAACGGCAAACTCAGTTTCATAATCATCGTTCAAGGTCTGCAAAAGCCAGAATCCACTGGCAACCAGGAAAAAAAACAAAAAAATTAAGAACTGCCTGCTGTCACTACTCAGCAGGAAATTCTTAATTCTACGTACAATTCTATTGTATATTCTCTGTATGTTCGGAACCCTGGACATTATATCATCCTATACATTTCCTTACTTACCGGCAGCAGGAGTTGTATTGTTACCTGCACCGTATACAAAGTTCTTATCAATTTTTATCTGTACATTCGGGGCGATCTCCAATACCACATCGTTATCATTGATCTGCTTGATCTTTCCGTGAATCCCTCCCGCGGTCATCACTTGCTGATTCACCTCCAGAGTCTTACGGAAATTGTTCAATTCTTTCTGCTTCTTATTCTGAGGACGGATAATAAAGAAGTACATGATAGCGAACATCGCCACCAACATGATCCAGAACGGGATTCCGCTTCCACCGGCCGCGGGTGCTGCCTGCAGTAAAATAGTCAATACATTCATATATGTTATGCTTTAAAAGGTTATTACTTCCGGGTTTCGAAAATTTATTTTTTAGTGAGTTTTCCCTCTTTCTTCAACAAGTGTACAATTCCGTCCAGAGTTCCGTTGATAAACCCTCCGCTCTTGGAAGTACTGTACAATTTCGCGATCTCTACATACTCGTTCAACGTCACGCTCACAGGAATGTTCGGAAAACTAAGTATTTCGGCCAGTGCGCATTGCATGATGATCACATCCATAAATGCCACACGATCCAGATCCCAGTTCTTGATATTTTCACCGATCAGGTGACGATAGTAATCCGCATTCAGTATGGTGCGACGGAAAAGTCTGCGAGCGAACTCCTGATCTTCGTCATCTTTGAATTCAGGCAGAAGAGGTTGATCGGAACCGTTCTTTTCCTCAAAACGTTTGATCGTTTTCAGTACAAACGTATCTACGATCTCTTTATCATCGTTCCAGTACAGGCTCTGATCCTCCAGTACCGCATCCAATGACTCGTTATGAAAGATCATACTCTTATATAACTTCCGCCACAATTCCCGGTCCTCTTCGTAGGAAGATTCGGAAGAGGCCATATATTCTTTATAAATATCCGATCCTGTTATTTTATCATAAAGTTCTTTGATAAAATCCTGGTCATTGGCCCAGCTTCTTTTCTGAGTATTAATGAATCCGGTCAACTGTTTATTCACATCCAGTTGAGCGATAAAACGATTGCTTACAAATTTCAGATTAGGATCTAATTCTTCTTTGGTGGGAGATAGTTTTGCTTTGGCGGCTTCAATTCGTTTGTTTGCGTAATCCGTCACCGCTATCATTAATAGAAGCAGGTAGTTGTAGAGGTCATAAGCCTTGGAAAGGCTAAAGAACAACTCTTTCTCCGCTGAGTCTAAGTTTTTGCTTCCGTTCTGATAGTATGCATACACAATTTGTATGATTTTAAGACGAATAAGAACTCTGTTGATCATAAATAACTTTTAATATACTGTTAAATTAGAATTGCAAAAATAGCGATTTTTAATGAGTTAATGCAAACAAACCCTATTTTTTGTACTCTCTTATATTTTATTGAGGAATTCCTTTGACAGTTTAAAAAAAATATCCAATTTTGGGGCCAGTTACTAACAACGTATCTGGAATATGGAAGAACAGAAAAAGAAAAATTCAACTGATATTCATGACAAAGAGATCGTTTTCTCCAAAGCGATCAAAGCAGGAAAACATATTTATTATCTGGATGTCAAGAAAAACAGAAAAGATGAAATGTTTTTGGCGATCACCGAAAGTAAAAAAATAATATACGGTGAGGGGGAAGATGCACAGGTTAGTTTCGAGAAACACAAGATATTCCTGTACAAAGAAGATTTTGATAAATTCATGACTGGACTCAATCAGGCAGTAGACTACATTCAGAGCCACCAGGGAGTTATTTCCGGAGCAAAGGAAGAAGAGTGTATACCTGAAGCGCAGGAAATATCGCAGGAGAAAAACGAAAATGACCTGGGAAGTGAGATCAAAATCGATATTGAGTTCTGATAATTGTTGTCTCTGCTGTTTGATAACTCAAAAAGAAAGTGTAATTTTGCACCGCTTTTTATAACATCGTGTGATCTTACCACATCGTGTGATGGTGAATTAAGCAACATTATCTTAATTTAGAGTAACACAAAAAAGTTAAAATGAAAACAATTGAAGTAAAAGGAACTGCGAGAACCATTGCAGAGCGCTCTTCTGAGCAGTCAAAATCGTTGAAACAACTCCGTAAAAACGGACAGGTACCTTGTGTACTTTACGGAGCAGGTGAAAATGTACACTTTACCGTGACCGCGGATGGTCTGCGCAACCTAGTATATACTCCGAATGTATATATCGTGGATCTCGATATCGATGGTAAGAGTGTAAAAGCTGTGATGAAAGACATTCAGTTCCATCCGGTAAAAGATAACATTCTGCACGTAGACTTCTATCAGATCACCGAAGGCAAGCCTATCGTCATCGAAGTACCTGTACAGCTTGAAGGTCTTGCCGAAGGGGTAAGAGCAGGGGGTAAAATGGTATTGCAAACACGTAAACTGAAAGTAAAAGCAGACTATAAAGTTATTCCTGACAGATTGGTAGTAAATGTAACTAATCTGGGTCTGGGCAAAACCATCCAGGTGGGTGAACTCAGCTACGAAGGTCTGGAACTGCTGAACGCCAAAGACGCTGTCGTATGTGCGGTGAAACTGACACGTGCCGCAAGAGGTCTGGCCGCAGCTGCCAACGCTAACAAATAATGGATGTAGACATCAAAAACAGTTGAATGAAATATTTGATTGTAGGGTTGGGAAACATTGGTCCTGATTACCATGAGACCCGCCACAACATAGGATTTATGGTATTGGACGCCCTTGCAAAGGCGTCCAATATTGTTTTTACCGACGGACGTTACGGGTTCACAGCCCACCTTTCGCTGAAAGGCAGGAAAATTATTCTACTGAAACCTTCCACTTTCATGAATCTGAGTGGCAATGCTGTCCGGTACTGGATGCAGAAAGAGAACATTCCTTTGGAGAATGTACTGATCGTTGTCGATGACCTCGCTCTTCCTTTTGGTACATTGCGGTTGAAGCCCAAAGGAAGTGATGCCGGACACAACGGTCTGAGACATATTGCCCAGATATTGGGTACACAGAACTATGCAAGGTTGCGATTTGGTATCGGTGACAATTTCATCCGCGGATTCCAGGTAGATTATGTACTTAGTCCCTTCGACGAAGAGGAATGGGAAACGATGGACGAACGGCTGCAAACAGCCGGAGAGATCATCAAAAGTTTCTGTCTGGCAGGTATGGCGCTGACCATGAACCAGTACAACAAGAAATAATGAACTATAAAGAAATCTTTTATATACGGGTTTCCGGATAAATAAACAATTCAGAAAGGAGTCATTTATGGCAGAAGCAAGAATAGACAAATGGCTGTGGGCCGTACGTATATTTAAAACGCGTACCGTTGCCGCGGAAGCCTGTAAGAAAGGAAGGGTCACTCTCAACAACGCTCAGGTCAAAGCATCCCGTATGATAAAACCGGGCGATGTGATACAGGTCAAAAAACCTCCCATCACCTACTCCTTTAAAGTGCTACAGGCCATTGAAAAACGGGTAGGTGCCAAACTCGTACCGGAAATGATGGAAAATGTCACTACTCCGGATCAGTATGAATTGCTTGAGCTCAGTAAGATCAGCGGTTTTGTAGATCGGGCACGGGGCACCGGCCGCCCCACCAAAAAAGACCGCCGGGATATCGACGAATTCGCTACTCCGGAATTTACGGATGACATGGAATTTGACTTCGATGAATAATGGCTACATCAAACGGCTCGTTCTTCCGGAAAAAATAAGTTCTTTATACTTGTGTCTTTGTTATGCAACGATCAGAGAAAATAAAAGTAACACGGGAGATAGACATAAGACCTACCAGATACTTCCACACAATCAAAGCCAACACAAGAAGGAATAATACCCAATGATTTTGTAACCCATATCAAACTTAGAATGGCTTGTCGCATGCTGAAGGAAGCGCCACATCTATCTACCAGCGAACTGACGTTCCGCATGGGTTTCAGCTCACAACCAGCTATTTCATCAAGAAACTCAAAGACTTTCCCGGTAGTACTCCCAAACTATACCGCCAGAGAACCTGAGATATAGAAAATCACGCTTTTTCCATCAGTGATATGAAGATTTTGTCCGCTTACCTATTCTCACTCTATATTATCTCTGTATAAGCAGGATACAGAAAAGAAATTACCCCCGGTTGCTGCGCTAATGCCCGCTTTACCAGGGGGTAGTATGATAAAAGTCGCTTCGGCTATCAAACGGGTAATTTCCTATCCGTAGTATTATCAAAGTATGCACAAATGTTCCGGTTATCTTGTTGTTTTCCGGTTTATTACTCAGAGATTGGCTTTCACCGCGTCGATCAATTCCTGGTATTCCGCATCAGTCAGATATACTTCTCCCGGATTCATGCGGAATGTACCCCCATAATCAGGACCATCCACATATTTGGGAGCCAGGTGAAAATGCAGGTGAGAAAGTTTGTCCGAATAGGCTCCGTAGTTGATCTTTTCCGGTTGGAACGCCTTATCCATCGCGCGGGTCACACGAGCTACATCCGCCATAAACGCGTTACGCTCCTCATCAGAAAGTTCATTCAGATCATTCGCATGGCCATTGTAAGCCACTAAGCAACGTCCCCGATAGGTCTGTTCTTTAAACAGGAACGCACGTGAGACACTCAGCGGAGCAATTTCTATCATCAGATTGTGTAAAGTCTCATTATTCTGGCAATAGAGACATTCTTTTGGATCGCTTTTCATGATATGTTTCCGTTTTTAAATTTTGATATCTACAAATATAAGGCATATCCGCGTATCATGATGTAGACATTTCGTTCTTTTAGCTGTCAATTTTGATCCGATCCTCCCCCGCGGACAGCTTTGTACAAGAAATACCGGAAACATACGCAGTCTGGTCAGATAAACAAAAAATTCTCCGGTAGCCAGTGCTACCGGAGAATTGTGTAATAATAAGTTAAGTCATCAACCAGATGTCAAGTCATAGAAACACTCTATCCGGACCTATCGTTACAGACAGCCGGAGAACTACAACTATATTAGGTAGTCGACAGATATATCCCATACATCTGTTTGTTTCATAAAATGAAATGCGCTCTCACAGCGTAAATATCCTATTATTAATAATAATTCTATTAAATTACTTCTTAATTGGCAAAAATAGTAATATAATTAGAAATTACAATATTTTTTGGAGAAAACTTTATTTTTATGGATATATTAATAACTAAATCAGGCGAAAAAAAGTGAATTTCCACAAATGAAGAAGTACCCGGAATAAGAGCAGAGATCAATTTTCAAATTAACAGCATGTTACAAACATACTAAAAAGAAACCCTTCCCGGTAGATGATTTTTCCGTTCCGGGAGGGTTTATTTAAAATATCCTAATATTTTCAGGGATCATGACTTACGGAAAGGTGGTTTCACTACCACTGCCCGCAGGCGACGTCCTCTTACATCCAGAGCGATCTCGGTACCCGGAACAGCAAATTCGGGCTTCATATATCCAAGCCCGATACCGATCTTACGCGTCGGAGAGAGCGTACCGGAAGTAACTACCCCTATAAGCTCTCCGTCAGGAGATATGAGAGTATATCCCGCACGGGGTATACCTTTATCCAGCAATTCGAACCCAGCCAATTTGCGTGTAAGACCTTCCGCTTTCTGTTTCTCCAGTAACTGGCGTCCGACAAACTCTTTTTCGTCGACAAATTTGGTGATCCAGCCCAATCCGGCTTCCAGCGGCGAAGTAGTATCGTCCAGATCGTTGCCATACAGACAGAACCCCATCTCCAGGCGCAAGGTATCACGCGCTCCCAAGCCAATGGGTTTCAAACCATACGCAGCCCCAGCCTCAAACAAGGCTTTCCAGATCTTAAGAGCCTCTTCGGGATAGAAATAAAGTTCAAACCCGCCGGCACCGGTATAGCCGGTGTTCGAAAGGATCACATCAGGAACATTCGCAAAAGTGCCTGTTTGAAAAGTATAATATGGGATCTGCGAAAGATCAGTATCGGTCAGTTGTTGCAACAACTCCGTAGCTTTGGGACCTTGTACAGCAAGCTGGGCCATACGATCCGAGGCATTCTCCAGAATAGCTCCCATGGTGTTCTGTCGCACACACCAATTCCAATCCTTCTCTATATTGGAAGCATTCACCACCAACAGGTATTTTTCGGGTTCGTAGTGATAGACCAACAGATCGTCTACAATGCCTCTCTCTTCATTGGGAAAGCAGGTATATTGGATCTTACCCGGAACAAGAGCGGCCACATTGTTCGAAGTCACTTTCTGCAGAAAAGCAAGTGCCTGAGGCCCTTTGACCCAGAATTCGCCCATGTGCGACACGTCAAAAACTCCCGCATCGTTGCAAACGGTCAGATGCTCGTCGAGAATACCTGTATATTCGATGGGCATATAGTAGCCGGCAAACTCATGCATCTTCGCGCCCAGCGCGATGTGTTGTTCTATAAAAGGGGTTGTTTTCATGATTTATCAGGTAAAGTCAGGTCAGGAATCAAAACCAGGAATTACTGTCGTGTACCTTTTCCACGATCTTCACGATCACCTGACAGGCTTTCTCCATACTCTGGATGGATACAAATTCATACCGCCCATGGAAATTGAGCCCTCCGGCAAAGATATTGGGACAAGGCAACTTTTTAAAGGATAGCTGTGCGCCGTCGGTACCTCCGCGGATGGGTTTTACAATGGGCTGAACACCTACTTCCTTCATGGCATCAAATGCAAAATCAACAATATGCATCACCGGTTTTATTTTCTCACGCATATTGTAATACTGGTCTTTCAGTTTCACTATGGCCGTACCTTCGCCAAACTCCCTGTTGATCTGCCCGGCAACCTGCTCTATTTTTTGTTTACGTTCTTCAAATTTCCGTCTGTCGTGGTCACGGATAATGTACGAGATCGTTGTCTGTTCCACATCGCCCTGCATACCGATCAGGTGATAGAATCCTTCGTATCCCTCGGTAGCTTCCGGTACCTCCTGCTCAGGCAACAGGCTGACAAAGCGATTGGCTACCCGAAGAGAATTGATCATCTTATCTTTGGCATAACCGGGATGTACGTTACGTCCTTTGATGGTTATCTTGGCCCCGGCAGCATTGAAATTCTCATATTCCAACTCCCCTACTTCACTACCGTCCATGGTATAAGCCCAACTGCAACCGAACTTCTCTACATCGAATTTATGCGCTCCCAGCCCGATCTCCTCATCCGGATTGAACCCGATACGGATCTTTCCGTGTTTGATCTCCGGATGCTCTTTCAGATAGGCCACCGCCGAAAGTATCTCAGCAATACCTGCTTTGTCATCGGCTCCCAGCAAAGTAGTGCCATCGGTCACGATCAGGTCCTCCCCGGTATGATGGAGCAGCTCCGGGAACTGTTTCGGGGAAAGTACGATGTTCTCTTTTTCCGAAAGTACGATATCACCTCCGTCGTAATTTTTCACAATACGGGGACATACATTCTTGCCACTCATATCCGGACTGGTATCCACATGAGCGATGAATCCGATCACAGGCACACTTTTATCGGAATTTGCCGGAAGGGTAGCAAACAGGTAGCCATTGTCGTCTAATGTGATCTCTTCCAGTCCCAGCTCTTCCAGCTCGGTGCGCAGATACTTCACAAATTCCATTTGTCCGGGTGTGCTTGGGGTCACTCCCGACTCATCGTTAGACTGAGTGTCAAAAGTCACGTACTTCAGAAAACGTTCGGTTAGATTTTTCATGTTTTTCTTTTAATTATGGTTTATATAAGCAGGAAAACAATATCAGTCTGCCGATTACACCTACTGTAAATCTGAAGATCAGACCGCGTCGGTATAGCCAGATGGGTAATCCGCACATCTTCCATCATTTTTCTGCTCGTAAAAATAGAAAAATACCCCTGAAATATCAAGTATTCCAGAGGTATTTTTGTCAGATATGATACGAGATGATTAACTAAATGTTGTTTAAAAGTAGCTGGAACCATCAAAGCAATGGGTACAAACCTTACATTTTGGTAAGCCAATGGCCTCCACCAACGTTTCCAGCGAGTTGAAACGAAGCGAAGAGAGTCCGAGCTTTTCACCGATGATACTTACCATCTTCTCATACTGGGGCGAACCTGTAGTCGCATATTTATCCAGGTCTTTGTCCTTATCTCCCTCCAGTTCTCTGATCACCTGCCGGGTAATCAGTTCCATATCTGTTTTGGAAGCACTGAACCCGATGAACGGACAGCCGTAAATCAGCGGTGGGCACCCGATACGCAGGTGCACCTCTTTGGCACCGTATTCGAAAAGTACCTTCACGTTGTCGCGCAACTGAGTACCCCGTACAATAGAATCGTCACAAAAGATCACGCGTTGCCCTTCGAGCATGGCACGGTTGGGGATCAGCTTCATCTTGGCCACCAACCGGCGCAGGTCCTGATTGCTGGGGGTGAAACTACGAGGCCAGGTAGGTGTATATTTGGTAATAGCGCGGTGGTAAGGAATACCTTTGCCCTGGGCATACCCCAATGCCTGACCGATACCCGAATCGGGAATTCCACAGACACAGTCTGCTTCAGAAGTATCCTGACTACCCATCTTCATACCACTGGTAAAACGTACTTCTTCTACATTCCTACCTTCGTAATAAGAGTTTGGAAATCCATAGTATACCCAAAGAAAAGAGCAGATCTGCATCCTTTCATCCGGTTTGCGCATCTGCTCTATACCCTCCGCTCTCAGTCGTATGATCTCACCAGGTCCCAGGTAAGACTCGATCTCAAAATCAAGGTTGGGAAAACTGTTTGTCTCACTGGTCACCGCATACGCGCCCTCTTTCTTTCCGACAATGATCGGAGTACGCCCTACCTTGTCGCGGGCAGCGATCACTCCATCTTCGGTAAGCAACAACATCGAGCAGGAACCTTTTATATGGTTAAATACATTTTCTATACCGTCTACAAAATTTTCCCCCTGGATCAGCAGCAGAGCGATCAGTTCGGTCTGGTTGGTCTTTCCCGAACTCAATTCGGCAAAGTGCATATTTCTGGCAAGCAGATCTGCCTCCAGTTCGGCAATGTTGTTGATCTTGGCTACCGTGACGATGGCAAAACGTCCCAGATGCGAATTGATCACAATAGGTTGCGCATCGGTATCGCTGATGACACCAATTCCCGAACATCCGGTAAACTTGTCAAGCTGAGCTTCAAACTTGCTGCGAAAATAGGCACTTTCGAGATTGTGAATGGAGCGGACAAAACCTTTTTCAGGATCGTAGGTTGCCATACCGCCCCGTTTGGTACCCAGGTGTGAGTTGTAGTCTGTTCCGTAGAACAAGTCTCTGACACAGTCTTCTTTTGAGACTGTTCCGAAGAATCCTCCCATGTGTATATTCTTGTGTGAAGTGATTTTCTTAAACGCATGCAAAAGTACAAAAAAGAAACGAAAAGCGAGAAATGAATTGAAGTTTTACAAAAGTCGTGTTTGCTCTGCATCGTATTCATACAAAGAAATAAGTGAACACATCTTATGTACGTATAAGAAAGTTCCGCTCCTTAAATCAAGATTCCATACATATATAGCTTAGTATGAATTAAAGATATAATAAAAATATATTTTGTCTCCACATTCCTCTATTTAACTTTACTGATTTTATAATCTATCCTCTTACAACACATACTTTTAACCTCTATCCGAAAATAGTTTTTTTCATTTTATACACCCCTCATCTATAACTCTACAAATTTTTTCCGCTATAAAAGTTAAATCAACTGCCGGAATTATCCTATATTTGCCGGCTTATGTTACCTATACTTTTAAAGATCCCAAATGGTGTAAGCTTGTAAAATAAATGGATCGTCTTATACAAATAAAAAACTGTTATGAAGTTTAAATCCATGAAATCATATAATTGTCTTTTGATCTCTTTGTTAATATCTTGTTCTGTATATGCTCAGCATGAACAAGTACGTCCACTGGTGGATTTTCTGAAAGAACAGCCATTGACCGCTAAAGAGTATGTCATAGATCAGTTCAAGGAAAAAGACATCGTGATCCTGTGTGAAAGGAATCATGGAGAAATCACACAATATGATCTGTTTCTGGATATCATAAAAGATCCTTATTTTATTGAAAATGTAGGAACAGTCTACACTGAGATAGGAATGGATATTATTACACCGCAACTGGATACTTTCCTGATGAAGGAAGGATTAGATTCTACACAGGTACACAAAGAAGTTACTAATCTGTTGCGAGAAACCAAAGCAGACTGTGCATTGTGGGCTCCACATTCCTATCCCTGGTTGATCACAAAAATATATGCTCTGAATCAGACTTTAGACAGACCTCAAAAGATCCATATGTATCCGTGTGATATGTCTATTAACTGGAAAGAAACCCATACCTATGAAGAATTTCATGAATTCCAAGAAAAAGTAGATTTGTTTCGCGATTCAATTATGGCCGACAATTTCATAAAGCAGTTTGAGCAGATTCCTGCCAGTAACGGAAATAAAAAGGCCCTGGTTATAATGAATTACAGGCATGCGTTTCTACAACATATACAGAACAAGCCGAACACCATACAACAAAATTTCGGAAAATACATTCACGATAATTATAAAGATAAAGTTGCTTCTATATGGATAAACGGGCCTTCCTATCCCAACAGTTTTGAAGAATATACCGTTGTCAAAGACAGATTGTGGGATGCTGCCTTTGAACTGGCAGAGAAAACAGATGTAGGTTTTTCCATAAAAGGTACTCCTTTTGGAGAAGTTCCATGTGATCTGAATCCGAATCTCTGGCCTATCAGCGGATATAGGTATCAGGATCTTTTTACAGGTATCATATACTATCTCCCGACTGAACTTCACGTCATAAAATACGGTTGGGAAGGAGCATTTACCGAAGAGTTCAAAAACGAGTTTATCAGAAGGGGTCGAATTATTTTTGGAAATGAGGCAGATACTTTACTATCCGAAGAAGCAGTGCAAGAATATATGGAGGAAATCAATACATTCGAATATCATACATATGGTGATCTGGAAAGACTTCGTGACAAAATTGATCAGTGGAAATAAAATATAACCGAAACAAAAAATACTGCTTTAAACTAAACTGTCCCGAAAGAACTACTTCTGTTAACCGGAAACTCACTTATCGGTGAATATCAAACTCCCCACTGACATTCAGTCAGTGAGGAGTATCCTTTACTTTAAAACTACTAATACCTGATTAAAGAACCTATATTATTTATTACCATTTCTTTATTTGTTTTGTATCCTGCGGAGTAGCTTCGATCAGGCTCAGAGCAAATCCGCCGCTACTGGCCATCCATACAGGAATACGTGTTTTACTGGTTACAATCCCTTTTTTGATCTGATACGAAGAAGGATTGGTGCGATAGTCGGCATCCTTACCATCAGCATATAAAGTAGCTACATACTGCTTGCCCGGATCCAGGAAGTCGAGAGTAATACGTGTGCTGCGCGGATCTTCATTGGTAATACCTCCTACAAACCAGTTACCGGTTCCTTTGGCCTTACGGGCAATGGTCAGGTAGTATCCCGGTTCTGCTTCCAGGTATTGAGTTTCGTCCCAATCGATAGCTACATCTTTGATAAACTGGAACGCGTCCAGGTGACGTTCGTAGCTTTCGGGCAGATCGGCTGCCATCTGCAACGGGCTGTACATGGTTACATAGAGAGCCAATTGCTTCACCAGGGTAGTATTCACACCGTTTCCAGGATGTTCGAGGAACGAAAGTTTGGTATCGAAAATACCCGGTGTATAGTCCATCGGGCCACCGATCAGACGGGTGAAAGGCGGGATGGTGGTGTGGAACGGTTTACTGCCGCCAAATGCTTCGTATTCGGTACCACGGGCCGATTCGTTACCGATCAGGTTGGGCCAGGTACGGCATACACCGGTAGGGCGTACAGCTTCGTGCGCATTGACCATGATCTTATAATCAGCAGCTTTCTCTATCGCATACATATAATGGTTGTTGGCCCACTGTCCGTAGTGATGCTCTCCACGTGGGATGATATCGCCTACATATCCACTCTTCACAGAGTTGTAGCCATAGTCTACCATCAGCTGATAAGCAGCATCCATGTGGCGTTCGTAATTGCGCATAGAACCGGAAGTCTCGTGGTGCATCATCAGTTTCACCCCTTTGGAAGCCGCGTAGCGATTGAGTTCCGCGATATCAAAATCGGGATAGGGAGTTACAAAGTCGAACACATAATCTTTGGATTTGCCAAACCAGTCTTCCCATCCTTCGTTCCAGCCTTCTACCAGTACCTGATCAAATCCGTGCTCAGCAGCGAAATCAATGTAACGTTTTACATTCTCATTGTTAGCCGCATGCGTACCGTTGGGTTTGGTTCTGGAATAATCGGTAATGCCCAGTTTCACCGAAGGCACATCGTCCGTATAGGCCCAGGAGCTCTTGCCGGTGATCATTTCCCACCATACACCAATGTATTTTACCGGTTTGATCCAGGAAGTATCTTCGATCTTACAAGGCTCGTTCAGATTCAGTGTGATACGCGATGCCAGGATATCCCGCGCATCGTTGCTGGCAATCACTGTACGCCAGGGAGAAACACAAGGGCTTTGCAGGTATCCTTTATCGCCCACAGCATCGGGGGTCAGCCACGAAGTAAATACGAGATTGGCATCGTCCAGATTGAGATGCATACAAGAGTAATCGATCAGTGCTGCCTCGTGCAGGTTGATATAAAGACCGTCGTCACTCTTCATCATCAGTGAGGTCTGCACTCCTGTCGGAGAGAAAGGAGTCTGTGAAGAATTCGGAGTGATAGCACTATCCATCAGTCCACGGATCTCTGTCAGCTTAGACTCTGTATAATCATATTCCTGCGTATCGTAGTCACCCGCGATCCAGAAAGCGGTATGGTCGCCTGTCATAGCAAACTCGGTACGCTCTTCTTTGACAACAAAATAATTGAGTTTTTCCTGCAACGGGAACTCGTAACGAAATCCCAGCCCTTCGTCGAACAGGCGGAAACGTATAACGACCTGACGACCCGGATTGGCCTGATCCAAGGTTACGGCCAGTTCATTGTAATGATTGCGGATCTCTTTTTCTTCTCCCCATACCGGTTCCCAGGTTTCATCGAAAGAAGCGGTCTGTGTACCGGCAATGGTAAAGCCGTTGAGCAGTCCCGGATCGTTTTTCAGATCAAGTCCCAGGCGGGAAGGTTTGATCACGTGTTTTCCTTTATAGAAAAGTTCATACACAGGTTCCCCCTGTGCGTTCACTGAAAAATTGAGTTGATAATTTCCGTTCGGAGAGGTCAGGCTCTCGGCTGCCATCGCTACTGTACCTATAAAAAAGACAAATAGCAAACAAGCCAGTCTGGCTGAAAGTGTTTTCATGTTCTTCACGCTCTTTTTGTGATTAATATTCTTTTCCACAAAGATAACACGCAAACCGATACTCAGAGAGGGTGTATAAATGAAATATAAAAGTTTTATCGGAAAACGTTTGCATAAATCTCTTATTCCTAAAAAGATATGCGAAAAGACCGGAAACAGAAATATAAACCGGCAAGATCAGACCATACCGATTTTCATGACCTGTTTTTCAAATTTTTCACGATCCATGGCTTTATTCCTGACCTTGTTCCGATAGGTATAAATGGTATTGACGGAATAATGAAGGAATCCGGCGATCTTGTTCGTATCATCAATACCCAACCGGATAAAGGCATAGATACGCATCTCGGTATTGAGGAGTTCGTCGCTCCGCAGCATATACCTCTCCCCGGGCTGGAGAAGTTCGTTAAATTCCCTGACAAAACCGGGATAGAGGTGCAGAAAGGCCCGGTCGAAATTAGCATACAGTTCCTGCTGCTCTGTATCGGAACGTTGGGCGCTTTTCGTCATCCGCAGCAGTTCATCGGTCTGTCCGGCCGTGATCTTTCGGTGCACCGTACGCCGGAAATGATACAGTTTCTCAATATACACAGAACAAAGATCCAGAAAATGTCCGATGTATTCCTCCTTGATGTGATTGGCTTGCCGGAGTTTTTCCTGTGTATGGCGCAATCGCCGGATCTGTCGGCAGATCGCAGACAGTGCCCCGATCAGGAAAAACGATAGCAACGACACCAACACCAGAAAGAAGACAAGTTGCCGGCGTTGTTGTCGTACCTGTTGCGTATAAGCAGCATCGATCACCGGCAGCATACGGGAGATCTCTACTGTGCGCAGACGCGCGTTGCAGAAAATGGCATCTTCCAGAGAAGACTTGATGTAGCGATAGGCCCGGTCGATGTCTCCTTCTTCGTAAAGGGCTACAGCCAGATACTGCAACGCCGCATTCTCTTTGACAGAGGCCCTGACATCGGAAAGGGCGGAAAGAGCCAAGTAGTTTGTATAGAGATCGGAATGACCTTCATCGCGGTAGATATAGGCAAGGGTAAAGGCGGCGCGCGCGTAGATATTGGAAGTATCGGGAAGGGTATCCATCAGCGCCAGCAGCTGTTGCCGGGCCACAGACAATTGTCCGGCCGCATAGGTTTCTTCCGCCTGATAGAGACGATAAACAGGGGAAGAGAGAGGCAGTACTATCAGTAGGGAATCCCGGTATAACTTCTCCTGAGACAGGTATTCCCCCGCATACCCGTCTCTGTAGGAATAGGTGTGCATGAACGAATAGAGTTGTCGCCCCAGGTCGTACCACAAAGGTAGTAGCTTTTCAGGCAGTTCTTCCCGACTCACCTGATCGCGTTTGTCCCAGGCTTCTTTGTACATTCCGGATATAGAAAGAGCAGCGGCCTGCTTCAGAAGGGTTTCTGTAACGCGGTCTTTCCATGGATGCGCCTGGGCGATCTCCAGATTTTGTGCCAGGTAGGTTATCGCCGAATCGGCAATATAGAGTTCGTACTCTCCGGCCAGAAGATCACGCAACCGATAACTTTCGTCCGGTGAAGAGGTATGTGCCAACAGAGATCTGAGGCTATCGAGACGTTGTTCTTTCTGATGATCGTAACGGGCACGCTCTTTCAGTACATGGTCCAGACGAAGCAAAAGAGTATTCTCCTTCCCGGAAAGGCAGAAAGGCAACACAGAAAGGCAACAAAGAAGCAGAAAAACTACTTTTTTCATATTCGTATCTTTTGCTTGGAGTGTCAAAAATACATATTCTTCGGGGAATCACAAAAGAGGTCAGAATTTACGTCTCCCGGAAATGGATCATATACAGACAAAAGCGCGGCTGAAAATGGATCAGTAGTTTTGCCCGGAAGAGCACATATAAAAAATCAACATTCGATACAACAAGTCAAAAAAGGGGGGCCGACAGCCACATTCATCTTTGGCTCTTTCAGCCCATTCGCTATAAAAATCTCCGGAAATTTATTCCCGGTACCGAAACAATCGTACATTTGTATGTTCTACTAAGAAACACCTTACATATCCTGTTTATCGTATGAAAGAGATCCTGTATATATTCGTAGGAGGAGGCGTGGGAAGCGTATTGCGCTATCTGGTACAATACGTACTGAACGGAAAGATCAACTACTTTTCCCTGATGTGGGGCACTTTTGGTGTAAATATCGCAGGGAGCCTATTCATAGGTCTGTTCTACACCCTGTCTGCCCGCTATTCGCTGTCTACAGAAATACGTATGTTGCTGACAGTAGGGTTCTGCGGCGGATTCACCACGTTCTCTACTTTCTCCAACGAGGGACTCCAGTTGCTGAAAGCAGGATTGTATGGTACTTTTCTCTTTTATGCACTGGCCAGTGTAGCATTAGGTATCCTGGCTGTTATAGCAGGAGCCTGGCTAGGCAAACAATTCTAACATATATTTCTACACATGATCATGAAAAAGAACACGGGCTACAAACCTCATCCTCCTCTGAAAATAGTGGTTCCTCTCCTATCGTCTCAACAACCTGCGGAACAATCCCTGGAAGAATGGCTGGAAGAAAACGATAGTATAAAAGATTCGTCGATAGGTCCGGGGGTGACCGCCGGCCTGGAAAGGCGCGGGATCACCCTGAGCAACTGTACCTTCACCAGGCATTTTTTTCCCGCGTGCACATTGCCCGGCATACAAATGAATGATGTGGTATTCGACAGTTGCGACCTGTCTAATGTGAACTGGAACCATGCTTCCCTGCATCGGGTAGCATTCCGCAACTGCAAACTCACAGGGATCAACCTGTCCGAAAGCACCCTGTACCATATTTCTTTCCACGGCTGCGTAGGAGAGTATCTGAACTTCTCCATGAGCAAACTGGAACAGGTGAGTTTCGAACAGTGCGATCTGCCCCACAGCAGCATTACAGAATGCAGACTGCGATCGGTTGGATTTATTCGTACTAAACTCACAGAGAGTGAATTCTATCGCACTCCCCTGCAGGGGATAGACCTGCGGATGGCTGAGATACCGGGTATACAGGCAAACATTCCCGACATGCGAGGAGCCATCGTAAGTGCTTTGCAGGTGACTGATCTGGTGCCCTTGCTGGGAGTGATCATTAAAGAAGAACAGTAATAGGAAAAAGGGTGAACAATGTTTACCCTTTTTTTGTTAATGATAACATAAAAACTACTCATTTTAAGGAATCCGAAGGTACGAAATACCTATTTATGGCGATTCCCAGACTAACGACAAGTAAGTACATTTGCAATGTTCATAAAAACGTATAATCAATGAAAATCGAAAAAATTACAGCAAGGGAGGTCCTGGACTCCCGGGGAAATCCTACCGTAGAGGTAGACGTTGTACTGGAATGTGGTGTAATGGGCCGTGCCTCTGTACCTTCGGGGGCTTCTACCGGTGAGCACGAAGCGCTGGAACTGCGTGACGGCGATAAAAACCGTTACGGTGGCAAGGGAGTACAGAAAGCTGTGGAAAATGTAAATAAACTGATCGCTCCGGCTCTGGTGGGTATGTGCGCACTGGAACAGCGAGCCATCGACCACAAAATGCTGGAACTGGACGGTACACCGACCAAATCCAAACTGGGAGCCAACGCCATTCTGGGCGTATCACTGGCCCTGGCAAAAGCAGCGGCAACCTATCTGGATATGCCTCTGTATCGCTATATCGGTGGCGTAAATACGTATGTATTGCCTGTACCTATGATGAACATCATCAACGGCGGATCGCACAGCGATGCTCCGATCGCTTTCCAGGAATTCATGATCCGTCCGGTAGGTGCTTCTTCTTTCAAAGAGGGGTTGCGCATGGGCGCGGAGGTATTCCATGCTCTGAAAAAAGTATTGAAAGACCGTGGCCTGAGTACCGCTGTAGGTGATGAAGGCGGGTTTGCTCCGGAACTGGAGGGTACGGAAGACGCGCTGAATTCTATCCTGGAAGCAGTGAAACAAGCAGGTTACGAACCGGGAAAAGACATTATGATCGCTATGGACTGTGCTTCTTCGGAATTCTACAAAGACGGTGTATATGACTATACGAAGTTTGAAGGGGACAAAGGCAGCAAACGCACCGCGGATCAGCAGATCGACTATCTGGAAGAGTTGATCAATAAGTACCCGATCGACTCTATCGAAGACGGTATGAGTGAGAATGACTGGGAAGGCTGGAAAAAACTGACCGAACGTATCGGCGATCGTTGTCAGCTGGTGGGTGACGACTTGTTCGTTACAAACGTAGAATTCCTGTCGAAAGGTATCCGGGAGAAATGCGGAAACTCCATCCTGATCAAGGTAAATCAGATCGGATCGCTCTCCGAAACATTAGATGCGATCGAGATGGCACACCGCAACGGATATACAACCGTGACTTCTCACCGCTCGGGAGAGACAGAAGATGCTACGATCGCGGATATTGCCGTGGCTACCAACAGCGGACAGATCAAGACAGGTTCACTGAGCCGTTCGGATCGTATGGCAAAATACAACCAACTACTGCGTATTGAAGAAGAACTGGGCAACCTGGCGGTATATGGGTATAAGAAGGTGAAATAAGAAACTGTTCTGATTTTGTGTTCATTTTAAACTGTATATTCTGTTTTTAAAATGAACATCCCGGAATAGTCGAGAAAATGAATAACAAAAAACGAAGAATGAAGAGAGCTACTCCCTTCATTCTTCGTTTTTATTATATCGCTGCCAGATAGAAATTCATAACCACATTCCAATGAATACTATACTCTCAACCTTCTTAACATAGCATGGAAAGTCCAAACATAATACAATACTAAATTTTCTATACTGTTCGCAACATGCAGATCATTCATTAAATAAACTTACACCTCCTGAATGGGATAGAGTCATAAGAGAAGATGAAGAAATTGTTTACATACTGCTATTTTATTAGCTTTACTGACTGTTGGTTCAAGCTTATTTTCAGGCCATTTTGTTTTCTTTTTAAAGAGACAACTAATGACCGGTATAGTCAATCCATAGTCTGCGAACTTATAGCAGGCTATTACAAGCCCCAAAAAAGAAAAAAACAGAAAAAGACAAGACTGTGAAAAGAGAAAACCAACAATGGACATAGTCAAAGTACTAAAAAATCTTCTTTCAAAAATTTAAATACATTCTCCAATCGTATATATGTGATATATTCAAGATAATGTATGAGTTAAATTTATTATTTCTATTATATTTTTTATATTTGTAATAGGAATTCTTAAAATAAAACTTATATTTGTCAGGAATTCAATATAAATTCAACTAAATGGATTTAACTTGTTATTGTTTAAGCTTAGTTTTTAATTAATACATATGGATAAAACACAAACAAATATTCTCGCATAAGAAAACAGCAGATCATTTATATAAAATATCTTTTCATAAGTGAGTACAGCTTTTACCTAAAAAAGTATCAGAAATATCAATATAAACAGATAGATCTTTTAGTTCATACATTATATTTTATAATAAAAAAATATGAAATAATTATCTTATCAACAAATTAGATAAAAAGACAATCCATACTTATTTACACAATCACGTTGATCTTAAAGAGTAACTATTTTATAACTACAATTAATCCATGATTTCCAATAAATTAAGCAATGTTTTTACTTCTACTCTCTTTTTTCTGAACGTAAAACACACCAAACGATATTCTGATCTTTTTTATAATGAACATCCACATAAATATAATTTATTTGGTTTGTCTAAAATGCTGTTCGATTATGGCATTAACAATGGTGGCATAAAGATTGAAAACAAAAACTCAGATATATTTGATATACAAACTCCTTTTATCGCACAATTAGGAGACGTATTTACCTGTGTACATGATGTAGACTCTAAGAAGGTCTCTTATGTATGGAACGGTAAGAAGATGGCTCTTAGCCCGGAGAAGTTTTGTGATTCCTGGACAGGATTTATTCTTTTGGTGGAGAAGACTGACAATGCAATTGAACCTAATTATACAGAAAATAGACGAAAAGAACTTTTTGTACAGTTGCAACTTATAGCCCTGCTGCTGATTGCAAGTTGTGTGTTCCTTATGGGTATTTTTTTCAATAAGTTGTATTTGCAGGCATCTTTGATGCCAGGTATACTTATAAATCTAACCGGACTTTATATAAGTGGTTTACTTGTTCAGCATCAGTTGAAAATTCATAATAAATATGCAGATAAGATCTGCTCTGTATTTCATAAAAGTGACTGTAACAATATTCTGTATACGAAAGAGGCTAAATTCATGGGGTTGATCAGTTGGAGTGAAGTAGGATTTAGTTATTTCCTTTCCAATCTTATCGTTTTCATATTTTTCCCTGAAGCTCTTCCTGTAGTAGCATTATGCAACGTGATGGCACTTCCTTATACTGTCTGGAGTATATGGTATCAGAAATTCAAAGCCAGACAATGGTGTACTTTATGTATTTGCATACAGCTAATTATCTGGTTGTTTTTTATCACCAGTGTAGTATTCAATTATTTCTTTCTATTCACTATTTCCTGGATGAGTGTGTTTACTGTGATCGCTACGTATATTGTCTCTTTCATCTTACTTGATACAGGAGTAGCTATATGGGAACAGAAAGGAAAAACGGGAAGTGCTTTACAAGAGTTGAATAGTTTGAAAGCAAATGAACAGATATTTTCTTTACTACTCCAACAACAAGCTTATCATAAAGTAGATAGACATACCTCTTCTGTTTTGTTTGGTAATCCTGATGCCAGACTGCTTGTTACCATTCTTACCAATCTGTATTGCAGTCCGTGTGCAGGTATGCATAAACGGGCGGAAAATCTATTGGAAAGTTCAGAAGATTCTATTTGTATACAATATATTTTTTCTGCATTTAGCGAAGATCTTACATCCGCTAATAAAAATCTGATAGCTGTCTATCTCCAGAAAGATGGAAAAGAAGCAAAAGAAATATATAACAAGTGGTTTGAAGGAGGAAAGAAAATGCAAGATAATTTCTTTGCTGATCTGGAGATTAATGCGAATGATCCTGATGTGAAAGCCGAGTTTGATAAACATGAGGAATGGAGAAATCGTACTCAGATCAGCGCCACTCCTACCATTTTAATAAACGGCTATCAATTACCGGAAAACTATAAAATAGAAGATTTAGCTTTTATTACAAACATATAGATGTTGACACTATCTGTACTATTGCTAAGTTGTAAGGCAATAGAATAATAATCTGATCAATTATTATTGTCTTTTTACAACATCATAAAAAAATAATAAACCATGAAAAAAATTAATTTGAAAGGAATTTCAGAAACTCTTAGTGAAAAAGAACTGAAAAATGTTATGGGAGGTAGTGGAAGTTCAAACGGTTGCCCTACAGGACAGACTAAATGTATTTGTAATGGAGCAGATAAAGGCTGTGTATCCTCTTTACAGGCTTGTTGGAATAAGTGTTAAATACAATCCAATAGCTTACCGGGAAGTACAGTAGGTTTATTTCCAATAATAAAATTAGGGTAACTGCATTTATAAATTATAATATAAATAACTATTAATATGATTTTGTTTATTCAGACTCAAGAATATGCATCATTGTAATCAGAGATTTGCATATATAATATATTTTGATGTGGTTACCCTATATGATAAATTTGAGCGAAGAAATGAAGAATGTGCCATTGTGTGTTATTTTTTCCATGTTATTTTCTATGCCTTGTTTTGCACAAAACAAGATTTTAAATATAAATTTTCCTGACTCTGTAAAAGAGAAGGAAATAATAATCCATTATTCAATAGGAGAGATACTTAATTATTTTTATGAGCCTTATTTGTTTAAACAAAAGACACATACAAATAATCTCTCAGTGAGTATTCCGGATTCGGTTGAAACGATTTTATTGGAAATTTTTCCTACAAATCAATATGAATGGGGTAAAAACGTGGTCTTGTATATGAACACTAAAGGTCAATATACTATCGATATTGATTCTGTGAATCCTCCACTATTTAGGGGGGAATTGTCTGCCTTGCATCGGTTCATGTACAATTTAAAAAATGGTAGTGGTGTAAAAAGGGCTGAGTTTACAGAGCAAAAATTCATGAATAAGACCCCACTCATATCTTTTTATGATTTTATGGATAAAGAAATTGATACTGATATAGCTAGTCTTGATCAATTATATCAGAAAAATCAAATAGATAAACACTCATACTTTTTTGCCAAAGATCAAGTAGTGGATGATTATTTATTTCGTGCAGCACTACTTGCGCAGTCGCCTGAAAAAAATATTTTCTAAAATTGATTCATTAAATTTTTATAGAGATTTAGATAGACTTTTTAAAAAGTATCATACAATATATAAATGGGGTATATCTGTAATCCCAAAGGCTGAACTAAAGTCAAGAGAACTGATTTCTTATGAAAGATTAGATTTAGGTCTGGATTCTATATTTAGCTTAATCTCATTGTTAAATAAAGAAGAGCAAGAAATTGTTGCTGCATCTGAAATCATAACAAATACATCTATCGGTTTATTAGATTCTATTCAATTAAATACTTACCGAAATCTCTATAAAGAGAAATTTCCAAATAGTATGTATAATCAGTCTCTCACCAATCTAAAATCATTAACAAAAAAAAGAGTATATCCTGGCTCAATTTACAATAGAAAGTGGATTTCATGATTATGGAAAATTTGAGGTAGATGATTTATGTAAAATTACAGGAATGATATTTGGAGAAAAACCTGTTTTTGTTGACTTTTGGGCAACATGGTGTGGACCGTGTATAAAAGAATTTGAACATAGAGAAGCATTGGAGCAATTTTTATCTGAAAATAACATTGGATTGTTATATGTTTCTCTTGATTTTTCTGGTGCATTTAACAATTGGAAAGAAACCATACAAGAAAAACAATTGGAAGGATTTCATTATTTAGCAACTGAGAAGTTCGGTGCAAAATTACCATATTTTGAGAAAGATGCGAGCATTCCACGTTATATCCTCTTAGATAAAACCGGGGCTATATTAATAGAATATGGTGAAACACCAAGTTCAGGAAGACTTATTCCTCAAATTAAGAATGCATTAGGGCTATGAAAAAAATGGCAATCTGATTATAGTCAGTTACTTTTTTACAGATAAAATATTTCACTGAAACTATACTGTATTAATTACAGAATATGCAATCGGAACTATTAGGAAATTAAAACACTCATGAATAATCCAAATAATAATATAGCTTTTATCATTGTCTGGATCGGAGATTGGCCCTGGTACTTTTGTTACTTTATCCATACTTGTGGATACAATCCCAATATTGATTTTTACATTCTTACAGATAATAATATATGCCCTGAGACTATTCCTTCCAATGTAAAATTCATCTCTTATTCTCAGGAACAATTTTCCGGAGATGCGACCGCTGTGTTGGGATTAGAAATTAATCTTACACATGGCTATAAACTTTGTGACTTTAAACCAGCATACGGCTACATTTTTAAAGATTTAGTTAAAGACTATGATTTCTGGGGTTATTGTGATATTGATCTGATTTGGGGAAATATACGCAAATTCATGACAGAAGAATTATTGGATCAATATGATGTGATAAGTGCAAGGCATGATTACCTCACCGGTTGTTTTGCTCTTTTCAGAAATACTCCCCTTTTGAGGGAGCTATTTAAACAGAGTAGAGATTATACAAAGGTTTTTACAGAAGAGCGTAACTTCTTTTTTGATGAGACCAATTTTGCTTTCGAGGAGTTTGAAAAAGGAATACATTATTCAAAGATACATACGGAAGTGGAGAGTATGACACATGTGGTAAAGAGGTTGGATGAAACAGGTGAATTGAGAGCTCTTTTTGAATTTCAGATAGTAGAGGGTTTTGCCGGAAATATGTTGTGGGATCATGGCAGACTGATTTATCGCAGGGAGTTCGAAGCGATGTGTTATCATATGGTCAGATTTAAAAGAAAATATTCGGAACCTGTCGATCTGTTGAGAGCAATTCCGGATAGATTTCGTATAGGAAAGAAAAAAATATATTATTGATGGGCAGGAGATTTCCTTACTACCAACAACTGGATGCAATGGATTGCGGTCCTACCTGTCTGCGTATGATCGCTAAATATTACGGCAGAAGCTATAGTTTACAAACTTTACGTGAAGACTCATTCATTACGCGTGACGGAGTATCCATGATGGGGATAAGTGATGCGGCTGAAAAGATTGGTTTCCGGACCACTGGCCTGAGGCTTTCATTCGACAAACTGGTGGAAGATATGAATTTTCCTTGTATTCTGTATTGGAATGAGCAACACTTTGTGGTATGTAGTGGAATAAAGAAAAAAACTGCTCTGTGGAGCAACAAAGAGGAGTATGTGATAGATATTGCCGATCCGGCAAAAGGTCAGTTCCAATTGACTAAAACTGAATTCCTGACTCATTGGATGAATGATAAAGAGCAGGGTTGTGATACAGGGATTGCCCTTAGCCTTAAACCTACTCCCGAATTTTATGAAAACCCGGATGAGGATCAGACAACAGACAGGAACCTGAAACACTTTCTTTTGTATCTGATACCCTACAGATCTCAGATCTTTCAGTTGGTTGTGGGGATGCTTATCGCAAGTTTTCTTCAACTAATATTTCCCTTTCTGACACAGGCAGTTGTGGATCAGGGTATCGGAAATAATAACCTGAGCCTGATCACACTTATACTGATTGCACAATTTGTCTTGTTTGTAACTCAGCTGGCTGTAGAGTTTACCCGCAACTGGATCACGCTGCATGTAAGTACACGGATCAATATCTCCCTTATCTCAGACTTCCTGATCAAGCTGATGAAGCTGCCCCTACGTTTCTTTGACTCTAAAAACATCGGTGATATACTTCAAAGGATCGGAGACCACAGCAGAATAGAGTCTTTCCTGACGGGCTCTACCCTGACTACTATTTTCTCTTTTGCCAATTTTATTATATTCGGGATCATTCTGGCCTATTATAATGTATGGATCCTGCTGATTTTCATTGCAGGTAATACCTTGTATGTCCTGTGGATCCTGCTATTCATGAAATACAGGCACAATCTAGACTATAAACGCTTCACCCAGGCTGCTGCAGAGCAGGGAAATCTGATCCACCTGATTACCGGTATGCAGGAGATAAAATTGAATAATATAGAGAAACAATACCGTTGGAAATGGGAGCGTATACAGGTAAAATTATTTAAGACAAGCATCAAAAGTCTGGCCGTAGGCCAATATCAGCAGTCCGGTTCTGTTTTTCTAAGCCAGAGCACTTCCCTGCTTATTACCTTTCTTGCTGCCAGGCTTGTGATAGAGGGGCAACTTACCCTGGGAATGATGATGTCTATCAGCTATATTATAGGACAGCTGTCGGCACCTATATCACAGATCATTGATTTTGCTCAGAATTTTCAGGATGCAAAGATCAGTCTGGAAAGGCTTAATGAGATACATAATAAGCCTGATGAAGAACAGGAAACGACTATACAAATCAATACTCTTCCTGAAAACAAGACTCTGTCATTGAAAAATGTGTCTTACAGCTATACCGGTTCGGCGAGAGACTATGTACTGAAAAATGTGGATCTGGAAATACCTACTCATAAGGTTACAGCTATTGTGGGTGCGAGTGGGAGTGGAAAAACTACTTTACTGAAACTACTTCTGGGTTTTTATCAGCCCAATGAAGGAAAGATCCTGGTAGACCGTACTCCTCTTCATGAGATAAATTCACACCTGTGGAGGCAAAATACCGGTGCTGTGATGCAGGATGGATTTATTTTCTCTGATTCCATTGCCAATAACATCATGCTGGATGAGGCTTCTTTTGATATAGAAAGGTTGCGTAAAGCGGTGGAAATGGCCAATATAAAAGAGTATATTGAGGAGCTGCCACTAAAGTACAATACAAAGATCGGTATGGAAGGAAATGGCATCAGCCAGGGACAACGTCAGCGTTTGCTCATTGCGCGTGCCATATATAAGAATCCCGAATTTATATTTCTGGATGAAGCCACCAATGCACTGGATGCAAATAATGAACGTATTATTCTGGACCACCTGGATCATTTCTATAAAGGTAAGACCGTTGTGATTGTGGCACACCGTTTAAGCACGGTGCAACATGCAGATAAAATTATCGTCCTGGAACAGGGCAGTCTCATAGAGGAAGGTACTCACAAAGAGTTAACTGCTAAAAAAGGTGCTTATTATACACTTGTAAAAAACCAGTTGGAGTTAGGAACATGAGCGAGGATGTGCAGAAAGATAAAATAGAACTCAGAAGTGAAGAATTTCAGGAGGTTCTGGGGGATCCGCCGCATTGGCTGATTAAATGGAGCATCATGCTTTCCGGGATTTTCGTCCTGATCATGTTGATCGGTAGCATCATTTTTCGCTATCCCGAGATCATTCCAGCAGAAATGACCCTCACCAGCCTGGCTCCTGTGACTTCCGTTGTTTCCAGGAACAGTGGCAGACTACAGGAATTGAGAGTGTCAGAGGGACAATGGGTGAATGCGGGAGAATACCTGGCCATTATTGAAAATACAGCATCAACAGAAGATATAATCCTGCTGAAAACCTATTTATCTAATGATATAACTCAGGACGAGGAGATCGTTCTTCCACTGGAATCTCTTCATTTAGGAGAAATGCAATCCTTATATTCATCTTTCTATATAGTTCTCAGAGAGCATAACGACTTCCTGAAGCTGTCTTATTATCAAAAGAAGAATGAATTGTTATTGAATAAAATAATAAGCTACAAAGAGAATTATAACAGCCTGCTCCTCCAGGAAGAGATTGTCCGGCAACAATATGACTTAAAGAAAATGCAATACCAACGTGATTCTTTGTTGCATGACAGAGCGCTGATCTCAAAAGAGGAATTAGAGTTGTCGCAGGATATCTATTTGCAGGCAGTTCTCTCTCAGAAAACGATGCAGTCTACTCTGGAGAATACCCGAATTGAGATATTACAGTTGCAGGAGGGACTATTGGATATAGAAAAACAATATCTGGAACAGCATACCTTCATTAGATCCCAGATAAAAACATATACAGATCAACTCCTCACTCAGATCAGTCATTGGGAGATACAATACGCGCTTATAGCTCCGGTAGAAGGAAAAGTGGCTTTTACAGATATCTGGGTGGATAATCAACATCTCTCTGTTAACCAGAATGTATTCAATGTAGTACCTCAACAGGATATGGAGTTGATAGGAAAAGCACTATTACCGATGTACCGTTCGGGAAAAGTAAAAACAGGACAACGGGTAAATGTACGTTTTGATAATTTCCCGGATAATGAATTTGGAATAGTGAATGGAGTGGTCAGAAATATTTCTCTTGTCCCCTTAGTATCAGAGAAAGAGGCATACTATATACTGGATATTGTTTTTCCTGATGGGCTGATCACTACCTATAACAGGCAATTGCCCTATCTTCCTGAGATGTCAGCTACTGTGGAGATCATTACAGAGGATCTGTCCCTCTTTCAGAGGTTGATCATGCCACTTAAAAAGATCGCCGCAGAGCATATTCTATAACGCGAACAGTTTCCCGCCGGAAATATAAATATAATAATAAATGATAGATAAATCCATGAAAAACACAAACCTCTCTTTTTGTATTACCTGCCGCAACAGATTGCACCACCTGCAAGATACCCTGGAGGTAAATATCAGAAATAACAGGGTGGCAGGGAAAACAGAATTTGTGCTGCTCGACTATAACTCAACAGATGGATTGGAGGAATGGGTACATTCTTCCATGATCAACTATATAGAGGAAGGAACTTTGGTCTATTACAAAACATTTGAACCTGTTACCTATTTACGCAGCCATAGCCGGAATGTAGCTTTCAGGCTGGCCGGTTCTGATATACTTTGTATGTTGGATGCCGATAATTATTTAGGAGAGGGATTTGCCTCTTTTATGCTTGGGGAATTTGAGCAAAACAAAAACATATTTTATACAAGTGATCTGACCAAACGGGATGCTTTTGGGCGTGTTTGTGTTAAAAGAGAAGATTTTATCTCTGTCAGAGGATACAATGAAGAATTTGTAGGATATGGATATGAAGATGTAGATTTTTTCTATCGGCTGAAAGAATCCGGTGTAGAACAAAAGTTCTTTTTTGATCCTGAGTTCTATCAGGCAATCAGGCATATCCACAAAGAGCGTATCCTGGAAGAACCTATGTTTGCTCGTGTAAACAGGATCTATATTTCTTATCTCAATCCTTATACATCTGTTATTCTGGTACTCTACACTAATCTTACTGTCGGAGAATATACACTTGTAGACAATCTGCATCTATTTGCCAATCTCTACATTGAGGATATTGTCCATTATTATATGGACGAGAGAAAGAGTGTTGTATTATCAGGAGATATAAAGAGTGGCAATTGGAGGGAATTCAATAATCAGCTCATTATTGATTATGAAAACACGTCTGTGGTTATAGACAAACAACAAAATAAAATAGAAATAGATGGATCTATTTTTTATCATGTGGATGATGAAGAAATTAAGATTGGAATTATTATGACTCTGACTTCCGCGCAGAATTTCCGTTCTGTGCAGGGATAAATAAAAAACAGTGCATTGATAAATCCGGAAGGGTTTGGAAAAGCCACCGTATTTAAGAATTTTAATTATCAACATGCAATCGTTATAGGTGAATAATATGGTAGGAACAGATACACAAAGTGGTAGTGAAACAGGTATTATCTCTGTTTTCTATGATCGCAGTGGATGGGATGTGTTGCTGAGAGATATATTGAAATGGTGTGAAGAGAGAAACCATTTGTTTTCCTGTGATCTCTCACTCTCTGAGGATAGAGGCGATCATATAAGATTGTGGATTTATAAACAGGAAGAGAGCTCTGTGTACAGAGAGATACATTCGTATGTAAAATCTTATATAGAAGCCAACCCATCTACACGAAGTCGCGTATTACCTTATGGAAAGGCACTCTGGTGCTATTATCCGAATAATGAATTAGTATTTGATCGGTTTAAAATTAATTCTTATCCGGAAGAGATCCTTTCTGTCAGAAGAGAGACATTGAAACTATATATGGATCTCCTGGAAGGAGACTATTCTGTAGATGGTATAGTCGCGGTTTGTCTATATGTGTTTATAAAGCTATTGAAACTGGTCGAAAAAGATCAGATAGAGAGGGCTGTTACCGGAATTATAGATGAGATATCAGAGAATATCAATATGTATAATTCTACAGTTACCGTACAGGAGTTGATCGATGGATTGCTCGAATCCAACGATGTTCTCGGGGAGATGTATACCTATTGGGAGGAAGATATGGAATGGATGCCGACAAACATGCAGGAATGGTTAGAACGTATAAAAGGTTGTATGGATAGGTATGGATATCCCTATACCTGTGCTACTATTTGTGATCTGTTGGGGCTGGGCAAACTACACAGCATGCTGATACAGATGCTTATTCAAATGTGGTATGATAAATATAGGATGATCATAAAATAAAAGTCTGATAAAAAAGAAGGGAAACATCCTCTTTTCAGAAGTGTTTCCCCTCTCACCTTTCAAAAACAATCAATCAATAACCTTAAATGAAAACTCATCCCCACTTTGACTATGGGTTGCTACCCAGAGACCGAAATCGCCGGGTTCAACCGTTCTAACCATATCAATGTTCCAAAAAGCAAGTTCTTCTATCGGAAGGTCAAAGACCACTGTGCGAGTCTCACCCGGCTTCAGGGTGACACGCGTGAAACGCTTCAGTTCCTTCACCGGACGGGTCACAGAGCCGACCTTGTCCTGTACATACAACTGCACTACTTCTGTGCCCTCGTATTCACCGGTATTGGTGATATCACATTCTACCGTCAGTACGGCATCTTTCTTTAATTCACTGTCCGAAAGACGTATATTGTCGTATCGGAAAGTGGTGTAAGACAAACCGTATCCGAAAGGATAGAGCGGATCAAATCCGGCATCCAGATAGAAAGAGGTATTTCCCAGAGAGGTCTGACCGGCTTCGACAGGAATATCGTCTATCAATGTTTCCGTACGATTTGCCGGACGCCCGGTGCTGTTGTGCGCATAGTAGATAGGGATCTGTCCTACCATCTTCGGGAAGGTGATCGGCGTCTTTCCACTGGGTACCTCTTTTCCAAAGATCAGATCGGCAAGCGCGGGGCCCCCATGGTACCAGGATGGAACGCATACAGCACAGCAGCAGATTGTTCCACTTCCCGGCCGATAGTCAGCGGACGACCAGCCATAACCACAGTCACTACCGGCTTCCCTGTCGCTGCCAATGCATCGATCAGCTGCGATTGTGCGCCTTGCAGGTGAAGATCGGCCAGACTGTGTGCCTCTCCGGAAAGAATAGCCTCCTCACCCACAAAGGCCAGTACCACATCGGCACGCGCCGCGGCTGCGGCGGCCCTGGAGATGCCTCCGGTATTCTTATCGCGGCTATAATCCAGCCCAGGTTCGTAGAGCACCTCTACCCGATCGCCATACAACTGACGGATAGCGGCCAATGGAGTTTGCGTATAATTCTTATCTCCATCGAAGATCCAGGTTCCCAGTTGTTCATGCGGAGCATCTGCCAGCGGACCCACAACGGCTACCGTGCGAACGCCTTCTTTCAAAGGCAAAACACCCTCGTTCTTAAGCAATATGGCCGATTCTACAGCGGCACGTTTCGCTGCTTCCAGATGTGCTTCGGCATAAAAGACATCCTCCGTGGTTTCACGCACATAGGGGTTGTCAAACAATCCGAGGCGGAATTTGATACGCAGGATATTACGTACGGCTTCGTTGATGGCAGATTCTTTTACTTTTCCCTCTTTGATGAGTTCGGGTAGGTAATTTACAAACGAGTAGCTTACCATCTCCATATCTATTCCGGCGTTCACAGATCTCAGCGCAGCCTCTTTGGCGTCGGCTGCAAATCCGTGAGCGATCATTTCAGTAGCGGAAGCCCAGTCGGTCACCACAAATCCATCGAACCCCCACTCACCGCGCAACACATCCTGCAAGATAAACTTATTGCCGGTAGAAGGTACTCCGTCGTTGTCATTGAACGACGTCATATAGGTAGCAGCACCTGCTTTGGCAGCAGCTTCGAACGGCGGCAGATATACATTACGGAGCTGACGCTCGGGAATAAAAGTCGAATTGTAGTCACGACCTCCTTCTGCGGCACCGTAGCCCACAAAATGCTTCGGACAGGCAGCAATGGAAGTCGGATCGCTCAACGACTCTCCCTGATAGCCTCTGACCATGGCCACTCCCATAACAGACGTCAGATACGGATCTTCACCACATCCCTCGGCAATACGCCCCCAACGGGGATCACGCGCGATATCGATCATCGGAGCAAATGTCCAGCGTATACCTGCGGCAGAGGCTTCTATGGCGGAGATACGGGCTCCCTCTTCGGCAACCTCCGGATTGAAAGAGGCTGCCTGTCCCAGAGGAATGGGAAAAATGGTTTTGAAACCATGGATCACATCCCGGGCAATCAATAGAGGGATTCCCAGACGGGACTCTTCGACAGCTACCCGTTGCAACGCATTCACCCGAACGGGATCTACTTCGTTGAGTATCGAGCCGA
The DNA here is from genome assembly GCA_021202275.1 of Bacteroides sp. Taxonomy (GTDB): domain Bacteria; phylum Bacteroidota; class Bacteroidia; order Bacteroidales; family Bacteroidaceae; genus Bacteroides. The sequence goes on from JAJQDI010000021.1 coordinate 71,993, forward strand.
CCTCTCCCCGTTTGATGAGGACACCCATGTCTTCGATGTTGCCGTAGGAACTAATCTGGTTCATCTGTCCGATCTTCTCCTCCAATGTCATTTTAGACAGCAGGCTCTCCACCTTGCTCTCTAACGCTTTGTCCCCTCCTTTCTTCGCGGATGAACAAGCTGTAGAAGTGAATATCAGCAACAGAGTAATAGCTGTGTATAATACTTTCATGTTTTATTTACTTTTTTGAAATACACGTATATAATCGATTTCGAAAATTGCCGGTAATGAACTTTCATCCACTCCTTCCACTCCACCCCAGTCACCACCCCAGGCGAGGTTGAGTTTCAGATAGAACGGAGTGTCGAACGGCCATGTATCTTTATTTCCCTGTTTATCATTTTCAAAAGTGAAGTATCGTTCTCCATCTACATACCCATGGATATAATCTTCTGTCCACTCTACCGAGTAGACATGAAAATCATCCTGTGCGGCAGGAATATACTTCTCTCCTGTTTTTTGTGTACCAATAGAATGATAGTAAGCTTTACAATGTATGGTGGATACCACCCAATTGGGCCGATACCCTACTTCTTCCATGATATCTATCTCGCCATCATCGGGCCAGGTATGGCCCTCTTCAGGCATCATCCAGAAAGCAGGCCAGGTGCCTTTTCCACGAGGCAGTTTCATACGCCCCTCAAAATAACCGTATTTCCAGCTCTCTTTGCTGTTTATACGGGCAGAGATCACTTCATTTTCTTTTTTCTTTAAAATAATCTTCAGTGTTCCGTCTGAGACCATAACACAAGTATCTGTACCTTCTACACCTGGTATATAATTCTGAAGTTCATTGTTTCCCCAACCATGATTACCTGTTTCATAATACCAACGATTGGTGTCGGGCAGAGCGGGTCTGCCACCGAAAAGACGCGGAGTATCAAATTCTTCATGCCATACCATTACATATCCTTCGGGAATAGTTGTATTCTCTGTAGCATTATCCTTTTCAAGAAATTCATCAGTAGCACCTTTTCTTTCTTTACAGGCAGAGAAAGTTATAGAGAATAGCATGAAAACTAACAGATATATAGGTTCTATTTTCATATCATAGAGAGAAAGATAACGGGCAATCCTTTCATTACCCGTTATCTGTTTTTAAACAGTCTTATTTATCAAACGAGAAATCATCGAGGTAGAAGATACCTGTACCGTCGTGCCCTTCTCCACCGAATTGGATTACGATCTTATCATAATCTTCACGGTCACTGACACTGCTGAAATCAAATTCCAGTTCGATCCATTTATCAGTAGCCAGATCTGTCTTTACAATTTCAGTCTGAGTTTCCCAGGCACTACCTCCCTGGTCACTGTTTTGTAATTTCACAGCTACCTGAGGTTGTAACTTTCCGGTAGTATAGGTATTACCAGCAGGGAGATATACTAACATCCTTACTTTATTAATTTCTGTAAGATCAAATTTATAGTTGCTGGCTGTGTAAGAAAGATTCGTATATAAAGCTTCCGACTTGTCATACAAACAAACTCTTGATGAAGTATTAATGGGCAACGGAAGTGGGTTCTGATAATACAAAGAGAAATACTCACCCATATCTTCGCCTTCAAAATTAATGTTTGTAGTTTCATTTTCAAAGTTTTCAGCCAACGCTACTGCTCTCAGAGGAACTTCAGGTTTCACATTCAATTCTTTCGGAACAAATCGATAGTACCAATAATTTCCACTTTCCACTGTACTTGCACATCTTACATATAATTCATTTTCTGTAAGAGTAATGATCTCATACCGGGAAGTACCAGCATAATGTCCGAAGAAAGCTCCATCATTCAATGTCAGGATTTTATCATTTTCATTCAGAGTAAAGGTATATCTATCTTTCGGTACATAATACACATCATAGTCATCCTGGCCACCTGGGTTTTCCAAAGCCGGCGGATTTCCCAATGCATTCCATCCGGGTTCATTGGTATATATAGAGTCATTGTTGGTCCAGATCAATTCCACTCCTACCTGAATAAAGGTGAATTCCTGTTTATACAGACTGGTCAGATCTTTACCATTTGCCGGGCAAGGCCACCATCCGGGAGATGTAGCGGGATTTCCCTCATCATCCAATTCAGGTCCTACACCGAAGTGCCCGTCATGATACTGGTCAAATACCCAGGTCTTTCCCTGAATATTAGCGGCTCCTCCTGTCAATGCGTTGTACAACGGAGTATCCAGCAAAGACATATCATCCTGTGCGATAGTAATCTCTTTGGTAATAGCGACTGACCCTCCTTCCGTATACAGAGTCATCATAATCGTGTAATCTCCCGCGAAAGGATATTCCGCTTTTACGGAAGATCCTTTTGTTGTCACTCCGTTGCCGAGATCCCAGACTGCAATACCCGGATAGGTAGATGTATCTACCAATGTAAATACATTCGCGTTATCCGTGGAATTGATAGTAAAATTTAAATCGCTTTCCTGGGGCGCTCTTCCCAGTGAATGGCCATCCCTTTCTTCCGGATCACAACCGGTCAGGACCAACAGTGCCATCAGGGAAATTAATCCTGTTCGAAATATATTTTTCATATACATATTCTTTTTTTAGGGTATTGTATGTTTAATTCCATTGTCCGTTTTGTTCCAAAGCATATTCCGTGCCTTTGGTCTTTTCGATCTCCGACTGAGGAATAGGAAGATACTTCATCCACTCCTGGAATGTTCTCTGAGAAAGAGGAGTGTTTTCAGTCAATACACTCTCCGCGTCTCCCCAACGTACCAGATCCCAGAAACGCATCCCTTCACTGACAAATTCACGACGACGTTCGAGTTTGATATTCTCCGCAGATGCCGTAATCGGGTTGTCACCTTCAAAAGCACGTCTTCTGACCTGATCCAGACAGTCCTGAGCTGTAATACCCTGAACCGGAGACTGGCCATGCATAACGATCAATTCGGCATAGTTGAGCAATGTTTCCGCATAGCGGAAAATACGCAGGTTGTTACAATAGTTCAGATCCGTATCACCCGGAGGAGGATTATATCCCACACGCGCGGCATATTTTTTCTGGAACAGTCCTGTATCCTGGAAACGCTGGCTGTAATACTCCGCCGGCCAGCTGATGATAGAACCGTCCCGGCGTGTATCTCCATCTTCAAAGATACCATACAACTCTGTACGTACCGGACCAAAGCCCCATCCGTCATTGTATACCCCGGAAGGATCTTTCAATGTATTGGGCGAAATAAATGCCGGCAGATTGGTTCCATATCCCTGCCAACCGCTGGCCCATGTTTTGCCTTCGGGCAACTGATTGCTTTCAAAGATAGACTCCACACAGAATTCATTTTCATCCAGCCACATAGCATCAAAATCGTCAAACAGTTCATATTCTCCGCTACTGATGATCGTTGCCATATCATTCGTAATCTCCGCATACCGTGAAGTATCTTTCTGATACATTACGACTCTGGCCTTGAGCATGAGAGCAGCCGCCCGGTTGGCACGTCCCAGATCACTACCGGTAGTACGCATTTTCATTCGTCCTTCGGCACACGCATAATCCAGATCCGCCATGATCTTTTCATAGATCTCATCCGCTTTGTATTGAGGAGCCATATAAGGAGGTTCTACCAGAGGTTCTTCAAAATAAGGAACATTTCCAAAAAATTTCCAGAGCAGATGCACATAATAAGCACGCAGGAAGTGAGCTTCTGCCTTGTACTGTTCCAGCTTATCCTCATCTACATCTACAGCATTCTCACAGGCAATGAGTGTATTGTTACAGCGGGCCAATCCGGTAAAGTAAATGCTCCATAGCCCTCCCAGAGTTTCTGCAGAGGTTGATTCGAAAATAGAAAGCAGGTATAACTGCCGCTGGTCTCCCGCGTCTCCTCCTCCTTTATACAGATCATCCGAACGCAGATCGGACATAAACAATACGGCATTGTAGTTATTATCGGCATAGCTATCAAATAGTAAGATCTGATAAGCGGATGCCAGATCGGCCAGGATCACCCCTTCCGTAGCGTCTGCACCTGACTCTTTCTGTTCAGTAGGATAAGATGTCAGAAAGTCATCTCCGCATGAAGTAGTCAGCATTGACCCTGTAAATGCAGTAAGTATGAGTAAGAGTTTATATTTTTTCATATCTATACATTATTAAATATTAGAAAGTGATATTTGCTCCTATAGAAATAGTTCTTGACTGCGGATAAACCCCACGGTCTACACCGATCCTGTTGTAATCACCGGATGCTACCTCCGGATCAAATCCGTCGTATTTAGTGAAAGTAAACAGATTTTCCGCGGCAACATAAATTCTTAAATTCTGGATAGAAGCTTTATTTACCCACATCTTAGGAAGTGTATAGCCAAGTTGGGCACTTTTCAGACGAAGGTAGTTACCGCTTTTGATATACAGATCCGAAGACCGCCAGTTGCTATTCAGATCGACTCTGGTCACACGTGGGATCTTATTTGAAGTTCCTTCTCCTACCCAACGATCCAGGATCCAGGACGGACGGTTCATAGCAGGTATATCCGCACGCTGGGAGAAGTCGAAAATATCATTTCCTGCGGTTCCCTGGAAGAAAAGATTTAAGTCAAATCCTTTCCAGTCAGCTCCGATCGTAAATCCGAATGTCCAGTCCGGCATCCCTTTACCAATTTTGGTTTTATCATCGTCATCAATGGTACCGTTTTTGTCATAATCCACAAAACGTACATCTCCCGGTTGCGCATTGGGCTGCAATTTTTCACCTTTATCATTAACATAAGCATCTATTTCCGCCTGATTCTGGAAGATACCGTCTGTCTTATATCCATAAAAGAAAGGCCACACTTCACCGTTCTGTCCTTTGATGAAACTACCTACACCGGAAGCACCTGCTGTCTCATAAATAGCTTCTCCGGAAGCATTTCCGAGTCTGACCAGTTTATTCCTCAGGAAAGAGGCGTTGGCGGCAATGCTATATCCGAATTCGCCAATCTGCTGACGCCAGCCGGCTTCAAATTCCAATCCCCAGTTTTCCATGTCACCGACATTGGCCATAGGTGCACTCAGCCCCACATAGCTTGGGATAGGTTGATCCATCAACATGCCGTTGGTCTTTTTCTTGAAATAGTCAAAACTGAAACTCAAAGAGTTATTCAGGAAACGAGCATCAATACCAAAATCAATCTGCTCAGATTCCTCCCATTTGATGTTAGGATTAGGGATAGCTCCGGAAGAGGTTCCGTATTGCATGTTACCGGATTTTCCATTGTCTTTCACACTGTATCCACCGCCGAAATAGTAGTTCTGTCCACCATCCAACAGAGCGGAATAGCGGAAATTACCGATATTTTCATTACCGTTCTTCCCCCAGCTCAGACGAACTTTGAAAGAATCAAACCAATCCGGATGATTTTCCAGGAAAGGCTCGTTCAGCACATTCCATCCCAGAGAGAACGCCGGGAATACCGCCCATTTATGGTTGGCACCGAATTTGGAAGAACCGTCGCGACGTACAGTAGCTTCCAGCATATAGCGCTCAGCATAATTATAACTTACACGACCAAAATAAGAGGCAAGCGAAGTAAAAGCATATCCTCCTGTACCTCCATAGACACGTTCGTTATCACGGTCACCAATAGCTCCGCCTATATTAGCTGTATTGGGATCATCGTCTACAAACTCATAGTCACTTCCACCCAGCTGACGGGTTCTGTACTTCTGCGCAGACTGTCCCAAAACAACAGTCAAATTGTGTTTGTGATTGAATGTTTTGTTATAAGTGATCACATTTTCAACCTGCCATCTGTAGCCGCGGTTCATTTCACTCCAGACCGAACCGATATCTGTGTTTTTTCCCTGAGTCGCAAGGAAGTAAGGGAATTCGTATCCATCTCTTCCCCAGAAAGCCAGGTCAAATCCATAACTGCTTTTGAAAGTAAGGCCCGGGAGCACACTGATCTCTCCCCAGAATGTACCTACGAATTTATCTTCATTGTTCTTTTCATTGCGACGCTGATTGAGCATAGCTACGGGGTTAGCTATTTCCTGAAACCCATCGGGAGGAATAGAAAACAAACGTCCGTTTTTATCTGTAACCGCATTCGGATACTGTGCCAGGATCTGATCTACAGTAAAGATACCTGGATACTGCGCCACTTCCGGAGCATATACAGGCACCAATGGGTTGAATGCCAACGCACTACCCAACACAGAACCGTATTCGGAATTGACTTCGATACCTGTGGATTTACCTCTAGAATATCCGATATTGACTCCGACACGGACTTTATTCAGGTATTTACGCTGCTCTGCCTCATATACGGTATAGGTGGTATTGGAACGTATGCTCCAACGGTCGTAATTGGACTTGCCGTAGTTACCTCCGATAATACCTTCCTGATTGTAATAACCTAAAGAAAGAAAATACTGCGCTTTTTCATTTCCTCCGCTGATACTTAACTGGTGGTTCTGCACAGGAGCATTGTAATTAAATACCTCGTCCTGCCAATCCGTACCTTTTCCCGCACTGGCAATCTGCTCTTGTGTGTACCGGGGTGCCTCGCCGGAGTTGATCTCTCCTTCATTCATGATGATCATATACTCCTTAGCATTAAGTACAGATTTCTTTTTCCACGGATTTTGCCAACCGTAACTGAAATCATAATTAATGGTGGTTTTTCCCTGACCACCGCCTTTGGTGGTAACCAATACCACACCGTTAGCTGCACGGGCACCGTAAATAGCAGCGGAAGCCGCGTCTTTCAGGATCTCAATAGATTGAATATCTACCGGATTCAGGTAATTGATACCTCCGTCTACCGGCATACCGTCTACGATATACAACGGATCACTGTTGTTGACCGTACCGATACCACGGATACGCACTTTGGAATCCGCTCCCGGTTGTCCAGAACTCTGAGTGATCTGTACACCGGATACTTTTCCTTTCATGGCATCTTCCACACGTGAAGGTTTAGTCGTATTCAGATCGTCTGCGGTTACCCGGCTGATCGCAGCAGTTACCACACTTTTCTTCTGGACACCGTATCCAATCACCACGATCTCATCCAGTGTCTCTGTATCATCTTCCAATACGATACGCAGGGAGTTACTTCCCCGTACCGGAACATCTACAGTTTTATAACCAACAAAAGAAATGGTAAGGACGGCATCTGCCGGAACCGAAAGGACGAAGTTCCCATCCAGATCGGTAATGGTACCGTTGGTGGTATTCCCTTTTTCCACGACATTTACCCCGGGTAACGGATCATTATCCGCCCCGCTGATGACTACTCCCTGCACCTGAATGTTCTGAGAGAACATACACAAGGAAAAGCCTAACAGAAAAATTACTGATAATAACTTCTTTATAAGTTTTTAAAATTAAGATTAACTATTCTCGCAAATTGTCTTGTTGAGACCCGACAAACATACAGCATTCATAAACACTTGAATACATTTTTTACCTATTCACAAATACGTCAATCTGGAATTTTAAATACGTCACAATTACGTCAAATCCAATTAAACATCTAATTATCATTTATATAATTATACGTTAATTAAATTCATCAATAGTGTTATAAAACATAAAATAAGGCAACTTTGAAGAAACAAAGTTGCCTTATCCTGTCCTCTCGCTCGAATCAGATCTTATTATTGAGATACTCAATCATACTGTCTTCACGTTCCAACGAAAATTTCTTACGAAGCCGATATCGTATGGTTTCTACACCCCGCACTGAGATATTTAAAAGAGGTGCAATCTCTTTAGAGGATAGATTCATTTTCAGGTATGCGCACATCATACGTTCATTCAGAGAGAGATCAGGATGCTTCTGCCCCAGTCTTTTCATAAAATTGTTATGAACCAGGTCAAACTGTTCTTCTATTCTTTTGAGTACATCATCCGCCTGAATATTATCATCTATTTTGTTACTGATCAGCAACAACATCTGTTTGTATTCCTTGGCATCTTTACTTTTCAATGAAGAGATTACTTTCAATAGCTCAGACTTGATCTCAGTCAACATCTCATTCTTACGTACAAAGTTGATCATCAGGTTAGCCATTTCCTGGCTTTTGTACTGGAGTTCATGTTGCAACTTTTCTTTTTCCAGTTCCATGATCTGACGTTCTTTGCGGGCAGCCTCTTCTTCATACACCTGTTCCAGTTGGTGTAATTCCTTATCCTTCTCCACTATTGCCTGCTGTTTTTTGCGTTGCACACGCATATCGTCCCAACGGTATATGAAAAACAAAATGGTACCGAACAAGATAAAATAAACCAGATAAGCTATATTGCTTCGATACCAGGGAGGTAAGATACGAAATCGGAATTGATCCTGTGCAATCCGGCCATCAGGGAAAATAGCTTTTACTTCAAAGAGATAATTACCTTCGCTCAGGTTTCCGTACTCCCTGAGGGTAGCTGTAGTATAGTCCGACCATTCTTGATTATTGAGGCGTTGCTGGTAACTGATCTCCTCTCCCTGTATAAAAGCCGAGAGCCCATATTCAAAACGTATCGCATTGCGACTGTAAGGCAGTACGGCTTCCGGCTGAATACCCAGGAAATTATTTCTGTAGACCAGAGAATCCCGGGAACCCGGCAGACAAACGCTCCGGATAGACAAAGCATTGTGGTAACCCCGGTTCTTCTTCACCGCAGGTATCTTGCACAAAGCAAAACCGTTGTCATTGGGGAGAATAAATAAAGAATCCGACAACGGCAGAATGGTTTCAGCACCCTGTACCAACTCTACAGAAGATAGATCCAGCGGAACGATCAGTGTATTTGCTCCTCGTTTATAGGAACGTAAATGAGCCATACAGATCTCGTGATGACTCAGGCTGATGACATGATCCTTGTATTCGATCAGGCGTGAATATGGATTTGTACCGTGAAGCATGGTGTTCAGCTCGCGCGCCTGTTCCATACGATCTGCTTTTTCATGATAGGAGTAGATGTCTGCCGGAGTAGGGAAAAATATTTTTCCTTCTATTTTACTGACATAGATATCACGATCTGTCGGGAAACCATTTTCACTATTGTACGTCCGGATATTCTCTACCCGTGTCAGTTCCTGGTCCAATTCAATCCGCGTCATATGATCTGTATTGCAGATCCAGAGTATCCGGGAGGTCTCCTGCTCAAAAAAGCGGCAGGAATCCGAAATGCCTTCGATACGCCAGCACACTTCCCATCTACCCTGACGTTTCTCCAGCAGATACAAGCCACCGTATACACCCACAAACATCCGGCCGGGTTGCCCCATCACAGGCTGACAGATCCATGCACCTGCCAGATCCACCACTTTGGTGACACGATCCCCTTCCACCCGAAAAACACCTCTGTCGTGCAGGCAAAATAACTCTCCGTCTATCTCGCATAAATTCCATACCTGCCCACTGGAATGGACCACCGGACGTATATCGGGAAAATTTTCATTGAGCCTTACCGGATATTCCGTATAGAACAATCCCCGGTTTGTACCGAGATACAAATAATCTCCCTGCTGAAAAGCCGTATAACCTGTACCATTTGAATAAAAGGACGAGTATAAGGTAGTAAACACGGAACTAAGAGAGATATAGTCGATACCATTATCCAGTCCGGCCCACAAATTGCCCCAATTGTCAAAATGCAACGAAAGAACCGTATTGTTCTGCAAACCATTGTTCTCATTAAAATACTTTACCTGCCCTGTTTCCGTATCAATCAGTACAAGTCCTTTGTGTACCGTACCCAGAGCAATCAGATGTTCATGAGAAGCTACACTAAAGACCTCATGTTCTTTCAGAAACAGTTCTATTCCTGTTTGATAAGGCACTACATAATCTCCATTGTAATAGAAAAGCCCATCGTAGGCTGTAGCAATCATTATTCCTTCCTTAAAAGGAATAACACCCCGTATACGCATATTTTCCAATATCTCCGCACCTTGTAAAGGGAATATAGTATTGCCCACCAATACCCGTACACCCCGCTCCGTACCCAGATAAAGGACATTATTGACCAGATCCGAACAGTCGATCTTCATTTCCGAATCAATGGTAGTAAACTTTCCATTCAGATATTTCAATAACCGGCTATCTCCCTGAAAATAGAGTATATTGTCGTTTTCATGAATGCCCCAGACATTTCCTATAAACCTCTCTTCATAAGGCACTGAATCTGACAGACAGGTATAGAGGAGTCTTCCGTCCTCTCCCGGTTCGAAATATCCGAACTCATTGATCCCACCGGCATAGATCCGGCCCAGATGTGTGGAAGGACAGACAGAACGTATGTCCGAACCATTGTGAAGAGAAAAAAGATCCCAGGAATGACCATCGAACTGGACCACACCCTTCTTATTGGCAAAATAGACCCAGTGGTCGTTATAAGAAGCTATTTGCCAGGTCTGGGTACCCTTGCCGTATAGGCTCTTGTTATAGTTGATGACAAAATTGTTCCAATCGGCCTTTACCGGTTGAGGAGTTCCCCAGAACAAAAGAAGTATAATCAAAATCGGTAGAAGATGAGGTTGTTTCATAGATTAGAGGTTGATTTGCCATACAAATATATTAATCCTAATAAATTTAGCAAAATAAATAACAATAAAAATAGAAGAGTTATTATAAGAATATATTTTTAAAAACAATAACATGAAGTACGATCAGATGATCTACAAGTAACGAGGAGTACGATTTTATGATCTCACAAACAAAAACTAATTCCATCTCTGACAAGATGCTTTATCACTAAAAACAAAAAACTGATTATAAACGAATTGCACAATCAAGAATCTGTTCACAAGAACAAAAAAAAGAAAAAAGCAGAGCACCCATAATCCCTGAGAACAACAGGTAGAGAAAAGAATCGGTAACATACAATAAGTATGGATAGAAAAGCAAAAGGTGTCTGTTGATCTTGTATCAACAAACACCTTTTCTGAGCCTCTTGTCGGATTCGAACCAACGACCCCGAGATTACAAATCACGTGCTCTGGCCAACTGAGCTAAAGAGGCAGGTGGGTAAGCTTACTATATCGCGCCGCTACAACCAACTACCTTTGCTGCGATCAAGCCCTGGAGGATTCGAAGGGAGCTGGCCGTATAGGACTTACCCGGCTGCAAAGGTAGACATTTCTGTGTAATCTGCAAGAGGTGTTTTGCTTTTTTTCGTTTCTTTATCAATAACCTCCTACGCATCAAAACCTTATAAACACATTTTTTTCGCTATGGAACCGGGAAGTGGCTTTATTAACTTTAACAACCTGATTACCGGCTGTAACCAAATATTATTTGTACATTTGTACGCTATTTCTATAATGTAAAGATGACAGAAAACAGACATCAACTCCATACATATGCTATGTACTGCGGTACCTATCTGGGAATTTTCTGGATAGTGAAATTCATATTTCTACCTCTGGCACTCTCCTATTCGTTCTGTATGTTCCTTTTCACAGCCCTTACCATAGGTGTCCCCTTCATCGGATATGCTTTTCTGAAAGGATACAGAGACAAAGTATGCAGGGGAGAGATCACCTTTCTCAATGGCTGGCTTTTCACGGTATTTATGTATTTGTTTGCCAGTCTGCTCACGGCAGTGGCGCATTATATCTATTTCCGCTATCTGGATCAGGGATATTTCATGGAGAAATACGAAATGCTGGTGCAGACCCTGCTTACAGCCGAGGTTTCCGGAATGGAAGTATACAGGGAACAATTAGAGACAATGGTGGCAGAATTCCGCAGCGTTACACCTATTGATCTGACGATCAATATGCTGTCACGAAATGTATTCTTTGGAAGTATAGTGGCCATACCCACAGCCTGGATCGCCCGCAGGCGGAAAAATCCGGGAGTGGAAAATCACACCTAACAAATCGGTCGAAAACAGATGGATATATCAGTCGTAATACCTTTATACAACGAAGCGGAGTCGCTTCCGGAACTACATGCCTGGATCGGGCGGGTGATGGAAGAGAAGGGATTTTCGTATGAAGTGATCTTTGTGGATGACGGCAGTACCGACGGTTCGTGGCTGGTGATCGAAGAGCTCAGGCGCCATTCGCAGCAGGTAAGAGGGATCCGATTCCGCCGCAACTACGGAAAGTCCCCTGCCCTGTACTGTGGCTTCAAAGAAGCGCAGGGAGAAGTGGTGATCACGATGGATGCCGACCTGCAGGATAGCCCGGACGAGATACCGGAACTCTACCGGATGATCACAGAAGAAGGGTATGATCTGGTGTCGGGCTGGAAAAGGAAACGGTACGATCCATTATCAAAAACTCTCCCCTCCCGGATATTCAACGCTACCGCACGAAAGGTATCCGGGATCAGGAACCTGCATGATTTCAATTGTGGGCTGAAGTCCTACCGGAAAGAGGTAGTCAAGAACATAGAGGTTTATGGAGAAATGCACCGGTATATTCCCTACTTGGCCAAAAATGCCGGGTTCCAGAAGATCGCAGAGAAAGAGGTGCAGCATCAGGCACGCAAATACGGTACAACCAAATTCGGTCTGAACCGTTTTTTCAACGGCTACTTAGATCTGATCTCGATCTGGTTCCTTTCGACTTTCGGGGTGAAGCCCATGCACTTTTTCGGATTGCTCGGTTCACTGATGTTTATACTGGGATTGATCTCTGTGATCATTGTAGGGGTGAGTAAGCTCTATTACATGCACCACGACATGCCTTACAGATTGGTTACAGATTCGCCGTATTTCTATTTGTCACTGACTGCCATGATCATTGGTACACAATTGTTCCTGGCGGGATTTCTGGGAGAACTGATCTCACGCAGTTCCATGGAACGGAATAATTATCAAATCGAAAAGACCCTATAAAAAGCTAAAATAAAGATGAAAAAGCTCATTCCTCTGGCACTGATACTTATCACCTTCTATCCGATATGCAGTATTCTCCTGTCTGCCTGCTCAGATGACGAGAACTGTTCACTGGAGGGCAGACAAATGATCAATTGTACATTTAAAACGCGGAATTCCAACAATACAGCTTTTGTGAACGATACATTGGATTCGCTCACAGTAACAGCCATTGGCACAGATTCAATCATTATCAACAGGCAACAGAGGGTACATAAGATATCATTGCCGCTGCGTTATACAAACGATTCTACCATCCTGGTATTCCATTATACCCGTTACCTACGGGACACAGTGATATTCTCTCATACAAATACTCCTTTTTTTCTTTCGATGGAGTGTGGGTATGAAATGCGGCAGGCCCTTAAAGGCATATATGTCAGCCCTTCTCAGATGATGGACTCACTTTCTGTTACAAATACTCAAGCCACTACGAATGAGAGCACAGAGAATATTGTCTTTTATATGTATTGATCTGCTTCTTATCGCTTTTCCTCTGCTAAAGGCCCAGGAGAGAGTTGCCTCCGCGACGACGCATGAGACAGAGTTGGAAGAAGAAGTGCCGTTCTATAATGGCCTCCTGATAAGCGTGGACCTTTTCGGAGCAGGGAATAAACTCTTCGGAGGAGATTATCTCAGCAGTGAGATCAGTATAGAGGCTGACCTGAAAAATAGGTTCTATCCGGTCTTTGAAGCCGGGTTCGGCAGTACAGATACCTGGAGTGAGACCGGTATTCACTACAAAAGCGCGGCTCCCTTTTTCCGTATAGGCATGAACTACAATACGATGCATAAAAAGGGCAACCGTAACTATCTGTACGTAGGTGCCCGTTATGGCATCAGTATGTTTACGTACGATGTCAAAAGTATGGAAATCAACGACCCCATATTCGGAGGTAGCTTAGGCAATCCCAACCTGATTGATAACATCTGGTGGGGAAGTATCCCGTACGACCACTCCGGTATGAGTGGCACCTTGCACTGGTTCGAAATAGTCACCGGAGTACGTGCCCATATATGGAAAAACATATCTATGGGATGGTCTGTCCGGCTCAAATACAAGCTGATGTCTTCTATCAGCGAATATGGGAATCCCTGGTATGTACCCGGTTTTGGTAAGTACAAGTCAAACATCGGAATGACCTATACAATCACTTATAAACTGCCTTTCTGACACATGACAAAACTTGATATTTTACTGGTTGCGATAGGGTTGGCAATGGATTGCCTGGCCGTATCAGTAGCCAGTGGGATCGTTCTTAAAAAAATACAGTGGAGGCCTATATTAGTTATGGCCTTTTTCTTTGGTTTCTTCCAGGCACTGATGCCTTTTCTGGGTTGGGGCTGTGCCAGCCGGTTCAGCCACCTGATCGAGAGTTTCGACCATTGGATCGCGTTCTCGATCCTGCTCTTCCTGGGAGGCCGCATGATCCTGGAGTCTTTCAAAGAGGAAGATTGCAAAAAGGAATTCAATCCCGCCAGTCTGAAGGTAGTACTGACACTGGCCATTGCCACCAGTATAGACGCCCTGGCTGTGGGCATCTCTTTTGCCTGTCTGGATATGACAGAGATCCGGCAGGTACTGCCTCCGATCACTGCGATCGGTATGGTATCTTTCCTGATGTCTGTGACAGGACTGCTGTTTGGTATCACTTTCGGCTGTAAATACGCGCGCCGGTTGCGGGCCGAACTGTGGGGCGGAGTGATCCTGATCCTGATCGGCAGCAAAATACTTGCAGAACATCTTTTACTTGAAGGTTTATGATACAAGCTCCCAGACAATCTAATTATGTATGGCTGCTCCTTTTATTCCTGGGAACGGTCTATGTACTGAACAAGAACAACAAACAACCAGAATACCGTTCCATACAGGGAATGGTATTCGGTACCTTGTACACGATCACCTATCAGTCCGATGAAGATCTGCAACCGGAGATCGAAGAGGCATTTGAGGTCTTCAATCAGTCCCTTTCTCCTTTTTATGAGAATTCGCTCATCAGCCGTGTCAACCGCAACGAGGAGGTAGATACAGATACGTTGTTCCGGAATGTGTTCGAACGCTCTATGGAGATATCGGAGCAGACAAACGGTGCGTTTGACATCACCGTAGCAGCACTGGCCAACGCCTGGGGCTTCGGATTCCAAAAAGGAGAGTTTCCGGACTCACTCACCATAGACAGCCTGTTGCACATCACCGGATATACCCAGGTATGGCTGGAAGGAGACCGGGTGATCAAAAAAGATCCCCGCGTTCTGATCAGTTGCAGTGCCATAGCCAAAGGATATGCTGTGGATGTGATAGGCAACCTGTTGAGCGAAAAAGGAATTGCCAGCTACATGGTAGACATTGGCGGAGAGATCGTGGCCCGCGGCAACAATCCGAAGGGCGAACACTGGAGGATAGGGATCAACAGACCAGTAGATGATTCCCTTTCCATCAATCAGGAGCTACAGATCATCCTTCAACTCACAGATGTAGGGCTGGCTACCTCCGGTAATTACCGGAATTTCTACTACAAAGACGGCAAAAAATATGCTCATACCATAGATCCCCGGACCGGTTATCCGGTACAACACACTCTTTTATCGTCTACAGTGATAGCAGAAGATTGTATGACAGCCGACGCGCTCGCCACCGCATTTATGGTCATAGGTATGGAAGAAGCAAAAAAGTTTATCGCACAGCATCCCGGCATCGAAGCCTGCTTTATCTACAGCGATGAGAATGGGGAGTTGCAGACCGAACTGACCCCGGACATGGAAAAATATGTGGTCAAACGATAGCTATTTCATAAAAACAAAATAAACAGCCAGTATCAGGCAAAGAAACGCGGCGAAGTGGTTCCAGTGCAGCCCTTCTCCTTTAAATAACAGGGTAGAGAACAGGGTAAATACGATCAGGGTAATGACCTCCTGGATCACTTTCAACTGCATCAGTGTAAAAGGTCCTCCGTTGCCCTGAAAACCGATGCGGTTGGCCGGTACCTGGCAGGCATATTCGGCCAGAGCGATGCTCCACGAGAACAGGATCACCGCATACAGGGGCCAGTTGCTGATCACTTTCGTCTCCTGAAGTTTCAGGTGGCCGTACCAGGCAAACGTCATAAATATGTTGGATACGATCAATAGTCCGATGGTATAAAATCCTTTCATTGCTCCTTATTTATTCTGAATACAAACTTCCTGTGGCAGAAGTTCACTCTGTATGTTGTTCATACTCCCCCACAAACTGTAACGGGCTTCCGGATTCAACTGTTCAAGCTGCCGCAGGATCCCTTTCATATCGCTACGGCTCGACTGCGACTCGTAAGGACAATTCTTTACCTGCCTGCGATAGGCATGCAGCCGGGAGAGTTCGATCAGGTCGGCCTCATGCACCAGGCACATCGGACGGATGAGGGTCATATCGAACTTCTTCATTACCAATTTGGGAGGCATGGTACCAATAGCCCCCTGATAGGTCATATTCATCAGAAGAGTTTCCAGGATATCATCCATGTGGTGTCCTAACGCGATCTTGTTGCAACCCTGTTCCTTAGCCACTGCAAAAAGTGCTTTACGCCGGTTCCAGGAACAGAGAAAACAGGGAGATTTCCGATTGTCCGTGGAAGCATCGAACGAAGTCTCGTAAGTGACCAACGGTATATCGTACTGCGCGGCATGGGCACGCAGGTACTCCAGATCACTCTGATAAGGAATATTCTTCATCACCACATGCACGGCTACCACCGAAAAACGGGGTTTGAATATCCGTGCCCTGCGCCCCAGCAACTCTACCAGAGCCAATGAGTCTTTTCCTCCCGACAATCCGATCAGGATCTTGTCTCCCTCTTCAATGAGGCCATACTCCACAACCCCTTTGCTGAAACGTCGCTCTATCCGACGCAATGTCTTCTCTTCTTCCGTAAATTGTGCCATATTCTTCCAAAGAGCCTGATTCTATCTTCTACAGAAAACTCAATCCGGAATCCTTTCGTTCTTCATCCAGGCCCTTAACCGGGTGCAAAAGTAATTCAAAAGAACCATTTAAAGAAGAATTAACATTCTAGAATCGGCAGCAGATCGGATATTGCCAATAATTTTGTATATTTGAATTTCCGAATAAAAGCACTCAAAAGTTCTATGAAGAGAAAATATATTTTGTTCTTTATTTTCTGTTGGGCATCGTTTCTCTTATCCGCACAAACACTGGAACAGGCACGCGCGATGTTCACCAAAGGACAATATGCCGAAGCGAAACCGGTCTTTGAGCGATATGTAAAATCGCAACCCTCCAATGCCAATTACAATTACTGGTATGGAGTGTGTTGTCTGAAAACCGGTGACGCGGTACATGCCGTGAAGCCGCTGGAGCTGGCTGTGAAAAGAAAGATACAACATGCACCTCTCTACCTGGGAGAGGCTTATAACGAAGTGTACCGGTTTGAAGAGGCCATCGAATCGTTGGAAGACTATATCGAAGCCCAGAAGAAACGCAGACAATCTGCCGGAGAGGCAGAGGCCCTTTTAAAAAAAGCAACCTTCAATCTACGTCTGCTCAAGGGAGTGGAACAGGTGATGGTGATCGACAGTTTTGTGGTCGACAAAGCCGACTTTCTCACCGCTTACAAGATCAGCGAAGAGTCCGGAAAGCTATTTACTTATAACGACTATTTCCAGGGTGAGGAAACACAGGAAGGTACAGTATATCAGACCGAACTGGCCAATAAGATCTATTACAGTGTAAAAAGTGAAGAGGGTGTACAACAGATCCGGACACAGAATAAGCTATTAGATGGCTGGAGCCAGCCGGTACCTCTGCCGGAGAGCATCAACAACGGATCCAATGTGAACTACCCCTTTGTGTTGACCGACGGGATCACGATCTATTTTGCCTCGGACGGTGAAGGTTCCATGGGAGGGTATGATATTTTTGTTACCCGGTTCAACAGCAACACCGATAATTACCTGACGCCAGAAAACGTGGGGATGCCTTTCAACTCTCCTTACAACGATTATATGTTTGTGATTGATGAATTCAACAATCTGGGATGGTTTGCCTCCGACCGTTATCAGCCGGAAGACAAAGTCTGCATCTATGTATTTGTTCCGAACAGCTACAAAAAGACATACGATTATGAGAATATGGATGAAGAGGAGTTGCAACGGATCGCGCGCCTTGTATCCATAGAAGATACCTGGGACGATGAAGAAGAGGTGGAGGAGGCTAAAGAACGCCTCGCGGATGCGTTGAATACGCAACCGAAGGAGCAGAAAGTATACGATTTTACGTTCATTATCAACGACGAAAAGACATATCACAGCTGGAACGATTTCACTTCCCAGGAAGCCCTGAAACGCTTTCGTACCTACCAGCTCTTGGAAAAGGATCTGCGGGAACAGGAAAATAAGCTTCAGCAGCAAAGAGAACAATACACCCACGCAAACAAGCAACAACAACTTCAACTCTCAGGTGCCATACTGGATCTGGAAAAACGGGTCAGACAAATGACAGAACAGCTATGGGCACAGGGCATGGAAGTACGTAATCTGGAAATCAAAAACATAAAATAACATGGACATACTCATTATAGCCGGACTGATTGTAGCAGCGATCCTTTTCCTGCTTATCGAATTGTTCCTGATACAGGGAACCAGCATTGCCGGATTTATCTCTTTTTTATGTGGAACAGCCGCTGTCTGGTATGCTTTTGTATACATAGGAGTCTTCATGGGGATCATTACCCTGGTGGTAGCTCTTGCAGCCTGTGGCATTGCTATTTATTACTTCATGCGATCCAAAACCTTAGATAAGATCTCACTGAAGAAAAACATTACCTCTAAAGTGGATAAATCTGCGGAAGAGAGTGTACAGGTCGGAGACACCGGAACCACCCTCACCCGACTGGCTCTGATCGGACAAGCGGAGATCACAGGCAAAGTCGTTGAAGTGAAATCAGTCAGTGGCTTCCTGGACGAGCATACGCCTGTGGTGGTTTCACGCATAGCTGAGGGAATGATCCTTGTAGAAAAACAGAATTAATTTTTATAAAAAATATCATTTGATTATGGATCCAATGTATTTGACCATTTTATTGGTAGCCGGGGGGATCATCCTGCTGGCCGTATTTTTTCATTATGTGCCTTTTTTCCTCTGGCTGTCAGCGAAAGTGTCCGGGGTACATATCTCTCTGGTACAGTTGTTCCTGATGCGTATCCGTAATGTGCCTCCGTATATCATTGTTCCGGCCATGATCGAAGCGCACAAAGCCGGGCTCAATACCATCACACGTGACGAACTGGAGGCGCACTACCTGGCAGGCGGACGGGTGGAAAAGGTGGTACATGCCCTTGTATCGGCTTCCAAAGCAAACATAGAACTCTCTTTCCAGATGGCTACGGCCATCGACCTGGCCGGACGAGATGTGTTTCAGGCGGTACAGATGTCGGTCAACCCCAAAGTGATCGATACTCCTCCTGTAGCCGCAGTGGCCAAAGATGGGATCCAGCTGATCGCCAAAGCGCGTGTGACCGTACGGGCCAACATCCGCCAGTTAGTAGGGGGAGCCGGAGAAGACACCATCCTGGCCCGTGTAGGAGAAGGGATTGTATCTTCCATCGGTTCTTCCGTAAACCATAAGTCGGTACTGGAAAATCCGGACTCTATCTCCAAACTGGTACTGAAGAAAGGATTAGATGCGGGAACCGCTTTTGAGATCCTGTCCATTGATATCGCGGATATTGATATCGGTAAGAACATCGGTGCCGCCCTTCAGATCGATCAGGCCAATGCCGACAAGAATATCGCGCAGGCCAAAGCGGAAGAACGCCGTGCCATGGCTGTGGCTTCCGAACAGGAAATGAAAGCCAAAGCACAGGAAGCCCGCGCAAAGGTGATCGAAGCGGAAGCGGAAGTACCCAAAGCGATGGCAGAAGCCTTCCGTAGCGGCAACCTGGGTATCATGGACTATTACCGCATGAAAAATATCGAGGCCGATACTTCCATGCGGGAAACGATAGCCAAGCCTCCTACACATACAGGCAAGCCACTCGGATAATACGTATAAAACCGTTCATCAACGAAACATCAGGGTTGATAAAGTTTTTAGCCGGTATCCGTATCACCGGCGATGATCCAAACTTTATCAGCCTTGTTTATTAATAACCTTACAAAAGAAAGAGACATGAAAAAGTATTTCGCATCGTCGGAACTCATCATCAATGAAGATGGTTCTGTGTTTCATCTCCACGTCAAACCCGAACAGCTGGCAGACAAAGTGATCCTGGTGGGTGATCCGGGCCGGGTGGCTTTAGTGGCTTCTCATTTTGAAGAGAAGGAGTGTGAGATCGAAAGCCGGGAGTTCAAGACGATCACAGGAACTTATAAAGGAAAGCGGATCACGGTGCTTTCTACGGGCATCGGTTGCGACAATGTAGATATTGTTGTGAACGAGCTGGACGCACTGGCCAATATTGACTTCAAAACCCGGGAAGAAAAAGAAAACTTCCGGCAACTGGAGCTGGTACGGATTGGTACCTGCGGAGGACTGCAACCTTATACACCCGTAGGTATATTTATCTGCTCGCAAAAGTCGATCGGATTCGACGGATTACTCAACTTCTACGCGGGCCGCAACGAGGCTTGTGACCTGGAATTCGAAAAAGCATTCCTTCGGCACATGGGCTGGACGGGCAATACCTGCATCTCCGCTCCGTATGTGATCGACGCCAACCCTGAATTGATAGATCGCATCGCGCAGGACGATATGGTACGTGGGGTTACGATCGCGGCCGGCGGATTCTTTGGGCCGCAAGGCAGAGAGTTGCGTATTCCTCTGGCAGATCCGCATCAGAACGATAAGATCGAAGCATTTGAGTACAACGGCTATCGTATTACTAACTTCGAGATGGAAAGTTCCGCGCTGGCCGGTCTGAGCAAGCTGATGGGACACAAAGCCATGACAGTATGTATGGTGATTGCCAACCGGCTGATCAAAGAAGCCAATACCGGTTACAAGAATACGATTGATACACTTATCAAAACCGTTCTGGACAGGATCTGATGCTTGACTTTGTTGCTATAGATTTTGAGACGGCTACAGGCTACCCCGAAAGTGCCTGTGCCGTCGGTATTGTTACCGTAAGCTCCGGAGCGATCACAGATGAATACCACACGCTTTTCCAGCCTCCCGAAAATGAGTATTGGCGGCAAAACATCCGGATACATGGCATTACTCCGGATATGACAGAGAAGCTCCCCGGATTCCACGCGATCTATCCCGAAGTCCGGAAACGTCTGGAAGGTAAAGTCGTTGTTGCGCACAACGAGGTTTTTGATCGGAACGTACTGAAACGCACTATGCGCATGTACGGATTGGATTATGAGGAACTCCTCCTCTCCGACCGCTGGCAATGTACCTGCCGTATTTATCGTTCATTGGGATATCGTCCGGCCAACCTGAAGGCTTGTTGCATGCGCCAGGGCATTCCTCTGCGCCACCACGAAGCACTCTCCGACGCCAGAGGGTGTGCCATGCTTTATCTCAATTACCTGAGATCAAAAGAGTAAACAGATCTCCTCACCGGCAGATGATCGATTTATATACCCATTTCCTGATATAAAAAGGATAGCTCCTGAATCGTTTACACAGAGTTTTTTTGCGTTTTTTGCCTTCACGCCTTCACAGCCATAGATAAATCAGTTTAAATTAATCCCTTACAGGTGAACACAGGATGATTTTTCTGGTTTCACGTGCCTTCACACCTTCACCATGGATCCCATTTTCAGTACACAGTACTCACTTTATAATCAACAATATACCCACACAACAGTTCTTTTCCATAGGTGCGAACAGATCCTTTTTCTATAGATTCTCATTCACCAGGTACTTTTTATTTTCTCTGATAAATTTATTTTCTTTCCTACTCTCATTCAGGATCTATAAACTTCATTTTCTGAAGATAACACAGGACAACTAACCTTACAATGTACATTGATTACTATACAATCCTCAAAAGAATAACCACTTTGTAGGTAAACTTTAATTCAGCCCACATATGAAGGCCGATGAGTTCACAGCTGTAGGCCGATGGGCCCACATATGAGAACCGATCGGCCCACATCTGTGGACCCAACTGATCTTACCGGAAAAGATGCATAATGTAGCACAAATATATCCTTAATCCGTATAGCTAAACTACTTAATGACAATGGCATAAGAGGAGAGATCAATAGAAATAACACGTTTCACCCATCCACCCAATCAGAACAATACCTGGTGAAGGCGTGAAGGGACAGTGAAGGCATAAAATCCAATCTGCCTTCACACCTAATCAAATCATATACAATTAATTCCATATCTATGTGAAGGCGTGAAGGCAAGAAATGCGAAAAAATTCTAAGTAAAAGATCTCAGAATATTCCTGAGCTTTCTCTTCTTCCGGATGAAAATCCTCCTTTTGACCTTTCTCTGACCCGAACCATCCCTTTCCTCTTTGCCCTCGTAGCAAACAATCGGACAATAATTTCTCAGGTTAAACAGGAAAAGTATATCTTTGTTTTCAAATTACAATCCTATGTATCAAGATACCATTTGCGCTATAGCCACCGCTCAGGGAGGTGCCATTGGCACAATCCGTGTGTCGGGCCCTCAGGCCATCCCTGTTACCGATCGTATTTTCCATCCGTTACAAGGAAATAACGCTCTGAAAGATCGTCCTGCCTACACGCTCACTTTCGGACAGATCCGGAAAGAAGAGGAGATCATCGATGAAGTATTGGTATCTTTGTTCCGGGCTCCACACTCCTACACCGGAGAAGACAGTACGGAGATCAGTTGCCACGGCTCTCCCTATATCCTGCAACAGGTACTGCAACTGTTGATAGATCAGGGATGTCGCCTGGCCCAACCCGGAGAATTCACCCAACGTGCTTTTCTCAACGGGAAAATGGATCTCAGTCAGGCAGAAGCTGTGGCAGACCTGATCGCCTCTTCATCGGCAGCCACCCACCGGTTGGCAATGAATCAGATGCGCGGAGGCTTCAGTCAGGAACTTACCAGATTGCGCGACCGGTTGCTCAGGATCACCTCGCTGGTCGAACTGGAACTTGATTTCAGTGAAGAAGATGTAGAATTTGCCGACCGGGAACAGCTCCGGCAATTGGCCGGTGAGATCCATCAGGTGATCTCCGGACTGGCCAATTCTTTCAGTGTAGGAAATGCCATCAAGAATGGCGTACCGGTAGCTATCATCGGAGAGACCAATGCGGGCAAATCTACCCTGCTCAATATGCTGCTCCGGGAAGAGAAAGCCATCGTCAGCCCCATTCCCGGTACCACGCGGGATGTGATCGAAGATACGATCAACCTGGGCGGGATTACGTTCCGGTTCATTGATACGGCAGGCATCCGGGAGACATCGGATACCATAGAAAATCTGGGTATCGAACGTACCTTCCGCAAACTGGAACAAGCAGAAATTGTACTGTGGGTGATCGATGCCACAGATGCAAAAAAACAGATCAGCCAGCTTGCCGGAAAGCTGAAACCTTATTGCGGGAAAAAGCAGTTGATACTCCTCCTGAATAAGTCCGACCTGGTTACAGACCCCACCTGCCGGAAAGAACTAAGTCTACTCATCGGGCAGGAGTTTCCCGAACAACCGAACTACCTCTTTCTTTCGGCACGTGATCAAAGCCACTCGGAAGAGCTGCAAAACCACCTGATCGAAGCGGCCCATCTACCCACCCTCACACAGAACGATGTAATTGTTACCAACGTCAGACATTACGAAGCATTATCCAAAGCGTTGTCTGCTATCGAACGGGTAGAAGAAGGATTACAGAACCAACTCTCGGGTGATTTTCTTGCCCAGGACATACGGGAATGTATTTTCCATCTAAGTGATATAGCCGGAGAAGTGACCAATGATATGGTACTTCAGAACATCTTCGACAGTTTCTGTATCGGGAAATAGTTTTTACATAATTTTGATTCGTGAATACAAATATAAAAAATTCTATTTGGTCAATAACAAAAGGAACAAAGTAAAAAAATTGTTTCCATTCTCCTGTCTGATGCTTTCAGATATACATTGCCGAAGAAAGCCATAAATGCCTTCGTACATCCACCAGGTTGGAATGTATATACTTCCGTTACCGACGAAGGTAACGGTATCTCCCCGTATGAATAAGTACTTATAAAATTCTTATTCAACGTGGCTCATACAACATATAAAAATTTACCGTGGCTGATGTTGTACTGGTATCTATAGAATGTATATACGTATGATTATATTGCTCCCACAATGTTGCCTTCCACACATTATTTATATAAAGGAAAAAACCATACTCTTGCGGGTTGTCCTGCAAGTCTATAAAAAATTCCAATTCTGCTTTACTACCCTGCGACACTGTTCGGGAAACGATGGCAGATCCCTGTAAAACACCGTTCTCTACCCGATAGATCTCTTCATTATTAAAATAGACTGAGACATAATTACCCTGTCCAAGATTGGCATTTGTAAAGTTAAACGTAATCGCACAGTTCCCATCGGCCGTCATTTCGGTACGTGCAGAAGGAATAACATCATTAGCAGCGAATGTACTTAGGAAAAAGAACATACCAAATAAAAAAGTAATCATTTTTTTCATAACTATAATTTTTAAAGTGAATAAAATTTTTCCGACTACTTGTGCCACTTATAGCAACATAATAGTCTGCATATTTTCTTACTTCTAAGTTTTTTTACACATGCTATTTACCTATAGGCTCATATTCATACAATAATTGAATATTCAGTGTTGTACTTATTACATTGGTGTCGATCGTGTAGATATACCGATCATTATACTATTCACGAAGTTTAGCCCTGTACTGATTATTGATATAAAGATTGTATACATACTCAGAACCAGGCTGTACGGAAATATAGAATTCTAATTCCAGAGATTCATAGTTAGTGATTACAAAAATTTTATTTACCTCTTTTATTCAGACATAAATATAATTATTTTGTTAAAAACAACAGTATATTATTTTGTTAAATTAACAAATAATTCTTATTAATCCCTATTTGGGTAACCAAACTGCAAGTTTAAGAAAATACACTTTTTATTTAGAATTCCTATTCCAAAAAACAAGAGCATCTTTATGAAGAACTTATCATAAAATCTGACTGAAAATGTATCAATTCACCGAATGAGAAAGGATACTCTTTTTATCATTTTCTAATGATCCTGTATCCCATCTTCTTACATAAAATTATCTGCTGATTTACAAATTGGGCACAGTCTGATCTTTATATTTATAAATATCAGACTGTATAAACAAAATAATTATGTATTTTTGTATATACTTTTAAATTAAAAAAGAATGAATTATACAAAATATATCTTTTATCTATGGTTGCCCGGACTTTTGAGTATCTATTTTACCTCTTGTTCGGATGATGAAAAAACGTTCACACCCGAAAAAGAAAATCCTGAGGAGGAAGAGATCAATCAATGGATCTATACATCCATGGACGATTGGTACCTGTGGTACGAAGAAATCCCAGAAAAGTCTAAACTCGATTTCTCTGCCGATCCAAGTACTTTTTTCTATTCGCTTCTATCCAGTAAAGACGGAAAGAATTCTTATTACTATTCTTATCTGACTAATACCGAAGAGAATACCCGGAGTGTTTCGGCATCCGCCTCTTATGGCTACCAATATACGCGCTATGTATATGGATATAATGACAATGATGTATGTTATCTCCGTCTCTTATACGTTGTGCCGGGCTCGCCTGCGGAGGAGGCCGGTCTCAAACGGGGAGATTTTATTTCAAGAATAAACGGAACGGAACTTACCAATGCCAACTACTACAACCTGGCCAATAGTCAGCAGGAAGCCACATATACGCTGATCCGTTACAATGGAGAATATTTTCAGGAAACAGGTGAGGTAGTAACCATAGGAGCTGCCCGTACAGTAGAAGAAAATCCCTATTTCTTCCATATGGTATATACCAGACCGGACGGAACCAAAGTGGCCTATCTGATGTATAACAGTTTCTCGATGGGAATAGACGACAACGATACGGACGACCGTACGTATCTGGATGAAATGGTGACGATCTTCAACAGATTAAAGGCAGAGAATCCTACAGAATTTATCTTAGATATGCGGTACAATCCGGGTGGATATGTAGTCTGTGCACAACAACTGGCCAGCATGTTGGTATCTGCTTCAGAGATCGGACATATGTTTGTGTATACAAAATACAACGACAAACATCCGCAAAACACAGAATATAGGTTTATAGATACAGGCATCCACCTGAATTTGCAGAGATTGTTTGTTATCGGTACAGCCTATACGGCATCTGCCTCCGAAGCGGTGATGTACGGTCTGGCTCCTTATATGGAGGTCATCCTGGTCGGAAAACAGACAGAAGGCAAAAATGTGGGTTCCATTACGATCAACAGCGACGAATATCCCTGGTCTCTTCAACCGATTGTCTGTAAATTGTACGATGTGAATCATACCAGTGATTATGCAAATGGTATTGCTCCGGATTACGAGATCAATGAAATAGATGAATACTATCCCTGGTATGAATTTGGAGATGAAAAAGAGGTTCTGCTTAACTACACATTGAACCTCATTGATGGCAAGGTTCCCAGAAACACAGTGTCGTCTACCCGTACCGGAACCGGACTCTTGATCGCAGGCAGCTCTATAGAGGAAAAAAAAGTGAAAGGGAATATCATTCTTTCTCAGGAGTATGAATAATATCTGTAGAGTGAATTCTCACATCTAATTATTGGCTCTTATGTTCAGCCCCAATGCCGCCAAATCAAATGATTGTCTCAAAATAGAGTTTCCTATAAATCCTTGTAGACGAGATGGATTATTCAGGGCTACTGTGGCTATTGCCTGCTTAACTATATCCTCATCAATTGCATTGTTTATACTATCTTTTATTCTATATAAAGCATCTAATTCTGCTTGTGTATCATTATCCGGGTAAAATAGGTTTCGCATATACACTCCATCTATACTATTATCAACATCCGCTATTATAATCCTATTATTTAAATGTCCATTTTGATCTATATTCTGAATTGCCAATTGTGCCAGGTGTTGTGAATGATATACTGTATAATAGAGTCTTCGTTGCTCATTTACATCATTCAGTCCGGCAGGAAGCTGGTTAGTACCACCTCTTGATCGATGAGTACCTGTAACTTTACGCTGTGCATTAAAAAATACTTCAAACAGTATTCCGGCAGCTGGCAGCTGTGGTTGATTTTCATCTACTTTTTGAATATTCCATCCATTTCCCCCTGCTTGTACAAAAGTTTCAAAACCTATGAGATTCTCTATATGAGCTTCGTAATAATCATGTCGAAACTGATCAAAATCACCACCAACAATAAATCTTCTGTGATGAGGATGCACAGAAATTTGAGGACCATGATCATGTATTAATCTCAAACGCCCAGATGGAAAATATATACTACCATCTTCTCCCCGCGAATTTTGAGAAGTATATTGAGCCTCACCACCCAAATCACCAAACACACCTTGTATAACATTGCTATGTGATGCTGAATCTGTAAAAGCATGTGAGCCCATTACATCCGCTTCCTTCTCCAACCCCTCATTATCATTTACATTCACCCCTTGCATCTGCATAGTAGGCTGTACACGTCCTTGTTTTTGCTGTACCACATGCCAGGCCTCATGAGGCAGGTGCTTTTCCTGACCGGGTGCTATATGAATATCTGTTCCCTGCGCATAAGCCAACGCATGTAATTGTGCCGGTTTTTGCGAATTGTAATGTACTTTCACATCATCCATACTGTAATCCGAAAGATTCTCTATGCCTGTTTTCAGATGGTCAGGCAAACCTGTGCGGTTGGATTTTTCTTCCCGTTGAACAGGTTGCTGTTCAGCAGTAGGAGTTGATTCAAACTTACCTTGCAGCAGTTCTTCCTCATCTATTTCCTCCCGCTGTACAGTATCAAATTTACCTTGTACCGGTTCTTCGTCCTCCTCTACCGCATACCGCTGTATATTATCTTTATACCGTTGAAGAATAACCTCCATCGGGGCTTGTCCGGATACGCCGGGAGTACTATCTAATGTACGGGACCTGTTTTCGGGTTTCTTTGTATATTCTCTCATGCCAAGCTGATTTGGAGACGGTATAAAAATAAGTCCGGATCACGAAATTTTATTTCGCCATCGTGGAAAGCATTTCAAAAGCATACCGATTATTTGCTTTTGCTTAGAGGAATTCCCGGCTTCTCGTCCCCCTGCTGACAAGTCATACACGTCTTCTTTTCTGATCCGTAGTCCCGGCAACAAACACATTTCCGTACGGATCTCCTTCATTTACTTGACAAGAATCCCTATCTTTGCCGCTACAAAACAGTATGGTCATGGAAATATACATTCCTCAACTCATTGCAACGGTGATAGCCATGGTACTTCTTTATGTATCCCGGTATATCATCCACAAAGTCATTGTCAAATCCGGCTGCCTGCTCCAGAAGTCCGAGATACGTACCCGGCAGATCCGGCAGTTGTTCTCTGTATTGCTCAATGTGGTTTTTGTGATCCTGGTAGCATTGATCTGGGGAGTGAATCCGGGCAATCTGTGGGTGGGGCTCTCCTCTCTGTTTGCCATTATTGGGGTTGCCTTCTTTGCTCAGTGGTCGCTTTTGAGCAATGTAACAGCCTGCGTGATCATGTATTTCTCCGCGCCGTTCCGCATCGGAGAGCGTATCCGCATCATTGACAAAGACAATCCCATCGAAGCCACGATCGAAAATATCCATGCCTTCTATACACACATCCGTACCGAAGAAGGCGAACTGATCGTGATCCCCAACAATCTGTTTTTGCAGAAAATCGTCTCGTTGAAAAACAATACAGGGCAGATATTATAAACCGAACCACGGAGAGAAGAGGGTAGCACTTGTTCCTATGCAGTTGCTCTCTCCCGGAAATGCGGATATAGAAACGTATCACAAAGCATGGCCGGAGAAGTCTTTCTCATACATTATAAGGAGAAAAACTCAATCTTCCCATAAACTCAGTTGCCGGTTTGTGTCTTCTTTGGGTTTCTATGCTTTTCCCATTACTGTACGTCCACCGTATAAATAAGAGGTATCCCGCTCCTTCTGAACCACTTCATCAAAGAAATCCCGTGGCGTAAAGCTTTTCTCCATCTCCTGTGAGATACGTGACAGATTTTTCAGCGCGTGGCTTTTCTCCTGATCTCCCATACGCGCCTGCCGGATCGCTTTATCAAACACAGCGATCGTTGTGTCATAGACCCGCGTAGGCACAGGGAAAGGATGACCATCCTTCCCACCGTGTGCGAAAGAGAAACGGGCCGGATCGGAAAAACGGGAAGGTGTACCGTGGATCACCTCACTCACCAGGGTCAGAGATTGTACCGTACGCGGCCCTACGCCCTCCAGGAGCAACAGAGTCTCCATATCTTTCACCTCCGTTTCATGGGCCAGTGTCAGGGCCGCTCCCAACCGTTTGAGATTCACATCTCCGGTACATACCTCATGATGGGAGGGCAATATCAGAGAGACCTCCTTCATCAGTTGATCCGGCCGCTCTGTGGTCAGTTGCAGGATGCCCTGCCGCGTAGAGGCAGCGGCAGAAGCGGTCAGGTTCAGGATCAGTCCCTGGTTGCTGCCACACACAGACGTGTGAGGCTCTTCGACAAAAGATTGCAAAGCCGATGATAGCCAATGATACCGGCGCGCCAGACGACTGCCGGAGTTCATCCCTTGTTGTACCACCGCCCACTCCCCGTCCACGGTCAGTACAAAAGAATGCAGGTAGAGTTGAAAACCATCCTGTACGGCCGTATTATCGACTTTGGCCGAGAGTTTGCTCTGACGCACCAGTTCTTCACCATTCAGTCCTGTCTTCTCAGAAATGGCTAATAATTCGGCAGGGGTCTGACGGGAAGCCTTTCCACGACCTCCACAGACGTATATACCCAGTTCCGAAGAACGTTTGTTGATGGCCTTTTTCAACGCATTCATCACGGAAGTAGTAATCCCGGAAGAGTGCCAGTCCATCCCCAACACACATCCCAGCGACTGAAACCAGAAAGGATCACTCAGTCTCCGAAGCAGTTCGCTACGGCCATACTCCCTAACAATGGCTTCCACAATAGCACCTCCCAGCTGACTCATGCGTTGAGCCAGCCACGGCGGCACCTTTCCGTAGTGCAAAGGCAGATCTGCGTGTCCTCTTCTCATAAACCTTATCCGTCTGATACAGGATACAAAAATAAACGATTTTATCGTCTTCCCGACAGGTCAGAAGCAAATTAACCCAACCAACCTTCAAACTCTGTGATTATCTTATGACAAAAATGTCTGTCAACGTTCTCTTTTTTATCCTTCCCCTCTTTATTCCCTTTGCCATTTGTTCACAATCCGGAGAAAATCGACTGAACAAAAAATCATTTCCTCTTCCGGCGGAGAAAACGACTTCATACCGAAGCACATAACAAATAAATCCTCAAAAAGTGTTTAAAACCTTTTGCTGAAAGAGATAGAGCAGATAAAAAGAGTCAGTCAGACTTAAACAAAACATACTAACAAACGTTATAATAGCAATTTTACGTATTTTATCTGTTTGTAGAACTTTTTACCCGACCCGGTATGAATAAACTTTTACTTGTCTTAGCTATTCTGTTCTTGTTATTTTGCGGATGTACTTTTGCTTCCCGAGACGATGCCAGCAAACAATCTCTCAACGAAGTACACACAGACAGTCCGGCACAGCCCGCTGTGGCTGCCGCTCCCCATTCAGGTATCATCCCGATACAGCTGAATGACGGGCACGGACAGCTTCAGGTACATAAAGAAAAGGACGAAACCATTTACCTCGAATTCAATTCCGACGGATACGACCGGCTCCAGGCCCGGATATTCTCCGCAGATAGCTTAGCCAATCTCCGCTTTTCCCAGATCGTACTTCCCAACGGCAATACCGACGGGCCTTTTGGCGGGAGAATGGATTATATGTTACCTATCCACGGTATCTACCGCCTGCTGATCCATGAGAACAGGATGGCAGGAGATCCGTGGGGAGGATATTTCACCGTAGAGATCAATCTGCTCAACTGATCCGCTATCACCGGACAGTTCTATAGTTCCCTGACATACAGCCTTTACGAACACTCTACGTTATGAAGAACCTTTTTACCACCACAACCGAGTTTCTTCCTGTTACCAGACATATCTGCTACCTGGCTGTGGGGTGTTTTATCCTCTTGTGCGGAGGATGTCATTCGCGCAAGATCCCCGATCTGCCACCAGCCTCGGCCTACCAGGAGTCTGTCTTCGCCGAAGATACGGAACTCCATGTGGATTTCCTTCTGGTAGATTCCATACACCTTACGTTTGCAGATGATCTGCGGTCCGACACGTTTATCCATGAAAAAGACTGGAATACCCTGGCCGAACACATGATAACCTGCACCTACGATACGTTCCGGAACCAAAGTGACATACACGTCACAATGGTACCTCCGGACTATACCCTGTGTATCAAATACAAAGAGA
This sequence comes from Bacteroides sp., assembly GCA_021202275.1. GTDB lineage: Bacteria > Bacteroidota > Bacteroidia > Bacteroidales > Bacteroidaceae > Bacteroides. The sequence goes on from JAJQDI010000021.1 coordinate 103,436, forward strand.
TGCCTGCCGACCATAAAGACTGGCTACTGATCTGGGAAGAGGCAGGAGTGGCCAAATACCGCGACCTCTGGTTTCACCTGTCCGAGACCTCCAGATCTCCAGTGTACAACCTGCTCCACCGCTATAAACCATAAATCCCCTTGACAGAAATCCTCCATACCTTTCTCAATCCCACTACCTGGATCACGCTATTCACCTTAGTGTTCCTGGAGGTGGTACTGGGTATAGACAATATTGTATTCCTCTCCATCATGACATCCGGGCTACCTGCCAGGCAGCAACCGCACGCGCGCACCATAGGTCTGTTGCTAGCCATGCTCGCGCGTATTACCCTGCTTTTTGGTATCTCTCTACTGATGCGACTGACACGGCCTTTATTCACGTTCCATACCCACTGGATAGAAGGAGGTGTCACCGGACAAAGCCTGATCGTACTTCTGGGAGGATTGTTCCTGCTCTATAAAAGCGTCACAGAGATACATCATAAATTTGAGAATCAGCCCCGTACCACCCAGACATCTGCCCATAGGAGTAGTTTCTGGCAGGTGATACTGGTAGTTGTCGCGCTGGATGTGGTGTTCTCTTTCGACAGTGTGCTCACTGCTGTAGGAATGATCAGCTTCAAGGAGTACGGATACGCAAGTGCGATGACCATCATGGTTACCGCCATTGTTATCTCCGTAATGGTCATGCTCTGGTTTTCAGGGCCCATCAGTCGTTTCGTCAACACACATCCTACCATACAGATGCTGGCCCTCTCCTTCCTGATACTCATTGCCGTGATGCTATTGGTAGATGCCGCGCACCTGGCAGGTATTACCCTGATGGGCAAAGAGATCCATGACATACCCAAAGGATATATCTATTTTGCCATCGCGTTCTCTTTAGCGGTAGAAATGCTGAATCTGAAAGTAAGAAAAAACAAACAGAAAAAACGACGAATTGCAAGCTAAATAAAAAGGAATTCACTTGTTGTTCAGATTTATTCATCCGGATTATCTATATTTGCTATTCATCCATCACATACGTATGAAAAAAGAGATTATTTACCGGGACATCCAACATTTCAATCCCCGGGATCTGCACGATCTGTTCCTTTCCGTAGAATGGTCTTCCGGCCATTATCCGGAAAAATTGGCCGTTGCCATGCAAAACTCCTCCACTGTATATACCGCATGGGAGGGCGACAAACTGATCGGTCTGATCAATGCATTGGATGACGGTATCATGACGGCATACATCCATTACCTGCTCATCCATCCGGACTATCAGCATCTGGGCATAGGTAAAGAACTGGTAATGCGTATCAGAGAGAAATACAAAGACTATCTGCGCATCGTACTGATCGCTTATGATCAGGAGATAGGATTCTATGAACACTGTGGATTCACGAAAGGAGAAGAAAAGACCCCTATGTTTATTACTACCCTGTGGACCTAAGAGATTTGCCTAAGCTCTTTTATCAGTCCTTTTCATACATTTTCCCATCCGGATAGTCTGTCCGGAAAAGAACATATAAACCATTATCTGCTACATACACAGAACAGGGTGTCCGTTACCGGACACCCTGTTCTGTGTATAATCAACTACAAATCAAACCATTGCATATCAGGCATACTTATTGCATGATACATTCACAGAAAATAATGTTGTTCTTATCTACTATGAGTTATTACAAACAAAATTATGAAAACAAAACTGTTCATTAGAAAATCACTCCTCCTGGGAGTATATGTATGGGTATTCGGAGTTCTCTCCACAGGTAATACAAACCCGGATCTCATTCATACAGATGTGGTCAAAGATAACAACCTGTACACACGGGAAATATACTTATCTCAACCGAACGGAGAAAAAATCCCTCTGAAAATGTATACTTACATCTACGACAATCAGGGACAACTATCCGGAAAAACTACCTATGGATGGAGCCCATAGAAGAACAAATGGCAAGAACATTCTCACATGCAGATAGAACGTAACGACACTCATATCGTTGTAACGTACTCTACCTGGGAAAAAACAAAAAAAGTTTCAGACCTTCTGAAAAGCATATGTATCTGATAGATTGTGAATTTCAGCAGATACCTACCTATATCTTTTCCTACAACCAGAAATCCAAAGATTGGGTCCTGCGGAAAGACCGCCTTCTGAGCAGCCACAAAGAGAGCTATACCATACGATAGGAATATATTCTTTATTCCATGAGAGCATATAAGCAAACACCCCGATCCTCAACGAACCGGGGTGCCCACATTTACTAATCAATTGATAACTGCTTCTACTCAGTTAACATGACTAACTACCTCGTAAACATCCATTTGATCGCAAAGTTCAGAATGAGCGGCGTTTTAAAAAGTTTTCATACATAATAAAACAATAATACATTTATTCCCCTTATTCGTAACAAACCTTACATCGGATCTGCATCAGAAACACTACATTTGTTTCCCAACCAAACAACGGCTGGATACGACCTCTGTATAAAAAATAAATGTTGTATATATGAAAAACAAATTAATTACTTTCTGTATAGCCGGTTTTCTGAACAGCGTAGCCCTTTACGCGCAATATCCCTTCAACGATACGACTTTGTCCGATGAGGAAAGGATCAACAACCTTATCTCTCTGATGAGCCTGGAAGAAAAGATCTCCGCGCTGGGCAACAACACCTATATTCCCCGTCTGGGGGTACAGGGTTCGGGCAGTGTGGAAGGACTGCATGGAGTGGTACTGGGTGGTCCTACCTTCGGCACCAACCGGGAACATACACCTACTACCGTATTTCCGCAAAGCTACGGTCTGGGCCATACCTGGGACCCCGGCCTGGTACACCGGATCGCGGAATACATATCTACGGAAAATCATTTCCTGTTCCAGAATGCCAGATACCGTCGCAGCGGTCTGGTCATGTGGACACCGAACGCGGATCTGGGACGCGACCCGCGCTGGGGACGTACGGAAGAGTGCTACGGCGAAGATGCCTTCCTGACCTCCCGTTTAGTCACGGCGTTTGTCCAGGGAATACAAGGCGACCACCCCCAGTATTGGCGCAGTGCCGCCCTGATGAAACATTTCCTGGCCAATAGCCATGAATTCGGTCGCACATTCACCTCATCCGACCTGACGGACAAGCAATTCCGCGAATATTATTCCTACCCGTTCTACAAAGGTATTACCGAAGGAGGAAGCCAGGCCATGATGACCGCTTATAACTCCTACAACGGCATCCCCTGTACCATACATCCGATATTACGTGACATTGTCATGCGGGAATGGGGCTTTCACGGCACTCTTATTACCGATGGCGGAGCCTTCGGACTCTTGCTCAGCGACCATAAGGCCTTTGACAACCGGGCCGAAGCAGCGGCTGCGTGTATCCGTGCGGGAATTACAAAGTTTCTGGATACCTATCGCGACGCAGTAGAAGACGCTGTAATACAGGGATTGGTTACCGAAAAGGAGATCGAACAGAATATCCGGGGCAATCTGTGGATCTCTCTGCGACTGGGTCTGCTGGACAAGTCGGAAGAAAATCCCTATGCCCGTATCGGTGTAGATGATGCCACAGAGCCCTGGACCCGTGAAGAGACCAAAGAACTGGTACGGGAAGCGACCCGCAAGTCGGTAGTACTCCTCAAAAACGAGAACGAACTGTTGCCGTTAGACAGATCCCGCCTCAAACGGGTGGCGGTGATTGGTGAACGTGCCACACAGGTGATCGAAGACCGGTACAGCGGTACAGCCCCCTACAAAGTAACCGTGTTGGATGCCATCCGGGAAGAACTTGGAGAGGGGGTAGAGATCCGCTATGTGGCTTCCAACAAGATGGACAGTGCACGTACCGCCGCGGCATGGGCCGATGTGGCTATCGTCTGCGTAGGCAATCATCCCTGGTGCAACGCGGGGTGGGAACAGGCGCCGGTACTTGGAGAAGGAAAGGAAGCAGTAGACCGGATGTCGCTCCTGCTCGATCAGGAAGATCTGGTGATGCAGGTGCAGGCAGCCAACCCACGTACGGTAGCGGTACTTATCAGTAGTTTTCCCTATGCCATCAACCGGATGCAGGAGAAAGTACCGGCCATTGTACATGTAACCCAATGTAGTCAGGAATTGGGACACGGAGTATCGGATGTTCTTTTTGGTCATTACAACCCGGCGGGCAGGCTGACACAGACCTGGGTACGGGACATCAACGATCTGCCGCACATGATGGATTACGACCTGCGCAACGGACGCACCTATATGTACTTTGAAGGGAAGCCGCTGTATGCATTCGGACACGGACTGAGTTACACGACTTTCTCCTACAACAAACTCCGTACCGACCGCAAACGGATCGCCGAAGGAGATACGCTTACCGTAACAGTCGATGTAAAAAATACCGGCAAATACGATGGGGAAGAAGTAGTATAATTGTACATAAAAACTCCTAAAAAAGACAGAGACACTCCCATCCGGCAGTTAAAAGCGTTCCAACGGATAGCCATACCCAGAGGAGAGACCCGTACAGTGACTTTACAGATACCCTGGACAGAACTTCAGGTCTGGGACGAAAGTAAAAAGCAATTCGTACTTCCTCAGGAAAGATTCGCCCTGGAAGTAGGAACTTCTTCCGACGACATCAGGCTGCGTACACAGTTGTAACACTTTATCATTTCCGAAAAACTTTTCATGGAGAACCTGCAAACTCTCCGGGGAAAGTGTCCGGACTTTCCCTGGAAGGTTGCCAGACTTTCCCTGGAAAGTTTTCTGCACCTTGTGCTGCATAGAATTCAGGTTCAAGAAATAATAGTCTGCTCTTAGCATGTACTCTCCCTCCGTTCCCCAAAGGGGATCAAGCAATAGCCCAGCGGTTAAGCGAACTGTGGCAAAACGATAGTGGAGCCACAGGGAAACGTATCCTGAGGTGTGAAGCACACACCAGAATCAACCTTGATGCGGGTTAAACAAGAATACACAAAAATAAAACACTGGATATTTTTCTACAAATCTAAGGTGAAGAGGTTGCAGCTATCGAATCAGGAAATATCCTGGATGCCACCTTTGCAAGGTTGAACTTCCTCTCATTTCTTACCCGGGGTAGCTTGGGTTCGCTTCACTGACGTTTCGCTTTCCAAAGGCAACCCCGGGCTAATGATATATCTCCTTCGGGGAACACAAAGAATGGACTGGTATAGACCCAGTAACAGGTGGGTATAAATCCAACGCCGGGCTTACATACTTTTAATCCTTCTATTTGAAAACTTTTGCATGAAAAATTGTATCTTTGCAGCGTTTTATACAATCAGCATACCAAAGAACATATGTATATGATCGACAAGATACAGGAACTGCTGGCCGAAGTAGATCAGCTACAGGCTGCCAATGCCGGAGAACTGGAAGCATTACGTATCAAATACCTGAGTAAGAAAGGGGCTATCAATGAGTTGATGGCAGACTTCCGTCACGTACCCGCCGAACAGAAAAAAGAAGTGGGTATGAGGCTGAACGAACTGAAAGCCAAAGCGCAGGAAAAGATCAGCGCACTGAAAGAGCAGTTTGACAACGCGGATACCGGAACCGATGACATCGACCTCACCCGTACGGCATATCCCGTGAAACTGGGTACGCGTCATCCGCTCTCTATCGTAAAGAACGAGATCATTGATATCTTTGCCCGCCTTGGATTCAGCATTGCCGAAGGTCCTGAGATTGAAGACGACTGGCATGTATTTTCTTCGTTGAACTTCGCGGAAGATCATCCGGCACGCGATATGCAGGACACCTTCTTCATCGAGGCCAATCCCGATGTGGTTCTGCGCACGCACACCTCTTCGGTACAGACCCGTGTCATGGAGAAGACCCAACCTCCTATCCGCATCATCTGTCCGGGAAGGGTATACCGCAACGAGGCGATCAGCTATCGCGCACACTGCTTCTTCCATCAGGTAGAAGCCCTCTATGTAGCAGAGAATGTATCATTTACCGACCTGAAACAGGTATTGCTGTTGTTTGCCAAAGAAATGTTCGGCGCGGAGACACAGATCCGCCTGCGCCCTTCTTACTTCCCCTTTACCGAACCCAGCGCCGAAATGGATATCAGCTGCAACATCTGCGGTGGAAAAGGATGTCCCTTCTGCAAACATACTGGTTGGGTAGAGATCCTGGGATGCGGTATGGTAGACCCGAATGTACTGGAATCCTGTGGCATCGACAGCAAAGTATACAGTGGCTACGCACTGGGGATGGGTATCGAACGGATCACCAACCTCAAGTACCAGGTCAAAGACCTCCGTCTCTTCTCAGAGAACGACATACGCTTCCTCAAAGAGTTCGAAGCGGCAAACTAAAAAGATTTACGATTGTACGATGTACGATTGAAATTACTCCCTTTGATAATGACCGTTGTCGGGCCATTTTCATCAGAGAAAAATAGAAGTAACTTCAATCGTAAATGAAAATCTGTCAACATTCTTGAGTGTTAATCATTCAATAAAGTTCATCAAGTAAGCGGTCAATCACAGATCGTTTTCTGATACCAATAATCAAAGAATGGAGTTGATTATGGAAAGTGATCTCAATCGTAAATCTGTAAATCGTAAATCCCTACATGTTAAAAGATCAGTTAGTCACACGCAATTACTGCTACATTCTCGCAGCTAATTTCCTGTTGTTCTTTGCTTTCTATCTGATACTTCCGGTACTTCCTTTTTACCTGACGGAAGAGTTTGGCATCGGAAACGCAGTGGTAGGTATCATCCTTTCCTGCTATACGGTCGCGGCACTCTGTATCCGTCCGTTCTCGGGATATCTGTTAGACACCTTCTCCCGGAAGCCGCTCTATCTGTTGTCCTACTTTATCTTTACGCTGGTGTTTGCAGGATATATGCTGGCCACGGTTCTCACGCTTTTCATTATGCTCCGGGTGGTGCACGGACTCTCCTTCGGGATGGTCACTGTAGCCGGAAACACCTTAGTGATCGATATCACCCCCTCCTCCCGCCGCGGTGAAGCCGTAGGGTATTACGGACTGATGAACAATACGGCCATGAGTTTCGGTCCGATGACAGGACTGTTTATGCACGAGACCTGCTCGTTCGAGACCATTTTTCTGGTATCCCTCCTTTCAGGGACACTGGGTTTCCTGATGGCCTGTATCATCAAAAGCCCACCGAAACCTCCGGTGGCCCGTGAACCGATCTCCCTCGACCGGTTTGTTCTGATCAAAGGCATACCCGCCGGTATCTCTCTGTTGCTTCTCTCCATCCCCTATGGTATGACCAGCACCTATATCGCAGTCTACGCGCAAGAGATAGGTATCACCCTCAGCAGCGGACTGTTCTTCACTTTCCTGGCCATCGGGATGGCCGTTTCGCGCCTTTTCTCCGGCAAGCAGGTAGATAAAGGCCGCATCACACAGGTGATCCGTATAGGCATGTACCTGGTATGCGTATGCTATTTCCTGCTGGCAGCCTGTGACCTGCTGATCCGGTGGGACCGTGAACTGACTACCGTACTGTTTTTCACGATCGCTTTGTTGCTGGGCACAGGGTTCGGCACCATGTTCCCGGCATTCAACTCGCTCTTTATCAATCTGGCGCCAAACAGCAAACGGGGAACAGCCACCTCTACCTATCTGACCTCCTGGGACGTAGGGATTGGTATAGGACTCACTGCGGGCGGATGGATCGGACAACACTTCGCGTTCAGTCGCGCATATTTGCTGGGAGCTTGTCTGACGGTACTTTCCGTATGCTGGTTTACGTGGAAAGTATCTCCTCACTTTCATAAAAACCGGGTCTCATAAACTATATGGTATACATATATACTATAAAATACGAATATTCATATCCAAAATGAGTAGAGCCGTCAGGCTACTTTTCCAGTAGGTATCTATCATCCTGTAGACGACCAGACGACATTTTACGGATCCGTAACTACCTCCCCGCCCTACTTCTTCCTGACTTTTAGTCTTTTCTCTGTTCCATTCCGGGAAGAAAAAAACATCGGTAAATAGTAGTATATCTGAAAAAAATATTATTTTTGTTACAAGACAAGAGATATACTCTGCCGAATGATGGGAACTTCCCGACATACTCCTTCCGACCCACCAAGCCTATAAAGCTGCATATGGGTACTGCCTTCCTCCGGAAAGGAAAGGCAGAAAAGACCTCCTGCTTTTCTGCGAATAACAAAGTATACTAAACCCGGATCATTAACCTCATACATTTCAGACATGGAAACCACCTCTATATACAGCGATTTTCAAAAGAAAACGATCGGTTCCCTTTTTATTATCCTGGGAATGCTGATCATAGCAGTAGCTATCTTATCTACCCTGAATTCCATTACCGGGCGAAGCATTTCCCCTTCCCTGGCACTCTATCTGCCTGTGTCCCTCGCCATACTTATATGGACCCCTCTGCTCTTTTTGCTGAAAGGCAAAGCCCGGGTAGCGGCAGTCATCCATATAGGCTATATTCTGGCCAACCTGATCCTGGGTACAGACCTGCGCCTGGGACACATATTGATAATGCTGTTCCTCTCCCTGCCCTGCTGGCTCATTCTGGCACATTCTCCCGAACTGCCTTTTGTGCAAATACCGGCAGCATTGATGGCGGGAAGTTCCATCATTTTCTCACTTATCCTGTTTTCTATCCTGGAACACAACCTGCATGTCATATTCAGGGTACTTTTCCGCATGTGCGACCTCGCGGAGATCATTGCGGGTGGACTCATGATCGGGAAATCCGTCCAATGGATATGCGGAAGCCTGCCCGATGAAACGGAAGAATACCCTCCGGGAGAAATAGAAGAAGAGCCAACCACCCTCTGAGTTGCCGGAGCAGAGATCTGTACATACGGGAAAACAGAGACACCCGGTATGTTATTTTTACCTTACGGAACACTACTAACTGACAAAAAAGAATTATTTTTGTTATCTATAAAAATGTAGCTCTCCCGAAGAGTTATGGGGGCATCGTATGCCTGCTTATACAGGACACCCATACAACCGACAAGACTCCGGATATATAAAAAACTGATGATATGAGAAAAAAAGAACGTTACGAAAAAGTACTTGCCTGGTTTGAGGCAAATATGCCGGTGGCAGAAACAGAATTGCACTATGCCGATCCGTTCGGACTGTTGGTAGCAGTGATCTTGTCGGCACAATGTACCGACAAACGGGTGAATATGGTGACACCTCCCCTGTTGGAAGACTATCCCACACCGGAAGCGATGGCTGCCGCTACACCGGACGTGATCTTTGAATATATCCACAGCGTATCCTACCCGCGCAACAAAGCCAAACATCTGGTAGGGATGGCACAGATGCTGGTCCGGGATTTCCACAGCACTGTGCCCGATACTCTGGAAGACCTCATCAAGCTACCCGGTGTAGGACGTAAAACAGCCAACGTGATCCAATCCGTTGTCTACAACAAACCAGCCATGGCAGTAGATACACATGTGTTCCGTGTATCCAACCGCATCGGACTCACCACCAATTCCAAGACCCCGCTGGCCACAGAAAAGGAACTGGTCAAATACATTCCCTCCCAGCTCATTCCCATTGCCCATCACTGGCTCATCCTGCACGGGCGGTATGTCTGCCAGGCACGTATACCCAAATGTGAAAAGTGTGGATTGCAACCCTATTGTAAGTATTACTGTACCCAATACAAATTGACGGCGGGAACAAAGAAAGCGGTGAATAAATGATTTTTTTTAGCAGGAAAAATGAAATAAATACTAACTTTGCCAGCGGGAACAGACAGACTTGTCAGCCAGCAAAGAAGCAGACAGGTTTCCATATACATAACCTGTTCGTTTTCTCAGAAGAGTGATCACTTTTAAATAAAATAATAGAGTATTATGCAAACCATTGACAATTTCAATTTTGCCGGTAAAAAGGCGTTCGTTCGTGTAGACTTCAACGTGCCTCTGGACGAAAACTTCAACATTACAGACGATACCCGTATCCGTGCCGCGCTCCCGACCCTGAAAAAGATCCTGGGCGATGGTGGCAGCGTGATCATTGGTTCCCACCTGGGACGTCCGAAAGGCCCTACTGATAAATTCTCTTTGAAACATATCAAAAACCATGTATCGGAGTTGCTGGGTGTTGAAGTACAGTTTGCCAACGACTGCATGGGCGAAGAAGCTGCCGTGAAAGCTGCCGCGCTGCAACCGGGAGAAGTATTGTTGCTTGAAAACCTGCGTTTCTACGCCGAAGAAGAGGGCAAACCCCGCGGATTGGCCGAAGATGCTACCGAAGAAGAGAAAGCCGCTGCCAAGAAAGCGGTGAAAGAGAGCCAGAAAGAATTCACCAAAAAACTGGCTTCGTATGCAGACTGCTACGTAAACGACGCATTCGGTACAGCGCACCGCGCACACGCTTCCACCGCGCTGATCGCTCAGTATTTTGATAAAGATCACAAGATGTTCGGATACCTGATGGAAAAAGAGGTGAAAGCCGTTAACCGCATCCTCAATGATATCCAACGTCCTTTCACCGCCATTATGGGGGGGTCCAAGGTCTCTTCCAAGATCGATATCATCGAAAACCTGCTGTCTAAAGTAGACAACCTGATCATTGCCGGTGGAATGACCTATACCTTCACCAAAGCATTGGGTGGCCATATCGGTAACTCTATCTGTGAAAATGACAAACTAGATCTGGCTCTCGAACTGCTCGACAAAGCAAAAGCCAAAGGAGTGAATATGGTACTGGCCGTGGATGCGAAGATCGCGGATAAATTCTCGAACGATGCCAATACACAGTTCGTACCGGTAAAAGAGATCCCCGACGGATGGGGAGGACTGGACATCGGTCCCGAAACCGAAAAGATCTTTGCCGACGTGATCCGGAATTCCAAAACGATCCTGTGGAACGGTCCTACCGGTGTATTCGAGTTTGACAACTTCACTCACGGTTCACGCGCCGTAGGAGAAGCGATCGTAGAAGCTACTAAAAACGGAGCCTTCTCTCTGGTAGGAGGTGGTGACTCTGTAGCCTGCGTCAACAAATTCGGATTGGCCGACGGAGTATCTTACGTATCTACCGGAGGAGGAGCACTTCTCGAAGCGATCGAAGGAAAAACACTTCCGGGTATCGCTGCCATCGAAGAGTAATCTTTTCCCATATATCAAAAAGGCAGCCTTCCGACAAGAAAGGTTGCCTTTTTTCAGAAAACAGTTGCGATGGATCGATCTGTGTTGTACAACTGAACGTACCAGGAGATTTATTAAATCGTACATTGTAACGTTCCCTGATGTTCATGCTCCACTAAGGGGTATGACGAAGGAGTAAATCTGTAAATAGTACATCTCTTTATGTATCCCATGAAAAAAAATCATCTTCCTTACCTGCTCACTGATGCTGTTGCTCTCTTCCTGTTGGTGGAAAAAAGAGCCTCCGGCAGGAGATCTGGAACCGCTGCGCCTGGGAGCCATGGCTTCTATGGATTATCTTCCTTTCGTGGTTGCCCAGAAGCAAGGTATATACGACTCTTTAGGGCTGGAAGTAGAGATTGTCAAATTCTATTCTGCCAACGACCGGGATGCTGCTTTTCAGTCGGGCAATCTGGATGGTACAGTCATTGATTATACCGGCGCGGCCTTGCAACACGCCAACGGTATCCCTTTACAGATCGTGATGAAGAACGACGGCTATTTCTATCTGATTGCCTCCGCAGAGAGCGGAGTCACCGATGTCAGCCAATTGGAAAGACGCAACGTTGCAGTCTCCCGCAACACTGCTATCGAATTCGCGACCGACCGCATCCTCACCCAGGCAGGCGTATCGCCACTGGATGTCAACAAACCGGAGATCAACAAGATCCCCTTGCGTCTGGAAATGCTGCAAAACAACCAGATCGACGCGTCTGTATTCCCCGACCCTTTTGCCAGCATCGCACTGAGCAAAGGCAATCCCTCGTTAGGTACCACGCGCGACCTGGGCATAACCGTGACCGGGACCATCTTCTCACAAAAAGCCATTGAAGAGAAGCCGGACGAGATCCGTACCCTGATCAAAGGATACAACCTGGCAGTCGACTACATACGCCAGACACCCAGACACTACTGGAAGGAGATACTTATCAGTGACGTAGGGCTACCCGATTCGCTGGTCAACGCTGTTGTGCTGCCCGATTTCGTATATGCGACGCGCCCCGCACCCAAATCCATAGAAAGCACCATCTCCTGGCTTAAAAGCAAACGCCTGGTACCGGATACGTATGTAGGAACAGAGTTGGTCAACATGGATTTCGCCGCGAAAAAATAATCCGAAAGCATTGTGAGCACTGTCCGGATCCATCAACTGAATGTTTCTTATCAGCGAAGGAACAAAACCGTTGAAGCCTTACATGACTTTTCTCTCTATACGGCAAGTGGCACCATCGATGCTTTGGTCGGGCCTTCCGGGTGTGGCAAATCGACACTGCTCCACGTACTTGCCGGAGTGATACGGGACTATCGGGGAGAGGTGCAGATCGACGGGCAGCCCCCTACTCCACGTCAGCAGTCCATCGGTCTGGTACCCCAACACTACGGTTTGCTGCCCTGGAAACGGGTACAGGAAAATATCTTTCTGCCCGCCAGCATACACAGACAGAAAGCAGACCCTGTACTGGCAGATGAAATACTCCGCACATTGGAACTGGATACGCTGTTGCACCGGTATCCGCACGAACTGAGTGGCGGGCAGCAACAACGGGTAGCACTGGCACGCGCTTTCATCCAGCGCCCCGGACTCCTACTTATGGACGAGCCCTTCTCGGCTTTAGACGCGCTCACTGCCGAACGCAGCAGGCATCTGTTCATGAAACTGTGGCAGGAGCACCGGGTCACTACTCTTTTCGTAACCCACAACATCGAAGAGGCCGCCTGCATCGGACAGCGCGTCATCCTGCTCAGCCGTGCTCCCGGCACCGTGACCCATATTCTGGAAAAACCCAACGCCGGAGAGATCCGTCAGATCATACAGGAACAATGGAGCTGAAACGCATCAGATACATACTTACCAACATGCTTCTGGGCATGGTACTGATCAACCTGCTCTGGTGGCTATCCGCACGCCTGCTACAGATCCCTGTATTGGTAGACCCGTTTACGGTATACGCACAACTGGGTGAGGTATGGAGACAATCCATGTCGTCCCACCTGCTTGCCAGCCTCCGACGGATAATTATCGGAGTAGGTCTGGCTTCCCTGATCGGTATGCTCACGGCGTTCTGGATGGTCAGCAGCCGGCTTGCCGGTCGTTTGTTGGGAGCGTTTGTCTATTTCACCTATCCGGTGCCCAAACTGGCTCTCCTGCCCGTAGTGATGCTACTGGCCGGACTGGGAGATGCCACCAAGATCATGATGATCATCCTCATTATTGTGTTCCAGATCATTATCAACCTGCGCGATAGTCTGCGCAACATCCCCAGAGAGAGTTTTCTGATCATCACTTCTCTGGGAGCCACCCCGTGGCAACAGCTCAAGTATGTAGTCTTTCCGGCCATTCTGCCCGACCTGCTTTCCACGTTGCGCGTAGCCATAGGGACTGCGATCTCCGTTCTCTTTGTCACCGAAACATACGGTACGGACCGGGGAATGGGATTCTTCATTGTAGATGCCTGGATGCGTATCAACTACACAGAAATGTATGCGGGCATTGTCATACTCAGTATGCTGGGGTTCCTGTTGTTCCTTTGCACGGACCTGCTCGAAACCTGGCTGTGCGGTTGGAAAAGCACTCAGAGAGCCTCAGAGGAAAACACATAACAAACAAGAACAGACATATAGAAAATCAAATAAACAACATCATTTTTACAATCACATCACGCATGAGACGCATTTTATTTTTGACGATTACTATGATTACACTGAGTACTGCTTCGGCACAGGAGAAATCAGTAGATACCTGGGTCAATACACTCAAAGAACGGATTACATTGATGGGATACGCACAGACAGGTTATACCTACGACAGCGATCCGGACGCAAAAAACACATTCGATGTAAAACGTATCATTTTTATGGCCGACGGTAAGATCACCGATAATTGGTCGTGCTACTTTATGTACGACTTCAAAAGCGGCGGCAATCTGCTGGAAGTATATACCGAGTACAGATTCCTGCCCGGCCTGTCGGCCCGTATGGGACAGTTCAAGACCCCATACAGCATCGAAAATCCGCTATCACCCACTGCGGTGGAACTGATCGACTGTTACGCTCAGGCTGTCAGCTACCTGGCTGGTATAGACAACAGTGATCCGTTGTACGGAGGTACATCCGGACGTGACATCGGACTGATGATCCACGGAGAGTTGTTCAACAACTATCTCTATTATCACCTGGCGGTAATGAACGGACAAGGCATCAATATCAAAGACAAGAACGATCAGAAAGACATCGCAGGTAGTCTGATGGTCAATCCCCTCGATTGGCTGTCGGTAGGTGGCTCTTTCATCAAAGGCAAAGGAAATGCCGTAGCAGAATCTCCCTACAACACCATTCAGGTGAATGAGAACTACAACCGCAACCGCTGGGCCGTAGGTGGTGTGATAGATACCAGACCCTTGAGCCTGCGCAGTGAGTTTCTGGGTGGGAAAGACGGCAGCGTACGCAGCAACGGGTTCTATGCTACGGCCAACTACCATGTATGCCCGAAATTCGACATTGTCGCCTCTTATGATTACATCAACCGCGACACTTCGCTGGGCGATAAGCAGACCCATTATATAGCCGGAGTACAGTACTGGTTCTACCCGCGCTGTCGCCTCCAGGCACAATACACCTACCGTGACAAACAACACGGAGGCAACTCTCACCGTATCCAGGCACAGATACAAGTAAGGTTTTAAAAATTTACGATTTACAGATTTACAATTTACGATTGAAGTAACTTTATCAACTATTTCAATTCATTTAAAATTAGCATATTACGTACATTAAACACTATTCCATAAATTTGTAAATCATAAATAATTTATTTTTTTCAAATCGTAAATCGTAAATCAGTAAATCGTAAATAATTTCATTTTTCTCAAATCGTAAATCGTAAATCCGTAAATATCATGACACACCCTTTAAGCAACCCACGTGTAGACGTAGCAGATGTATTGAGAGGACTGGCCGTAATGGGCATCATCATCCTGCACAGCATCGAACATTTCAATTTCTACTCTTTTCCCGAAACAGTACCGTTTCAATGGATGGAATTCACAGACAAAGCCATCTGGGACGGCCTCTTCTTCACCTTCGGAGGCAAGGCCTATGCGGTGTTTGCCTTGCTTTTCGGATTCAGTTTCTACATCCAGGACAACAACCAGCAACGTCGCGGCAATGATTTCCGTCTGCGTTTCATCTGGCGGCTCTTCCTGCTCTTACTCATCGGACAGATCAACGCCATGTTCTTCACCGGTGAGATCCTGACGATGTATGCGATCCTGGGACTGATATTACCGCTCTGCTGCCGCCTGTCCGACCGAACCGTAGGGATCATAGCTACCATCCTCATCCTGCAACCGATGGATTGGGGCAAACTGATCTACGCCCTGGTGAATCCGGAATATCAGGTAGGTGATAGTCTGACCAACTACTATTTCGGCATCGCGTTCGAGGTACAGAAAACCGGCAACTTCCTGCAGACCGTGAAAATGAACCTCTGGGAAGGACAACTGGCCAACTTCAGCTACGCGCTGGAACACGGTCGTCTGTTGCAGACCATGGCTTTGTTCCTGTTCGGTATGCTGGTAGGTCGGCGGGGACTGCTGCTCTACAGTGAAAAGAACGAACAACTCTGGCTCAAGGTCCTGGGCTGGGCCCTGATCAGTTTCTTCCCTCTCTACGCGCTGTACAACGTGATGCCCGAATACATCCAGCGGGGAGCCATCCTGGCGCCCCTGAATGTGATCGTTGGCTCCCTGAAAAACCTCAGTTTCATGCTGATACTGGTCATCGGATTGTTACTCACCTTCTACCGGAGCAAGAACAAAAGCCTGTTCATGCCGTTTACCTCCTATGGCAGAATGAGCCTGACGCATTATATCGGTCAGTCCGTCATCGGATCGCTTCTTTTCTACCACTGGGGATTCGAGTTGGGACGTTATCTGGGCATCACATACAGTTTTATTTTTGGCATTGTTTTTGTACTTCTTCAGATGGCGTTCTCCTCCTGGTGGTTCAGAACCCACAAGCAGGGTCCTTTCGAAGGATTATGGAAGCGCCTGACCTGGGTCAACTCCAAAAAATAAAAACTGTGCAGTATGAACGAAATACAGATCAATGAACAATATCAACATATCACCCGATTTATCGAACAAAAACGATTGCGGGAAGCCCTGACACAACTGGAGCCCTATCTCTGGCAATGTCCGGACTGGGAACTCCGTACCCGCTTCGAAGGGATACAGACTTCCTATACCTATATGCTGCAATACATGCGGCAGGGTATGGCTGACCCCGAACGTAAAAAGCTCTATGACAAGATCCTGACAGAGACCTGGGAAATCGCCGACCGGGCACATATCATCCTGCTCGATCAGGTCTCCACACAGTATTATCACCTGTGCCGGGCACATCATACCGCGGATACACGTCCACAGGACCTGCAAAACCTGTTGCAGACCCTGGAAACATTTACCGAAGAGATCGCTCTGAAAGACCTGTTGCATCAGGATACCGAACCTCTGCTCAGACAGCACGAGGAGTCTTTGAAAAGTCTGTTCCTGACCGTGTGGACCAACACCTCCTGGAGCAGCAAAGACGAGACGGATGCACAGGACCTGCTCCATTCGGATCTGATCTCCGTATCGGACCAGTGTCTCTTTACCAGTGCGGTCACACTCAGTCTGATGCAATGTCTGGATATGCGCAAACTCATGTGGCTGATCGATGCATTGCTTCACGATAACGTACGGCTCAATCAGCGGGCACTGGTAGGATTTGTACTTGTCTGCCATATCTATGGAAACCGCCTGCTGCTCTATCCGGAGTTTGCGGGTCGCCTCCACCTACTGGCAGAGAATCCCTCTTTTGCCAAAGAACTGAACCGTATCTATATGCAATTGCTTCTGAGCCAGGAGACCGAGAAGATCAACCGCAAGATGCGTGAAGAGATCATTCCGGAGATGATGCGGAATGTATCACACCTGCGCTCTTCCAAATTCGGAGGCGAAGAGAGTGATGAAGACAAAGAGGACCACAATCCCGACTGGGCCGAAGCAATCGAAAAGGCCGGACTGAGCGATAAGATAAAGGAGATCACCGAACTGCAACAGGAAGGAGCAGATGTGTATATGAGCACATTCGCGCACCTGAAGAGCTATCCGTTTTTCCGGGAACTCAACAACTGGTTCTATCCTTTCGATAAACAGCACTCTTCGGTAGTGAAACAATTCCGCCAGCAGCCGGAGCAACCGCACAACATCATCGACCTGATCCTGCAATCGGGCTTTTTCTGCGACAGCGACAAATACTCACTGTGTTTCACCGTCATGCAATTGCCCGGATCGCAACGGGAGATGATGATGAGCCAGCTGACCGAACAACAGATGGGCGAACTGAACGAAGAACAGAAAGTAGGCGCTCTGCGTGCATTCTCCGGCCGGCCGGAGGTAGTAAGCAACCAGTACATTCACGACCTCTACCGCTTCTATAAACTGAATACACGCAGGCGGGAGTTCCGCAATGTATTTGCAGAGAAACTATGGCTTCACCGCAATCCGGTATTACGCGGTTTTCTCTTCCAGCCCGAACGGCTGGCAGCCATTGCCGAATTCCACTTCCGTAAGAAACACTATGCCGAAGCAGCGGCCTTGTATGCAGATATCCTCTCGCTGTCGCCCGGCAACGCGGAGATCTATCAGAAGCGGGGCTATTCGCTGCAGAAAGAGAAAAAATACGATCAGGCCATTGCCGCCTATCTCAAAGCCGATATGCTGAAACCGGACCACGTCTGGACCAACCGGCACCTGGCTACCTGTTATCGCCTTTCACGGGACTTCGAAAAGGCCCTCTTTTATTACCGGAAAGTAGAGGAGGTTCAGCCGGAAAACACGCAGGTACTCTATTGTATCGGTAGTTGCCTGACGGAACTGGGCCGGGACGAAGAGGTACTCAACTACTTCTTCAAACTCGACTTCCTGGAACCGGAAAGTCTTAAAGCGTGGCGGGCCATCGGCTGGTGTTCGTTCGTGAGTGGCAAGCACCAGCAGGCACTCAAATATTACAATAAAGTGATTGCCGCGCATCCGACCGCAGTGGACTATCTCAACGCAGGGCATATCCAATGGAGTATGGGAGAAACAGAAAAGGCGATCGATATGTACTCCAAAGCGATCTTATCCGGAATGGATAAGGAGCAATTCCTGGAGCTGTTCTACAAAGACCAGCCCATTCTGCTGGAGCAAGGGATACAGAAAGACGACATCCCGCTGATGCTGGATCTGCTGTAACAGATCTTCTTCTTCATCAAAAGCACTTTTTTAACTTTATCTGATAGTTAAAAAAGTGCTTTTCTGTTTATCCGTTCTCTATTTATACCAGATAACGCTCCAATTTTAATATCTTTGTATATATACCCTACACACAGGAGTACATACTACGATCTATTCCCGCATATCCTATATCAACCCTTCTCCGGTCAGAGCTTCACCAATTCTTTGTAGAGCTTATGGATCGGAAGGCCCATGACGTTGAAATAGCTTCCCGAGATAGACTCAACCCCTGCGTAACCGATCCACTCCTGAATACCATACGCGCCAGCTTTGTCCAACGGAGAGAAATTCTCTACATAATAGTCTATCACCTCTTCGGTGAGCGGAGCAAACTTTACATCCGTTACAGATGTGAATCCCCGCTGCCACTCCTGTGTAGTCAGACACACCCCTGTTACTACCTGATGACAGCCACCGGACAACTTATGCAGCATCTCTTTCGCTTCCGCCTTGTCTGCGGGCTTTCCCAGGACTTCCCCGTCTTTCCAGACAATCGTATCCGCCGTGATGATTAGTTCATCAGCCTGCATAGAAGGCAGATAAGCCGCAGCTTTCTCCCGGGCAATGTAAAGCGGGATCTTCTCGCCCTTGAGAATAGGAGGATAAGACTCGTCCAGATCCGGCAGGGTTCTCACTTCAAACGCTACTCCCAGCCCTTTCATCAACTCCTGACGCCGTGGAGAATTGGATGCCAGGATCAGTTTGTATTTGTTCAGATTACTAAGCATAATTTATATTTACGATTTACTGATTTACGATTTACGATTGAAAATACAATTACATTATTATCAGACAGAGATAAACCAAAGATAAATTACGGATATAGGATCTACAAGAATATACGAAGAAAATCAAATCTCAATCGTACATCGTAAATCCGTAGATCGTAAATCTCTTCACCATCCGAAGGCATCGTTGCCCATCCATTTGCCCTGTGCTTTGAGCACCTGTTCCACCACATCCCGTCCGCAACCATATCCACCCGCGCAATGTGAGACATACGCAGCGACCCGCTTCACATCCGGCGAAGCATCTTTCGGGCAACAGGGCAATCCGCAGGTACGCATCACTTCTATATCGGGAACATCATCACCCATGAAAAGGATCTCGCTGTCTTCCAGGCCATACTTATCCCGGAAAGCGCGATAGTCATGGATCTTCACCGAAGATCCCATATACAGATCGGTCACTCCCAATCCTTCGAAACGCTTACGCACCGCTTCGGTTCGTCCGCCGGTGATGATAGCGATACGCAGTCCCTGTTTTACCGCCAGCTGAATGGCATAACCATCCTTGATATTCACGGTGCGCATCGGTTCACCCGACGGATGCAAAGGGATCACATCGGCACTCAGCACTCCGTCTACATCAAATGCCAGGGCTCTGATCCGGCACAGGTCGTAATTGATCGTACTCATGTTCGGTTGGGGAATTATATAATAGATGTATTCTGGTTTTCTCTCTCCATATCCTGTATATCACGGCTCAGGCTTTCGTAGAGTTGTTGCCATCCGGGCCGTCCTTCCAGTGCTTTCAGATGAGCCTGGATAGTTGTCTCATCGTGCCGTACAGCCGGCCCCGTCTGTGCCTGCCGGGGCGAAAACGCGTGTACCTTCCGCGCTGTCTCATCGATCAGAGGCAGCAAGGCCTCAAACGGCAGTCCGTGACGCTCGAGCCATTCGTTGGCTATGGCATACAGATGATTGACAAAGTTGCATGCGAAGACAGCAGAGAGATGCAACGCTTTCCGTTGAGCGGAATCGGCTTCATACACCTGCTCCGAAAGTTCACCGGCCCATTCCCGAAGAAACAGGGTATCCTGTGGAGAGTTTGCCTCTATAAACAGAGGTACCCGGGAGAGATCGATCTCACGTGCTTTGCTAAAGGTCTGTAACGGATAAAGGACACCATAGCGGGTGGCATACCCTTCCCAGACCTGCATCGGCACACTCCCGGCCGTATGCACCAGCAGAGCCTGTTCGCGCCCCGCGGCAATGCGGGATACTTCACGCGTTAGCACCTCATCGGGCAGGCTCACGATATACAGATCTGCATCGGTACGAAGAAGTTCCCAGCTACTTACAGCCTCTGCTCCGATCTGCACGGCCAATGCCTGGGCCGACTCCTGGGTACGACTGAACACCTGCGACACAGGTATACCCCGGCGATGCAGAGCACATCCGAGACCAGTAGCCACATTACCGGCACCTACCAGCACCACACTCCTCTCGTGAAGCATCGGACTACTTTTTACGGGACATGATATAGAGAAGTACACCTCCCGCGAGCAGCGCTACCGGCAATACATAGGTAGACAGCGATCCGAGCAGCGCAAATACTTTCCCCAGATTGAGAACGATCCATATTCCTCCCAAGATCAATCCGATGGATTTATCCTTCTTGACCGCCAGGAAAATAGCACCGATATAAAGCAGGAAGTTGGTCCGTTGCATGATCCACCCGGCTCCGAGGTTAGAGAATCCGATCAGACGGTCGATCAGTATCAACAGTCCTACCCATATGAGTGAAAAAGCGATTGCCCGGTAATTTTCCTGTTGTTCCTGTAGATTACGTGCCATTTTATTTTCCTCCGTATGTATTGATATGTATTTTTTCCCACTGCAGATGCTCTTCATCGAACGGTTTGCGTTCCATACCTTTGTGCCCGATGGCAACCATGGAAAGGACCTGTAATTGCAAAGGGATATCCAGGATCTCACGCACGACCTGATCGGCCGGAATATGTTCCGCAGCAAAGCGTTCGCGTACCTGTATCCAGCAACTGCCCAGCCCCAGATCTTCGGCCTGCAACTGGATCATCAGCGAAGCAACGGAAGCATCTTCGATCCATACATCACTGGCCAGCGGATCGGCTGTCACCACCACTGCCAATGCTGCGTCTTTCAGGAAGGCCGCGCCATGCTCCTTGCATTGCGAGAGGCGTTGCAGCTTTTCTTTATCATCTACGACAATAAATTGCCAGGGGTTGCTCTGTTTGGAAGAGGGCGACATCAAAGCCGCCTTCAACAAGGCGACGACCTCTTCCTGGCTAAGTTCTTCTGCGGTAAACTTCCGCATACTCCGACGGTTACGTATCAGTTCGCTGAAATTATCCATGAATATATACTTTATATGTCAACGTGGGGCAAAGGTAAGAAAAAAGAGAATGACAATGCCAGCATTGACATCCAAATTTCACGTTGTCCCATCCCATTGTATCTCTTTTCCACTAACTTTCTTCCCTAAAAAAACAATCGAGTATCCTCTAAACCAACCTGTCATATGAAAAAGAATGTAATTACTTTTGCCGAACTGGCTATGCTTTATTTTCCTTACGCCTCTACTCCCCGTAACGCGGTACGCAGCCTCAACCGCTGGATCAACCGTTGCCCCGAAATGCTTGAAGAGCTTCGGAAAACCGGATACGGTCCTTACAATCATCGCTATCTTACTCCCCGGCAATATGCGATCATTGTCAAATACTCCGATCTACCGGAGTGATTTGCGATTTACTTCCTTCGGTCATGATGCTTATCCCATTCTTAAGATCAAGGCATGTTGGCGATTGACAATTCAAAAGACAAATACACGAACGTTATCATGTGCTTGTAGAGACGCACGGCGTGCGTCTCTACAGGATACCGGAATGGCATATCAGATACCAGGAATGAGCAACTTCTGTTTAGCAACACATACGTAAGTCAATTAATTTATTTCTAATATTCCCAAATAATATTAAGTCGCGCAACCCTTTGAGTCACTTAATTGTATAGAAAGGCAGTATGAATAACTTTTAAAATGAATGAGAATATGAGAGATAATGGAGATTACAAGATAAACAGCGAAGGAAGAGATTCTTCCAACTGGTCCAGTCGTCCGGGTTCCGATCGTTTCGGAAATTATGAATCCAATCTTCAGAATACGGAAGATGTGTACGACTCCTGCGGATGCAACCAGCCGATCAGTGAAGCCGACCGGGAAAAAAGAATAGAAGAACTGGACGAGCTGATCCATGACAAACTCGGAAAGTATGACGAAGATAATACCGGGCATACTGAACATATCCGGAGTGAGCATACGGATCATCACACGATCAAAAATCATGTAACAGATACACCCTCTTCGGCAACTAAGGCAAACAACGATGCCATAGCTACCGGAAGTACCATCGGTGCCACCAGCAGTGTGGTGGGAGAGCAGACCGGCAAGATAGGTGACGAGAGCAACCAGGCAGATATGTCCGGTAATACTGCAGGCGAACCCACAGATTGCAGCAGCGACATGTCTATCAATGACCTAGCGTCTTACAGTGACGCGCACAACGGATTGTCTGATGATACGGATAATGACGGTGTGATCGTTGTAGAACAGGTAGATATCATTATAGACGGTCCTGAGCAGGATGATCCTGAAAAGGACGATACAACAAAATAGTAAACCCGCCGGAAGTTTGTCTCCGGATATCATACAAAGAGCCGGCTGGAACACCAGTGTTTCATGCCGGCTCTTTGCATGATACCTTTATCCTACGGAGCCGCAGGGAGGCAAAGAGATAAACAACCGGACGATTTACGAACCAACGATAGACGAGAGCAACCGGAGATCGGCGCAGCCAACCAGGCGTTCAGCAAAGCCAATTACGACCGAACATACAGAAAGCATACATATACAAAGCCGTCGTAAATTTCCATAGACACATCTCATATGCAAACAGACGAGATGCGAAGCATGACCGATTCTTTATGCTTTGCATCACGGACGTATATAACAGCAGTAAAACCAATCTTATGATAATCACCCTGTTATAACCTTCGGTTCTCCGATACCCAACGTCTTCTGGCAGCCCCTCATACAAACAGGACCGGAAAAATCTCAAAAAAACAGTCTGCGCGAAAAAAACTTATACTATTTTTACTTATCTTCGCATAAGATATTCCTGCCGAAGGATCTATCTTTCAGAAGTACGTATATACTTCTGCCTCTACCGGCACACAACAGAACCACCCCCTCTTACAACGCATGAATTCATTGATATAAAACTATATAGTATGAAAAAGTATTGTATGTCTGCTTTATTTTCCGCCTCTCTGCTGGCTGCTCCGGCAGTGGCGCAAGAGAGTTCTTTTTATTATAGCGTAGGCGACTACGAAGTATATACCCTGACCGACCGCAGTTCCGACGGCAACTCCTCCATACTGATCGGGGCCACTCCGGAAATGCTGGCGGAGACGATGCCCGACGGAACCTACGCGACTGCCGTGCATGCTTTTTTAGTGAAAGGTCCCGAAGGGAACATCCTTTTTGATACCGGACTGGGCATTCATATCCACGAGCAACTCACGGAGCTGGGTATCAACACCAACGACCCCATCGTGATCAAACTCACTCACATGCACGGAGACCATATCGGCGGACTGATGAAAGACGGACAACGTGTCTTCCCGCAAGGCCAACTGTTGCTTTCGGAGACAGAGTATAACTACTGGACCAGTAAAGAAGAGATGAACAAACTCCCCGGAGACAAACAGGGAGCGTTCCGCCTGGCACAGAAAGTGCTCGAAACCTATGCAACGGATCTGGGGTTTGAATCTCTCTCAGCACCCGCCACATTGGATATAGATGGCATCTATGCCCTGGAAGCCTTCGGGCATACCCCGGGGCATACGGCCTACCTGTTGGTATCGAAAGGAGAAAAACTGCTGATCTGGGGCGATGTGGCCCATGCCATGGCCATTCAGATGCCCTATCCGGATGTGGCCTTGACCTACGACGTAGATCCTGCTGTAGCTACCGCATCCCGCAAGGAGATACTCAGCTATGTGACCAGTGAGAACATACCCGTGGCAGGTATGCACATTCCCGGTACAGGCATCGGCCGCGTGGAAGCTGCCGGAGAGAACAGTTACCGGTTTATTCCCATAGGAAAATAGGCCCATCTGTCCATTTACGATCTGCAGATGTGAGTTCCCATCGCAGATCGTAAACAGACACCTGCTCTATCTCTGATCCTCAATCCCGATTCATCCGCTGCTCTACGCCACGGATCAGAATATCGGCATCGGAATACTTCATACTCCGCAAACGGCGGTAATAATAGAGTGCCTCTTCGTAGTTTTTCCGGTTCTCGTGCTGAGTACCCACCAGTACATAGGTGATGCTTTTCCGAAACTCTTTACGGAGGTAATCCAGCATAGCTCCCCCCAGTTCCTCTTCCGGTTTGCACCTCATTTCCAGGACCCAGTTGAACCACGCGCTTATTTCAAGCATCTCCTCCACCTGTACCAGGATCCAGTCTATATGTTTCTGATAGTTCCGGCTCAGCAATTCGTGCTTCTCGAAATGATCGTAATCTCCCACTTTGTAGAGTTTTTTAAACAAAGTAGTATAGGTATCTGCCAGGTCAATATCGGGAGATAGCCCTGTACCGAAATAAAGGCACATTGCCACATTGTATATCGCTGGCAAGAATCCCTCTCCGGCGGCCTCCGCGAACATCCGGGCTGCCTTTTCCCAGTCTCCACGTTCAAAGAGGGTAAGTGCCAGTATATTCTTTGCTTTCAGATTGCCTTTGTCACAAGCCAGCTGATAGCAGCGGAACCCATTGACCGAATCGCTCAGTTGCAAAAGTACTTCTCCCCGGAAACAGAGTTCGTCGGCTGTCAACTGCTCCCAGCCTGTGGTCAGTGACCCCAGCAACTCCTGTTTTTCACGTTGCAGGAACAGACGTCGGTGATTTGTATAGGCACTGTCTCTCAGGATTGCCTTATTTCCGTACTCGGCTGTCTGCATATACAACCTTTCTGCTCTGAGCAGATCCGGCTTTCCGTCCACCCCTGCTTCCACCAGACCGGCAAGGATCGCTCCTCCTCCGTAGCGTATCAGATCCGGGTCTTCTTCCGCTCTTATCAACCAGGAATAGATCTCCCGCGGCGAAGCTTTTTTCTCCGACAGTATCCGGGCATACCTGCTGGTCCCCCAGCCACTTCCCTTCTCTGCCGAAAGTTTGTACAAAGTCATGCGTTGCATGTCCCTTGTCTCTTTCATGAAACCTTTTTCTATACAGTCGCCCACCAAAGCGTAACCATCGGGTTCACCCCTCTCCATGCCCATACAGGCAAGCCGGGAGACAAGTAACGCGCGTTCTTTGTCTTTCAAGGAACTCAGTTCCCACCCTGCCAGGCTACTTTGTATAAACTGTTGGCCGGTGTACCCCGCCAGTTCGCTCCGGATCTCTTCCGCCAGCACGCAGATCTGCTGACGGTCAAATGTATCCAGTCCGGCAAGCTGGTAGAGTCCGGCTCTTTTTCCCTCCCTGATCACCGACAAATTTTCCGGGATCTCTTCCAGCAACAGGAGTGCTTTCAACAGCCACATCGGTCTGAATTTTTCCCGGTTACCCGGAGTAGCCCGGTAGGCAGCCAGGGCTGTAGCCAGTAAGATCCCGGCATGTGTCTCCCCTTCTCCGGGACAGGCACCCCGGAGCACTACCGTATTGTATGCCGTAGCTATCGTACCCTGGGAACGATTCTGCTGCCGGAGATAAACGGCGTGCAGATAAGCCACCAGGACACTCAGCTCCGGATCGTCTTTCACCGCATACCTGGCTGCCGCGGTCAGACTTTTCTCTGCCTGCCGCGGATCGCTCTCCCTTTCCCGGATAAACTCGCACAAGTACTTTTCAACCTTCGCAACCGTTTGTGCTTCTGCGTATACACCGCACCACACACATATAAAGATACATACTACTTTTTTCATCCTTCCTCTGTCTTCAATCCTTTTGTTTTCCGCACACAAGCACAAACTCCAGTTGCCGGTTCTCTAACCGGGAAGTAGGCTGCTGCCAGCCACCCGACAGTTCGGTTACGCGTCTGCCTGCATAGGTTTTGAGCTCCGTGGTAGTGATGCAGCCATCTCCATCCAGATCTGCCCACCCATCGATAAGTCCCTCCTTCACCACATACGTGAAAAGTCCGTTGCGCCACCGATGTCCTTCCACCGCGGCCTGCGTAGCCCCGGCACTCGACAGGATATGGGCTCCGATCCCCCGGCGAAGGTCGGCAAACAAACTCCCGACCAACTCATTGATCTCCTCCGTACGAATATCTGCGTGCACCACACTGCCTACATGGCGGAAGATCACCTGACCCCGGTGTGGCAGGGCTACGGGAGCGGCCATCTGCAACCGGTAATCCTCTTTATCGATCTCACCCGAGTGGCAGGCATCTATCAGGATTAGTTTGCGTTGAGCAACAATCCCGTCGAGCATACGTTCGAACTCCTCATAGGCCAGTGCCCGGGTGGCAGGTTGGGCAAAATCAGTATCGTAGGTCGCTAAAAAATAATCCAGACCAGCATCCACAATGCCGTGTCCGGCATAGAAAAGTATCACTATATCCTGCGGTCGGGCTCCGGAAAGGAACGTGCGGAGCTCCAGGAGTGCCTCCCGGGTCACCTCTTCATTGACCAGCGTCCGGAGGTGCAACTGATTATACTCATTTCCCGTCTGCTGGATCGCCGCAAAGAGCTCTGCCATATCCTTCGCGTCTTTTCCGGCATACTGCAGATCGTAACGGCCGTCGGCATATTCAGAAACTCCGACAGATATCACATACAGATCGGGAGACGACAGCCGGGCCGCGCACATCACTGTCAGCGATTCTTTGTAAGACTCTGCCCCTCTGGCATTGAGGCACGAGACATCTACCTGATTGCTTCCTTCGAGCAAAGGCACTGTGATCTCCACCTCCCGCGTCTCTCCCGCGGCAACTTCCATCCGTATCCCTTCGGCAGCCTGCCAGGGCACTCCGTTGATCCAGACACGCAGGCGACTCACCGGATACTTTTCATCCCGCACGCTCACGCTCAGGGTGAGTGTCGAGTCGGAGACATGAGCCGGTATACGATCGCGTCCCCGGATCTCTACCACCGGCGTATGAAACTCCGGAGAAAGCATCTCTTCCGTTATACCGGCCCGGCGCAACCGCTTCTGCCAGGCACGGTGATACAGTTCGATGGTGCGCCGGGAAGCATAGCCCAGCCGTTCCAGCACAATATCGGGGCGGTTGAAACGCAGGTCAAACTGATCGTACTTATACGTAGTATGTCCTTTCAGGAAATGTATCCCCTCTACACTACCGGCCGAGGCCTTATAGTAATGATCCGGAGTCATTGCCACATATTCCATACTGTTGTCCAACGCTATCAGCCGGACGATCTCTGTAAAATCTGTGGCATCGAACACCTTGGTTATCCCCTCTTTGGAAGTAGTAAAGACAAGCCGTCCGTCCTGTGAGGGTACAATGGAAGTGACTTCCGCATCGTGCACCGGAAATTGCCGGAAGGACTCTCTCTCTCCCACACGCCACAGCCCGATATACCCACTGCCACACCCCGCGGCAATCAGGGTGTCATTGATAAACGCGCAACACCCCATACGATCGCTATGGAACGGATCGGTCAGGCGTAGTTCCTTCTCTGTTTGCAGGTTATACATCCGCAGGCTGCCGTGTTCAGCGGATGCCAGAATACGCCTTCCCGCCCTGTCGTGCCGGACCGACATGACAGGATGGTCAAACTTCATGATGCGTCGTACCTGCTCCGGATCGCTTGCACTCACCAGTAATACCTCTCCACCGTCGCACCCCAACACCACAGCACAGCCACCGGGAAGTGCACAGAGCGTATTGACCAACTTATAAAACATTTTATCGTGAACCTCCTTCACTAATGTCAAAGGACTTTCACCATCCGCATCCGCGGAGAAAAGCCCATTGTAGGTACCTGCCCACAACTTGCCACCTGCCTCAACCGCGGCGAAAACAGGAAAACCACCCACCGGACGGGCACTCAGCAGGTTGCCCCACAGGTCCCAGACGGTCACCTCACTTCCAAAACCGCCCAGCACCACCCGATCGCCATCGATGATGCCCTCACAGTAGTTTTTATAGCCATATTTCTGGTATTCCTCATTCAATTTGGGGCTATCTAACAAGTGGGCAGCCTTCGACCAGTGTTTCTTCACCGGTGCCACCCTGTCATTGATATAAACAATGGAAGTGTCCTGCAACAGACGTTCCCTATAAGGGATACGTGCCGTCAGTTCCAGCCGGCGCAGATCCCAGAGTTGAGGATTGTTTTCCACCACCAGCAACAGACTGTCCGAAGCATCGATACAGGCATTGGAAAGCATAGAAAGATTGCCTTTGTAGTGCATAACAGGTCTGTGTGTGAAGCGGTCATAGGTTTCGATGGTACAATCGCGCCGGATATCAAACTCGAGCCGACCGTACCGGGTCAGCCCCCGGGGGATCTCCCCCTTACGGATCACTCCGATCTGACGGTTGGTACGCCAGTCCATCACATAACAAAGATCCGATTCTTTCAACTTCAGAAACCCGCTGACATACAACTGCCTGGAGTCATACGGATTGAAGATCGCCTCTCCGACCGAATGCCGGGCATTGGGATACGTAACAACCCCTACCTGACGGCCCGAACGCAGATCCCACACGACTACCCGGCCATTGATCTCCAGAGAAGCCATATACCTGCCGTCTCTGCTGATATTGAATTTGTGAATAGGGCTGGTGTGCCCACCCTGGAACACTGTTTCTACCTGGTCATCCACCTTTTCCTGAGCCGTAAGAGACCAGGAGCAACAGATAAACCCTAGAAAAAAGAATGCCTTCCATACAGGAGTGTGTCGTGTGTACATACAGATGAGTTTCTCTATAAATTCCAGATGCATATCGATACAAATTTACACAAAAATATACAATTCCGGATAAAGCCGATAAAAAGATATAGACTCTTCATAAAGGAAACACACACAAAGGTCTGGCCTTGCGGTAAAGGAAATAAAAAAAGAGTAAAAGCCAGCGAATATCGGAGCAGAAATTCATACAGATATGCCAGTCAGATCCCGGAAACAGAGAGTGATGCAGTCAAAGACATCCGCTACCTACCCGGTAATTAAATGAAAAAATATGAATCTCTGTTTTCCGTAGGGGATAAATCGTAGTCTCAGGATCAGCCTCTATTCCTCAGAAAGGATCAGGAAATAACCAAAAACAAATCTTCTTTTTCCGGAAAAGATCAAACAAAAATCAAAAATGGATCTCCTTTCTCCGAAGGGAGCAAACCATAGATAAAACAAATCCCTGTTCTCCGGAAAGGATCAGGAAATGACCAGGAAATGACCGAAAACAAATATTCTTTCCCCTTCGGGGAAAAGGGGTGTATACTTTCTACCTACCTAACCAAATAACCACCTAACTAAACAACTACATACCCAACTAACTAAATAATTACATACCCAACTAACCATCAATTATTTATATATTTACCTGAGCAACAGGAATACAAATATAACAGGCAGGCGACTGTGCAAGGCCCAGACAAAAAAACGTATATCCGGAAGTCAAAAAGACAGAAATATAAAACCTCAGTTACTGGAGGTGACCGGAATATGTAGTTCATTCCAAGATCTGACAATAAAGTTCTCTATCTTCAAATGAAAGATAGGCAAAGACAATATACACTCAGATCCGGATACCACTACACAGAAATTTTCGGACAGGTTAGTTTATGGTTGCGGATGCTTCACTACCGGCCTCATAGAATCCGGTATCCGCTTAGATTGAAACGTTATTTTCCGGATCTCCCGCGCAGCTGATCCTGCTGGCTATGCCCATAAAAACAAAGAGAGAATCTCCACTCCAGGTTTCGCCGGCTAAAACCTTATCCCATCCTCTTTTACGAAAAACAGAAAGTGAACAAAAGAAAAGAGCCTGTGTTGTGATAATCAGAAATATCTACAACCATGAGACCATTCCTCTACTCCGTTCTTGTTACTCTAAGTCTATTGGGTATCAGCTGTTCGGACAATGAGTCACGCAACTCACCGGATACCGACCTATCCGTACACCAGAACGTATATCTGAAACTGAGTACAGAGATACAGACACGTCTCGATGCCGAGCCTTCGCAGGTTGGCACATCGGCACCTCTCTATTCGGCTATCCTTTACTTCCTGGACGATGCCGACGATCCGCTCTGCTGGCAGGTGAAAAAAGTAGGGATTGACGGAGACATCAGTACGGAACAATTTCTCGAAGGTACCATTCTGGGAGGTATACCTGTAGAGGTAACCCAGGTATATGTAGTTGGCAACTATAACTCTTCCGATGCAGAAGGCAATTACGCTTCGTTCCCACTCACCTCCGGAGTAACCCTGTCACAGATAAGATCAACTGTATTAGATATCAACCAGGTGGCCTACTGGCAACTGGCAGACGGAACAAGTACCGCTTCGGAAGAAGATGAAACTATAAAAACGAAGATCAGTATCATGGATGGCGTGGCTCCCTTACAGGAATACAGCAGCAATCCGCAGGGATGGAAAGGAGGAGAAGGTCCGGCCTACGGAGACATGTACGCAGAGGTGAGACTGACTCCCCTGACAGCCAGGCTGGAATTCTATTCCTTCTCTGTTTTTCTACAATCCGATGCATATACCATGGATGGTATCTATATAAATTATTTCTATCCGAAACTTCCGTTAAGTCTCGACCCGGAAGGATATGCCGTTACAAATAACGGCAACGATCCGGAGAGGTATGATAGAAACAATCCGTTGTTTACCTATACTCCCTACAGAGCCATGTACAATCCCATCCGTGCCACTGTAAACAACCCCGATGAAGAGGAGATCAGTTTTGAAGCAGGATCAGCAGAAGACAGATTCACCTTTCATGTCTTTGGCGGATCTCCGAGCCCGCAAGTGGTATTCCGGTTCACGGATGTAACTTTCAGAGACGGTACCACAGCCGACGAAAGGTATGCGACCATCACCCGGTTTCTCGATTAGGACAACCAGGAGATCACGACATTTGAAAGAAACACCATCTATTCTTTCCGGAATATAGATATCCGGGTATTCACAGAAACACCGGATCCCGGGCCCCAGATCGAACTGACGGTACATGTGGAGATACGCAACTGGATAAATGTAGTGATCACTCCTCCGATGAACAACTAACGGGTACAGACCAGCGAAACCAGATAGCCGGTATGCCGGCTTCACAGAAAAATCCGACTATCTGACTAGTTCTGGTAACCGACCCGACCCGGTTTAGTTACCAATCCCTTAGGAGATGGTTACTAATTGACCAGAATATATGTACGGCTATATTCCTCTAAACATTTGCTTTCCATGTACGGATCAGACATATCTCATCCGGAAGTTGCGCGGACAGTGAAGAGGAAATGAGCGCGAACAATATCTACCGCAAACCCATCCTTTTCACACCAGGCAAACTCTTTAAGCGAAGCCTTAAAGAGAGAAGTGTCACCCGTTATCACCAGCCTGATACCGACTATACAGACGGTAGCAGGAGCAATGACAGCGGCAACGGTAGCGACAACAGCGGCGGTGGCAACGATGGCAACGACGAAGATAGCATGCTGGGCTGATGCAACGATTCTCCATACATAGAAAAAGCAACCCTATATACGTCATTCCGTATAAGGCCTACCGGTTGAGTTTTCTATAGAAGGAGATCTTACAATAAAAAGCATCAGAAACGATCTGTGGGTCCTGCCCGGAAAGAGCAGGACCAGCACAAAATACCCGGACAGCCTGTAGGTTCGTCTTATTTTTCCGGAAAGTTGAGGATGAAGATTCATTCTCAACTTTTTTTCCAACGACGTTACATGAAAAGAAGTTTGCTCCCGCGTTTCATACATATTCGCGGAAATCCGTGTATACATCATGGTTTCTCCGGGAAAAAAATATATATTTGTATAACAGATGGCTTTGAAACTGACTACATATCTGCAATCAAAAAAAATTCCTGACCTGCCAGGTAACCATGCGTTTCATTCAAAGGAGCTTTTCCAGTTGTATGAAGCCACCCCCGGCTATAGTCCCCTGATGATCGTAGCCTCGGAAGAGGGTCGTCCGATTGCCCGGCTGTTGGCTGCCATCCGGAAAAGCACCCGTTGGTTCCCCCCTTCCCTGATCCGCCGGTGTGAGATATACGATACGGGCGAATACTTCGATCCGGATATCAATAAGGAGGAAGTATTTGGTGAAATGCTCGAACACCTGACAAGGGAAGTGAAAGAGCACTCCTTCCTGATCGAATTCCGCAACCTGGAAAATGCGAAATTCGGCTACCGGTATCTCCGCAAGAATCACTACTTCGCAGTCAACTGGTTGCGTGTACGCAACTCCTTGCACCACAACATACCTCCCGAAGAGCGATTCAGTGAGTCGCGCCTGCGACAGATCAGGAAAGGGCTGAAAAACGGTGCAGAAGTCGGCATCGCGGAATCTCTGGAAGAGATCAAAGAGTTTTCACAGATGTTGCGCTATGTCTACTCACCCCGCATCCGGAAACACTTTCCGAGCATCGAATTTTTCCGGCACATACCCTCCTGGCTCACTCACGACAAATTGGGCAAGATCTTTATTGTGCGCTACAAAGGACGAATCATCGGCGGATCGGCCTGTGTATTTTCCGGAGAGAATGCCTATCTGTGGTTTTCAGGAGGCATGCGAAAGACCTTTGCCCTGCAATATCCGGGCATACTGGCTGTCTGGAAAGCCATTTCCTATGCCTACGAACACAATTACCGTCACCTGGAATTTATGGAGGTGGGACTTCCCTTCCGCAAAAACCCCTATCGCGAGTTTGTGCTCCGTTTCGGCGGAAAACAAAGCAGTACCCGCCGTTGGTTCCGGTTCCGCTGGAACTGGCTCAACAGGATCTGCATACGCATGTACGCGTGAAAATCACGACCAGCCACAAACAAGATGGAACAATCTATCGATGAAAATAGATAAAGAATCAAAAATTCCGGAAATCAAGACATACGAAATACACCTGAAAAGCGATACGGACAGCTTCCAAAGACGACCCGGTATCTCCATTACACCTCCTATATCCGTAAATCATAAATCCTAAAATATGTTTCTAAACATAAATCGAAAAACTAACGAATAAAACCTGTAATTAATTGCAGAAAAATTTCTCTATTCAATCAGAATTATCTTTCTTTGCGCAGAATTTGAGCCGGTTCCGGAATGGATCATACGATCTGTCCTCCGCTGAATAAAAACGGAATACATCCTGTAATATAACAAAAAGGTTGTTCCGTGATCAGCCGGCCCGTCGACCATCGAACAGACTGACATCCAACAGAATGATCACCTTAGGTGGGCAAGAGAAGAGGAATGAAGGAACAGGCCTTTATTTGTATAGAAACATTTTGTTTAATGCGAAATAAACTATCATAATCATGAAAATTTCACACATCGAGCACTTAGGTATTGCTGTGAAAAGCATTGAAGAAGCTCTTCCCTATTATGAGAATGTGTTGGGCCTGAAGTGCTACAACATCGAAACGGTTGAAGATCAGAAAGTACGCACTGCTTTCCTGAAAGTAGGTGATACGAAGATCGAACTCCTGGAACCGACCTCTCCCGACAGTACAATTGCCAAATTCCTGGAAAACAAAGGTCCGGGCGTGCATCATGTGGCATTTGCCGTAGCCGACGGAGTTGCTCCGGCGCTGGCGGAGGCGGAAGAGAAAGGCATACGACTCATTGATAAAGCTCCGCGCAACGGAGCGGAAGGATTGAGCATTGCTTTCCTGCACCCAAAATCTACGCAGGGAGTACTGACCGAACTGTGTGAGGAGTAAGTAAGAATAAACCGATAAGGCAGAGAATAAAAGTCCGCGATTTCGTAACATCGGGAGTCACACACCTCCCGATGCTACGAACCAAACGGGCCAGATATAAATTAATCAATCCATAAAACATAAAAATTCATGAGTAACCAGCTTGAAAAAGTAAAAGAGCTTATTGAACTCCGTACGAAAGCTCGCTTAGGTGGTGGCGAAAAAGCTATTGAAAAACAACACGCCAAAGGTAAGTATACCGCCCGCGAACGTATCGCCCAGTTGCTGGATGAAGGTAGCTTCGAAGAATTGGATATGTTCGTACAACACAGATGCACCAACTTCGGACAAGAGAAAAAACAGATCCTCGGCGACGGAGTAGTAACCGGATACGGTACTATTGATGGCCGATTGGTGTATGTGTTTACCCAGGATTTCACTGTATTCGGAGGATCTTTGTCTGAAACCATGGCACAGAAGATCTGCAAGGTAATGGATATGGCCATGAAGATGGGTGCCCCGGTAATTGGTATCAACGACTCGGGTGGTGCCCGTATCCAGGAGGGTATCAATGCACTGGCAGGATATGCCGAAATTTTCCAACGCAACATCATGGCCTCAGGTGTGATCCCGCAGATCTCAGGTATTTTCGGACCTTGTGCCGGTGGTGCCGTATATTCGCCTGCCCTGACCGACTTCACGTTGATGACCGAAGGAACTTCTTATATGTTCCTTACAGGTCCTAAGGTAGTGAAGACCGTGACCGGAGAAGACGTGACACAGGAAGAGCTGGGAGGCGCTTCTGTACACGCCAGCAAATCAGGGGTTACTCATTTTACCGCTGAAACCGAAGAAGAAGGATTGGCTATGATCCGTCGTCTGCTCAGCTATATCCCGCAAAACAACCTCGAAGAGGCTCCTCTGTTGGTCTGCAACGATCCGATTGACCGCCTGGAAGACTCTCTGAACGAGATCATCCCCGACAGCCCCAACAAACCATACGATATGTACGAGGTGATCGCCGCTATCGTGGACAACGATGAATTCCTTGAAGTACAGCCCGATTATTCAAAAAATATCATCGTTGGTTTCGCCCGTTTCAACGGACAATCCGTAGGGGTGGTAGCCAATCAGCCGAAATACCTGGCGGGTGTACTCGACAGTAACGCTTCCCGCAAAGGAGCACGTTTTGTACGTTTCTGCGACGCGTTCAACATACCTTTGGTGACTCTGGTAGATGTACCGGGATTCCTTCCGGGAACCGGACAGGAATACAACGGAGTGATCCTGCACGGTGCCAAACTGCTGTATGCGTACGGAGAAGCTACTGTACCCAAAGTAACAGTGACCCTGCGTAAGTCTTACGGTGGCTCGCATATCGTAATGAGCTGCAAACAACTGCGTGGAGATATGAACTATGCGTGGCCAACCGCAGAGATCGCGGTGATGGGTGGTGCAGGCGCGGTAGAGGTACTGTATGCCCGTGAAGCCAAAGAAGCTGCTGATCCTGCCGCGTTTATGGCTGAAAAAGAAGCAGAATATACCAAGCTGTTTGCCAATCCGTACAATGCTGCGAAATACGGATATATCGATGACGTGATCGAACCGCGTAATACCCGTTTCCGTGTGATCCGCGCTCTGCAGCAATTGCAGACCAAGAAGCTGACCAACCCGGCTAAAAAACATGGTAATATTCCTTTGTAAAAACAGTAAATATTGATCCTTATGAACAAAAAAATACGCGGAATATTCGTTGCGGCGGCACTCCTCTGCGTGACAGGTCTGCTGGCACAAAGTCCGGGCAGCCTGCGCATCAATGAGGTGATGGTGGTGAATGAGACCAACTTCCAGGACGACTATGGTTTGCATAGTGCCTGGATAGAGATCTATAACACCTCTTTTGCCACGGTAGATATCAAAGGATGCTACCTGACCAACGATCCGAACAATCCGACCAAATATGCTATTCCCAAGAGCGACGTACTGACCCAGATCAAACCGCGTCAGCACGCCTTGTTCTGGGCAGACGGCATGCCCTCACGGGGTACCTTCCATGTGAACTTCACGTTAGACCCCACTAAAGAGAATTACATCGCGTTGTACGATTCCAATGGCAAGACATTGATCGATGAGGTGACCATCCCTGCGGGAATACCCACAGATCAATCTTACGGACGTGTGGAAGACGGCAGCACGGAATGGGAGATCAAAGGTGGCGGGAGCAGCTACGTGACACCAAGTACCAACAATCTGACTATAGACAAGAACAGTAAGATTGATAAATTCCGTGAACATGACTCTACCGGGATCGGTATGGCTATCACAGCCATGTGTGTAGTATTCAGCGGGTTGCTCCTCTTGTTCCTGCTGTTTAAAACGGTAGGTAATATCGCGGTGAAAATGAGCAAACGCAACGCGATGAAAGCGCATGGAATTACCGACAAGCAGGAGGCCAAAGAGAAAAATCTGGGCAAACGTTCTGGAGAAGAATTTGCCGCGATTGCTATGGCTATGCACGAACTGACCAACGAAGTACATGACTTTGAAGATATGGTACTGACAATCCACAAGGTGAAACGTACCTACTCTCCATGGAGCTCGAAGATCTACACGCTGCGTGAAACACCTAAAAAATAAGTCTAACTCCCTCAACGAAACGATATATGAAAGAGTATAAATACAAAATAAACGGTAACAATTATACCGTAACCATCGGCGATATAGAAAACAATGTCGCACAAGTAGAAGTAAACGGAACTCCTTATAAAGTAGAACTTAACAATCCCATTCCGACAGCACCTAAGATCGTGAAGAGACCCGCGGCCGCACCAAAGACAGAAACAGGCGCTCCCGTCGTAGCACGTCCTTCCACGGCGAAGAAAGACGGTGTGAAATCTCCGTTACCCGGTGTGATCCTTGATATCAAGGTGAAAGAGGGGGACGAGGTGAAAAAAGGGCAAACCATTATCATTCTGGAAGCCATGAAGATGGAAAACAACATCAATGCCCACAAAGATGGAAAGATCGCATCTGTCAATGTTAACAAAGGAGATTCGGTACTGGAAGGTACAAACCTCGTAATTATTGAATAACCATGGGAGAGTTCTTATCATTTTTAGGAAATAACCTGGCCGATTTCTGGCAATTTACCGGTTTTGCCAATGCGACCATACAACATGTGATCATGTTGCTTGTGGGACTGTTGTTCATCTACCTGGCCGTTGCTAAAGAATTTGAGCCCATGCTATTGATCCCCATCGGATTCGGTATGCTGATCGGAAATATCCCTTTCCCGTTGGATGCCGGACTGAATGTAGGTATCTATGAAGAGGGATCTGTATTGAATATCCTGTATCAGGGAGTAACCTCGGGGTGGTATCCGCCATTGATCTTTCTGGGCATCGGTGCGATGACCGACTTCTCCGCACTGATCTCCAATCCGAAGCTGATGCTCATCGGGGCGGCTGCCCAGTTTGGTATTTTCGGAGCTTACATCATCGCGTTACTGATCGGTTTCGAACCGAACCAGGCCGGAGCGATCGGTATCATCGGTGGTGCCGACGGACCAACCGCCATCTTCCTCTCTTCGAAACTGGCTCCTAACCTGATGGGCGCGATTGCCGTATCGGCCTACTCCTATATGGCTCTTGTGCCGGTGATCCAGCCACCGATCATGCGTTTGCTCACGAACAAGAACGAACGTCTGATCCGCATGAAACCTCCCCGCGTGGTCTCTCATACGGAAAAAGTAATGTTCCCCATCATCGGTATGTTACTTACCACTTTCCTGGTACCTTCCGGTCTGCCTCTGTTGGGTATGCTGTTCTTCGGCAACCTGTTGAAAGAAAGTGGAGTGACCCGTCGTCTGGCCAATACCGCCAGTGGCCCGCTGATCGATACGATTACCATTTTACTGGGAGTAACCGTAGGGGCTTCTACACAGGCTTCTCAGTTCCTGACCTGGGACTCGATCCTGATCTTTGTTCTGGGTGCGTTCTCCTTCGTGATCGCGACTACTTCAGGGGTTCTGTTCGTGAAACTCTTCAACCTGTTCTTAGGTAAAGACAACCAGATCAACCCATTGATCGGGAATGCCGGCGTATCGGCTGTGCCCGACTCCGCGCGTATCTCTCAGGTAGTAGGTCTGGAATATGACCCGACCAACTACCTGCTGATGCACGCGATGGGACCGAACGTAGCCGGTGTGATCGGTTCGGCAGTAGCCGCCGGTATCCTGCTCGGATTCCTGATCTAAAACAAATCAGCGTTCTCTTTTCTATCATACGGGAATATCTTTCGGAAGATATTCCCGTATTTTTATTTACAGACGGTTATATACATGATAATTTCGCACAAAAACCACTCATAATTAAAATGAAAATGTATATTTGTATGCGACAATAAAAACACAAATCACATGGGCACACTTAACCTGGAAACACAAAATCTACTTCACCTGGTATCAGGTGACAACCAGCGTGCCTTCGATAGTTTCTACCATCTCTATTACAGTCAGGTATTCCGGTTTGCCTATTTTCTGCTCAAAGACACAAATGCCTGCCAGGAAGTGGTCTCCAACGTATTCTTCTCCGTATGGAAGTCCAGGAAAAGCCTGGCGGAAATTCAGAATATAGAGACCTACCTGTATGTAGTGACACGCAACGAAGCCAGCCGATACCAGCGTGAAGAGTCGGCAAGGAAAACAGTATCACTGGATCAAAGTCCCTTGCAAATAGAGAAAACCGATATGGAAAATCCGGAAGAAGAAATGATTGGTCAGGAAGTGGAAGAACTCATCAACCGCATCGTTGAGAACCTACCCGAGAAATGTCGGCTCATCTTTCTCATGAACCGGATAGAAGGGCTAAAAAACAAAGAGATAGCCGAAAGGCTCTCTTTATCGGAAAGCACCGTACGGGTGCAAATGAAAATTGCTATTGAAAAAATCGTAGAACAAATGAGAATATACTATCCTCATTTGAGTCTGGTGTGGTTGCTGACTTTTTTTTTACGATAAAACGTTTCTTTTCTCTGTCGGGAAAGTCAAATACGGAATGATAGCCCTATCTGTTCGCCCCTCACCTACAAGGTAATAAATTAATAATCAAAAAATATACATACAACCTCAGACCTTCCTGATAACTTTTCTCAAAGATCTTCAAAAAAACAGCTTTTCCTTTAAACGGATTTACCTCCATTTTACTCCTCTTTTATATAGCACCCATCCTATGGAAGAAAAACACATAGACAGACTTTGCAGCAACTTATCGGAAGAGACTACTTCCGGAGAGGCAAAAGCATTTCAGCAATGGCGCGCAGAAAAAGACCACGAACAACTCTGCCAATTACTGGAAGGCCTGCGCCTGAACAACCGCATAGAAGAAAAAGCCGAAGAACTACGTCCGGTGATACTTGCCGATATTCATCGCCGCATGGACAACGAGAACAAACGCACAGGAAAGACACGTCGCCTCCTGGCCATTGCCACCTCTGTGGCTATCCTGATCATAGGTGGCGGACTGGGTTGGTTCTACGGGTTTTCACAACCAAACGAATGGCTGCAAGTATCCTGTGCTATGGGTGTCCATCAGACTTTGCAACTACCTGACGGCAGTACCGTAACCCTCAACGGAGGTACTACCTTATCTTATCCGCAACAATTCGGGAAGAAGATCCGGGAAGTGCGCCTGCAGGGCGAAGCCTTTTTCGACGTACAACACGACCCCGGAAAACCGTTCGTGGTATATTCCGAAGAGATCCGTGTAAAAGTACTGGGAACACGTTTCAATGTGGAAGCCTACCCCAACGAGGAAAGCGTGACAGTGACCCTGGAAAGTGGTAAAGTAGCCGTGTGTCCCGAAGGCTCGCAAATAGAATGTATCCTGCAACCCGATCAACAGGCGATCTTTAACAAAGAGACCCGTCAGTTGAAACGCGCTCAGGCAAACGTAACCCAGGCAACAGGTTGGATAGTCAATGATCTGTATTTCCACTCTACCCCCCTGAAAGATATCGTAAGGAAACTGGAAAGACAGTTCAATGTCCGTTTCCGGATCACCTCGGAAAGCCTGGCAAATACTCCTTACACGTGCGACTTCACGGATGACGAAAGCCTGGAGACCATTCTGGCTGTATTTGCTCTGGACAAGCGTTTCAAATACCGGCAGGAACGAGGGGAATATGTCATTTACGAATAAAGAAATACAAAAAACGCAATACCTTTTATAACCCTTATATACTGATACACACCATGAAAATCCCTACTTAGACAACCGCAGAAAAAAGACCGGGAAGTGCGGCAACACTTCCCGGCCCGGCCCGGCAATAGCCGCGCAACTTCATTGAAAATTTTACAAACTAAAACCGTTACAAAGTTATGAAAATAATTTCGAACGTACCTCCTGTGGCCGGCAAAAGCAGGCCCACCCGGTTATTATTTATTATGAGATTCTTTATTATTCTGCAATTAATACTTATAGGTAGCGCCTCAGCAACCCACAGTTACTCCCAGAACAAAGTTTCTGTGGAAGTACGCGACGCGACACTCAATCAGGTATTGGAACTCGTGAAGGCACAGAGCAATTGCACCTTCTGGTATCGCAGCGAAGAGATTGACCTGAACCGCAAGGTATCCGTCACCCTCAAAAATAAATCTGTGGATCAGGTATTGGATGAGATACTTCCCGCGCAGGGACTTGCCTACAAAGTGGAAGGAAAATACATCATGATCTACAAGGAAGAAAAAATAACCCAGCAACGCAGTTTCACGCTCCGGGGAACAGTGACCGACGAAGACGGATTGCCCATTATCGGTGCGAACATCACCGTACAGGGGGCTTCATCGGGCACCATCACGGATGTGGAAGGGAAATTCAGTATCACAGCATCCGAAAACTCAGTGATCTCGATTTCGTACATTGGCTACATCAGTCAGACCCTCACGCTGACCGGAAGCCAGACAGTGACGATCCGGCTGAAAGAAGATGCCAAAACCCTGACCGAAGTAGTAGTAACGGCGTTAGGGATCAAACGCGAATCCAAAGCCCTGGGATATGCCGTATCCGAAGTGAAAGGAGACGCGTTGTCTGCCAGCCGGCCGATCAACGCGATGGGAGCCTTATCGGGAAAGATCCCGGGAGTGGACATCTCAGGCACCACGGCAGGTCCGTCCGGATCTACCCGGGTAGTGATCCGCGGGAACGGAGAACTCTCGGGCAACAACCAACCTCTTTATGTCATTGACGGGGTACCCATGGAAAACTCACAGCTGGGAGGTGCGAGTCAATGGGGAGGATACGATATGGGTGATGGTATTTCGAGCCTCAACCCGGATGACATCGAGTCTGTATCGGTACTCAAAGGTCCGGCTGCCGCCGCTTTATACGGATCGCGCGCTACACACGGAGTGATACTCATCACAACCAAATCGGCTCAGAAACAGGGCATTGGTATCGACTTCACTACCAGTGTGGATTTTGTAAACCAATTGTCCAAATTCGACGATTACCAGCGTGTATACGGTTCGGGACGTAACGGTGAACTGCCCACAACTTTTGAAACAGGTAGAGGAGCGTCACAAACGGCATGGGGAGCCAAATTAAATCCGGACCTCACTACTTACATCTTCAACGGACAACAAAAGTCATACGGCAATATCAACAACAACATCTCCAGTTTCTTCCGTACCGGCTCTACAGTGAACAACTCACTGTCCCTGACAGCCGCGTCGGAAAAAGCCAGTGTACGCGTCTCCCTGTCGGACATGCGCAACAATGATATTATACCGAAATCACACATGAGCCGTACCTCTTTTATGGTGAAAGCCGACGGGCAGTTGACCAAGCGTTTGCGCATAGAAAGCCGTATCAACTACATTATGGAGGATGTGAAAAACCGTCCGGCCCTCTCCGACTCCCCCAATAACGTAGGACTGAGTCTGATCGGTCTGGCACCCAACATCGACCAGAAGTGGCTGAGTGAAGGATACAAGGATGAATATGGCAGATATGCCGAATGGAACGGAGGGAATATCTACCGGATCAACCCCTACTGGAGCATCAACGAGATGAGCAATAAGTCTAAGAAAGACCGTGTCATGGGATACATTCAGGCCAACTACGAATTCATTGACGGACTGGAATTGCAGTTGCGCGGAGGTACGGACTTCTACAAATTCCGTATGACCGACTTCGCCGCGGTAAATACTCCGGTATATCCGGAAGGGGCCATGAGTGAAACCTCCGTAGAAGTAGCGGAAAGCAATCTGGAGGCCATGCTGAGATATACCCGTAAATTCGGTGAGACATTCGACCTTTCTGCGTTCATCGGAGGCAATATGATGTTCTTCGACCAGGAGATCTTCGATTACAGTGCCAACGATCAGGTGATCCCCGGCATGGAATCCATTACGAACTATGTGAATCAGAGCCTGATCTATGGTAATCCCCGCAAACGGGTCAACTCTCTGTACGGGGCTGTCAATCTGGGTTACAAAGGATTCCTGTATCTGGATGCTACCCTGCGCAACGACTGGTCTTCCAGCCTGGCCAAAAGCAACAATTCCTACATGTATCCCTCCGTTTCGGGTAGTTTCATATTCACCAATGTATGGCAGATACCTGCCCAGATCCTTTCTTTTGGAAAAGTACGTGCTTCCTGGGCACAAGTGGGGGGGAGATACGGGACCGTATATGCTCAACCTCAACTACGGTATCATGCCGGAAACATTCAACAATCAACCTGTAGGAGAGATCAGTTCGACCAATATTCCGAACTACAATCTGAAACCGACACGAACCTATTCGTACGAATTTGGTGCCGACCTGCGTTTCCTGAAAAATCGTCTGAACCTGGATCTTACCTATTATTCCCAGACGACCAAAGATCAGATCATGAACCTGCCTATCTCCGGTACGACAGGGTTTGAATATGCTACGGTGAACAGCGGTAAGATACGTAACCAGGGGGTAGAGATCAGTCTGAACGGCCTGTTGATAGAAACGAAAGATTTCAGCTGGGACCTGACAGTCAACTATGCCAGGAACATAAATAAAGTGATCAAGCTACATCCTGAACTCAACGAATATCCGTTGGCAGAAGCACGCTGGGCCGGTGCCATGATACAGGCCAAAGAAGGAGCCGCCTACGGTGCGATCATTGGTAAAAAACTGCTTCGCGCTCCGGACGGACAAGTGATCTACGACGAGGCAGGCTATGCGATGGTAGGCGATACGTATGAAGTACTGGGCAACGGAGTATACGACTGGACCGGAGGACTGGGAACTTCACTACGCTACAAAGGATTCACCTTCAGCGCGCTGTTGGATATCAAATGGGGAGCGGACATCTACTCCATGAGCAGTATGATGGCACACTCCAACGGTACGGCAAAAGCAACGCTGGAGGGCCGGAAAGAATGGTACCTTTCGGAAGAACGCCGCAAACAAGCCAATGTAGAGACCACCGACTGGACAGCTACCGGCGGATACATTGGCAAAGGGGTAGTAGAGGTCGTTGACCCAAATGGGAATGTGACCTATAAACCGAACGAAACAGCTGTAGATCCTCAGAAATACTGGAACAGTTTCCTGAGCAACAATACGCCCGAACCTTTTATCTACGACGCATCTTTCGTGAAACTCAGGGAACTGACATTCGGATACAATCTACCCAAAAAATGGCTGGATAAGACTCCGTTCCTGAACGCGTACGTATCCGTCTACGGACGCAACCTGTGGACCATCTATTCCAATGTACCTAATATCGACCCCGAATCCAGCTATAACAATGGCAACGGACAGGGATTTGAATACGGATCCCTGCCTTCGAGAAGATCCTTCGGGTTCAGTCTGAAAGTGAGTTTATAATGGCAAAGCATGTAAATCAATAGAAAAACTACATATGAAAAAGATAATATACCTTTTACTGACGATCTGCCTGACAGGAGGTATAAGCTCCTGTGCAGATTTTGAGGACCTGAACCAGGACCCATCGAAATCGACAGATATGGAGCCTACTCTGTTACTGCCCAATCTGCAGATGTATCTGACCAATGACTACCAGGAGTGGCACCGCTATTTCATGTATCCGGGAGGATTTGTGAATCAGTGGTGCGGCGATTGGGGTACCGTAGAATACGGATGTATCGGTATCAAACAGGATAGCTACATGGCAGAGTTGTGGCTGC
The DNA here is from genome assembly GCA_021202275.1 of Bacteroides sp. Classification (GTDB taxonomy): domain Bacteria; phylum Bacteroidota; class Bacteroidia; order Bacteroidales; family Bacteroidaceae; genus Bacteroides. The sequence continues at coordinate 147,785 of JAJQDI010000021.1, forward strand.
AACGCTATACACGCCTGGCCAAATCGATCGTAGATATTATTGAACGTACCAAAGATGACGCGGAATCTGTGAATATCAATGCACTGGGACGTGTGATGCGTGTTTACATCTACAACCAGCTTACCGATATGTATGGTGATATCCCTTATTTCCAAGCCGGAGCCGGATACTATACCGGAGTATTGAAACCCAGATACGATTTGCAGAGTGAGATCTACGACGACTTCTTCAAACAATTGGATATAGTACAGGAACAACTGGATCCGAATGCCGACCTGATCCCCTACGATCATTACTACAACGGTGATATAACCAAATGGAAGAAATTTGCCAATTCCCTCCGCCTCCGCCTGGCCATGCGCCTGATCAAGGTAGATCCGGAGAGGGCCAGAAAAGAGGCAGAGACCGCCATCCGCAACGGAGTGATGGAAAGCAATGCGGATCTCTGCATGATCAAATACGAGAATCAGGCCAATCCCTCTTCCGGACCGGGACGCGGCAACGCGCTTGCCAACCGTTTCCGTCAGGAGCCCCGGAATTTCCGCCTGTCCAAAAAACTGATCACTTACATGGAAGATACATCCGACCCAAGGATCCGTCTGTACAGCGGTTGTTACCTGGACGATGGTCAGAACACAGACATCACAGACCTGGTATACGAGCAGAAAAGATCCTACAGCGAAATGGCGCGGGAAACAGACCATTTCGACTGGGAAAAGAACCCGGATCCCATCACTCTTACTATTGATGGAAAAGAAGTGGAAGTAGACGGTAAATACCAGCTTCTGCAACCGGCTACCTGGCTGATGGAATACGATGCACCTTACATCAACATGAGTTACGCAGAAGTGGAATTGCTGCTGGCGGAAGCCGCCGTACGCGGATGGTCAGGAACAGGCAATGCAGCCGCTCATTTTGAAAAAGCATTACGTGCCTCTGTAGAACAAATGAGCGTATACGGTGCTCCTTCCGTGAGTGCGGATGCTCTCGAACACTTTGTCAGTTCCAATGCCCTGAAGAGTGGCAGTGAGTTGGAGCAAATCAATATGCAGCTCTGGGTAGGTCATCTGCTGAATCCGTTCGAAGCCTACGCCAACTGGCGGCGTACCAATATTCCGGAGATCACCATGGAAAATCCCGATAAAGAGCGCAACCAATCCGGTGGTAAAACCCCGCGCCGCTTGCTCTACCCGATCGAAGAGCAGATCAAGAACGGAGACAATTACCGGGAAGCCATTGCCCGTGTACCGGGATACGACTGGACCATCGGAGTCTGGTGGGACAAATAATCGATGAAATCACTTTTAACACATAAGCGTATGAAATTCATAAAATATATACCTGCAACTCTCTGTATGTTGCTCATACTGGCAGGTTGCAAAGACGATAGCGCAAACAATCCGACATTTGACGACGATGAGATCCCGGCCATCTATATGGATTGGGCAGCCGAATATGTATATTCCCTGGGAGATGTGATGAAATTCGAAGCACAGGTATCCCCGTCGGACCATACCACCTGTCGCTGGCTGATAGACGGGAATGTAGTAGCCGAAGGACTTAAGATCGAACAGACCATTGATACGGAAGAGCCTTTTACACTGCGCTTCGAGGCGGAACGCAACGGAATAAAGAACTTTCGTACAGCAGATGTAACTATAGCCAAAGAATTCGTAGCCAAAGAGTTTGAAAAAGTAGTATTAGGGGTAATTACCAGTGAAGGAACATCCAACCATGTGCAATGGGACTATATCACTCATTTAATGTATTCCTCACTGGTTGTAAAAGAAGATGACGGATCCCTTACACTCCCCGATAAGGCTGCTCTCGACAGATTCAAAACATTGGTATCCTTGGCACACAACCAAGGTATCCATGTAATTGTAGATATCAGCGGAACGATCAACTATCCGACCCCAGGTGGTGTATGGGACGAAACCGCATTCAATATGGCGGTGATAGACCCGGTCAGACGGACACAACTTATCGCCGATATCAAAAACTTCGTCGAAGAATATGACCTGGACGGAGTAAATATCTATATGAATAATATCAATAACAGCAACAGTGGTCTCACCGGTCATGAGCAGATCGCAGAATTTATGAACGAACTGGGAGCTGCCTTTCCTGAAGAATCAGATGAAGGCAGAAGGAAATTCCATATCACCGCCTCAGTACCTATGGTATGGAACAATACCGAATATTACTATCTGAGTAGTGTAGAACGGCTCGACTGGGTCAACTTCCTGTTATTTGGTACCTCAGATCTGTCGCCTGTACCTCACGCGCCGGATTGGCAGATAGATGATAATCTGGCACGTTTTGCAGCACAAGGCATACCTGCTTCCAAAGCTATTGTGGGAATAGGAGCATTCGGAGTGAGATATGACATCCCTGCCGGAGTGAATCCCAGCTGGGGAGATATTGATAACTACCTGAGTTATCCGCTCTATTCAGACATTCTTAAACTGGATGCGAACGCGGCCGATAAAGACGAATTACCTGTGGGAAGCGGACTCTTCTATACAGGAGCTGCCGGTGCAGTACGTAAAGCAGACATCACACTGGCAAATGATGCGCTGGGTATGTTGATCTGGATGGTGGAATATGACACTTCCAATGCGGATCAGTCTTTAACACAAGCTGTATATAATCATCTGAATCCGTAACACGTATTGTACATTTACAGAAGTCCCCGGGTCGTTTATTAACTTAACACACAATTTCCCTATGCTCCCGGGGACTTTTTTATTTCCCGTTAAAATCAACCCTTATGACAACAAATCAATTCACCAGTCTCCTTTGGGGTATATTCTTCCTGCTTCTTTTTTTCTGCCTGTGACAGCGACGAAAAAGAAGGACATTCTTTCGAAGCAAAATTCTCCATACAGACAGATCCATCCAACGCCAATTTCATCCATGTAAAAGCCGATCAGGAAGGCGACTCTTACGAATGGAGCTGCGATGCTACCGGATCTTCCACGCAATCCGGACAAAGCGCGGTCTTCTATCTGGAGAAAAAAAGGAACCTATGAGATCACCCTGAAACAGAAGATCAATGGTAAACAAGGCACCTCTACCCAACAGTACACCATTGCTGAAGACTCCTATTACCATCAGCAGGGAGAAAGCCTCTGGTGGAACGACGAGTTCACTGCTGCAGAAGTGGATGTACTTTCCTGGAACTACGATCAGGGAACCGGAAAATGGGGCAATAACGAATGGCAGAATTATACCAATAAATCGGAAAACTCCTTTATACGGGACGGTATGCTGGTATTGAGAGCAGTGAAAAGTGGTGAAGGACAGAAGATCGGCGATTACACCTCGGCCCGGCTTACTACACGCGGCAAGAAAGAGATCTCACGCGGAAGAGTAGAAGTACGGGCCCGCCTGGCCGGAGGAGTTGGCCTGTGGCCTGCTATCTGGTTCTACGGAACCAAAGCCTCTCCCTACTATTCGGAGATCGACCTGCTGGAGTATGTGGGCTGCGACAAGGACATTATCTACGGGGTTATCCATACAACCGCCACGCTGGAAGGAGATGAGAAAGTATCTTCTTCGCTGAAAGTACCCGATGTAGAAGACAACTTCCATGTATATGGCATGAACTGGACAGACGATAAGATCGAGTTCTATCTGGACAGTCCTGACAATATCTATCTCTCTTTCCGTCCCGAAAATACCTCAGACCCCCGGGTATGGCCTTTCGACAGCGAACTCTACCTGATCATCAACATTGCTGTCGGAGGAGATTGGGGCGGCATGCGGGGAGTAGACGACTCCATATTCCCCCGTGAAATGGAGGTAGACTATGTACGCTTTTTCCGGAAATAACAAACGATTCGAAACAGAAAAAAACTTATGAAAAGAAAACAACTGACACACACATTGCAGAAAGTATGCCTCTGCGGCCTCTGCGCTCTGCTGCTGCTCTCCGTAAGCAGTTGCAGATCCGGTGAAAAAAAGAATATATCTGATCAGACACCTGCTACCCTTGTAGTAGCCTACCTGCCCATGTGGAGAATGCCTTATGCACCCGATTGGAAAAAACCTACCCACGTGTGTCTGGCCTTCGGCTATGTACAGGAAGACGGCGAACTGGACAGGACAGAGGTAAATCAACATCAGCAGGTGATCCGGGAAGCACACGATCACGGCGTGAAAGTACTACTGTCTATCGGTGGTGGCGGATCGAAAAACTTCTCTTCGGCTCTGCTCCATCCGGAATACAGGGCCAGACTGATAGAAAATCTGTCAACGGCTGTACAGGAACTGGACCTGGATGGTATTGATGTAGATTACGAAGAATGGGACGGCGGACAGCAGGGTGCCAGTGAGACAGACCTGCAGAGGCTCGAGGTTCTTGAACTGTTCTACAAAGAACTCCGTGAAAAGCTGGGATCAGACAAATGGATCACAGCAGCCGTCAACGCTGGCTGGGACAACGGTGACTTTGGCCTTTACAATTGTTTCAATAACACGATGCATGAGTATCTGGATTTCGTAAGTCTGATGATCTACGACGAGACAGGCCCCTGGTCCGGAGAACGTACAGGACCCCACTCTTCCTGGGATTTCTTTGAAAAAGCCGTCGGACACTGGCTCACCAACCGCCAGCTGCCTAAGGAGAAATTAGTGGCAGGCGTTCCATTCTATGGATACCGTTTTATGCAGGAAGGCGATGCCACCGGAGCCCAAGGAATGGGATACAGGAACATCCTGGAGCAATACCCCGAAGAAGACGCACATCTGAAAGATAACATCGGATTGCTATACTATGATGGCCGAACCACCATAGAACGTAAAGCCAGATACATACGGGAACATCAACTGGGAGGTATTATGTTCTGGGAAATTACCCAGGACACAGATGATCCTGAAAAAAGCCTGCTGGTAGCTATAGATGATATCCTGCGACCGAAAGACAAAAAATAGGTATTTTCAGTATATTCAGGTAAACACGCAGAGCATTTCCTTCCGGCCGGGCTCTGCTTTTCACAGCCTTGTTCCTGACAGTCAGGGACAAGGCTTTTTTTATTGCCTCTCCCCCTGCACATCGCTCACACCTATAAAACAGATACGATTCCAAAGATCTACGAAAATTTCGTTAAAACAAGTGATTTTAATTTACGAAAATTTCGTAGTATTTATTTTTTTAATACCTTGCGCTTCTGAATTCACATCAAAAGGCTATCCATTCATGAAGAAAAGACTATTCTTTGTATGGTTGGGAATCATAAGTTTTCAGCTACACGCACAAGACGAAGAGGCAGGTATCCGGAAAGCCATGGCCATATATGACTATGAAACCGCCCTGCTATTGATAGAGGAAGTAGAAGAACAGACACCTGCTCTGTGGTTCCAGAAAGCGCGGGCACTACGTGGATTGAACCGATACAAAGAGGCCTTGCAGGCTTTTCAATCTATCCTGGACGTAGATCCGGAAAGTCAGCAGGCTCTCCTCGAACAAGCCGAATGTTATAAAAGCGCGGGAAAACAACAGGAAGCACTGATCAACTACAAAACCACCATAGAACTCTACCCGGAAAACAAATACGCGTGGCTGCAACTGGTTACACTGCTCTGCCAGATGGAACGCTACGCGCCGGCCCTGGAGTACGCGGAACAGTTGTTGGAAAAAGACGACAGCAACGTTACCCTCCGGTTGCTGGCACAATGCCACGAAGGATTGAAACAAACAGAAGCGGCCCGGAAATGTTATGAAAAGATCATAGAACGCAGCCCGGATGATTATCTGGCTGTAGCCAGACTGGCCAATATACATATCGGGCACAAAGACATTGACAAAGCCATAGAATGTACGGAAGCATACCGGAGATCAGATACCCTCAACATCCATGTCAATCGCCAGAATGCACTCTCCTATTGCATTTCCAAAGATTACAAGACTGCATCCCAACGATACAAAGTCCTGCTCGATCAGCAAGACAGTACATTCCATACCTGCTATTACGGCGGGATCAGTTTTTTCGGGGACGGACAATTCTATGAAGCACATGACATTCTGAAAAAAGCACTGGATCATTCTCTCAACAATGTAAATGTACTCTACTACCTGGCCAAAGCCTGTTCAAAGACTTCCTGGAAACAGGAAGCCGTTACATACATGCAGGAGGCTATCCGTCTATCCACTCCCGCAGACAGCACATTGATCTGGCTCTATAGCAGTCTGGCTGAATGTTACCAGAAAGCATTCAGGTTTCCCGAATACATAGAAACTCTGAAACTACAATATACATACGACTCCAGCAATCACCGGTTGCTTTATCACATAGCAACAAGTTACCATATAAGCCTCAAAGATGAGAAAAATGCGATCCTGTACCTGGAAAAATTCCCGAAAACACGTGACTTGCCGGGAAATAAGCCTGAACCTGTTCCCGACCCGGATACGGGAGGTGTTACACTGACCATAGAGAATTTCTACAACGCGGCGGAAAACAGACTGAAAGACATCCGCAAAGAACAATTCTTCAGAGAAGGTATCCCGGAAAAATCATCAGAATGAAAACGTTTGCATAAATATAACCCACACCATCTTTCACAGACAGACAAAGATTTTTGATAATAACCTTATCTTAGTAGCATAAAATATACACAATCAATATTATGAGAAAGTTATTATCTATTCTGAGTTTATCCTTATTAACGTTGGTAGCCTACGCGGCTCCGAACATAAACAAGATCGATCCGCCTTTCTGGTATACAGGAATGAAGAATCCCGAACTGCAATTGATGGTCTATGGTCCTGGCATCGGCAACGCTTCTGTGGCAGTAGACTATCCGGGCGTATCCCTGAGTAGTACGGTGAAACTGGAAAGCCCCAATTACCTGATCGTCTACCTGCGTCTGGAAGAAGATGTACAGCCGGGCACGGTGAAACTGACTTTCACTCAGGACAAGAAAAAGCTGACTAAAGAATATGAACTGAAAGCACGGGAAAGAAAACCTTGCGAACGCATGGGATTCGATTCGTCGGACGCGCTTTACCTGGTGATGCCGGACCGCTTTGCTAACGGCAATCCGGACAACGATCAGATTGCCGGAATGAAAGAATACAAAGTAGACCGCAACGACCCGAATGCACGCCACGGAGGAGACCTGGCAGGTATCGAACAGAACCTGGACTACTTCGAAGATCTGGGTATCACGGCACTCTGGTTCACTCCTGTATTGGAAAACAACATGCGAGGGGGCTCGTACCACGGCTATGCGACCACTGACTACTACAAAGTAGATCCGCGTTTCGGTACCAATGAAGAGTACAGATCACTGATCGCCAAATCACATGACAGAGGCATCAAGGTGGTAATGGATATGATCTTCAACCACAACGGGGTAGATCATCCCTGGATCGAAGATATGCCGTCTAAAGATTTCTTCAACTTCCCCGATCACAAGAACAATTTTGTACAGACCTCTTTCAAACTCACTCCGCATGTAGATCCGTACGCGTCGAAATATGACTTTGTACAGATGAACGACGGTTGGTTTGTGCCAACCATGCCCGACCTCAACCAACGTAACCCGCATGTATATCGTTACCTGGTTCAGAACAGTTTCTGGTGGATCGAGTACAGCGATATAGACGGCATCCGTATGGACACTTATCCGTATGCGGATTACGATGCCATGAGCAACTGGATGAAGGAACTCAACGACGAATATCCCAACTTCAACGTGGTAGGTGAGATCTGGGTGACTGAACCGGCGTATACAGCCTGGTGGCAGAAAGATTCCAAATTGTCTGCTCCCCGCAACAGTAACCTGAAAACGGTTATGGACTTCACTTTTTTTGATAAGATCAACCAGGCTGTCCAGGAAGAGACCGACGGTTATTTCCGCGGACTGAACAAGGTCTATAATACTTTTGTATACGATTTCCTCTACGAAGATCCGGAGTATGTACTTACCTTCTTCGAGAATCACGATACAGACCGCTTCCTGGCCGAAACAGACAGACTGGATCTGCTGAAACAGGCTGCTACTATCCTGCTGACTACCCGTCGTATCCCGCAGATCTACTACGGAACAGAGATCATGATGAACGGCGTGAAACACAGAAGTGACGGATATGTACGGAAAGACTTTCCGGGCGGATGGGCCGGAGATGAGCAGAATCTGCTGAAACCGGAAAACCGGACCGGTATCCAGAAAGAAAGCTACGATTTCTTCCGTACCCTGCTCAACTGGCGCAAAGGAAACGATGTGATAGCCAAAGGCAGCATGGTACAATTCATGCCGCAGCACGGAGTATATGTATATGCCCGTCAGTACAATGGAAAAACAGTAGTGGTAATGGTCAATGGCAAAGATGAGCCCGTGACCCTGCCTCTGAAATACTACACAGAGATCCTTAAGGGACATAGCCAGGGAAAAGAGATCCTGAGTGGACAGACCATCACACTGGGTGAAGAACTGCAACTGACACAACGCCAGTGTATGGTCCTGGAGATTCTATAATCGGAAACCGGAAAAGTTTAGAAATGTCTTTATATACAATCAGGCAGGGAATTACATTCTCTGCCTGATTGCTTCACAGGTTTTCAATAAGGTATTTACCAGCATGGCACTACAGAAATGATGAATCTGATTACCAGTACCCCCGGAATCACTTCCACCTCTACTTCTACAGTAGAGCCGTCCGAACCTGCGATCAGATCAAAAACCGACTGGCTCAACTGTACCTCCCAGAGACTGATATCTGCTCCCGCAGTCAGGATGGTAAATCCGTCCGGAATCCCCAGTATATCCAACGTGATCACATCCGGGACGCACAGTCCGACTACCATACCTAGAATTTCCGAAACATCCGATGCTATGGCCTGAAAATCTCTGCCAAGGAAAATATCATTCAGGATAAACGGATGAGAATGGGAATTTCAATTGGAACATCCAAAGATTCCTGTGTGGTAATTCCTTCATGAGCAAGCAGGTTTATACCACTTACAACAAAAGCAAAAAGTAATACCAATTTTTTCATACATCCATTTTGAAGGATTTATATTCGTATGGGAAAGACTGTGTATCATAGGAATATAAGTATCCTACATAACAATGGATATTCACTATATGTCCACTCATACCTTCGCGACAAAACTGAAAGTCTTTCCTAATAAAAAGGAACATCCCAATACCTGAACCAACAGTCGATACACCCAAAAGCAGGCAGATTTCAACTCAGAATGAAACGGATAAAGTCAAATAAAATCCGACAGCACCCAGGGGTACAAACCGCATACAAAAAGGAGTGCTGTAAGCAGGACACAAATAAGGTGGGATACCTTTTGAATCTGTATCATACTTACAGCACTTTTTAGATAACCTCAATACCATTAAAGTAAAAGAGAATTACCGGGTCATTCTCTTCCGGAGAATGCCTATTTATCTATCCAGATTATGATCTGGATGGGATCACACTAATAGAGAATTCTATAGACAGAAGAGCTGGAATTAATGTTAACTCCGCTGATACAGTAGTACCCTCCGAACTCATGATAAGATTAAAAGCAGCCTCGCTCAACTGTACCTCCCAAAGACCAATGTCTAACCCTGCGGTCACAATAGTTAGTCCGTCCGGAATCCCCATGACATCTAATGTAATCACATCCGGTAAAAATAATCCAGCAATGCTTTCTCCCAGATCTGCAATAGCCTCCAGCACCTCCTGAATAGGCCCGGCTTCGGCGATATCATTCAAAGCAAAAAAAATCTCCCGGTACTGCGAACACAAGTGGAATTTCAATTTCAACCAGAGCATTCGAAGATTCCTTTGCGGTAGTTCCTTCATTGGCAAACATACTCATAGTACCTACGAAAAATGCCAAAAGCAATACTAACTTTTTCATAAAACTTTAATATCTATCGTATATAATTGTAATTAAATCATTCTCATACAGAATAGCAGAAAAAATATTATATCTGTAACTTGAGAAGTATCCGGTTTCAAGAAGGTATAGCAGAAACAATCAGAGTTATTTTCAGGAGATTGAGCAGATCAAAGGAAACTTTTACAGTAGAACCTTCTGTACTGAAGATCGCATCAAAGGCAGCCTGACTCAACTGTACCTGCCAGAGACTGATATCCGCTCCTGCTGTCAGAATAGTAAGCCCATCCGGAATACCTAATACATCCAGCGTAATTACATCCGGAATCAACCATCCAATTACCGTATCCAGAATTTCCGCAATGTCCGATGCAATGGTCTGGAGATCTCCGCCAAGGAAAATCTCATTTATATAAAAAAAAACTCTTCCGGCGCACTGATCACAATCGGAAGTTCAAACTCAATCAATGCATCGGAGGAATACTGAGTGGTAGTTCCCTCGTTAGCAAACATACTCATAGTACTTACAAAAAACGCGAAAAGTAATACTAACTTTTTCATAAAACCAAATTTTAACTGTTTATAATCGTGTTTAAAAAACTTCTGTACAAGGTTTCATCCGGTCACCCTATATCTGATATGCAACATCCACCTCCGTTTCGGTAAGCTTTCCCGGCCGAGAACAACGAATAGCCAGAGAGAACCTGCTACATCCGATACCGATCGAAAATATTTCAATGGATCAGGAAACGTACCGGAACCTGAATCTATCCGGAATTACAAATAAAAATTTATATTTAATCCCTATACTAATCTTTATAAAGACACTGCATATAGATTTTAATATCCTAATTACTTATTTTTTATAATAGATACTTTAAGTATTTATACACATAATCAGGTAAAAAGATAAAACATAAATAAATATATAAGACCGCATAGTCAAAAATAATTAATCCCTATGTTTGATAAGATAATGATATCTATACAAACATCCCGCATATAGGGAATTAATAATAAATATCTGATTATTAATAAAATTCAACTATATATCCTATTCTCTACATAGCCATATCTCTTCTCGTATTTTCTTACTTGCCCCAATAAATAAGATAAGATATAAATTTCTGATAAATTTAATATTTTTTAAACTGCGACATAATAATACGAGAATATATTTTAAATTTTAACTTAAATTAATCGAAAAACTATATAAAGATTAAATTTTACATTACCATTTGTGACACCGGCAAGGAGAACAGCAAAAAAATTCCGGGCATATCAGTTTCTACTCTTTCATCTATACTGAAACAAGCGGCTCCGATAAAGCATACAACGTAAATGTAAAATCACCCGGAGAAAACATATAATAGTCAACGAAAATCTACAATGGTAGATTTTGCCAGTTTCACAGTACGTATCTTTGTAGCACAAGAGTTCCGGAACCTCTTTGTAAATAATTACTTAAAAACAAAAAACCATGTCTGTCATTTACAAGAAAGTATTAAGAGAAAATCCAATCCGTCGGAATGAAAAGAAGGATTATCCGAAATTGGTAATACTGGCAAAAGCATGAACGAATCTTACATCGCTCACCCGATCAAAGAACTCAGTTCGCTTTCCAAAGCAGACATTCAGAGTGTGATCACCAACTTCCTGGAGGTGGTGCACAACGCCTTGTAAAGTGGACACTGGGTCAACCTCAGAGACTTTGGTGTATGTAGTCTGAAGGCCCGATGTGAATGCCACACGTGCCGATGAAAAGATCAGTTTCATTGATCTGGATGCGTATCTGAAAAGGATCTCTGCAGGTTATTCCCCGAATGACAACAACAACCAGCAAGGTAAAGAAGATGGCTGTATTTTCCTTCGGGATCCTGTACCCCAGCTGGGAGACTTTGTACGCTACTTTTCCACACACGGCATATATCGGCCTAACCCGACTCCCTCGGGCTGGCTACTGCCAGGCGATGTACGGGTGAGATTCGGTAAAACAGACAGTGAGACCTGCTGCTAGTTCGTACCAGATAAAAACAAAACTCAACCGACAATGGAAGTTACACCGATGGAAACAGCGGATAAAAAACCACCGGACCAAATATGTGGGTAGGAGACTTGCCCTACCAACAGACCACTTATCCCACAAACAGACCGCCAGAAGGTACGTTCTTCACAATCAGACGAGTCTTGCGATAGACAAAAAAACAGGACGTAATAACAGAATATTCCGGAAAGAAAAATTTATAATTTATCAACTTGATAAACTTCACCCTTTACCCTATCCAAAAAGAGTGGAGACACTCCTATCCCAATGTGGTATCTCCGGTCTGAGTTTAAAATATAGCAATTGAAATCTTTCAGACAATAAAAATAAAATTATTTCCTGATTATTTATCAATTATATCCTCTCTTTTTCTCTATATTTGCAGAAGAGCTTACCACAATACTATTAACATAATTTTTAACATAAAACATATAAGTGATGAAAACAAATTTTTTACAGACAATCCTATTGGCAGGTGTAGCCACAGTATTCACATTGAGTAGTTGCCAGGAAACAGAGAGTTTCCACAGCGAAGAACAACCTTCCCTGCCTGTCACTACCCGGGTAGATTATTACGAAATACCAGACGATGCCATAGACATCTCAACGGTAAACACGCTCGAAGCCGGACAGACGTATGTGGTTCTGACGGGATATACCGGAGGAGTTCCCGAGTATGACGGTGCAGACGATGACGAACGGGTATCTATTTTTGTACTGGCTGACTGGACTCCGGCCAACAAGCTGGAAGTCGGATCAGGAATTGATATGTATATTACTGGCCTTGGCTCGATCACGTCTACCGAAGCCCTCACCATTGCTTTCAGAAGCAATTCAAATTTTTATATTTTCGAAGGAGGCGAATTCTCTCTCAGGAATGGCTTCCTCACTATGGGCAACAATTCCAGTTTAATGCTCAACGGAACCCTTTCCCTGGGTTATCTCCAGATGATCAGTGGAACCTTTAATGTCGGTCCTACCGGAGAGGGTAGCATTAGTACTCTCGTATCTACGGGAACTGCTACTATTGTAGTCAACGGAACACTGATCGTTGGAGAAGATGGTTTTGATGAAGGAGAACCTGCAGATATACTGTATGAATATACCATTCCTTTTGTAGACGGTCAGACCCTGTATGTGATAGATGCCTACAATCCCACCGGACTGGAATTTACCTCCTTTGACAATCAGGGTTATGCTACACGCCTTACCACAGAGGATTTCAATTCGCTCCGGTTGTATGTTCCCAACGCGTTCCAGGTAGAGGGTTCACTGGTACTTACGTATAACGCCGGAATTGACGACCTGGTAATTGGTCAGGTCCAGGTTACTTTTACCAATTAAGGCCAACGGAGTATATCCAAAGTGTATGTACAGGAGTTCCTTCTGAAAGATACTGCCACAGTCTGACGTAACGTTATGTTTAACACGGGACTATAAGACTTTTATAAGATTGTACCTCGAAAAGACTCCCTATCTATACCTTTGGATATACCTTCGTTTCATTCGTTAGTAAGTCCGCAACAAAACCATATGGTGTCCGCATATAAAAAACAGGGTGTTCCCACGGAGGAAACACCCTGTTTTCTTACACATATACTATATCAGGGAGCAGATCAGCAGTTTTCGTTCTTACCAGCCGAGCCCAGAACCTCTTCAATCTTATGCTTGTAGAGTTTCTTCATGTTGTCACGAGCCGGTCCCAGGTATTTACGTGGATCAAACTCAGCAGGGCTTTCAGCAAACACTTTGCGAATAGCAGCAGTCATGGCCAGACGGCTGTCTGAGTCGATATTGATCTTGCAAACAGCAGACTTAGCAGCTTTACGCAGTTCTTCTTCGGGAATACCGATCGCATCTTTCAGCGCGCCACCGTATTTGTTGATCGTCTCCACTTCTTCCTGAGGCACTGAAGAAGCACCGTGCAGTACAATAGGGAATCCGGGAAGTTCTTTTTCTACACCTTCCAACACATCAAAAGCCAATGGAGGAGGAACCAATACCCCCTGTGCGTTGCGGGTACACTGTTCAGGTTTGAATTTGTTGGCACCGTGAGAAGTACCGATAGAGATAGCCAGGCTGTCGCAACCTGTTTTCGTTACAAAGTCTACCACTTCTTCCGGTTTGGTATACGTGTGGTGCTCAGCAACGACATCGTCTTCCACGCCAGCCAAGATACCCAATTCACCCTCTACAGTCACATCAAACTGATGAGCATATTCAACTACTTTCTTAGTCAGCGCTACATTCTCATCGTAAGGAAGATGTGAACCGTCGATCATTACAGAAGAGAATCCCATATCGATACAAGACTTACAAGTCTCGAACGAATCACCGTGGTCCAGGTGAAGAACGATCTGAGGACTTTTGCATCCCAATTCTTTTGCATATTCTACGGCACCTTCTGCCATATAACGAAGCAAGGTCTGGTTGGCATAGTTACGCGCCCCTTTAGACACCTGCAGGATGACCGGAGATTTAGTTTCCACAGCGGCCTGTATGATAGCCTGCAACTGTTCCATGTTGTTGAAGTTGAAAGCCGGGATAGCATATCCGCCTTTGATAGCCTTCGCAAACATGTCTCTGGTGTTTACAAGGCCTAAATCTTTGTAATTAATCATTTCGTTTAAAAGTTTATTGTTAGTGAATCAAAAAATTCTACGCAAAAGTAAGCAAAATCGTTCAAAAAAGCAGAAGCTGACTGCAGGAAATATATCCCTGCCGGCAACAAATGTATGCCCGTAGGAAATATTTAATTACAATATATCATATATTGCAATCTCTACCTGTCAATCAGCTTCTACAGCCTGAACTCGTCTGCGTTGTCTCACGGGTTAACAACAAAGCCGGAAACGGGGTTTTCCCTTTCCGGCCTTGTTTATGTATTATTAGAATTATTGTTCATTTCTTTGCTCCGCCAAAAAAATGAACCAAAAGGATTTACGATTTACAGATTTACGACTGATATGATCCTGCAACAACATACAAACCGTTTCGCCATATATCTGTACCGCTCTTCACGCTTAGATGCAAAAACACCCCACCTCCTACCCCAACCGTGTTGCAGAGGGTTTTGACCACGTTTGATGACTGGCTTTTGGTTAGTATCACCGATCTGACAGGAACGATCTCTACTATCTATCCGGAATGGTGGATTATTTATAAGTAATTTCAATCGTAAACCGCAAATCAGCACATCGTAAATCTCTTTATTTTCTTCTCAGATACAAGATCGTAGGCAGGTGGTCGCTGTATCCGTTGAGCCACTCCTTCCCGCCGTGAGTACGCAAAGGGGAACCTTTGTATTTTCCGTCCTGTTGGATCAGGTAATCCCGGATAAAGACCTCAGCATGGTCATATATCAGTTCTCCCTGCTTGGGTTTGAAAAATGAACGGGATATCACGATCTGGTCAAACAGATTCCATTTGCCCCGATAGAACAGAGTACCCACCCCTTTGTCTTCGAGTATTTCCCAGAACGGATTGTAGAGATCTTCCCGTTTTTTCACTTGTTTGATGGGTTTCTTCGCTCCCAGGGCCACCGCCATACTTTCGTCCATCGGATCGTCGTTCATATCTCCCATAATAATGATTTTCAAGTCTCTGTCCATACGTAACAGAGAGTCGGTCAATGCCCGTACCTGGTTGCCCGCATGAATACGTACCGGAGCTTCCGCCCCGCGCGAAGGCCAGTGATTCACAATGAAGCATACCCGGTCTCCTGCCAAATTACCATTCACCACCAGAAAACCACGGGTTTTGTGTACGGTATCTCCCTGAAAAGGTTCGGACAATACCAATCTGCTGGAGTATACGGTAAATTGCCGGGGATTGAACAGCAGTGCACAATCGATGCCCCGGCGATCCGGTCCTTCGTAATGTACAATACCGTATCGTTCGTCAGCAATTGCCGGTTCTTTTACCAGATCCTGAAGCACGCGAAGATTTTCTATTTCTGCTACTCCGATCACCGCAGGCCCCTGCGGAGTTTTATCACGGGAAAGCTCACTCAATACCTGAGCCATATTTTTCAACTTGGCCTCGTACTTCTCAGCAGTCCACTTCATCGAACCATCCGGCAGGAAATCGTGATCGTTCTTCCCCGGGTCATGGATCGTATCAAACAGGTTCTCGAGGTTATAGAACGCTACACTATAAAGTTCGGGCCGGGTATCCTGTGCCTGTGTAATACCGGTGATAAACAGGAACAAACCTGCTATCAGAAACAGCTTTTTCTTCATTTGCTTATTAAATTTTTAAATTGTGTTTATGCAAAAATCCTAAAAAAAAACGAGAATGCTATTTTTTCAGGCAACTTTTTTCTAATTCAGATAAATACATTATCTTTGCAGCCTGAAAATAACCATTACACACTATTTGTTACCGAAATAGTAAACGAAATAACAATTAAAAAAACAAATATTGACATGAAAAAAGGTATTCACCCCGAATCATATCGTCCTGTAGTATTTAAGGATATGTCTAACGGCGATATGTTCCTTTCACGCTCAACTGTGAACACGAAAGAAACCATAGAATTTGAAGGAGAGACCTACCCATTGGTAAAAATGGAAATCTCTAACACTTCTCATCCTTTCTATACAGGAAAATCTACCCTGGTAGATACAGCCGGTCGTGTAGATAAATTCATGAGCCGCTACGGAAACCGTAACAAGAAATAACAATTTCTTTTGCAGATAAGGTATAAAAAATGAGATCCATATGGATCTCATTTTTTATACCTTAGTTTTCATAAAAAAATAATACGGTCAGTCACTGACTCTGACCAAATATAGTTTCATTGATCCATCCTGCTTGTCGGTAGTCTGCAACCTCATTTTTTCCGAGTTTAATTTCAGAATATGATCTTGTGCTACAGTACATTCTTCTTTATCAAAGAAGGAGGTCAGCTTATTTGTTTTGGCTATTATATACGTATAATACCTGGCAAAATTATTCTCAGAACCTATATCAGCAGTATAAAAAGAACAACTGTTGTTGTTATTCAACGTATAAACAATATGTGAGTCCATAGTTAAACGAGGATCCTCACTGATCCAGGCTCATTTACCTGTCAACTGTGACATCTCTATATTATCGTCTTTATTACAAGACCTACACAGGAGAACAGTAAGTAAAGATACTAAGATAACAAAAGTCTTTTATGGTTTCACAATAGTTCAAATTTAATTTTTATTTTCGTTTCAATGACGGAATGTCTACTTAGTTGTAGTCATAAAGATAAGAATAAATGTAATGAGCATATCGCATACACTTTCTTCTATTTCCCTGCCTGTCAATTCTCATTAAAAGGGAATTCCCTACCATTTTTTAGGAAAAATCACTTCGACATAGGATCTTAGTAAGCTATCTTTGTATTACATCTTACATATAAAAACCTTCACTCCTCATGAAAAAGCTACTACCATTTATTCTGTTACTGATAACACTGACTGTATTTGCTCAACGCAATCAGACCAATCTGAGTGGCCTGCTGAATATTCCGGGAACATTTAAGAAATCATATGAGTCCTATCCGGCTGGTATGGAATTCGAACTGATCAAAGTGATCAAACTCAGCCGGAACAATGTAGACCCTACCAAAACCGGAGTGCTTCTGATGCTGAATATAAACTATAACCAGATCGTGCTTCCCGCCAGTAAGGTTGATATCCTTGACTTGCATACAACTACCCGGGAAGACTTCTGGCAATCCGTCTTTCTCTACGAAAACATGTACGCCCATTACGACAACAAGGGCTATCGCAACGACATCCGTCAGGACCTGTTGGAAGAATCCGTAGAATACCTGGGCAATTTGTCCGGACTGTTTTATGAAGATGGTTATGTACAAGACTATGTACACCGGCTCTTTATGAGTACCAAACCGGTAAATGTCAACAACCAGCGTCCGGAAGTATTGAGCGTACGTCTGCTCAAATCTCCCTCTCCCGATGCTTATATGCTACCCAACGGTACTCTGTTGATCAGCACCGGCCTGTTGTCGGTATTGGATTCGGAAGAGGAACTCACTGCCATCATAGTCAGTGAAGTGGCGCATTATTTTTTGGATCATCAGGTGATTAATGTCATGAAAGCGGAGTCCAGAACCCGGCGAGCGGAATTCTGGAGTGGTATGCTGGAGATAGTAGCCGCGGGATTTGACGAATATTTTACCTACAAAAATGAATATTATGTACCAGGAACCACCTATCTGGGAGCAAATATTATAGCCGCTATCATCAATTCCCGCACCAACGCGCGCCTGGGAATGGCCTATACACAAAAGCAGGAAAGTAAGGCCGACCAGATTGCCTGTGACTACCTGGCCTTTCAGGGAATGGATCCTGCCGCTCTGTCATCTGCTCTGATCAAAATACGTAATTACTATGAAGAGGCCCGGGACTACTATACCCTCTCCCGCTACGGGATCTATGCCGAGATGGATGAGCGTATCGAACGCCTTCCGGAACCGAAAGAATTCCAAAGCCGTTCTTACCAGAAAACCATGTGTGGTGTCACCACCTTTAACGCTTTGCTCCACCAGGCAGGCAACCAGTATGAGCAATCCATAGCTGTTCTTGAAAAAAACATAGAGCGCAAATTGGTTACAGGCGAAGACCTGACCCTGCTCGCCAAGGCACACATGCAACTCTACGATAGTCCCGAAGCCAACCTGGAAGCACTGGATATCCTGGCACAGGCGAAAGAAATGGCACGCTTCCCCAATCCGAACGCATACAAACAGGAAATCCTGTTGCTGCTCCGTCTCAACCGACAGGCCAGAGCTGCCGATGCACTGGTAGAATATATGGAGTTGCTTTCTTCACAATACAAAGCGGGAAATATAGATGATGCCGCCTGGATGTCATCCGAAATGAACTGGGCCAATAAACTATTGCAACGTATCGAGCTGTTCTGAATTCTCTCTACTCTGACAAAAAACTTCTATCAGCACAAACACGGTACGCAATGTCCGGCTCCTCTTAAAAGGAGTCGGACATTTTCTGTTCTCATAAAGAAAAAGTTCTGCTTTATAACGCTGTCCCCACATTCAAAAAGAGGTATTCTTTCACCTATTCGTGAAAATCCATGATATCCTTGCCATTCAGATCAGCACGGAGAGCAGATTGTCCGCCAAACTGGGTTCCGGGATCCTCCAACTCAAGCGTATCCGCTTCTAAATGCATAGCAATTCTCTATCCCAGCCACATCGGGAAAGGATGCATCTTCTCAGGATTGTGAATCACGGACCACATTCCGCTGTCTTTCGTATAACAGCAACTGTTCTCTCAATTCTTGCAGTTCCTGCTGCAACCGCTCTACCCTTTCGAGCAGATGACGGATGGCATCGATCCCCTCCGGATTGATGGAAAGATCGTAATACATCCGGCTGTAACTCTCCAGGCGGGGCAGTTCGGACACAAACAGATAACTCTCTCCTGCTTCCTGATAAATATCTATCAATCCGCTTTCATGCAGCAACTCAATAAATGAAGGTTCTATATCGCAATGCCGGCAATATTCACTTATAACGATCAGATCGGTACGTATCATAACTATCACGAATTTATCTTAAGTCGCGCAGCTCGCGGAACAACTCTTTTTCTTTCTCACTCAAATGGGTCGGGATCTCTACCGAATAGGTAACGATCAGATCGCCAAAGTGGCCCTCCTCTTTGTATTTCGGGAAGCCTTTGCCTTTGAGGCGGGCTTTGGTACCGTTCTGTGTACCGGGTTTCACCTTCAGCTTCACCTGCCCGTCCAGGGTATCTACCCGTACATCTCCGCCCAGGATCGCAGTATACAAGTCGATGGGAACGGTGATATGGAGATTATTTCCCATACGGGTAAACTGCGGATCATCTGCAATCACAAAGGTAATGTACAGATCTCCTTTAGATCCGCCGTTCATTCCTTCGCTACCGTGACCTTTGAGGCGGATCTGCTGTCCGTTGGCCACTCCGGCCGGAATGGTAATCCGTACTTTTTTGCCATTGACAGTCAGTACCTGTTTATGCGTCACTGCCGCGTCTCTCAGGGAAAGATGCAGTTCGGCATTGTAGTCCTGCCCCCGGAACCCGGCAGAGCTTCCCCTGCGCCCGGCACGTTGTCCACCGAACAGTGACTCAAAGAAATCGGAGAATCCACTGTCTGTATCAAAACCACCACCGAAAGAGGACCACGAAGCCCCTCCACCTCCTCCATTTCCGGCACCCGACTGCTCATAGGAACGACGCTGGGCTTCGAACTCATCGGCATGCTGCCAGTTCTCTCCGTACTCGTCGTACTTCTTCCGTTTCTCCGGATCGCTGAGAACCTGATTGGCTTCGTTGATCTCCTGGAACTTAGTTTTGGCCTCCTCATCGTTGGGATTAAGATCAGGATGGTATTTCCGCGCCAGTTTTCGATAAGCCTTCTTGATATCGGCCTGAGAAGCGTTTTTTTCTACTCCCAGTACTTTATAATAGTCTATATAAGGCATAATATATATATCTTTATTTATATAACATTTAAAATACAGATATGGATCAGTTCCGGGAACCAAAAGTAAAAAGAGACTGCCCTATTTTACTATTTTAGAGCAGTCTCCCCACTTTTTGGCTTTAACACAAATTATATCTGAAGCTAGTTATCTGAAAGACAAGTTATTTTTGCCATACAGCCATATCTCAGGATGACTTTTTACAAGAAACCATACTTGCGCAATTCTTCAACGCTCCAGCTATAGGGGCGGGCAGAATCGTAGTAATACATTTGTTTGGGTACAAATGTCTTGCAGGAGTAAAAAGTAGTAGAGGTACCATTTACTGTAGTACGCCCATTTACTAATATTTTTAATGCTACATTATCAGAGACCTTATAAGGATTTCCCACCAGATATACAGCCACTTTCGATATGCCCTGTACCTCATATTTGCGGTTAGGCCATAAATCACTGCGAGCCAGAAATGTCATGTTACTTGAACAGGCAGTTATGTCTGTGAGCGAATCGGTATACAATACCGTCTCTATAGTCCATCTGTCGGAAATATATCCCATATCCGGATAAGAGCCAAAAGGCTGGGTATCATTATTATACTTTTTGTAAATAACAGGAGTGGCAGTCACGGTAAAAGTATTTGCAACCCTAGGATTATATACAACCTGCACGTTTGACACTTCACGTTGTACCTGATAAAAGAACACCAGCTCATTTTGCGGGTATGCGGTATAGTCAGTCTTTATAAGGTCTGCAGTACTTCTTATTCTATACGAAGGCGCTGTTTCCAGATTCCATACCCCTAGATCCATGTCGGGAGAGCCCAATTTCAGGCCCGCTACAGGACTCACAATGCCAGATGAGGAATTTACCAGCGTTCCTTCCAGTGTGACAGTTCCATTGGTAGAAAAGTTCAGATCACTTGTTGTTTTTGAAGATCCGAGCAACGAACCAAAAACTTTATAGAGTCCGGTAGAGATCAGCCCGGAGGCTGTCTTATCCAACAGACTGCCTCCAATGATACCGGCATATTTAATAGGTTTTTTTGATTCCTTTGGTCCGGTATTATCCAGTATCCACTGCTTGCCAGCCTCTCCTACTCCTGAAGCCAAGCCGTCAATAATACTGGATTTGTTCTGCGTACTTGTAATAATGGTACCTGAAGATTCGGACTTATATGCTCCTGTGAAATTTATGCGTGCATTGTTCATCGCAAAGGCCGATATATTTAATCTCTGGTTATGGCTATTCTCATCATACGCCAGTTCGGTCATAAAGCAATTCCATCCCAGATCAAACCCCTGCGGTTCGGTATTGGATGTCGAGGTAGCCAGGATCACAGACTGAGGAGCCTGTCCATTGAGAGGTTCGGCAAAGTAAGAAGCAAAATTAAACAGTTTGGTGGGTGAAGAGGTAGAGAGTTGCCAGAATCCACAATTGTTTCCCTCCATTCTCTCGGCATAATAGAAGCCTTTTAATACGCCTGTGTTTACATTATACAAGAGCAGATAGTTGACATATCTGTCGGCAGGTGTCACCTCTACAGACTGATTTGTAAACTCGACAGTAGAATCCAGTACAGTCCATCCGTCTGCACTTTTGATGTCTTTCCTTATTTCCTCCGGAATGGCCGTATGGGCCGCATTTCCCCACGGAAGAATAACGGTTTCTCCGAAAGGGAGTATACACGTTGAACACTCATCCCACAACGCAAGAGAACGGGAAGTAATACCAGAAGAAGATACGCCGTCCCACAAATTTGTGTCTTCACGTTCACACCCTGTCATCAACAACAGGATGCAACAAACACTACTAAAGTAAATTGTCGTTTTTTTTCATAATCAATAAAAAATTAATGTAACCCATAACCAGGTTGTTGATTATTTGTATAAAAGCCAAACTTCTTCCATTTATTCGTGTTTTTTACCCAGGCTGGGATTTCACCTGATAGCTGATTCTTTTGCAGATTGGGAGGTAGGTTGAGATCATTATCTTTCCATATATCAAAAGGGAGTTCAGAGATGTTATTGCCTGTACAGTTGACCAATAGATCCGGTTTGAGTATCTGAACCGGGAATTTGCCGTATAATTTATTACGGATCAGATCCATCCTACGAAGTTTTTTCAATTTAGATAAAGAGCGTGGTATCCTGCCTGTGATCTGCGTGTCTACGATAGTCAGTTTTTCTAACTTCGATAGTTGTCCCAACTCTCCGGGCAATTCTCCTGACAACCGATTGTTACCCAAAGTAAGTGACTTGAGGTGTTTAAGTTTGCCTATCTCTTTCGGTAAAGAACCACTTACCTGGTTATATCCGATATAAAGCGTTTCCAGCTTTTTCAATTCTCCTATCCAGGGAGGAACAGGCCCGCTTAAGGTTCCTCCTCCCAGCCCGAGTACTTTCAATTCAGTCAGCTGCCTGAAATCTTCGGGAATCTGCCCACGAAAGTTGCCATAGTAGTTAAACTCCACAATCCGATATTCATTTTTTATACTATCCAGTTCAACAGTGACTCCACACCAGGTATGGATATCCTCCAGAACCCAGGGCTCTCCCCAGGGACCAATCTTATGATAAACCTGGATCATGGCTACACTGTCTTGTTTATTAAGGGAAGGAGCAGTCTCTATTAAAGTTTTTTCATGAGAGAGAGAATATGTGCAGTTGAAAAGAGTAAAAGAAACCCCATATACTGCTAAAGAAAGGAGAGATATACGTTTTAAGGTCATAATTAGTAAGGTTAAATAGTGAAACGGTTCATTTGTGTATACTACAAATATAACATCATCGGTACAAATAAACAAAGGTTCAGGTTATGTTAAAAAACACAGATTAAGAATTGTTCATCGTTTCCTTCTAAAACAGTTACATTCCTTACAGTTATTCCCATCCTTTGTTATCATACAGAACGGATAAATAAAAAAGAGATCGTTACACAAAAAATGAAACGATCTCTCTGATATGAAAATATTTCTTTAGAAATTCACAAATAAACGATAATTATGTGCCGGTACTTCCACCAGTTCACTGGTATTGATCTGCTCATTCTGCAGGTAATCGAACCAGACACCGGATCGGGGAAAAGATACCGCATACTTAATGGGCGTATCCGTGAAGTTCCCGACCACTACCATGGCTGCATGACCTGCATCGGAACTAAGAAAACGGCCACCTTCCCAGTCACTGGCACTTACTTTCCAGTCGAAAGTTACACCTGGTGTAAACAGTTCGGGATGCTTCTGACGGAAATTGATCAGTGTAGCATAAGTATCATATAATCCCTTCCGGTACTCATTACCCATATATTCCCATTTCAAGGGTTTCCGTCCCGTACGGCTATTCTCTTCAATGGAGATATCATATCCCATCTCACCAAATTGCCAGATCATCTTCGGACCGGGTACTGTAAAGAAAAAAGCAGCATTTGTTTCCAATTGGCTCATACGATCTTTCAGATTATCCTTCAGATCGTAATTGCCCCACTGAGTCTGTTTATAGGCCATACGTTCTTCGTCGTGACTCTCCATATAGCCTACCCAGCCACCGCCGGTGGCTGTCCAATTCGACTTCATCCTACTGAAGTCACTACTTTCCGGCCAGCCCATAGCAGATTGACAATAGGCATAATTCACGTTGCGCCACATCATCATACCAGCCTCTGCCAACTCGTTTTCTTCGTCATCATCGGCAAAATGCTCAAGGATCATACAAACATCGGAACTTACTTCGCGGATAGCCCCGTAATAATCCTTAAGGATAGCAATACGACTTTCATCTTTTTTACTTGCTGTTTGATCCGTGCTGCTGTTCTGAGTAAAACCTTTGGTCAAGTCAAAACGGAATCCGTCGATATTATACTCTTTGATCAGGAATTGCAGGTTACGTTTGACAAACGTACGTACCAGTTCAGATTCATGATTGAAGTCGTGGAATACACTGTATGGGTGGGGAGCATCCACGTTGAACCACGGATTGTTGGCAGCTGTCTTGTTATTACTGCTGTCCCAGTAAAGTTTGGCAAACGGATGGTTACCTGTAGCATGGTTATACACCACATCCAGGATCACAGCGATACCTTTTTCGTGACAGGCATCGATAAATTGCTTATACATCTCTTTGGTACCGTAAGCTTTGTCCAGAGCAAAGAAGAAACAGGGATTATAACCCCAGCTATCGTTACCGTCAAATTCCTGTACGGGCATCAGTTCAATGGCATTTATTCCCATATCTACCAGGTGATCCAGATGACCCAATGCTCCGTTGATATCTCCCGAATCGGAAAAGTCGCGGAACAGCATTTCATAGATCACCAACGCATGCGGATCTTCTACTTTGAAGTTGGGCACTTTCCAGTTGTAGTCCTCTTTCTGTGTACGGAACGTAGAGACAATGTCCGAAGTCTTACCCGAGGGGTATTCCCGCAGGTTGGGATAAGTAGAGGCAGATATATAGCTATCCAGCGGATCAAGCACTTTTTCAGTATAAGCATCAGCCAGACGTATCGATCCATCTGCCTTACTATAGACATAATACTGGAAAGCATATTCTGTCTGCGGATCAAGTCCGGTCAGTGTATACCACCAGCAACCGGTAGCATCGTCCCGCTTCATCTGATAATCATGCTGGAGTTTCCAGTCATTGAAATCACCGATCACATAGGCGTAGTCTTTGTGATCTCCGTTCTTATCTTTGTCATACAGAACCAGGGTCACTGTTGAATTATCTATGATATTGATACCATCGATCACTTCTGCGGAACGCGCTTCATAGGAGATCTCTCCGGGTGTAAACGTATTATCTGTTACAGAGATAATATAGTCCTCGTCTAGTCCCTTCTTTGTACTATCCGAACTACGGAACACCACTCCGATCTTATAGACATAATCATCCTCCGATACTCCGAACCAGGTACGTATATCGGGAGATAAGGTTATGCTCCAGACATTATCCGCCACACGGGTCATTTTACATTTATCTATATTTTCTTCCCATTCGGCAGGAACATATCTCCAGGAACCCTCTACCACTCCGATGTGTACATATACATCTCCTTCATATCCGTAAAGTTCGGAAGTGGAAGATGCTTTGAAATAGATGGTTCCCTCTTTTTCGGCATCAAACTCGGTAGGGACCAGTGTGACACCATCCGGCAGTTCATCAACCGGTGGTACAGGTGGTTCAGGTTCCGGATTGTTATCATCCGAACAGCCCATAAAGAAAACGAACAGTAATAGAATCCACCAGTTAAAAATCGGGCTACTCTTCATAATATATTTTATTTGTAATTAAAAAGGCCGCCTCTTAAAGGGCGGCCTTCCCATTTATTTAGTTATGATTCAGTTATTCGATACGTCCGGTATTATCACTGAAATTGAGATAAGCTCTTTGACCTTCTTCTACATTTACTCTTTCCTGATCACCGTCATTACCGCGATACACGATCTGATTATTAAATATCATAAACTCATACTTCCACCAGTTTCCAGCATCACCATCCACAATTACACACATACGCAACTCGTTGTTTGCTTTGAATATAGGCGAAATAAACTCACCGTCGGCGGTAGCAGGCACGGTAAATTTATCAGCATCTTCAGAACCAACATTCCATCCTCCGGTAGAGGTTTCGCCTACCAGCCAGACATTCGGTTCATCGAACTCCACCACAGGAGTTTCGCCCTCTTCCACAGTGACAACCACCAAATACCAACCGGCTTTTCCTATTTTAATATTACCTCCCGCATCAGAAATCTGAGCAGTCTCAACAGAAAAAGATGCCTCACTATATCCGATACCATTTTCCCAGTTATCATATTCCGGGAAAAATTTTATTTCATCCTCCGCATCAAAATATTGAATAGACCAGAACTTAGATGGATTTCCATTGACCATAACCATGGAAAATTTCACATTCTCCCAACCCCAATTCCATGGACTGCCAATTATATACATCGTAGGATCATCCGGAGGAGTCGGTGTTACTGCAACCGTTCCCACCAAATAAGGATCCGGAGCCATGACCGCTGAAGTGCCATCCAATATGTAAACATAGGTACGCACATATACAATTTGAGCCTCTTCAACCTTACCAAATAATGTTTTTACAGCTTCATCCAGACCCGTAGCATTTACCATAGCAACATTATCCTCAGTAGTAGTCGGCAGATCAACTACCTTTTCGAAGTCTTCGGTATCGGATACCTGGATACGGTATGTAACAGAAGACCCTTCTGCCACTTCCGGAGTAGCAGTGGCTTTCAATGCTGTCAGAACATCATTCTCCAGATCCGCAATAGTAATAGCAGAAGTAAAATCTCCATCAAATGCAATTGTGAATCCTGCAAAAGATTGTTTTTCCTCCTGTGGATACGCCTGAGGATCAGCTATATGTTTATTGTAATCTTCGTCACAGGCTGTGAGGCAGATCGCAAGCACTGCCATCACATATATACTGAACTTTTTCATATTACTTCATTCTTTTAATTAATCACCAATATAACCTGTACCCTCAGTGAAATTCAGATAAGCACGTTGTCCGACACCTACATTTACACGCTCCTGGTCACCACCATTTCCCCGATATTCAATCTTTCCATCGAAAATCATAAATTCGGTTTTCCACCACTCTATATCTTCCAGTTTGACACAAATTCTCATCTCACCTCCAGCAACGGTAAGAGGAGAAACAAACTCACCCAGCCCATTCGGTACAGTAAACTTACGGGCATCGTTAAATTCATCAAATCCACCACTCGGATCACCTGTAAGATACACATCCGGTTCTAGGAAATTCACTTCATATACATACTCACGACCTTCTATAGCAGTAGTGACCACAACCAGATACCAACCCGGATTTCCGATCAAAATATTACCACCATCAGCTTCGGAAGCCGCGGTTAAAGCTAACGAAGTATCATCAATATTCGCACCAGAGAAGCCAAAGTCTTCACCCCAATCCGGAACAGGACTAAACTTGATCTCCGCCTTGTCACCAGCCTCTGTCAGTCCCAGGTATTGTATGGCCCAGAATTTACCAGGAGTATCGTTTACAGGAACCATTTTAGTAGCACTAGTCCAACTCCAATTACCTGTTACATTACCAATAAGGTACATTTCTTCGGGCATCACCATAGAATCCAATGCATAGTAGCATTTCACCTCGGGGAGTTCGATCACATTAGAGGTGATCTCTCCCTCTCCATTGGTCAAAGCCGCCGACAAACGTATATATACAGGAATAGTTATAGGGAACTCATCTTCATCTTTTTCCAACAGACCGGTCAGAGCAACTGCCATTTCCGAAGCACTAACCTCCATTCTGGCTGTAGTGTAAGTAGAAGGAAGAGTTTCGTATGTATCGAATCCTTCTGTCAGAGATACTTCAACAGCATATACTACCGCTGCCGTATACCCGTAGTCAGGTTGTGTACAGGTCAGAAGTACCGATTCGGTATTCTCCAAATCGTATATTCCACTCACATACGCAGGAGTATTCAGGACAAATTGGGTGGGCATCCGCAATGTAGGATTCGAATCATTGTCATCGCTACAGGCCACAAAACAAAGCACCCCGGCCAGCAAGACCAATAAATTATATATCTTTTTCATTATTCTTACAGTTTTAGTATGAATATCCTATTAATAACCCGGATTTTGTACCAGCTTTTCATTCGCATTCAGATCAGCCGCGGGAATCGGGCACAGATTGTAAATACTCGATACACTGGTACCTGTAGCACTGCCGCCTTTCCAATCCCAGAGATATTGAGTACCTGTAAAATATCCATAACGGATCAGGTCTGTACGACGGTGTGTTTCAAAATACAACTCACGGGATCTTTCGTCCAGTATTATATCCAGAGAAATGGTTGCCAATGGGGCTGCATTGGATCGGGCACGCAATTCGTTGATCACATTCAACGCGGTCTCAGATGATCCTCCGCTCCGAAGCAGAGCTTCGGCATACGTCAGATAGGCCTCACCCACACGCATAAAAGGTATATCCAGATCTACCCAGACAGAGCTGTTGACAGCTCCACCATCTGCACGAAGATTGGTAAATTTAGCTACAGACAAACCATTGAGGAATTCATTCGGATTTTCGATAGGAAGTTCTCTTCCGATAGAGAAGAACAGAGCACGATCATCACTGGCAGCAGCTACCATGCCATTTTCATCCACATCCATCGGAATATTTCCGTTCGGAAAGAATTTATTGATCAGCGCCTCACGCGAACGCACTCCGGCCCACTGTTCAGTAACTCCCCAGGGATTCATATCGTCTCTGTGAGTAGCTGCGATCAGGAACTGCGCACCTCCGTAACTGGTGGTATTGATTCCGTGATGGCGGATCGGAAGAATGATCTCCTGGCGGGCTTTGTTTACAGAGCCACTGCCATCGTTGTCCGACATAAACAAATAAGAATAGACAGGTGCCAGATCATAGGGAGAATCCATAACCGCTTTGGCATACGTAGCAGCCGCAGACCATTGGGCAGTACCTGTATATACTTCAGCATTCAGGTACAACCTGGAAAGCAGCAACCAGCAGGCTACTTTATCCGCGCGTCCGTAAGGAGCCTGCATCGGAGCATACATATCGTCTTCTATATCCAGCAATTCATTTTCTATGAACTTATACAGATCAGCACGTTTGATCTGATCTGGCAGATCACTGGTAACGACTTCCGTAAACGGTACGTTTCCAAAGATATCCATCAGATAGAAAAAATTCATAGCACGTATAAAACGGGCTTCCGCTCTTTGTCTAACAGTCTTCTCATCCGTAGCACCGTCTGTCATCTCTAGGAAATGATTGCAGAGAGTCACGTCGAAATTCAGACGGCCATACAATCCTTCCAACATACCGTGGGAAGCACTCCAACGGATAAAATTCATCTCCGCGACCCCGTCGTCTGTCCACGAACAGATGGTTTCGTCCGAGGGATACTGATTGACAGTAAAAACCAAACGGTAGAATGCCGAAGTACCTTCGTCTATTCCATCCACATCTCCTTTTCCGGCAGGTCCTTCCTGTCCGGTAAGTACCATGGTAGCATAAATCTTGGCGAATACACCATCCTGATCAAAATCCTGTACAATATTCGGATCAATCGGTTTTACATCCAGATCTCCCACACAGGAAGTCACCTGCAAAATAATTGCCAGCAGGGCAATGGGAAAAATTGACTTTATATATTTTGAATTCATATAAATCCTATATTAAATGGTTCACATTAAAAATTAAGGCTGACTCCCAGAAGTGCAACAAAAGGACGCGGATAGATATTGTTGTCAATACCGTTATTCAGCTCCGGATCCAGACCATCGTATTTGGTAATAACAAATACATTCTGGAAGTTGGCATATACACGTCCGTTTATTTTGCTATTGAACAAATTGCTGAACGAATATCCCAGAGAGATGTTGTCACAACGCAGGAAAGAGGCATTTTGCACAAAATAGTCAGAATAGTAGTATGAACCTATCCCCTGATAACCCAGTTTCAATGCTTCCTTCGGACGGTTTGAGAATCCATTGGAGTTGTAGAGTGCGTCCGCACTGATATTTGAACGGTCTGCCAATACATCATTATACACATAATTGTTGAGACTGGCACGCAAAGTGAAACTTAAGTCCCAGTTCTTATAAATAAACTTGGAATTCAACCCCATCAACACATCCCCCGCGGGTTTCTTGTACAGATATTTATCCGCTTCATTGATGATACCGTCTCCGTTACGGTCTACAAACAGGTTTTCGATAGGATGACCGTTTTCATCGTATACCTGCTGGTATACATAGAATGAATTGGCCGGATGTCCTACTACATGGGCCTGGATATTCGATCCGGTACCGGAAGAGATCCCTCCTACGGCTACATAATATCCTTCTCCGCTACCTGTAGTCAGTTTGGTGATCTTGTTTTTATTATAGGTAAGGTTGAATCCCAGATCCCAGGTAAAATCTCTGGTGAGTACCGGTTTGGCATTGATAGCGAATTCGAAACCTTCATTTTTAAGAGAACCGATGTTACTGATCACCTGATTTTTGAAATTGGTACCCGCAGGCACAGAAACTACATTGAGAAGGTCTTTTGTTTTTCTCAGGTAGTAATCCGCGGATCCTGTAATACGTCCGTTAAGGAAGCCATAATCGATTCCTACATTCCAGGTAGTAGTCTCCTCCCATTTCAGATCTTTATTATAAGCATCCGGCCGATAGAGGGTATACCATTCGTCACCTAACTGATAATACGCTCCCGCGATACTCATGGAATAGACAGGCAGATAAGGATAATCTCCCTGGTTGATATTCTGCTGACCTGTCACCCCATATCCGAGACGCAACTTCAGATCGGAAAAAATATCTACATCTTCCATAAATGCCTCTTCATTGATCTTCCATCCCAATGCTACGGAAGGGAAGAATCCCCAGCGGTGATCTTTGGAAAAACGTGAGGTTCCGTCGTAACGTACGGTGGCTGTAAGCAAGTATCTTTCCAACAGGTTATAGTTGGCACGCGCAAAGAAAGAAACCAGGAAGTTCTCTGTTTTCCATGCGTTTTCATATTCAGAAGTCTTTTTGCCGGCTTCTGTGGGATGAGTGGGACGATAACTTCCATAACGGATCTCATTACCATCGTTGTAGAAATGCTGCCATTCGTAACCTCCCATGATATCAAAGTACTGACTTCCAAAGTCCTTACCATACATTAGGTAGGTACTCAAAGAAAGGTTGTATTTGTCTTTTTCTATATAGCCGTAATGACCATAATAGTTGTTGGTACCGGAATAAGGAGAGATCTTCGTAGTCTGAGATCCACCCGACCAGTCACCTCCCAATGTCATATGCCAGCGCATATCGGGAAGGAAATGGAATTTATAGTCAATATCCACACTTCCGATAAAACTGTGTGACTTGGCTCTGTCGTCTTTCAATTCCAGCAAAGAGACAGGATTCTTTACGGATAACGCATTAGCTGTTCTCTCCCAATCGGGATCTCCGATGGATTCGGCACTCTGATCCCACTGATAGAATCCTCCGAAATATTTCTGATAAATTTCTCCATCACCGTATACAGGCTGAGCCGGATTCATGGTCAGTGCGGAACCAATAGCTCCGGTATCCGCATAGCGGTTTCTGGCATACATGAACTTACCGTTCATATTGATTTTCAAATGATCATCAAAAAAAGTAGGAGATAAATTGACACTGGCAGTGTAACGCTCAAAACTTGAGGTTTTCAATACACCATTCTGATTGGTATATCCCAAAGATACACGGTAAGGCATATTCGCCACACCTCCGGATACACTTACATTGTGATCAGTATTTATGCCCACTCTGTAGATCTCTTTCTGCCAGTCGGTATTCGCAGTCCCTACTGCTGCCATGACGTCCGGATCGTTGTTGTACAATTCTCCGATAAGTGCGCGGTATTCGTCTCCGTTCAATACATTCACCGTTTTGCGGTTAGTACTTACAGATACATTCCCATCGTAAGATACTTTTGGTTTACCACCTAATGTACCTTTCTTAGTAGTAATAATGATTACTCCATTGGATGCGCGTGAACCGTAAATAGCAGTGGCCGAAGCGTCTTTCAATACAGTAAAAGATTCAATATCGTTCGGATTGACCATAGAAAGAGGATTTGCCAATCCTTGCACCCCTTCGCTATCCATAGCCAGTCCGTCGATCACGATCAACGGATCATTACTGGCCGACAGAGAAGAACCTCCACGGATACGGATCTGTGCTCCACCTCCCGGAGTACCTCCGTCAGAAATCACACTCACCCCGGCAATCTTACCCGACAACATATCCTGAGCATTCGTTACCATACCTTTGTTCATGGCGTCGGGTTTGATGGCAGTTACCGAACCGGTAAGATCGTTTTTCTTTACCGTACCGTAACCGATCACCACTGCCTCCTGCAGCATGATGGCATCGTCTTCCAGTGTAATTACCAGATTAGCCGCAGCAACAACCTCCGCTGTTCTGTAACCGATAAATGAGACTTGAAGAATAGAATTGTCGGGAACACTTAATGTAAAATTTCCATCCAGGTCCGTGATGGTCCCGATTGTTGAATTGTCTTTGACCACTACATTCGCCCCGATCACCGGGTCTCCGAAGGTATCTTTGACATGTCCCCTCACCGAGACCTGCTGTGCATACGCACCCAAAGACAAGAAAAGCCCCAATAGCAAGGGGAGAATCGCACGATAGATTCTAAGATTAACTTGCTTCATGCATCTAAAAATTAAAGTTAACAATATAATAATTATAATTTCTCTCTGATCGAAAGAAGACCGCTTTCACAAAGGCCTTTTACGACAAAGCAAAAATAAACTTTATCAGAGTTTATAAAAGTAAAAGAAGTTATAAAACTGCAACAAGGTTTATGCAATCGTTTGCATTTATCGTTGCGGATAAATATCGCTTATAATCAAACAATTATTCTCTGATCGGTTATTTTTGCATTACCGTTGTTACATCCCTGGTGAATAGAAAGCCGGATTGGATTATACAAGGATTTGAATTACCTTTGGTGAAACATCTTGTTAGTACCATGAATAAACCTCAGATCACGATCAAAGACATCGCACGCGCGTTGGGAGTATCGCCTTCCACTGTGTCCCGCGCTTTGAAGAACAATCCGGATATCAGTCAGGAAACACGGGACACTGTACATAAGTACGCACGCGAGCATAATTATAAACCCAATGTACTGGCAGTGAACCTTCGGGCCAGCCGTTCGAATACCATCGGAGTGATCGTACCCCAAATGGTCCATCATTTTTTCTCGTGTGTACTGAGTGGTATTGAAGAGGCTGCTGCCAGACACGGATATAATATCTTAGTAGCACAAAGCAACGAACTATACAAACGGGAAACAAAGATCGTACACTCTTTTCTGGCTGCCCGGGTATGTGGAGTGATTGCTTCACTGGCCAAAGATACTTCACAGTACGATCATTATCAGGAGCTTCTAAACAACAATATACCTGTAATCTTTTACGACCGCATTTGTACAGGGATCAATACGGAACGTGTGGTAGTCGACGACTATGCCGGCTCTTTTGCGGCAGTAGAGTATATGATACAAACCGGATGCAAACGTATCTTTTTTTATGGAGCAGCTCCTCATCTGGAGATTACCAAAAACCGGCGCAACGGCTATCTGGACGCAATGAAGAGATACCGTATCCCTGTGGATGAGAGTATGATCCTGCTGTGTGATACCCGCGAAGAGGCAATTGCCCTTACTCCTGCCCTTCTGGAAGGAGAAGATCGTCCGGACGGTTTCTTCGCGATCAATGACGAAACAGCTTCAGGCATCCTGTATGCCTGTAAATTGGTAGGATTGAAGATACCGGAAGAGGTGTCTATCTGCGGATTCACAGACGGAGCCATTGCCCAGAGTACAGACCCGAAACTGACTACCGTAGAGCAGCGGGGGGAAGAGGTAGGCAAGTGTGCTATCGAGATCCTGATCGAAAAGATAGAGAAAGAAAATATACAACAAAAAGGAGCAAACAAGATTGTAAAGACCAACTTAGTGGTCCGAGGAACCACCAAATAAGCTGATCCGAACCCTCCTTTTATAATTTTGAATAAAATCAGTAGCAGTGATTAATTAATAAATAATAAAAATAATGTTGAACCATTCGTCCCGTAGACCGGATACTATGTAAAGCGTGTATACGGAACGGATACAGGAAATCCCATGAAGACAAAACCCGATTTAAGTTTCTGGAAGCTATGGAATATCAGTTTCGGCTTCTTCGGCGTACAGATCGCCTATGCATTACAAAGTGCCAACATCAGTCGTATATTCGCAACGCTGGGAGCAGATCCGCACGACCTGAGTTATTTCTGGATCCTGCCTCCGCTGGCCGGGATCATCGTGCAACCCATTATAGGGTCTGCCAGTGACAAGACATGGACCCGCTTCGGACGCCGTATTCCCTATTTGTTTGTAGGATCACTGATAGCGGTAGTAGTAATGTGCCTGCTTCCCAATGCCGGAAGTTTCGGAATGACAGTAGGTGCGGCCATGATGTTCGGACTGATCTCACTGCTCTTCCTGGATACATCCATCAATATGGCCATGCAACCTTTCAAGATGATGGTGGGTGATATGGTCAACGAAAAACAGAAAGGGCTCGCCTATTCTATCCAGAGTTTCCTGTGCAACGCCGGAAGTCTGGTAGGATATATGTTCCCTTTTATCTTTACCTGGATCGGTATCCAGAATATAGCCGCAGAAGGTACGGTACCCGATTCGGTGATCTATTCTTTCTATGTCGGGGCAGCGATCCTGATCTTATGTGTGATCTACACGACAGTAAAAGTAAAAGAGTTGCCTCCGAAAGAGTTTGAAGCCTTCCACGGTATCACGGCAGATGAAAAAAAGGAAAAGACAGACTTTATCTCCCTGCTGAAAAACGCTCCGAAGGTATTCTGGACGGTAGGATTGGTGCAATTTTTCTGCTGGGCGGCATTTATGTATATGTGGACCTATACCAACGGAGCCATTGCGGATACAGCCTGGGGTACTACAGACCCACAGAGCGCGGGCTATCAGGAAGCAGGTAACTGGGTAGGTGTACTCTTTGCTTTGCAGGCCATCGGCTCGGTTACGTGGGCAGTGATATTGCCGATGTTCAAATCGCGTAAGCTGGCCTACTCGCTGAGTCTGGTGATCGGAGGTATCGGATTTATCTCTACCCTCTTCTTCCACAACCAATACCTATTATTTATCTCGTATGTATTGATCGGATGCGCATGGGCGGCCATGCTGGCGATGCCGTTTACAATACTGACCAACTCCATCTCCGGAAAGAATATGGGGGCCTATCTCGGATTGTTCAATGGTACCATCTGTTTGCCACAGATCGTTGCGGCAGTAGCAGGCGGGTTGTTGCTCAGCCTGGTAGGTGGACGTCAGGTACATATGCTGGTATTGGCGGGTGTATTCCTGATCGTAGGGGCTATATGCGTGTATTTCATCAAAGAGACCAGTGCTACCCACGAAAAAACAACATAATTGACGATTTGACAATTGACAATTTACGATTTGAATGACATCATGTGGTTACAGGACTGGCTGTTTCAATTCCTGAGCGGGCGGTTGATGCTACCAATTGCAGACCGGTGAAGCCCGCACAGCAATTGTCTCGTATAGATCAGCAAGATCTACATTAAATAAACCTCTGTATTTTTAATCGTAATTAGCTTTACTGACCGTTGGTCGACGAAGTCAACCAACGGTTCGTAAATTATCAACATTCCTTGATATTAAGAATCAAAGAATGCTCATGAGCAAAAGGAGTAAATCGTAAATCCATTCGCCTCTTTATAAAATTGATAAAAAATAATGCATCGTTGGAAAGCGGTGCATTATTTTTTGTATATTGGCACTCCATAAAACACAACATGGTCGTACTATGAAGAAATACCTGAAGACAGACGAATGGAACATTATAGAGGAGGGATTCGATCCGGACCGCCTCCGCGCTTCCGAAAGCATATTCAGCCTGGGAAACGGACGATTGGGACAACGGGGCAATTTTGAAGAAGCATATACAGAAGATTCTTTACAGGGATCGTATGTGGGAGGAATTACTTATGCAGACCGTACCCGGGTAGGCTGGTGGAAAAATGGCTATCCAAGCTTCTTCTCCCGTGTACCCAATGCACCCAACTGGAGCGGTATTTACGTACGGCTTATCGATGAAGAGCTGGACCTTGCCCAGTGGGAAGTGGAGCAGTTCACCCGCCGGCTCGATATGAAAGAGGGAATTTCTTACCGCGACATGACCGTAGAATCTCCGAAAGGGCATAAACTGCACATCCATGTAGAGCATGTCAACAGTATGGCGCAACAGAACCTATGTCTGATCCGCTACCGAGTAACCTCTGTCAATTACAAAGGAAAAATCTCACTGGTACCTTATATCAACGGAGATGTGACGTACGAACGGTCTAACTTCAATGAAAAGATGTGGAACATCCTGAAGGCGGAAACCCGCAGCGACCATGCGTATATCTGGGCTCAGGTGAAGCGGGAAGACAGTCAACTAACCTGTGCGCTCACTTATGAACTGCTTCGCAACGGAAAACCGGTAACGGGTACACAGATCAAGATCGAAAAGGAAAAACTCACGGGATTCAGTGCCGGTGCGGATGTGAAGCCGGGAGATGAAGTCACATTGTTGAAATATTCCGCCATTGTATCTACTCTGTATCACGACCGCAGGAAGCTGGTGGAACAAGCAGTGAAAGAGGCCCGGGAAGCCAGACAGATAGGTTGGAATAGCCTGTTGGAGGCTCACCGGAAAGTATGGCAGGAGATCTGGGATACAACCGATGTGGTGATCGAAGGAGA
Organism: Bacteroides sp.; assembly: GCA_021202275.1. GTDB lineage: Bacteria > Bacteroidota > Bacteroidia > Bacteroidales > Bacteroidaceae > Bacteroides. The sequence goes on from JAJQDI010000021.1 coordinate 184,566, forward strand.
TCCGGAAGCTCAGCAGGGGATCCACTTCAATATATTCCAGCTATACCAGAGCTACCGAGGAGAAGATCCCCGACTGAATATCGGTGCCAAAGGGTTCACAGGTGAGAAATACGGAGGGAATACGCAATGGAATACAGAATTGTGCTGTGTACCTTTCTTCCTGCTTTCCAATCCCAAAGAGATTGTCAAGAACCTGTTGCTCTACCGGTACAACCAGCTACCTAAAGCCATTGAGAACGCAGAGAAACTGGGCTTTACCCACGGGGCAGCACTTTATCCGATGGTGACCAGCAACGGAGAAGAGTGTCACAACGAATGGGAGATCACGTTCGAAGAGATACACCGAAATAATATCATCGCGTATGCCATCGATCAGTATACGGTAATGACAGGCAGCACCAGTTATGTGGCCAAATACGGTCTGGAAGTATTGATCGCTATCAGTCGTTTCTGGTCACAGCGGGTATCTTTCTCACAGACCAAACAGCAGTATGTATTGCTGGGGGTGACAGGCCCGAATGAATATGAAAACAATGTAAATAACAACTGGTATACAAACTACTCCTGTGTACAGTGTCTGAAGAAGACCATAGAATATATCGGACTGACGGCTCAGAAGTATCCGGATGAATATGCCCGTACGTGCCGGATCACCGGTTTCGAGATCTCTGAGACGGAACACTGGCAGGAGATCATAGATAAGATGTATCTCCCCGAAGATACGGAACAAGGCATATTCCTGCAACAGGAAGGGTACCTGGATAAAGTACTGGATACGGTCGAAAGCATTCCCGCAGAAGAGCGTCCGGTAAATCAGCACTGGTCCTGGGATCGTATCCTGCGCTCCTGCTTCATCAAACAAAGTGACGTATTACTGGGTATGTACCTCTATTATTATCATTTCGATAAGGAAACCGTACGCAGGAATTTCCACTTCTACGAACCTCGTACCCTGCACGAATCATCACTCTCTCCTTTCGTTCACTCCATTCTGGCCGCACGCATCGGAGAGACGGAAAAAGCGTACGATCTCTTTCTCCGTGCTACCCGGCTGGATCTGGATGATTACAACAACGAAGTACACCAGGGACTTCATATCACCAGTATGGCAGGAAGCTGGCTGGCTATTGTGCAAGGTTTTGCCCAGATGCAGATCCGGAAAAACAATACTTTAAGATTCAGTCCGATCATTCCGGAAAAATGGACAGCTTATTCATTCTATATGTATTTCGGTGGATGCATGATACAGGTCAGAGTGACCCAGAGCGACATTACCATCCATTTGATTGAAGGGGAGCAACTGTCTGTTATGTTGTATGATCAGATTTATACTTTAGAAGCAGGAAAGGAATTGAAGAGTGAAAAAAAGTAAAAGATGAGTGATACTGTATGTAAACCGAAACTTTCTGATCATTTCCGATCCTTTATTTACCGCATACAGCTACCATTAACGGATTACTTTTCCACTCCAAAGAGAATATCCCGGCAGTCCTTTATTGTCGGTTCATAGGTTATGTAGGACAAGTCCCTGTACGGTTGTCTCCTATTTTCAGACATTCCATCTCAGGGACTACACAACAAAACTGTTCTTTTAGTAACCAACCATAGAAGAATTGGTTACCCATTCACCTCCGATTGGTTACCAAAGTTCGTTATTTTTTAAGATCCGGAAAATCTACCGGAAAATGTTTTGGTAATTTTCAAGAAATCCACACAGATCCTTTTCTGCGAAATAAAAAACAGGACCGGAATATAGTTCCGATCCTGTCTTTATATGTATCTGAGAATTGATTTTATCCCAGGAAAGAGATCAATACACCCGCGGCAACGGCCGAACCGATCACTCCGGATATATTACTCGCCATGCAATATTGGAGCAAATGATTCTTTGGATCGTACTTCAGACCGATCTCATTAGCTACACGACTGGCCATAGGCACTGCGCTCAATCCGGTAGCACCGATCAATGGATTGATCTTCTGTTTGCTGAAGAGATTGAACAATTTGACCAGAAATATCCCTCCGGCAATAGAAAGGGCAAATGCCAGGAATCCGCCCACAATGATACCGATCGTCTGCAAATTGAGGAAAGCCTCACTGGTCATCGTAGCACCTACGGATAATCCCAGGAAAATCGTAGCAGCATTCATAATACTATTGGAAGCCGCATCGAACAGCCGGAACGTATTGGCACCAATCTCTTTCACTAAGTTACCAAACATCAACATACCGATCAGAGGTACGGAACTCGGAACAAAGAGAGCCACAATTGTTGTTACTGCGATCGGGAAGATGATTTTCAACACCCGCATGTTTCTGATCTCAGTCTTAGTGGGGGCTGCTTTTTCCTGCTCTTTCATATTGATGCTCAATTCCTTTTTGGAACAAAGCAGCTTCACCACCAGCGGAATGATCACTGGTACCAACGCCATATACGAATAAGCGGCAATGGCAATAGACCCTAACAGATGAGGCGCCAGTTTGATCGTAGTAAAAATCGCCGTCGGGCCATCCGCTCCTCCGATAATCCCCAATGACCCGGCTTCCTGTGGAGTGAAACCCATCAGAATAGCCACCAACAGTACAGTGAAAATACCTAACTGCGCAGCAGCCCCGAAGATGGAAAGCCGCAGGTTGCGTAACATAGGACCAAAATCGGTCAGGGCTCCTACTCCCATAAAGATAATAGGAGGCAGGAATCCGGTCTTGATCAGCATGTAATAGAGAAAATTCATAATACCCAGTTCGTGCGCGATGTCGTGCAAAGGCATCTCCCAGATATTCTTCAGAACTCCGTTCACCGGAACCATACCGTTCTCATCGGCCTGGATCACGCCCATCTCTCCTCCCGGGAAATTGGCAAGCAATACACCGAAAGCGATCGGAACCAACAGCAAAGGTTCGTATTGCTTCTTTATACCCAGATAGAGCAGGATAAAGGCAATGAAATACATGATCAGGAACTGCGGTTCGGCAATGATATTGCTGAAGGCAGTCATATCGTATAGATTACTGAATATTTCTCTCATCACCCGATCGTCATTAATACATCATCCTCAGAAACCGCATCTCCCGGGTTGACACAAATCGCTGTGAGCGTACCACCAAACTCCGCGCGGATCGCATTGTAGGTCTTCATGGCCTCTACATAGCAGATCACATCGCCTTCCTGCACTTTGTCTCCGACCTGCAACGGAGTTTCCTGCGCGTTCTTGGTGAGGAAGAATTTTCCTTCCAGCGGAGACAACACCTCTTTTCCGGCACCGGTCGGTGCGGCAGCAGCCGCTCCCGCAGGAGCAGCCGGCAATTCGGTGTCTCCATAAGCTACTGTCACGCGATAAGCCTGTCCGTCGACCTGTACAGTGAGAGTTTTGGGTTTGGCATCTTCGTCCGGAGCCTTTTCTTTCTCCGCGCGTTTCTTGGCCACCTCTGCCAGAAAGTCTTCTTTGGCCTTTCCGCTTTTGTATGCTTCGTACTGAGCAGGGTGCATGGCATATTCAAAGAGTTCCTCATCGTCCTCTCCGGTATCCCATTTGTTCTCCTTCATCAGTTTGCGGTATTTATCCAGGGCATCGGGATAATTTTCCTGCGGATCACCATCGAAGAACTTGCGTCCTTCTCTTTCGGCTTTCTCAATGATCTCCGGAGCCAGTTGTCCCGGCAGACGACCTGCCTTACCCAGGATCATATCCCAGATATCATCGGCAATCATACCCCAACGCTCTTTGCCTTTCTCCATAGCCATCACATTCATCATGGCAAGGTTCTTTACATACTGGCTGAATGGCGTTACCAAAGGAGGATAACCAACACGTGGCCATACGTAGGCTACCTCGTCGAACAGCTTGATCAGCAACTGATCCTGTGTCATGAAAGGCAGGTTGCGTTTGGCTTTGTATTTATTGATAGACTCCAGGTTGGCCTCCAGGTCGGCCATCAGACTGCCCATCATACCACCGGGAAGTCCGGGACCGATCAGCAGAGAATTCATCAGACGGTTCTTTGGGCTGATATAGAGCCCCAGGAAATCATCCATAAACTCCTGAACCATCGCGCGCACCTTCATGTAAGCTTCCATGTTGATGTCAGGAACCTGGTAGCCCGCGTCTTTCAGCATGGCATGCACACTGAGCAGGTCGGCATGTCCGGTACCCCACGAAAGGGGTTCCATACCTACATCGATATAGTCGCATCCTGCTTCACATACTTCCAGTATACTGGCCATGTTAAAACCGGGTCCGGCATGGCTGTGATACTGGATCGGAATTTCGGGATGTGCCTTCTTGATATTGGCAACGATCTTACCCAGAGATACAGGACGACCTACACCGGCCATATCCTTGATACAGATCTCATCGGCACCCTCCTTGATGAGTTCCAAAGCCATATCGGTATAATATTCTACCGTGTGGATCGGGGAATGAGTGATAGACAGGGAACACTGAGAGATCATTCCTGCTGCTTTGGCATATTTGATAGAAGGTATGATATTGCGTACATCATTGAGTCCGCAAAATGTACGGGTAATATCAGTACCCTGGGCTTTTTTCACTTTATAGAACAGCTTACGTACATCTGCCGGCACAGGGCTCATACGCAGTCCGTTGAGCGCGCGATCCAGCATATGTGTCTGAATACCTGCTTCCTGAAAGGGTTTGGTCCAGTCGCGGACCGCTTTATTGGGATTTTCGCCAAACAACAGATTGACTTGTTCGAATCCTCCCCCATTGGTCTCTACACGGGCAAAACAGCCCATTTCGATAATGGCGGGAGCTACTTTAACGAGCTGGTCTACACGAGGCACATATTTTCCGGCAGACTGCCACATGTCTCTGAAAACCAAGCTGAACTTTACTTCACGTTTCATATTCATCGGTGTGTTTCTTGATAAGATTAATTATAATTTCTCGACCTTTGTTACTTTGCCTTTGTTCTGCGTTACCACATTCACTGCCGCTGTAATGGCTGCCAGTATATTACCGGGTATCGGTGCCGGTCCCTGTGGTGCCTTCTGCTTCACAGGAACTACCTCCTCCGGAGCATATTTATTGACCAAAGCAATCAGGCCTTTCCCCAAATAAATGACTATCAGCAGAATGCAAAATACTGTAGTCATCCCTACGAGCATCAGCTTCAGTGCTATTTCCAAGTTTTCCATGTAATAATTTATTAGATATATGATGAAATTCGCAAAAAATCGTTCGAAATTACCAAAATTCAACTAAAGAATAAAGGATTAAAAGAATAAAAAATGCTAAATCGTAAGATAAGACATCGGTTTGTCATCTATATTTCAAAGCCATTTATACAATCACGAAAAAGAAAAGCCGGAAGAATCTCTCCGGCTTTCTTTATTTTTAAAGGAATGATTTACTGAAAAAAACGAAAAACTTATTTCTATTTTTCGCGGAAAATGGAAACAGGTGCTAAAATTCACTTGTAAAGTGGAAACGAATGTTTTTGAAGTCTATCTGTGCCATCTGCAACACATATCCGGAGTCGGCAAGGAATACATCCCGTCCCTCCTTATCTTTAGCCATAAACTGGTATTTACGCTTTTTAAAGGCTTCCAGTTCCTGAGGGTCGTCACTTTCTATCCAACATGCCTTATACAGACTTACCGGTTCCCAGCGACAAGAGGCATTGTATTCATGAAGCAGACGATACTGGATCACTTCAAATTGCAATTGCCCTACCGTACCAATGATCTTTCGTCCGTTGAACTGGTTGACAAACAACTGTGCCACTCCCTCGTCCATCAACTGGTCGATCCCTTTGGCAAGCTGTTTCTGCTTCATGGGATCCGCGTTTTCTATGTATTTGAACATCTCGGGTGAGAAGCTGGGCAATCCCCGGAAATGAAGCAATTCTCCTTCTGTGAGTGTATCTCCGATCTTGAAAGTCCCGTTATCGGGCAATCCGATGATATCTCCCGCCCAGGCTTCATCCACTGTCGTTTTGCGCTGTGCCATGAATTGCGTAGGGGAAGAAAAGCGCATGGTCTTTCCATGGCGGACATGCAGATAAGGTGCGTTACGTACAAACTTACCTGAGCAGACTTTACAGAAAGCGACACACGACCGGTGATTGGGATCGATATTGGCAGTGATCTTGAAAATAAATCCGGTGAACTTGGGCTCTTCAGGCTCTACAACACGCTCTTCGGCCTGCATGGCACGTGGACTGGGAGCAATTTGTACAAAACAGTCTAACAACTCTTGCACTCCGAAATTGTTGAGTGCCGAACCGAAGAATACAGGAGCCAGATCTCCTTTGAGATATTCCTGTACATTAAATTCGGGATATACACCTTCTACCAGTTCCAGATCGGACCGTAGTTTATCTGCCTGATCAACACCAATCTGCTTGTCCAGTTCTTCACTTTGCAAATCCAGCGCTACTTTTTCCGTCACCACCTGCTTGGAGGGCTGATAGAGATCCAGTTTCTGCTCAAAAATATTATATACTCCCTTGAAACGTACTCCCTGCTCAATGGGCCAGGAAAGCGGTCGTACATGGATCTGTAGTTCCTCTTCCAGTTCGTCCAGCAGATCAAAAGGATCGCGACCTTCACAGTCCATCTTATTCATGAAAATGATCACCGGTGTTTTACGCATCCGGCACACTTCCATCAGTTTACGGGTCTGGGCCTCTACCCCTTTGGCACTGTCCACCACAATGATCACGCTATCTACCGCGGTGAGTGTACGGAAAGTATCTTCCGCGAAATCCTGGTGACCGGGTGTATCCAGTATATTAACCTTGTAGTCTTTATAGTCGAACTCCATCACAGAGGTGGTGACCGATATACCACGTTGTTTCTCGATCTCCATCCAGTCGCTGGTAGCCGTCTTCTTTATTTTATTGCTCTTCACCGCGCCCGCCACCTGGATCTGTCCTCCGAACAGAAGCAGTTTCTCTGTCAGCGTAGTCTTACCGGCATCCGGGTGCGAAATAATCGCAAACGTCCTTCTTCTTTCAATTTCGTAATTAGCCATCTTTCTCTTTCCTATCGGACCGTACGTACATGCAAACGGTCATCATCAGATATATGTTGTTGTAAATAGTTTATATATATTACGATTCCAGTGCATGGATACATGTAGCCAGACTATCCTGCCAATAAGGGATCTCTATGTCGTATGTCTTTTTGATACGTGTCTTATCCAGTACCGAATAGTGCGGACGCGCTGCCAGAGTCGGATAATCGGCAGTATGTAAAGGCAATACCTTGCAGGAAGTGATACCAGCCAGCCGATGAATGGCCTTGGTAAAATCGTACCACGAACAAACGCCCTCGTTACTGAAATGATAAATACCCGGGACTATCCCCTTCTCCATCATCACATAAATGACCTGTGCCAGATCGGCCGCATAGGTAGGTGTACCTACCTGATCAAAGATCACTCCCAATTCGTTACGCTCTCTGCCCAGACGGATCATGGTCTTGACAAAATTGTTCCCAAAGGTAGAATAAAGCCAGGAAGTACGAAGGATCGCTGCTTTTTTACAATTTCTCCGGACAGCCTGCTCACCCGCGAGTTTAGTGGCTCCGTAGACAGATGCCGGACAAGTGGGACAATCTTCCGTATAAGGTGTATGAGCTGTACCGTCGAACACATAGTCCGTAGAAACATGGATCAGAGAAGCACCTGCCCACTCTGCTGCCTCCGCCAGATATCCCGGTGCCAGATGATTGATACGATCACACAATTCAGGATCCTCTTCCGCACGGTCTACTGCTGTATAAGCGGCACAATTCACAATCAGTCCGATGTTATGATCTGTTATATATTTTCTGACTACTTCCTTATCACAGATATCCAACTCCTGTACATCCGTAAAGAAAAAGGTATAAACAGGATACCGAACTGACAACCAACGCATTTCATTTCCCAATTGTCCATTGGCCCCTGTAATCAAAATATTCATACTTTTGGTTCTATGTATTAATGAGAGTATATGCAAAGTTTATTTATTCAAACTCCAATTCACCTTTTCTCTCTTTATCGTAGTAATTGGCCAACAGAGAAAGCAGGTCGCTGATACTTTTTATTGCCTGCGCAGTCTCTTTACTGATCTCTTTTTTCTGTAACCTCAACAAAAGTACTCCGTAGAGAGCTTCAAAACAGGTTTCCAGTTCGGGTTCCTCTTTGTTTTCTTTCCGGCTTCTCAATTCTACAATAAACGGCAGAGCTTTGAAATAGGCCGCATTGTAATAAGGGAACCGGGGTGAGGCCAGCAATTGCCGATGAAGCTCCGTCAGACGGATCAGCACATTCCGGTTGATCTGCAAATGTCCTCTTTCACAGACTCCTTCCTCCCGCATCATAAGTGCCAGATCCAGATACCACCGCTCCCACTCTTTATATTCTTCTTCCGGGAACTGATAACGACCTAACAGATACTCCCGGATACGATCCGGATCACACCCCTGAGCACGGATCAGGTCTTCGATCTGCCACATGTAGATCAGGTATTCGGCTATGTTGTTTTCTCTCAGCTGAGCAGCTATTCTCATACGATCTTACTTATTTTTTATTGTTGATAAAGAGAGGCGCCGGAAAGGGTAAATATAAATCCGAAAATCGCGACCAATACCACAATGCCTCCTATGATCCAGTTCAGGACCCAGATCCCCCTGAGGTTAAATCTCTTTCTGACTTTATTCACAAACCATGTGATTCCAAACCACCACAGAAGTGCCCCCAGAGCAATGGCAAAATAACTGGTAACCTCTTCAAAGACAATCACTCCGGGCTGTACAAAAGCAAACCGGGCAAAAAGACCAATGAAAAGGAAAATGATCAGGGGATTGGAAAGGGTAACAGCAAATGCCGTAATAAAGTTGTGAAAATAGGAACCTTTGTTACCGGAGACCGGGCGAATGGATTGTACCGGATTGCTACGGAAAGTATAGATGCCAAATCCAAGCAGCATCAGGCTACCGATCAGTTGAAGATAAAAGATATTTTTATTGATATAGTCAAAAACAAAAGTCATCCCGTAACCGGTGAGCATGGCATAGAGGATATCACTCACACAGGCCCCCAGACCGGTAACAAAGCCATACCAGCGGCCTTTGTTCAGGGTACGTTGTATACAGAGCACCCCTACGGGGCCCAAAGGAGCGGATACCACCACTCCGATCATCATTCCTTTAATGAGTATATCAACAATTGTCCCTACGTGAACCATGCCGCAAATATCGTACTTTTTTATGAAACAGGCTTCACTCCTTAACGTTTTTTCGTCTGTTACAGTTCTTTGTAAACAAAACCGATATTTCCGACTCTCTTTTTTACTCTCATACATAGAAAGGCCGCTTCTCACGAAGCAGCCTTTCTCAAACAATTAATGTAAAGCTAAACCCTTTGTTAGAGAGTATAGGTTTAGCTAAAGCGCGCTTTTTCCATGTATCAGGATTAGTATATATAATCCTGTTGTCTTATAATAAATTCATTTTTATATCCATTATATTATCAAGGTAACTCTATATATATAGTAGGATCGTCCCACAACGGATAGTAGCCTGTACCCGGTATATTGTAAATAGGAGCTAACTGAAATGTCTTTTCATCCAACCTTATATTATAAGATTCGTCACCTGTTTCAAAATCTAACGGATGATAAGCGATAATTTCCGTATCTCCTGCGTATTTATAACCAATATTAAAAGGTTCATAGTAAACATATCCTTCTTTGGTTATCCAGAAATCCAGATTAGGGATAGGTTTATTCATATATGAACTGGGGAATACCGACTTCAGTCCTTCATAGGGGTTCATCACTCTCCAACGATCGAACCCATCTGCCTGATAGATCTCTACCTCAAATATTTCTCCTGATACAAAATACTCATAAAATGTTCCTGTACCTAATAAGATCCAGTCGTAATCTTTAGTAACATTTATAGTTGCCGTTTGTATAGCTCCCGGAGAAAGTTGTCCCTTTTCTGCAATGGAAAGCACCAAAGGATAATTTGTTTCTAACTCCAGATCATCTTCTACATTTACAGATATAAATAATTTTGCCACACCTTCACCATCGGCAAAAGTTACAGAAGAGGGAACAGAAAAGACCCCACTTTCATCTGTAGATGAAATAGAAATGGTAGCACTACCATTCAGATCGCCACGTAGTATTTCTACATTGAAACCCTCATTTGCCGGAATAAGTACTACATTGTGATTGCTCCAATAAAAACTTACTCCTACATTAGTCTGCATATATTCTGTGCCTTCGTTATCTTTACTACAAGAAGTAAAGAAGCATACAAAAACAGTGAATACACCTAATATATATTTATTTATATGTTCCATATTTAATCTATCTTTTGATTTGAGAATTTATTATCTCATCAGATTCCATCGTTCAATGGATTCTGATCTGTTGAACTATCCATATTCGGATTAGCATCAAATTCCGCCTGTGGTATAGTCATTACCCATGCGTAAGTCTCCGGATTCTGCGTATTTGTACCATTCAAAAGTGTATCAGTCGGCCACCCTATTTCGGGTGTACGTGTAAATCCTTGCTTCAGACGTTTGATGTCATAAATACATCCATATTCTCCCCACAGTTCGATACGACGCTGCACAAGGATCTCTTCCAGTAATGAATTGGTCCAGTCCATAGTAAGATTACCCAGAGAAGTACCTGTTTTGGTAACCGTGTATTCCGGATCACGTTCCGCCATCAATTCCATCAATAAGCTACGGGCTGCCGGCTCATTGCCCAGACGACACTGAGCTTCCGCTTCAGTCAGGATCATCTCTTCGGTACGCACCCAGAGATAGTCACCTGTCGCGTCTCCCGGATCCGCATACAGGAGTTTCACCTGGTTATAATCATCGGCTACATCCCACCATTGACGCCGTATATCAGTAGCACCCATTTTAGCATAGAGCAATCTGTTGATTTGTTTAGGAGCATTGGTAGCATATCTTGCGCCTTTCTTGTCCATGTGTGAGAATAAACCACCATATCCCGTAGACTGATCGGTAATAATTTCCACTCCCCACAATACATTCTTCAGACCAATATCATTTAAGCCGGATAATACATCTGTCGAACTTCCGATAGAAGCTCCTCCTCTGGCTATCTGAGCAGCAGCAGCAGCTTCAGACCAATTATTGGTGGTCAGACAAATACGCGCTTTGATACCATTTGCTACATAATAATTAATATGGCTTTTATGATCACGGCTCGGCGCGTTTTGTAACATATCTATTGCCGTATTTATATCATCCATAACCAACTTATAAACTGCCTGTACGGTAGCCCTGGGTTGCCCTTCTGTTTCAGCCGTAGTAGGTTCCGTATAGATCGGTACACAAGGTTCATTCTCATGTCCGATATAGGTACGGGAGAATAACATAGCCAGATAATGATAACAATAGGCCCGTATCGCATACGCCTGCCCTACCACATAATCTATGTCTTCCTGGGCTCCCTCCATTGTCTCTTGGGAAGCTATAATATAATTCGCATTAGAGATCCAGGAGTAATAACTTGTCCACAGATCATAGGGACGGCCATAAGTACTGGAAATGCCATTTTTGGCGGTATACAGACAATCACTCCAGAACCATCCGTTTCCTGCAGCGGCCTGTACCAGATCTTCTCCCATTACTTCAGCCACCAGTACGTGCGCGGATACTCCAAAAGCCTGGTGATAGTTATCTGTCAGATTCTCATTAAAATAATACATAGCTCTGTAAATACCATTCAAGGCAACTTTCGCACTTGTGGGATTATCAAACAAACTACTTCCGGAAACATCTGTTGTAGGAGCTGTCTCCAGGTCACATGAGACAAATATCCATGCAGAAGGAAGCAGGAACAACAATATGTATATAAATATTTTTTTCATCTTATTATACATGTATTAAAAGTTAATGTCTACTCCTATTGTATATACTTTATTAGGTGCATAACTGTAATTGGTACCTCCGCTAAAGTTATATTGCGGATCCATACCATTCATGTGAGTAAATAGTGCCAGATTGTCTAATGAACAAGAAAGTCGCAAAGATTGTATACCGGCTTTCTGCATCCATGTTTTAGGAAAAGTATAACCAAAAGTTATATTTTTAATTGCAAAATAAGAAGCGTTGACCAGAAAACGGTCTGTAACTGCGTATCTGGTTGTAGTAGAAATACGTGGTACATCTGTGATATCGCCCGGCTTTTGCCAGCGGCGCAACGCATGCTCATGCCATGTATTCCCTGTATAAGTCACATTCATTGCACTGGCATACAAACTATCATACACCTTACCACCTATGGAATAGGTAGTCAGAACAGACAGATCAAATCCTTTATAAGTAAGATCGGTACCAATGCTTCCGTACAGATCGGGAAGACGGTCACCGTGATAATACTTGTTTGTCGTAGCTACAGAGTAATCATCTGTTATGTATTCATTAATAGCATTTCCCTTTTCATCCATAGATTCATATGCCCAATACAACTGAGCTCCCGTAGCAGGATCTACACCAGCGGATTTTGCCATATAAAACGTATGAAGAGGCATACCTTCTTTGATAATATGCACACCGCTGATAATTTCCGGAGATTCGGTAGTGAGTTTCAGGACTTTATTCTTTACAGTAGATCCCATAAACGTCAGACGCCAGTCGAAATTTCTTTTACGTATCAACGAACCGGCCACCATGAATTCAACCCCACTATTGCGCATACTTCCCACATTGGCATTGTATCCACTGAACCCTGTAGAAAGCGCCAACGGATATTCCAGCAGCATATCTGTGGTCTTACGATTGTAGTATTCTACGGAAAGATCCAGACGACTATTCAATAATCTGGCTTCCAGGCCAATATTCAGATTACCATTCTTTTCCCAGGTTAGATTCTTATTTTCCAGAGAAGCGATCAAAGCTCCTGAATTGTTGGCATTCGCATAGTACAGATCGTATAAACTCTGCCATGCATAGTAATTATCATACCCAATTGCATCCAGTATACCATCATTTCCCTGAACTCCGTAACTGGCCTTTACAGAAAGGTTATCTATCCATTCGATCTCATCCATAAACGCTTCCTGTGAAATGCGCCAATTGGCACCTACAGACCAGAAATTGCCCCAGCGATTGTCTTTATGAAAACGCGAAGAACCGTCTGTACGCCAGGAAGCAGAGAAATAATATTTTTCTTTATAATTATAGTTGAAACGGGAAAGATAAGACTGAATACGATATGTATTCGTATAGGAGTCTGCGTCTCTCAGTGTTGTACCAGGGCGCAACTCAAGAATACTATCCGCCAGATTAGATTTAGCTGCACTCAGGTAATTGTATTCATAGTCATAAAATTCATGTCCGGCAAGAACATCCAATGAATGATCGCCAAAAGTACGGTTCCAGGTAAGCAACTGGTTGAAAGTATAACTAAACGTACGATAATTACGTTTGTATATCAACCCATTAGCATTAGCCTGATTTCCATGATACATATTGTAATAGATCATGGCGTTGCGGTTGCGGAAATCAACTCCCAGGTTGGCAGAAAACTTCAGACCTCTTGCCCAACCGGCATCTTCCGAATCAGAACCGGTGGTTATATAAGTACGACCACTCAGATTGTCTGTTTTTCTGTAAGACTGATCATCATAGAGAGTAGCAATAGAGTTAAAATCCTGTTGTGTCGGACGGCTTGCTCCATAGTCAAACTGTCTTTCGCCCAAACTATTGAGAAGATCTGCCCCATTCTCATCCTTCATATATACCGGGTAGATAGGTGCGATAAATTGTGCGGAATACCATACATTTGAAGTAGTCAGGTCGGTATAATAAGCATAATTCTGATCGGTGTGCGCAAAAGTAGCACTTAAACCAGTCTTCAACCATTTATTACCTTCTATATCCACATTCAATCTTCCGGTATATCTTTCAAAACCCATGGTTTTCAAAACCCCGTTCTCATTCAGGTATCCCAGAGAGAAAGAAGCTTTCATTTTATCTGTTCCACCCGTCACAGAGAAGTTATGTTCGTGACGGAGCGCGTTTTTCTTCTCAGCTGCGTCCAGCCAGTTTTCATCCCAGACAGACTCTGCGTCCGGATGGATTTTTCCCGTAGAAGCATCAATCAATGTATCCCAGGTATAGTTTTTAAACGGATTGTAAACTTCTCCTCCTAAATCTGTGGAAAGCGCGTTGCGGGCCATAGAAGAAGCGGTATCCCAGTCATATTGGTTATCAAACACATATCCGTTGCGTTTCCCTTCATAATAAAGCTGAACGTAATCTTTCTGGTCAACTGTTTTATATCTTTTGATACCACGATTGGCCCAACCAATCGATCCTTTATAATTTACACTGGTCTTATTGTCTTTAGCCCGTTTAGTAGTAATGATAATTACTCCATTTGCTCCGCGTGATCCGTACAATGCACCGGCAGATGCATCTTTAAGCACAGCTATCGATTCAATATCGGCCGAATTCAAAGCACTTAAATTCCCAGCCATACTCTTGTTCGTATCATAAGGAACCCCGTCAACTACATACAGAGGTGTAGTAGATGCGTTGATAGAACCAAATCCACGGATCATAAGATTCGCATCATCACCCGGCTGACCGCCGCCTGATGCAGCCATCAGACCGGTAACTTGCCCGTCTAATGCCTTAGAAATATTGGATACAGCTCTTTTTTCCAGTTTATCTGTCGACACAATGGAAGCCGACCCGGTAAAAGATTCTTTTTTAGCAGTTCCATATGCAACAACCATCACTTCATCAATAAGATGAGCATCGACCTTTAACGTTACTGTGACATTGGATCTGATTGAAACTTCCTGAGTAATCATACCAATATAAGAGACTTGCAAAGTCTTGGCAGAACTCAAGTGAAAAGAATGATTTAATAAAGTATTTTTAAAAAAACAGTGCTTTTTGTAAAAAACAGAAAAAAACTAATAAACAACAACTTATATAAACAACTTACTTTTTAACATTACCTTTAGGTAGAAACAGAACGAAGTAAACAATTGTGTGTTTTATTTTATTTTATTTGGCGTTAACAAAAATAAATATATATCTTTGTACCCTGTTAGAGGCAAACTATATTCAATTTCGTTTAATTTTTTAAGAGAGAATTTATGAAAAGAAAATTAATGCTATTTATGATCTACCTGTTTACAGGAATAGGTCTTTTAAGCGCCCAAACCCAAAGAGTGACGGGAACGGTTATTTCTGAGGATGATGGGCAACCGGTTGTTGGAGCATCTGTCCTGGTGAAAGGAACTACCTTAGGAACTATTACTGACATTGACGGAAACTTCACTTTATCTAATGTACCAAGTTCTGCCAAGACTTTGACCAGATAATCAGATCTAAAACCCCTTACAACCTTTTTATTTACTCCACATCATATTTTTTCTTCACTTTTTTCTCCGTCTGATCTTCCTTCTTGCTTTCAATTGCATTCTTTCTCTAACCTGTTTATACTATTTTTTATCCATTTCCTTTCAACACCTATTCTTATAATCTTCTTTTTACCAACTTAACCACTAATAACTCCTAATCTTTTCAAAACAAAAGAAGTTTTTATAAATAAGAGTTCTTATCCGACAGCATTTTGACTATCTTTGCGGCGGATTGAAGGAGGATCTTCTTCATCTCAATTAAAGGAACAGTTAACATCCTTTCGTACAAAGGGATACAGACATTCCCGGTCCGAAGGAATAAATCGCAAGGAACAAAATGATTCTTTTTTCAGAACTACTTCCTCCCGTGTGATCGCCGTAGAGAGCGCCCACTCACTTACTACCGAAGATTGTGATAAACTCTGCTGGCTTTTCGGCCAGGCTGTACCCGAAACGGAAGAGAACTTGACCGGTTTTTTCATTGGCCCGCGCAAGGAAATGATCACTCCGTGGAGTACCAATGCCGTAGAGATCACCCAAAATATGGGATTGGAAAATATCAGCCGTATCGAAGAGTATTTTCCGGTAGAAAATGAGCAGGCCGGATA
This sequence comes from Bacteroides sp., assembly GCA_021202275.1. Lineage (GTDB taxonomy): Bacteria > Bacteroidota > Bacteroidia > Bacteroidales > Bacteroidaceae > Bacteroides. The sequence continues at coordinate 200,559 of JAJQDI010000021.1, forward strand.
CGACCCGATGCTGCAACGTATGTATAAGGGGTTGGATCAACAGATCTTCGTCACCAACCGCCAACCGGAAGCTATCTGCCACATCGAAGACCTGGAAAGCTACAACGAACAGGAAGGGCTTGCACTCTCTGCCGAAGAGATGGAGTATCTGAAAAACGTAGAGAAACAACTGGGGCGTAAGCTGACCGATTCGGAGGTGTTCGGATTTGCCCAGATCAACTCGGAACACTGCCGCCATAAAATATTCGGAGGGACTTTTGTGATCGATGGGGTGGAAATGGAGTCTTCCCTGTTCCAGATGATCAAAAAGACCACTCAGGAAAACCCGAATAAGATCATATCTGCCTATAAAGACAATGTGGCATTCGCCAAAGGACCACGTGTGGAACAGTTTGCTCCGGCAGACCACTCCCGACCCGATTACTTCCGGATCAAAGAGATCGATAGTGTGATCTCTCTGAAAGCGGAGACACATAATTTCCCCACTACGGTTGAGCCTTTCAACGGTGCTTCCACAGGCACGGGAGGAGAGATCCGTGACCGTATGGCAGGTGGTAAAGGCTCCTGGCCCATTGCTGGTACCGCAGTCTATATGACGTCTTACCCACGTACCGAAGAGGGTCGTGAATGGGAAGAGATCCTGCCTGTGCGCAAATGGCTCTATCAGACTCCGGAACAGATCCTGATCAAAGCATCGAACGGAGCCAGTGACTTCGGCAACAAATTCGGCCAGCCACTGATCTGTGGTTCGGTACTCACCTTTGAACATACAGAGAATAGTGAGGTATATGGTTACGACAAAGTGATCATGCTGGCAGGGGGTGTCGGATATGGCACAGAAAGAGATTGCCTCAAAGGAAGCCCGGAAGCAGGAAATAAGATCGTTGTGATCGGCGGAGACAACTACCGCATTGGCCTGGGAGGAGGTTCTGTTTCTTCCGTAGATACCGGACGGTATAGTAGCGGGATAGAGTTGAACGCTGTACAGCGTGCCAACGCGGAGATGCAGAAACGTGCCAATAATGTGGTACGTGCCCTGTGCGAGGAAGAAGAGAATCCGATCGTATCCATCCACGACCACGGTTCGGCAGGGCATGTCAATTGCCTGTCCGAACTGGTAGAAGAATGTGGCGGTCTGATCGAAATGGACAAATTGCCGATCGGCGACCACACACTGTCTGCCAAAGAGATCATAGCCAACGAATCGCAGGAACGCATGGGGCTACTTGTCCGGGAAGATGCCATCGAACATGTACGCCGCATTGCCGAACGGGAAAGGGCACCGATGTATGTAGTAGGTGAGACCACAGGAGATCACCACTTCGCCTTCCAACAGAAAGACGGGGTACGTCCTTTCGATCTGGGGATAGATCAGATGTTCGGCTCTTCACCGAAAACTTACATGATAGACAAAACTGTGGAGAGGCACTATCAGATGCCTGAATACGATATTACACAGTTGCATGAATACCTGACCAACGTGTTGCAACTGGAAGCGGTGGCATGTAAAGACTGGCTGACCAACAAAGTAGACCGTTCGGTAACGGGAAAAGTAGCCCGTCAGCAATGTGCGGGTGAATTGCAGCTCCCTCTAAGCGATTGCGGGGCGGTAGCCCTGGACTATCGCGGAGAAAAAGGGATCGCTACTTCCATCGGTCATGCCCCACAGGCTGCCCTGGCCGATCCTGAGGCGGGTTCGGTACTTTCCGTATCCGAAACACTCACCAATCTGGTATGGGCTCCTCTGGCTGAAGGATTGGATAGTGTGTCGCTCTCTGCCAACTGGATGTGGCCCTGCCGCTCACAGGAGGGAGAAGACACGCGTCTCTACAAAGCAGTAAAGGCATTGAGCGACTTCTGCTGTACCCTGCAGATCAATGTGCCGACAGGAAAAGACTCTTTGTCTATGTCTATGACACAGAAATATCCCGACGGTAGTAAAGTGATCTCCCCGGGCACAGTTATTGTCTCCGCCGGTGGTGAAGTTTCGGATGTGAAGAAGATCGTATCGCAAGTATTGGTAAACCGTCCGGATACCACCTTATATCATATAGATTTTAGTTTCGACAGGCTGAAACTGGGCGGATCTGCCTTCGCGCAGTCCTTAGGCAAAGTAGGAGACGAAGTACCTACCGTACAGAACGCTGAATATTTCCGGGATGCCTTCCTGGCTGTACAGGAATTGGTAAACAAAGAACTGATTCTTGCCGGACACGATATCTCCGCGGGAGGTATGATCACCACCCTGCTCGAGATGTGCTTCTCCAATGTAGAAGGAGGGCTGGAGATCCGGTTAGACAAGATCCAAGAAGAGGATCTGATCAAGATCTTATTCGCAGAGAACCCGGGTATCATCATCCAGGTAGCTGATAAACATAAAAAAGAGGTAAATGACATTCTGGAAGAGGCAGGGGTTGGCTGTGTGAAGATCGGAAAACCAACCGACGAACGCCATATACTTGTTAACAAGGGAGAAGCCACGTATCAGTTTGGGATCGACTATATGCGGGATGTATGGTATTCTTCGTCGTATCTGCTCGATCGCAAACAGTCTATGAACGGTTGTGCCCAGGAGCGTTTCAGGAATTATAAAATGCAACCGGTTGAGTTTGCCTACCTCCCCGGATTCACAGGCAAACTTTCCCAATACGCCATTTCCCCGGATCGCCGTACCCCTACGGGGATCCGTGCTGCCATTATCCGTGAAAAAGGGACAAATGGTGAACGTGAGATGGCTTATTCACTGTACCTGGCCGGATTCGATGTGAAGGATGTCACCATGACCGATCTGATCAGCGGCAGGGAAACCCTGGAAGACGTGAACATGATCGTATATTGCGGCGGATTCTCCAACTCAGACGTATTGGGCTCTGCCAAAGGCTGGGCCGGAGGCTTCCTGTACAATGAAAAGGCGAAAAAGGCACTGGATAATTTCTACGCGCGGGAAGATACGCTTTCCTTAGGGATATGCAACGGCTGCCAACTGATGATGGAACTGGGACTTATCACTCCCGATCACGAGAAACAGGGCCGGATGCTGCACAACGATTCGCAGAAGTTCGAATCGGAATTTGTAGGGGTGACTATCCCTGCCAACCGCAGCGTGATGTTCGGATCGCTCAGCGGAAGCAAACTGGGTATCTGGGTAGCACATGGAGAAGGCAAATTCTCTCTCCCCTATCCGGAAGAGAAATACAATGTGGTAGCGAAATACAGTTACGAGACCTATCCGGGAAATCCCAACGGTTCGGACTACTCCATCGCTGCGTTGGCCAGCACAGACGGACGCCACTTGGCCATGATGCCTCACCTGGAACGCAGCATCTTCCCCTGGCAGACCGGATGTTACCCTGCCGAAAGACGGCACAAGGATCAGGTGACTCCCTGGATCGAAGCCTTTGTAAATGCCCGGCAGTGGATTGAAAAGAAGGTACAAAACTGATCCTCAGATACACCAGCAAGTCTATAGTATCTTCCCTCGATCGCAACCGGAACATAAGGTTCAGGCACGATCGGGGGAATTGTTTTAGCCAGGAGAAACAGCCTTATAAAAATATCATTCTCCGCAGGTTTTCCATGAACTTTCCCACCCGTTCAATTGTTATAGTAGATTGAAAACTGTGAAAAGCTCTTTCTACACATTATACAGTACATACCCTATGGCCTACAACCGTCTTTCACCTCTGTTTTTGTTATATTTAATTAATTTCTTAATTTTGTAAGATGTAACATAAAGATGAAGCGCCATTACTCACATAAAGCCAGTCTCCTATGAGAAAGATTGTGTTGCTGTTGCTGCTGATCGGCTCTTTCTATACTTATGCCCAGACATATACATACATTGGTGTGGAGGAGGGTTTGAGCAACCGGCAGGTACATAGCATCCGCAAAGACCGCATGGGGTATATGTGGTTCCTGACTCACGAAGGGATAGACCGATACGACGGTAAAGAGTTCAAGTATTATAAACTTACCGACGGAGAAGAAGATATCTACTCTCAGCTCCATCTGAACTGGTTGCAGACCGATTCTTCCGGAAACCTGTGGGAAATGGGTAAAAAGGGACGTATTTTCCGGTACGATCCACTGTGCGACCGCTTCCAACCCGTTTACATCATTCCTGAAGAGCAGCTGGAACAGGAGATCAGTTACAGTTTCTTAGATAAAAAAGACGTAATATGGATGTGCAACCGAAATCGTATTTTCCTATACGATACACACACGGGAAAAACGTCTTTCCTCCTTCCGGAGACTACCGGAGAGATCCTTTGTATGGCCGAAGCGGATGCCGGACATTTCTTTTTCGGATCAGACAGGGGCATACGATAT
>JAJQDI010000016.1:0-19720 GCA_021202275.1 Bacteroides sp.
GAGAAAAAACAAGGAATGCTGTAGCCTGCGCGTCTGGCCATTTAAATTATCCAGCAGGTAGACGGGGGTATCTCGTATGCCCTGCAGTGGGAGGTAAGGGATTCGGCGACCTTGCATCGCTGGCACAGAGAACAGGGCGTGAAACTACAGGAAGAGATGAGTGGGATATTTAAAGACAGAGTAGTGGGCTTCCCTACGCTGATGGAGATTGTCGAATGATCCAGCCGGTCAGAGAAAAGATCATTCTGGGAATAGACCCGGGTACTACGATCATGGGATACGGTGTGTTGCGCATTGTAGGTACCCGACCGGAGATGGTAGCGATGGGGGTGATCGATCTGCGTAAATTCGGGAATCATTATCTGAAACTCCGACATATCCATGAGCGTGTACTGGGAATCATAGAGAGTTACCTGCCGGATGAACTGGCGATAGAAGCCCCTTTCTTCGGAAAGAATGTGCAGTCGATGCTCAAACTGGGCCGGGCACAGGGGGTGGCCATGGCAGCTGCTCTGAGCAGGGATATTCCCATTACGGAGTATGCTCCTCTGAAGATAAAAATGGCAATAACCGGCAATGGTCAGGCCTCTAAAGAGCAGGTGGCCGATATGTTGCAGCGGATGTTGAAATTTCCCAAAGAGGAACTCCCGGTATTTATGGATGCGACCGACGGATTGGCAGCAGCGTATTGCCATTTCCTGCAAATGGGAAGACCTGTGATGGAAAAGGGATACAATAGCTGGAAGGATTTTGTAGCCAGGAATCCGGAAAAAGTAAAGTAGGCCTCTACGTTAATAACTTTTGTAACTTGTTTGATTTTAGCAATTAAAATAAGACGTATATTTAAAAATAAAAACATGATGAATTTAAATTATCTGGCTGTGGTTGGTGTTACTGCTGTTACTGTATTAGGATGTTCTCCTTCCCGGAGTTCGTACGATTCTTACGAATTGTATCCGGTACGTTTGGGAGAACTGACCGAGATGGAATATACTCCTTCGGCTACCACTTTCACCTTGTGGGCACCTACGGCAGATGAAGTTAGGGTACTGCTTTATGAATCTGGTCATGAAGGTAACCCGTACGAGACTGTCGCACTGAAGGCGGGTAAAGAAGGAACCTGGTCGGCTGTCGTGAAAGAAGATCTGAACGGTCGGTTCTATACGTTCCATGTAAAGATCGGTGAGAAGTGGCTGGGAGAGAATCCGGGGATCAATGCCCGCGCGGTAGGGGTCAACGGTAAACGTGCCGCTATCCTGGATCTGCGGACTACCGATCCGGTGGGTTGGGACAAGGATGTGCGTCCGCCTCTGAACTCACCTGCGGATATTGTTCTGTATGAGATGCACCACCGCGATTTCTCTATCCATCCGACATCCGGTATAGAGAACAGAGGAAAGTTCCTGGCCCTTACCGAAACCGGAACCCGGAGCCCGGAAGGACTGAAAACCGGTATCGACCATTTGGTGGAGTTGGGTGTGACCCATGTGCATTTGCTTCCTTCTTACGACTATGCTTCTGTAGATGAAACGCGGCTGGAGGATAATGTATACAACTGGGGCTATGATCCGGTAAATTATAATGTGCCCGATGGTTCGTACGCTACCGATCCTTACGATCCGGCTGTGCGTATCCGTGAATTCAAAGAGATGGTACAGGCATTGCATAACGCAGGCATCCGGGTAGTCCTGGATGTGGTATATAACCATACGTTCCATACCGAAGACAGTGCGTTCGAGCGTACCGTACCCGGGTATTTCTACCGTCAGCGCGAAGACGGATCGCTTGCCAACGGATCGGGTTGTGGCAATGAAACAGCCAGTGACCGTGCGATGATGCGTAAGTACATGATCGAATCCGTATTGTATTGGGTGAATGAATACCACTTGGACGGATTCCGTTTCGATCTGATGGGCGTTCACGACATCGAGACCATGAATGAGATCCGCAAAGCAGTGGATAAAGTGGATCCTACGATCTATATCTACGGAGAGGGCTGGGCTGCTGAGGCTCCCCAATATCCGGCGGATAAACTGGCAATGAAAGAAAATATCTATCTGATGCCGGGTATCGCTGCTTTCTCAGATGAGATGCGTGACGCGTTGCGCGGACCTTTCAGCAATGACAAACAACCTGCTTTCCTGGCAGGGGTACCCGGTGAGGAAGAGAGTGTGAAGTTTGGTATCGTCGGAGCGATCAGGCATCCTCAGATCGACTATGTGGCGGTGAACTACAGCGATACTCCCTGGGCGTCACAACCTACCCAGATGATCAGTTATGTCTCCTGCCACGATGATATGTGTCTGGTAGATCGTCTGAAGGCCAGTGTATCTGATCTGACCCCTGAACGTCTGGCCCGGTTAAACAAACTCGCGCAAACCGTTGTATTTACTTCGCAGGGAGTACCCTTTATGTATGCCGGTGAAGAGGTCATGCGTGATAAGAAAGGAGTACACAACAGTTATAAGAGTCCGGATGAGATCAATGCGATCGATTGGAACCGGAAGTCTGAGAATAGATCTGTGTATGAGTATTACAAAGCGCTGATCTCACTGCGTAAGGCACATCCTGCTTTCCGTATGGGAGATGCGGATCTGGTGCGCGAACATCTGGAGTTCCTGCCGGTTGAAGGTAGTAATCTGATTGCTTACCGTCTCAAAGATCATGCCAACGGAGATGCCTGGCAGGATATTATCGTTGCTTTTAACTCCAACTCTACACCTGTTGCTCTGCAGATACCGGAAGGCTCGTATACCGTAGTGTGCCGGGAAGGAAAGATCAATGAACAAGGATTAGGTACATTGTCCGGCGGACAGATACAGGTACCTGCCGAGTCGGCTTTGATCTTGTATAAGTAATATATACCAGTTGGTATAGAAAGCCCGTTCCAACATGACGATGGAAACGGGCTTTTTTTTATTCCTTCTCTTCTCCGCTTTTCGTTTATGTGCATACAGCAGTCCTCACATGGAAAACGGAACAGCATCTTTTTTGTGGTTTTTATGTGCTTATTTACAAGTATATACGCACAACGGATTACAACTTCATGCCGGTGATCGACTGGATACGTACCGACCTGGAACATCCCTGGGCCGATGGAGGTTGTTTTCTTTACTTCTATCGGGTACGGTTTGCCTATTTCGATTGTTGCATCCTGGAGCGTCCTGGAGCGGAAACAGACTATACACCCGAAGAACTGGAACAGGTACGGATGCTCGATCGTATCCTTTCTCAGTCAGAGAAAGAGGCAGTGGTAGATGTGATCATTGTCAAGACGCAAGGTTTTATCAATGGAAAATTCCCTGCACCATTTTCTTTAGATCTTACTTTTACTGTGTTGACCGCTGGTTCAGCACTCACTTTTGTGTGCGATTCTAGCCCAGTGTCGGACTACACTATGTTTCGTCCTTCTTACACTGGGCTAGAATCGGTTGTCCCTTCGGGACTTTGAAGTACTCTCAATTTTCTTTCTATTTTGAGACAGCTTCCTTTTTCTCTAAATTTCTGACGTAAGTCAGAAGAATTCATTTATATGGATTACATCAACTCCAGTTCCACCTCTTTTTTTCTTTTTGTAGATTTGGCCGGAGATACTTTGTCCGGCGTTTTGCTGATATTTTTATCACTGGATTGACCCATATTTTTGGTTACAGCTTTACCGGTCATTCTTTTGGAAGATGATTTGGATTTGATCCCGATCAGTTCTTTACCCGGTTCTGTGGCCGGGCCACTTGCAGCCATTTCCTTGCGGGTTGCTTTGCTTTTTGACGCGGTGGTACTGCGGGTGGAAGCAGCTGTCTGTTTTCGGGTTGTTGCTGTTTTGGCTTTGGAAGCACTGGAAGTAGTACTTTTTGCTTTCTTCTGTGCGGAAGCCGCCTGGGTACGGGTGGTTGCTTTTGCAGCAGTGGTTTTGGCAGGAGTCGCTTTGGCCTTGGTAGTTGTACGGGTTGCGGTCGCTTTCGTTGCGGCTTTGGCCTTTGTAGCTGTTTTGGCCTGAGGAGCCGCTTTGGCTTTCGAAGCGGGAGCTACTGACTTTTTCGCGGCAGGTCTGGCTGTTGTAGCTTTGGTAGCTGTGCTTTTTGCTTTGGAAGTAGCCGACTTAGTAGCAGATGCTTTTGCCTTGCTGGCTGTTGAACTTGCCTTCGTAGCTGTACTCCTGGTAGCGGTCTGAGCCTTGGATGCAGTGGTTTTTGCTTTGGGCGCAGTAGCTTTTGCTTTCGTTGCGGCAGATTTTGCTTTTACCCCAGTGCTGGCTTTTGCCTTTGTTGCTGCGGTCTTCGTCGTTGCAGCTTTGGCTTTACTGGCGGTTGTTTGCGCCTGCGTAGTCTTAGCTTTGGATGGAGCTGCCTTTGCGGCAGATCTGCTGCGAGAAGTACCTATGGTAGTTCTTGTCACAGGCATGGCGCTGGCTGCTGCCGCGTATTTGGTAGCAGTCTTGGGTTTCAGCGCGGTAGTCTTATCTGCTTTCGGTTGGGTAGCCCGGGTGGTTGTTTTTGTTTTGGCTGCACGGGTTTTAGTCGCAGCTTTGGCTGCGGTACGGCCTTTGGCAGCAGTAGCAGTAGACTTGCTTGCCGTTGTTTTTGCCTTTGGTGTGGTTTTTGCTTTGGCTGTAGCTGGTGCAGCAGTATCTTTCTTGCGGATTGTAGCCTTTGGTGCAGCAGCGGTGGCAGCTTTAGAGGTTGTAGTACGGGTTGTTTGAGCACTTGCCTCTTTCGCGGTATGGCGTGCAGAGGTTTTACCAGTACTTTTTGTAGTAGCTGGTTTGGAAGCAGTAGTTGCTTTTGTAGATTTCTTCATGGGAGTAATGGTTTTGGTTTCGTTATGGATAGCCTTTGCCTGTGTACGGGTAGTACGGGCAGGTGTAGCTGTTGATTTTTCTTTAGTAGCGGCTGTTGTTTTCCCTCCGGATATACGCTTACCTGTGCCGCTCGCCTGAGTAGCATCTGCTTTTCGGGTAGTGGCAGTGGTGGCTTTTCGGGAAGTCCTCTTTACGGATGGGTTCTCCATTTCTTTTTTCAGATCTGCCAGATCTTCCTGCATGTGTCCCCAGTGAGAAGGTTCCTGAGATTTTTCGTCATACTCATACTGGAGTCTGTAGGCTTTTCTTTGAGCCTCTTCTGTGGCAGATTGTGCATCTCCCTGTGAATACAGATCGTGATCCGGAAGTTCCTCTATGGTATCCTGGATCCTTTTGGTCACATCATCCATTGTTTGTAAAGTTTAAGTTAAGACTTTAAGAATAAATTATTCACTATTACAATTTAAAAACAAAAAGGTTGTGGGTAAATAATAATTATTCAAAAGTTTAGAATATATTATGAAAAATCGTAGAGAGACCGGAGTGAAGTCCAGAAGTTTTCACTTGTTTAAAAAGAAGAGTGTATATAGAAAATGTGTAGTGGAGAGTAGTAGAAAATGGACTTGTTGAAAGGCAGCAGACTAATACAGTCTGCTGCCTTTGTTTTTGCCGGTTGGCAAATCAAGTGGGTCCACATGAAATAACAGTATGAATATGTACGGAATTGAAAGTAAATCCTATTTTATATCTATACATATTTTGAATAAGTCATGATAGTAGTAAACGGAAAGATCGGTGACATCAGACTGGGGGATGAAGCTATAAAAAGTGTTTATACCGGCGATGATCTGGTATGGGAGAAAAAGGAAAGAATGCAGCCTCTGATTCTGGAATATACAGTTGGAAGCGGTGATATGGTGAGGCTACCTGTTGGATCTATTGATAAAGTTGTGATAGATTGGGGGGGGGATGATAGCGGCACGGTGGTATTTACCACAGAACATCCTACACATAGTTATGTGAATACAGGGATCTATACTGTGAAGATTAACGGCAAGTTTGCATCGCTGAATAGTTATTCATCCACAACTGAGGAGAAAAATTATCTTACCAGAGTATTATCGTGGGGAGGCGGACAAGGCATTACCAGTTGTTATCGTGGTTTCTATCAATGTTCGAATTTATCTGCTATACCGGCAGATTATGAGAATGCTTTTGGAGAGGTAACTACCTTTGAACGCTGTTTCTTTCATTGTACTTCTCTTGCCGGTATTCCGGAGGGGTTATTCTACAATGGCTCTTCTGTGATTTCGTTCAGTTCCTGTTTCGATAATTGCGTTTCTATCCCTTCTATTCCTTCCGGCTTATTTGACAATTGTTCTTTGGCAACTTCTTTTGTATCCTGTTTCTATGGTTGTAGTCTAGTAAGTTCTATTCCTACTGGTTTGTTTGACTACTGTCCTTCTGCAACTAATTTTAGTGGTTCTTTTTATCATTTGAGTTACCTGAAATCTATTCCTATCGGTCTGTTTGATAATAATCCTTCTGTAACTTCATTTTCCCTTTGCTTTTGTGGTTGCAGTGCTTTGACTGTTATTCCTTCCGGCTTGTTCCAGTGTAATCTGGCTGTGACAACTTTCGAAGGTTGTTTCCAGAATTGCAGTTCACTGGTGTCAATTCCTTCCGGATTATTTGAAAATAATCATTTTACAACTATGTTTACTGCCTGTTTTGATGATTGTTCTTCCCTACCATCCATTCCTTCCGGTTTATTCGACAATAATCCTTCTGTAACTTCATTTAGTGGTTGTTTCAGAGGTTGCAGTTCATTAACCTCTATTCCTTCTACCTTGTTTGAATTCAATGTAAATGTGGTTTCTTTTAGTTCTTGTTTTTATGACTGTTCAATTCTTGCGAGTAATACACCGCGGGGAAATGATGGACTTGAACTATGGGAAAGAGCGGGTAACAGCAGGTATCCGGATACAATTACCAGTACTGGTTGCTTCTATAATTGTACTGCAATTAATAATTATGCATATATACCCTCGGGGTGGAAGGTTGTGGAATAAATATCCTGAGAAGGATTTGTCAGATAGAATATTTTGTAATGTATAGAAGCAAAGAAAAATAAAAAGTTAAAGATATAAATTTATAAAATTAATAATGATGATATTCAGTAACGGAGAAATTGATGAGATATATGTTGGGAATGAACCGATAAACAGAGTGTATACCGGCGATGATCTGGTATGGGAGAAAGGTCAGAAACCTTTGATATTGGAGTATACAATCACCAGAGATGGTTCGTCGAGTGAACTACTGGCCATACTGCCATTTTTTGATGCGCCTGGCAGAACTGTTGACTGGGGAGATGGAAATATAGAAGTACGACCGGATCGCTGGCCTATTTATCCCAATCACTGGTATGAAGATTATGGTATATATCAAGTAAAGATATATGGGCCGGTAGGTGGTATCCGTAGTGCTAATATGCTCAACGAGTACAAAGACAGATTGACAAAGATCATATCCTGGGGAGCTGATGATATAGAGATTACCAGTCTTGAAGGTGGTTTCGGAGGATGTGAGGGGCTTGTTTCTGTTGCGGCCGACACGTATGGAGCACTCAGGAATATAGATAGTTTTGAAGGGATGTTCCAGGGATGTATTGCCCTGGAGTCGGTGGCTCATGACCTGTTTATAAACGCGGAATCGGCTACTGATTTTAACCGGTGTTTTTCCGGCTGTAGCAAATGGACCGGATATACTCCGAAAGGTCCGGGAGGCTTGGAACTATGGGATCTCTCTGTAGACGGTTTGTCGGGCAGTGAATGTTTTAAAGACTGTCATCAATTGTCCAATTACAGTGCGATAATCAGTAGCTGGAAGTAAAAAGATCATTTTTAATAAAAATAATTATATGGAATTTAATTGTAACAACAAACACAGAGGAGGTTGTTCTTCCAACAGGTATGTAAGCATATCGAAGATCAAACCTAAAGATTGGGAAAAAGCAGAAATGGTCCTGGGTGCAGGTAGATGCGGGCAGGTGTTCCCGGTAAAAAAGCCAAAACACGAGATGACGCAAGACGACCGGGAGAAGCTGGATCGTATTGCGGTTAAAGGGAATGGAGAACAGGCCCTTTTCGACGACGGTACTTACCGACGTGTGTATACACAGGCCCAGACAGATCGTAAGGTGAACGACACGGTAGAAGCGCTCTCACAGCAATGGGATAAAGAGACCGGTAAAGTGGTTTTTTATGAGGTGGATGATACCGTGAACCTCCGGAGCCATCTGGTGCTGAACAACGGTGACCAGTTGGCAGGAATGAGTACTTCGGGCGGACGGCATACCCTGATGGAGGTGACACGGGATAATATCGTCGTAACGGGTGACCGGTTTTTAAATTATCAGGTAAGGTCACTTACCCGTCCGGTAGCGGAGACCTTTGACGGAACTTCCTGGATAGTGAATGGAATTGCTTATAAAGAAGAGGTAGATACGGTGAAAAATGAGTTCCGTGATCTCTCGGAAGACCTGAGTGATATCATTGTCCGTATGGAGGATGTGGAGTGCTCCCAGGATACTATCCGGACTTCTGTCTCGGATGTGCAGGATAGCATGCAGGCAGGGTTTGAAGCGATACGCAGTTCCCTTGCGGAAGCGGATGGACGTATATCCGATACTATGGCTCATTTTGGAAAGGATCTGACTACACTTACCGGTAGAGTCCGGAAGAATAAAAGAGACATTGCTACCCTGGAAAGCCGTTTCACTAACAACGACCATTTCAGGGGATACTTTCTCACTACTGTAGAGATCACTCTAACCGAAGCTACCCACGCCGACTTTGCCTGGAACGCAGAAACGGGTACTGTATGGATCTATGATGGTACCGTTCCTTCCTGGACGGACAGTCTGGTACCTATCCCGGAAACTTTTGTCCTTGTCTCAGATGCTCTGCCGCTGGTAGATGGTGAAGCCAGCGCGGGTGAAGCCAGTCAGTATAGCAGAGGAGATCACCGGCATCCCTCTGATCCGGCGAAAGCGGATATATGGGATATTCCGGTGAATGTATCGGAATTGAATAATGACGCAGGATATATTACGGCTGGGGAGGTTCCTGACACATCCGGTTTTGTGATCAATGGCAGGAACGATAGGATCAATCTGGAAGCAGAAGAGGGTATCCGTATTCATTCGTTAGAGGATATGGATCTGTCTACAGAAGGAAAGCTGAATTATAATGGAGCCGAAGTGGCAACTAAAGATGATCTTACCGGTATGGGAGGTGGAGCAGATCCTATAGTAAGATATCTGGGTATAAATTCATCATCCCATATTGTGGGACCGGGTGGTGTATTTGAATTTGATTTTGGTACATTTGATATTTTTGGTACACGAAGTTTTAATTTCTCCGTAGGTATTCTTCCGGGCATGGATGCTACGGAAGAAACCAGTTTCAAAGATTCATTTGTAGCTGTAAAACTGTCCCTGAAAATTGGTGGCAGGGAAACCGGACTTGGCGGACGGGGAGATAAAGACTTCTTGGTTCCCAGAGTAGGCCAGACTGTAACTTTGTCCATGGATGCAGTTGCTGAAATAAATCCCGGCGAAAAGGTTATTGGATATTTAGCGCCTCAGAATGAAATGATCGTTACCATGACTCAGCCCCCACAGGCAGCTGCGACATTGATTGTAAAATAATAAATGGCTGGGAGTATGACAAAGGGAGTAAAGATAAATCCCTGATACCTATAAAAAGCCGATCAAAAGGTATATTATCTCCAAAAGAAAGTTCTCTCGTGGGAAACCATAGAGAGAACTTTTGTGTATGGAGAGTTGACTAAAATAACATTCATACACTTTTCTGTGATGGTGCGGAGCCTGTATCTGGGCCAGATCATCTATATGTAGTCTTCGATCAGGATCTTACTAATGGAAATTTTTTTAATACTATCTGGAATTAGATATAGATAATAAATACAGGTAAGAGTACGCAACAATGATAAGTACTTGAAAGGATCTCATGAGGAACATGAAAATATATTGGATAAATGATTGAGTGCAATCGTTGGATATGACTGTTTGTTATTTCCAATCTTCAGGAATCTCAGAGTAATTATCTAAGTCATAACATCTGCTGAAACAGAATGAGCAAACGATAGAATCCGGATACCCTGGTTTACCTTCTCTTTCCCATAATTCACCCCCATCTTCATCCTTTGGAGTCATTCCCTTCAAAGCTACACAGCGTATGAAACAGGAATTGAAAAATCTAACCTGTGTATTGTTCTGAAATAGATTTTCCGGGATAGTATATAATTTTCCACAGTCAGCAAAGCATCCAGTGAAAATGGTTACTTGAGTATTATTTTTAAATAGATTTCCTGGAATAGATAGTAAAGATTGACAGGACGAGAAACATTGAGTAAAATCTGTTACATCTGTACAATTTTCAAATAGTTTCTCTGGTATTTCAGATAACATATTACAGTTATGGAAACATCTCTCATAGATTGTCGCATGTATGCAATTTTCAAATAATTTTTCTGGTATCTGTCTCAATTGCTGGCAATCATAGAAACACCAGCAAAAGTCTGTTACTTTGGAACAGTTTGTAAATAATGTCTCCGGTATACGATCTAAGAGTAAACAATTGCGAAAACAGGCCTGAAAAGTTGTTGCATGATAAGAGTGCTTAAATAACCCTTCCGGTATTTCGGATAAAGCCTGGCAGCCACTGAAACAGGCAAGAAATGTTTTCACTGTATTGAAAGCACCATATTCATCATTTGGTATAGAAGTGAGTCCGGCACAATTAATAAAGGCATTTTGCATAGATAGAATGTGCAATGAGGAATCTCCCCAGGATATGACTTTTCTTAATTGTTCTCTGTTCTCCACGGCTACAAATGAAGAGGATATGCTTTGTATTTCTTTATATATACTGACCGTATAACGACCTTCATTTAGATAAGTATGGGATGGGAATCCTGTATGTACTTCTTCTATGATTCCATCTCCCCAAACAATGATTCTGTCCGCAGGTACAGGAAATGGCAGAACGATGGTGTTTTTACTCAAATCTTCAATCTCATATTCTAACATCAGTGGCTTTTGCTTCTTTTGCCATACCAGGTCCTGACCCAAATATATTTTATGGATCGGATCGTTGCCTACTTTGATGTCTTCAATATTTCCATTTGTGTAAATCATAACCTGTTTTTATTAGAAAATATACTTTTTGATAAAAGGTGTACGTATATGCTATTGCAGATTATTATTTTATAAGAATAAGGAGAAATCAGAAAAGATGATTTCAAATAATCTATTATGTAATTTTTTAGGATGATTTATCAGGTACCAGTGTACCCGGAGTATTGCCTGTATTGCTTCAGTGTGATTGCGCAATACTTTGCTTAACTCCGGGCTATTACTGGATCCCTCTCAGGGATTTTTATTTGGATTGCAGAACAGTTTGCTGAGAAGGGCGGACGGAATATTTGTAGTTTTTTATATATAGGATTTGGGGTGTCTTTTCATCCTATTGGAGAATTGCATTCTTGAATTTATAAAGAATGAACTATTTCCAGGTATCAGGAATTTCAGAATAATTACTCAGCCCAATACATTCTCTAAAACATGAATTGGAAGAGATACTATTCGGATATCCTTCTTTTCCAACTCTTTCCCAAAGTTCTCCTCCATCCGGATCTTTAGGGGTTTCTCCGGATAATTTCTGACACTCAGAGAAACAATACCTAAAGTCTGTGATATGGGGACAATTTATAAACAGTTTCTCCGGAATGTCAACTAAATTCATACAACCTTCAAAACAACCGGAAATATCTGTTAGTTCCGGGCATTTATTA
This sequence comes from Bacteroides sp., assembly GCA_021202275.1. Taxonomy (GTDB): domain Bacteria; phylum Bacteroidota; class Bacteroidia; order Bacteroidales; family Bacteroidaceae; genus Bacteroides. Next base: position 11,681 of record JAJQDI010000016.1, read on the forward strand.
AATAAATTCTCTGGTATGTGGGTTAACTTCTCACATTCTACAAAACAGGCACCAAAGTCTGTTACTTTTGAGCAATTTTCAAATAGGGTTTCTGGAATTTGGGATAAATTTGTACAAACACCAAAACAGCCGTTGAAATTTATTACGTTTGGGCAATTTGCAAATAATTTTTCTGGTATCTCGTTTAAAGTCTCACATATGGCAAAGCAACCAAAAAAGTATGTGGTCTGAAGGCAATTTATAAATAGTTTTTCAGGAATGTTTATTAATGATAAACAGTTAAAGAAGCAACATGAAAAATTTGTTACGTTTGGACAATTTATAAATAGTTTTTCAGGAATGTTTGCCAATGAAAAACAGTTATAGAAGCAAAGTGAAAAATCTGTTACAAGTGGGCAGTTATTAAATAAATTATCCGGAAGGGTTGATATAATGGTACAGTTGATAAAACAACCCGTAAATACTCTTGCGTTCGGGCTGTTTTTAAACAGACCTTCCGGAATAGTAGATAAAGCGCTGCATCTTCCAAAGCTACCAGTAAAATCTGTCACTTGACGGAATGCTCCATGTCTATCAGTCGGAATAGAAGATAGATTCATACATTGATAAAAAGCATATTCCATAGATATTAAGTTGGATGTAGAGTCTCCCCATGAAATCACTTTTTTTAACTTTTTATTGTAATTTTCGGATATTTCATTAGAATTTATGTATTGTATTTCGCCATATATTCTAACGATATATATACCTTTCTCGGTATACGTATGAGAGGGAAATTCAGCATTTGTCTGTTCTATCGTGCTATCTCCCCAGTCAATCGTTCTTTCAAAAGACTGAGGGAATGGCAATAGGATGGTAGCATTGTTCAGATCTTCTATCTCATATTCTAAGATCAGTGGCTTTTGTTTTTTTTTGCCATACCAGGTCCTGACCAATGTATATGTTGCTGATCGGTTCATTACCTATTGTAATATCCTGTATGTTTCCGTTTATGTAAATCATGGTTTGCTTTTATTATAAAATATACTTTTCAATTAAAGACGGAGACGAATCCTGTCAGAAAATGTGCAGATAAAAGCAATCATAAAGTTGAATGAATGCAGGCTAACCGTAAAATATTCGGTTAGCCTTCCAGCTGAAAAAGGGCTATATATCTTGTTTTATCGATTACTTCCAGTTGTCCGGGATCTTGTCGTAATTGCTCAGGCCCGTACAATTCTCAAAGCAATAGCTGGCAGAAATACTACCTGGATATCCCTCTTTTCCGGCTCTTTCCCAGAGTTCTCCTCCGTCCGGATCTTTGGGAGTCTCGCCGGTCAAGGCTTTGCAATCGCAAAAACATTCGTTGAAGTATCTGATCTGGGGATTGTGAGCAAACAGGCTTTCCGGAAGAGAGGTGAGGGCCTTACAATCGTAGAAGCAGGCGTAGAGATCAGAGGCCTCCGGACAATTGGCAAACAGGTTTTCCGGGATTGTTGCCAGGGCCCAGGCTCCGGTAAAACAATAGCTGAAATCTGTCGCGTCCGGACAGTTCTCAAACAGACCTTCGGGAAGGATAGATAAAAGGCTGCAATTGCGAAAACACCGGGCAAAACTGGTTGCACCGGAAGCATGCGCAAAGAGCTGTGCCGGGATGGTGGCCAGGGCGATGCAGGACCAGAAACAATAGCTGAAATCCGTTACCAGACCGAAGGCTCCATATTCATCCGCCGATACTGAGGTGAGTCCGGTATAGTTGGAAAAAGCGTACTTCATGGATGTAATGCGCAGACTCGGATCTCCCCAGGATAATATCCTTCTTAACTGAGAAGTATATATTTCTGAGGATAGAAAGGAGTCGGAAGAGATTGTTTGTATCTCACCGTATACTTTGACAATGTATGTACCCTCGTTCTCGTAGGTATGTGTAGGCTCCGAGGCACTGGTCTCTTCTGTATGGCCATCTCCCCAGTTGATGGTACGGGCAACGGGATCGGGAAATGGGAGTATGACGGTGAAATGATCTGTTAGTTCATACTCTAAGATCAGTGGCTTTTGTCTTGCTTCTTTTTGCCATACCAGATCGTTGCCGGCATATACGTTCCGGATGGGCTGGTGGCCGATGGTGATGTCTTGTATGTTTCCGTTGATGTGAATCATATTATTACATATTTAGTTTATAAAAGGATATACTTTTTAGGTAAAGTGATACATAAAGGATATTGCTTTTCTCTATAAAGAAATTCTGAAAAATATGCGGCGAAGTATGAAATATCTGTATTACTAATGGGAGGTACGGGTAGGTAAGTGAGAAAAAAGATTATATACATTTTGGTTTAACCTATTTCCACCCGCTGGGAATCAGAGAATAATTACTCAATCCTGTGCTGTCCATGAAACAGCCGGTAGAAATGATAGCATTTGGATATTCCGGTTTTCCTCTTCTCTCCCATAACTCTCCTGCGTCTGTATCTTTTGGAGTTTCTCCGGTCAAAGATGTGCATCCATAGAAACAGTAATAAAACCCTGTAACGTCCGGATTGTATCTGAATAGCTCCTCCGGAATGATTGCTAAGTCTCTACAACCCTGAAAGCACCAACTAAAGTCTGTTGCATGGGGACAATCCGCAAATAATTCTTTGGGTATAGTAGCCAAAGAAGTGCAAAGGCGGAAACAATGACTAAAGTCTGTTGCATTGTGACAATTTGCAAACAATTCTTTGGGTATTCCGGTCAAACCTTTACAACTGTAGAAACAAAAGCTGAAATTAGTCGCATGTAGACAATTTGTAAACAACTCTTTAGGTATGTTAGTCAATATCTGACAATCATAAAAGCAATAACTAAAAATTGTTGCGTTTGTACAATTTGCAAATAATTTTTCCGGTATTTGTGTCAATGATTTGCAACTATGGAAACAAGCATTGAAGTTTGTTGCTTTCAGGCAGTTTGCAAACAGATTTTCCGGGATATGAGTAAGTGTCTGGCAACTTTGAAAACAAAAACTGACGTCTGTCAGGTTGGGACAGTTTATAAACAATGCCTCAGGTAGAGTTTTTAAAGCACTACATTTATAAAAACAGTAACTGATATCTGTCAGTTTCGGACAATTTGTAAAGGCTCCTTTTCCTATCTCTTTTAATCCTTTACATTCATAAAAACTATATTTAAAGTTTGTTGCTGCCAGACAATTAATAAACATTTTTTCCGGAACCTGAGTTAACGCATAGCAATGAGAGAAACAAAAATCAAAATTTGCTACTTTGCTGAACGCTCCATACTTGTCAGCTGCGATAGAGGTGAGACTGCTATAATTAATAAAAGCATAATTCATCGATGTGATATTCAGAGAAGCATCTCCCCAGGAAATTATTTTCTTTAATTGATCATTGTAAGTATTGTATGTGATAGCTGATACTGAAGATATAACTTGTATCTCTCCATATATACTAATGGTATATGTGCCCGGAGTAGTGTACGTATGAGAAGGAGATGCAACGTTTGTTTCCTCTATTTTTCCATCTCCCCAATCGATGGTTCTGTTAAGGGCATAAGTAAAAGGTAGTTTGACCGTATTATCTGTCAGATTCCTGATCTCATATTCCAATATCATAGGCTTGGGGGCCCGGTCTTTTTCCCATACCAGATCTTTTCCTACGTATATTTTATGGATGGGATCCTCTCCTATTCTGATGTCCTGTATGTTCCCGTCTACGTAAATCATATTCTATATAGGGTATATGGTGCAGGGATCTCCCTGCATATGGTATCTATTCTTCGTTTTTCTCTTTTAGTATCTCATCGGTTATTTCTCCATAGGTATTTTTAGCTTTGCCTCTCAACAATTTAATAAGAGAGAGGAATACCTTATTCTCTGTGATGACGGCTGTGTTTTCCAATATAGAGATAATTTCTATAAAGCAGATGAAACCACCGACGAACCGATAGGTGCCGAAATGGAAATCGAAGCCTTTCTCTACGATGAACAGGATAAAGATGACTTCGAAATAACCGATCATTTTCTTGATGGATTTCCTTAATCGTCTGGATGTTAAATTTATGCCGCTGATCCTGCTGGACCATACTCCGGTGACAAAGTCGAATGCGATCACTACAAAGATGACGATGAAGGAGACTTTTATGGGTGCCAGGAAGGAGAGGAACCCCAGGAGCGAAGCACCTGCCAGTTGCTGAACGTTGTTGAATTTATCAATCATATCGCTATCTTTGGAAGCATTCCAGACTTTCTGTATCCAGCCAATAACAATCCTGCAGGTGGGAGGGGATCTCCAGACTGATATGTGTCACGATGCCGGCTGTGTTGTCTGCAAACTGTTCGGTGAATGGAGTCATCACATATCCCTGGGTGACGGCTATATCCGTATGTTCGTAGAATACATTGAGACATTCCATCAGGACGGTGGTACCGGTGGATTGTATCTGTATCTCGTTGTCCCGGCTATCTGTCAGACGGTCTGCATACAGCAGGTTTGTATCCAGTTTGAGCACACTGTCGTTGCGGGTGATGGAGTTGACGGTAAATACCACCCCCGGATACTTCATATCGTCTGTATCGTTGAGCCTGTACTTATTGATCAGGAAGTCGTTGACAAGCGGATGAGACTCGAATACCAGACGTATGGCTTTCTGTACCTCATAAAGATTAAGACCTTTTATCATAGACGTACTTTTTATTGGAGTGGGTCTTTAAATTGATCCCTATGTGATAGGGAGTGTTGAAGGGAGCCGCATCGCAGTCGCAGCAGAAACAATAGCCACATAGTTCCGCAAAATGGCAGCTGTTGCTTCGGAGCCATTTGACTGCCCGGTTGATATAGAAATCCGTCTTCATCCGGTATTTGTTTTCCACGTGTTTGATCTCGTTCAGGACCGGGTATTGCAGCTCTGTATCGTTGTTGCGGACCACACCCTGATTCCTCTCTTTGAAGGTCAGATGGATGGTGAGTTCCGACTGCACACCATTGACCAGGATCGGGAAAATATACGCGTCCAACAGCTGGTTGTACCGGAAGAAGTCACGTGCGTTGATCTCGCCGCAGTCGATCAGGATCTTCAACTGGTTCATCAGGCAACTGCCGGTCACTCTCTCCACGATCGTATCCTGAATATATACCATGGCGGTACGGATGGATTCGTTGGAGACATTGTCATCCAGATAGCTTTCGCGTTTGATGGTCTCGATCTCTGCCAGCAATATATTGTTGGGGGTGAAATGGGTATGATCCCAGTTGAACAGGTGTGCAAGTTTATGATCCATGGGTCGGTAGGGGATTAAAAGGTTTAAATACAATCGCATCTTCCCGGGAGAAGATCTTCGCGAATACTCTCCGGATCTCTTCCTGTTTCTTCTTGATATGTGTCTCGTTGAGGAGATTGAACGCATCTACGTACTCGATGTTGGCAAATCCGGTATTTACCGTCATTCCAAACAATTGGGGATGAGCCCGTAGGGAAATAAATATATCGGCGCGGCTGGTCTCGTAGGTCTGACTGTATCGTTCCGGCAGGTCGTCGGTATCCAGGCGGCAGATGGTCATTTCGTTTTCCTTACTGTCGTTGAAGGAGACCAGGAAGCGGCCCGCATTGTTGAAACCGGCAAACTTGTGGTTCATCTTCTTTTCTATCTTCTCCTGTACCTCTTCTTCCGGAACACCGTTGTTGAAGTTGATGACACCGGTTCCGGCAAAGTTATTGTCCAGCTCGTTGTAGTTGAACTGCTGGATCTTGGTCTGTATCTCTGCACTGATCAGGGAGGCCGAGTAGTCGGGTACCGGATACACACCTCTTGTCTTGGCACCTCTGTAGAAAAAGATCTGTACACCATTCTCAGCTCCTGTTCCGGGATTGAAGGAGTGGAACCGGTTGTACCGGTTTGTGCCCCATCCGTACCACTTGTCGTGTACAAATACCCATTTGCCGCAGGTAGATACCCTGCACTTGCGCATATCTATGTAGGACAGGCCGATGATGGTACCCAGGATATTGTATTTGACCTGGATGGCAAAACCGCCGAAGATCCACCTGTCGAGGATGATCTTATCCACGATATCGGCAATGGTATCTCCGAATTCATTCTCCTGGACGATCCCTGTCTGATTCTCTATTCCGTTGCCAAATGTGAAATCTGAGCAACCGTTGATGACGGACTGGAGGGTACTGCATTGCATGTAGCTATCCCACAGATAGCTTGGATATCGGTTGTCATTGCCCCACGAAACATAGTCCTTGCCACTTGAATAGTACTCTGTACTGTCTACAGGAACATACGTTTTTCTTTCCAGGATAGAAAGAGCTATTTTCTGTGCCTTATTTTTGTTTTTTTTATTGTCCATTGCGTCTGTATTCTTTGTAATTACCTCTTGATTTGTGCAATCTGGGTTCTACGTAGGAAGAATGCTTATACTCGTGTTTGTATTTCAGGATATCCGTATGGATGATATCCAGGCATCTGAATGTCTCGCCTGTCAATCTTTCGTCTTTGCTTTCGGAGTCTACGGTGAATGAACATTTGTTTCCCTCCACTTCATTTCCGGTTGCGTCTACCCATCTGCCTTTGAAGTGTTTGGTTACCAGAAGGAGACCGTTGACAACGATAAGCATATCGTTGGCGGAGATAGCTCCTTTGTCGGTATACCGTATGGTATTTCTGGGGTTATCCGGGTTGATGTCTTTGCCGTCCCAGTTTTCATCCGATAGGAGGAGCAGGTCATATTCGCCGTATCCGATCCAGTCGGGCAGATGGATCTTGAACCCATAATAGACTGGATGCCCGTAATAATAATCAGGTAGTTGGAAGATTGTTATTTCCTTGGTCGATTTGTTCTGAAGCAGTAACTGATAGATATTGCACAGATCGTTCTTACATCTGTCTATTCGTGGGATCAACAGTATTTTTTCATTTCCTGTAATGTATATCATCTGTTTACTTTTTAATATATCTCCCATAGGTATGTATCACCACACTATGGGGGATTTTTATTATTCCATCTTCCTGATCTGTTGCTGAGGGAAGAGAGTAGGGAGTGGCAAGGAAAGGGTACCGCGGTCTTTATCGTGGGTTCCGTATGCTATATTCAAGGGTTTCCTTCTGGTCTGGAATACGAGAAATCTGCCAATATAAACTTTGGTAACCTTGCCATTGCCTGAACAGATATTTTATGTGTTTATCTGTATAAAGGATATCACTCCCGGATGTAGTAGATGGTATTTGGATCTTTGGTCTCCAAAGCTTCAAATTCCGCTTCCGACAGTGCAACCTGTCTGAACATGCTATCCAGTCTGGATTCCGCGGTTGTTACACGGGTTGTGAGTGCAGAAACGGTACCTGTGGTTGCATATCCCGAAAGACTGTTTTCTACTTCTTCCACACGACTATTGACTGTTGTAACACTCTCTGTCTTAGCGTAGGTATTGAGTGTCGTGCTCAGATCCGTGTTTGTCACATAATCTGTCAGAGCAACAGAAGTAATGAACGCACTGTCATTAGTCAGTTGTGAAACAGCGGTCGGAATGTCTGAAATATCCGCTTTGGACTCCAGGCTACTTGCTATTTCTTCGACAATTTCCACTTTTACGTAGTCGTTCAGTGTGGTAGCAAGTGAGGTGTCTGTCACGTAACCTTCCATATTAACCGAGCTGATAAACCCACTGTCGTTGGCCAGTTGCGAAACTGCGGTCGGTATATCGGAGATCTCGGCTTTGTTTTCCAGATTGTTTTCCACCTCTTCCACACGGCTCTCCAGTCCAGATACAGTTTCTATTTTGGCATAGCCCGAAAGATCTAAATCCGTAATGTACTCTGTCAGGTCTGCAGATGTGATGAATCCACTGTCGTTGTTCAATTGCGACACTGCGGCCGGGATATCAGAAATATCCGCTTTGTTTTCCAGACTGCTTGCTATTTCTTCAACGATTTCTGCTTTGGCATAGTCGTTCAGTGTGGTAGCAAGAGATGAATCTGTAACATAACCATCCATATCAACCGAAGTGATGAAACCGCTATCGTTTGTCAATTGTGACACGGCGGTTGGGATATCAGAT
>JAJQDI010000016.1:19820-107244 GCA_021202275.1 Bacteroides sp.
AGTGATGAAACCGCTATCGTTTGTCAATTGTGACACGGCGGTTGGGATATCAGATGTGTTTGCTTTGGATGTCAGACTGTTTTCCACTCCTTCTACACGGCTATCCAGTTCCTCCACAATTTCTGTTTTGGCATAGTTATCCAGATCTGTAGAAGTGATGAACTCGCTGTCGTTGGCCAATTGTGACACGGCGGTTGGGATATCAGATCTTTCTGCTTTAGACTCGAGGCTGGCTGCCATTTCTTCTACACTGCTGCTCAACTCTGCTACAGTATCCGTTTTGGCATAGTCATTGAGTATTGTTGTAAGTGAAGAGTCGGTCACGTACTCATCCAGATCGACTGAGGTGATAAATCCGCTATCGTTGGTCAACTGTGAAACAACCGTTGGGATATCGGAGATCTCAGCTTTGTTTTCCAGATTGCTTTCCACTTCCTCCATGCGGCTGTCCAGTGCAGATACAGTTTCTACTCTGGCATAGTCCGAAAGATCTGCATCTGTAATATACTCTGTAAGGTCCGCTGGTGTGATGAATCCACTGTCGTTGGTCAGTTGCGAAACGGCGGTTGGAATGTCAGAGATCTCTGCTTTTGTTTCCAGGCTGTTTTCCACTCCTTTTACACGGCCTTCCAATTCATGAAATGCGTCTGCTTTGGCATAGTCGTTCAATGTAGTAGCCAGAGACGAATCGGTTATATACCCATCCAGAGCGGCTGACGTTATGAATCCGCTGTCGTTTGCCAGTTGTGACACGGCAGTCGGGATATCGGACAGTGCTGCCCGTGTTTCATCTGTGGGGTGTCTGTGATCTCCTCTTGCGTAGGTCGTGGATTCTCCGGCACTTGCTTCTCCGTCGACCAGCGGCAACAGATCCGATGCGGGAACCGCGTCGGAAGGAATGGCACCCAGACTGTCTGTCCAGGACAGCACATTGCCGTCGTATACCCAGACTGTTCCTGTCTCGGCATTCCATGCGAAATCGCCGGAGGTTGCATGGATCTGTGTAACTTCGATCGTGGTCAGATAATATCCCTTGAAGTTCTCGTTTTCCAGGAATTTATGGTAGAGCGAAGCAATGTCACTCTCATTTACTGTTACCCTTTCGTCCAACTCGACCAGATCAGTAGCTAATCTATTGACAGCTGTTTCTGTCTCGTCTGCCTGAGCCTGCAAATCATCAACTTCTGATTCTATGTTCGAAAGACGTGGCATCATGGACGCGATGTTGTTTGCATTACCATCGATAGCCGCGTTTATGTATTGCTGTTCCTGCTGATTGGCTATGACAAATTCTTCGAAAGCTTCGTCCAGGTTATCGATCCGGTCCATAGCCTGCCCCAGTTGGGCAACACTAGCACGGGTAGTATCGGTCGGATGGCGGTGGTCTCCTCTGGCATATTGGCTGATGCTACCTGCCGAAGCTTCGCTATCCACCAGGGGAAGTCCATCGTATGCCGCTACGGTCTGATCCGGAATGATGTCTTCCGTGTCTGCCCAGGTAGTGCCGTTGTATGCCCATTTGGTACCTGTCTGCGCATTGTAGGCAAAGTCTCCCGCACTCGGATTGCTGATGGAAGTGATCTCGTTTGTAGTAGCATAGTAGCCCCGGAAATGTTCCGTATGGGTCAGTTTCTCAAAAATAGATTCGATATCCGAACTGTTGATGGCAATCTCCGAATTGTTTTTCGAGATGAGATCGCCTTGTGCGTTGATCGCATCCTGCATGGCATTTAATTCCATCTGATTGGTTGCGACAAATTCATCCAGCGCTTCGTCCAGATCGTTGATCTTGTTATTGGCCAGTATCAGATCTGCTGCGCTTGCACGGGTAATGTCGGTCGGGTGACGATGATCTCCTCTGGCATATTGATTCACATTGCCAGCTGATGCGTCGTCGTCCATCAACGGAAGTCCATCGTAGCCTTCTACAGTCTGATCCGGAATGATGTCTTCCGTGTCTGCCCAGGTAGTGCCGTTGTATGCCCATTTGGTGCCTGTCTGCGCGTTGAAGGTAAAATCTCCAGTACTTGCCTAGTCAATAGATGTGATCTCATTGGTAGTGGCATAGTACCCCCTGAAATGCTCTGTAATAGCTAATCTTCCCAGAATGGATTCTATATCCGAACTGTTGAGGACAATATCGGAGGTATTTTTCGAGATCAGATCGTTTTGTCTTTCCAGATCCGACTTCTGCGCATTGAGATCCGATTCTACTTCCGAAACGCGCGGTAGGATGGAGGCAATATCACTTACGTTACTATCTATCGTATCCCAGATAGAATTTACTTCCTGTTCATTGGCGGTGACAAACTCTTCCAGTGTATCGTCGAGAGCATTGATCCGTTCAGTAGCCTGTGCCAGTTCGACAGCACTTGCGCGAGTGGTGTCTGTGGGGTGTCTGTGATCTCCTCTGGCATACTGGTTGACGCTACCTGCCGAGGCTTCGTCATCTACCAGGGGAAGACCTTCGTAGGCTTCTACGGTCTGATCCGGAATCATATCTTCTGTGTCTGCCCATGTGGAACCGTTGTATATCCACTTGGTGCCGGTCTGGGCATTGAAAGCGAAATCTCCTGTGCTCGGGTTGCTGATGGATGTGATCTCGTTCGTAGTGGCATAGTACCCTCTGAAATGAACTGTATGAGTCAGTTTTTCGAAGATAGATTCTATGTCCGAACCATGGACTGCAATATCGGCGCTGTTCTGTGAGATCAGTTCGCCTTGTGCTTCGACAGTTGACTCTACCTGGGAAAGGCGGGGCAAAACAGATATTATCTTGTCTGTATTGTCTTCAATGGCCTCTTTCATGGAACTCATCTCCTGTTCGTTGGTAGCGGTAAATTTATCCAGTGCTTCGTCCAGATCATCAATCTTGCTGTTGGTCTGTGCCAGTTCGACCGCACTTGCACGGGTGGTGTCTGTGGGGTGTCTGTGATCTCCTCTGGCATACTGGTTGACGCTACCTGCCGAGGCTTCGTCATCTACCAGGGGAAGACCTTCGTAGGCTTCTACGGTCTGATCCGGAATCATATCTTCTGTGTCTGCCCATGTGGAACCGTTGTATATCCACTTGGTGCCGGTCTGGGCATTGAAAGCAAAATCTCCAGCTTGGGGATCGGCGATAGAGGTAATCTCATTGGTTGTAGCGTAGTAGCCCCGGAAGTGATCTGTAGCAGCTAACTTTTCGAAAATAGATTCGATATCCGAACTGTTGACCGCAATGTCCGATGTATTTCTGGAGACGGATTTGCTGAGTGCGTCGAATTGATCCTGTGCCGATTCGCTGAAGTTGATGATATCTTCTACGAATGCGATCGGATGCGCTTCACTACCTGTCTCACCGGAGAGTTGGACTGTCGGGCGGGAATTTGCTGTGAAGTTCATTGGCATGGAGGCAGAACCGAAATCCACGATGCCCCAACGGTTGATCATGGCGAGGTTGTACACTTCGCCTTCTGTATCTGTACCGAAAAGTTTCTTGTTATTCTTTAACAGAATATCTCCTTGGGCGTTTATATAGCCGTTGGTATTGTAGGTAACCAACTCTTCGCCATTGGCTTTGATCGTTCCGTTGGCAGAGACAATATCTATCCCACCGGCACCATTGCCACACAGTTCGGTGGTATGGGTATCTTCGTCTTGTCCGATATACGAATTGCCGGAATTGGAGAATCTGATCTTGCTACCTGTAGATATCCACTGATCACCTGTCATTCGGGAGGCCTGGCTGTTTCCTGCCAGAGGAAGATAGTCGCTCAGGTCGGTTTTGTCTGCCTTTGTAGCATCATTGGGATGTCTGTGGTCTCCACGGGCATATTTGTTGGAGGTTCCCGGATGCGCCTCACCGTCCATCAGTGGTTCCGAGTCGCTGGCATCTACCGTCTGATCCGGAACAGGAGCATGTGTATTGGCCCATGTGGTACCGTTGTATACCCATTTGGTCCCGGTTTCTGCGTTGTAGGCAAAGTCTCCTGTTCTCGGAGTGGAGATGGCCAGTACTTCATCAATGGTACCGTAATACCCTCTGAAATGCTCTGTCTCGTTGATATCCTTTCTGATAGACTCGATCTCAGCGGAGTGGATAGCGATATCCGCACTGTTTTGTGTTACTCTTTCGTCGAGCTGGCTCAATGTCTGAGTTACAGCGGTGAATCCTTCTTCTGTTTTTTCCTGAAGGTCGGACACAGAAGTGGATAGACCTTCCAGGGTTGCTTCTGCCTCTTCCATACGTTCTGTAAATCCGGACATTCCGGCTTGTACCTCTTCTGCTTTTGCCAGCGCGGTGTCTACCTCCTTTTTGTAGGCGATGTCATTGGTTTCGTAATCGGTACCGTTGAATGTCTGTACGGTAGGGCGGGAGAGTGAATGAATGTTGTAGCGCAGGGATATATCTCCACTATCCAGGGAATTGTCCGGTCTTACAGATACGATGTTGTGTCTGCCTCCGGATGCCGTTTTACCGGATAGTTGTCTGTTGTTTCCCAGCACAATGTTTTCCCGGGGACTGATATTGTTTTCCGGGTCGTAGAACACTGCATCTTCCAGGGCAGCTTCGATAGACTCTCCATTCTCGGAAATCGTTTTTTCTATCAGTCCGTCGGTCTCTTCTTTGGTATATACAGGTTTGTACCTGCCATCATCAAAAAGAGCTTTTTCACCTTTACATTCCATCCGGAGAGTATCCAGTTTTTCCCTGTCTTCTTCTGGCAATTCGTGTTCGGGTTTGCATACCGGGAATACTTTTCCGCAATGATCCATACCGATCAGGGCGGGAACTTCCTCCCAATGTTTGGGGTGTGCTTTGGAAATGTCTACATATTTGTCCGGTACGTAGTGGTAGTGATGTGGTTTATTGCAATTGCAAGACATATTGTTTTTGTTTTAATTTGTAAAAGAGAGGATACATCTCTCTTGTGTGTCAATTATATATAGATTAGTTGTCGGACCCTGAAATCGCTTTCATGGCTGTTTCATCCACCTCGTAAGGCATCTGTTTGGCCAGGTCGTTGAGGGTGATGCTATATCCGTTGAGGTCTCCGAACGAAGTGCCGGTTTCTGCCGTACCGTCTGAAAGGGTAACCGCATAGTCAAATCCGAAATACCAGTACACATCGTTGTTGTCCTGTATGATCCATGCTGTATCTCCCGCGGCAATTGCGTTGATTTCGATCCTTTTTACAGTCTCTTGTTTGGAGAATTGCAATACGATCGCACTCTCGAAATAGAGGCTACCGTTTGCATCTTCCCGGGTGATGGTGGTGGTGACTGAACCTGTTTGTTTTCTGAATTCAAACTCTTCCCACTCGCTCGGATTGGAGATCGCGGAGATCTTATTATTTGTTACCGTGGGCTTACCGACTTTGTCAAAGCAGACTCCCCAGGCTCTTCTGATACCACCGATACCGTTTTCACAGTCCCGGATGATTCCCTGTAATGAAACGCAACATCCCATGATCAAGATTTTTTAGTGGTTGAAACTTTGGTTGAGAGAGAAGCTGGCTGTGTGCTTACCCCCGTGGTGACGATATTTACATCGATGGCGATCGGGTTGGTCAGTACGCACGGATCCACCTCTACGATCACGGACCAATCGTCGAAGACCAGTGTGATGCCATAAATGGATTTGACTCTCCAGATGTAATAGTCACCGTCTTTGTCGACTACATATTTCCACTGGAAGGTGTTGAGATCCTGTTTTTTGTTGGTAAGGTAACGTATGTTCCTCAATGGAGTGACCAGGATCTTATTGGTACCGGTGAGACCACGTGTCGGGATCACCACTACATCGTTCTCAAGTCCCGGAAGATTCAGATCATCCTGTGAGTTGGCTATCAGCAGTCGCAGACGTGTCAACGCCAGTCAGTACAGGGCACCGTAACGTTCGGGAACGAAGATAGCGACCGTACCCATCTTCAACGCGTCTTCGGGGAGAGCGAGGAATCCGGCGACCATCGCATCGTAGATGCTGCCGCTATCTGCTGTGATCCGGCAGCCGTCTGCTTCTGCCTGCTTGAGCAATCCGTCGTATAGGTTCAGGTTGGGCTCTACAGAGGTTTTATCACCCTGGAACACCATTTTGTCTACTGCTTCCAAGAAGGTGGCCAACTGTCCTTCTGTGATGGCCATTTCCAGGGATCCTGCCGATTCCTTACCCGCGGTGAACCGGAAGTCTGTATTTCTGATCACACGGGCCAGGTCTTCTTCGCAGTAAGTCTGTCCGTCTTTGAAACAGATCACCTCTACATCTTTTTCAGTGATGTTGGAGTCGCCGTTGTAGGGCTGACAGCATTTGGAGAGATGGGCTACCGGATCGAAGATCCTGATCCGGTAGGGCCCCGGGGTGGCACCCTCCATCACTTCGATACCAAATCGATTGAGGATGGTATCTTCATATACTTTTCTTGTTACCAGATCCGGAGAAAGTCCGGGAAGTTCCTCTAAGGAGCGAATGTTTATTGCCATGTTGTTCTTGAATTGTTTTTTTTAAAGGCCGAATTTAGATAATTGAGATTCTCTTTTGCCTTCCGTATCCAGGGAAGGAGTAGGGTGTTCGAACTTACCGGCGGAGGTAAGTCGCAGCTTTTCATTTACTTTTGCCAGTTCACTTCTGAGTTGTTTGATTGCTTCTTTTTCATTGTTTACAGACATTTCCGCAACGACATTTGCTATTGCCTTGATCTGTGTTGCCGAGAGTTGTACGGAGTCGGGATCTTTTTTTTTCTTTTTGCCTTTTTTTCTTTAATTCCTGTTTTTCATTTTCATTTATGGATATTACAATACCTGATTCGATTACAACCGTTTTTTCACCGTAGGCATATTCACCGTCTTCCGGCAAAATAAAAGCTCCTTCTTCATCAGTAACAAAAACTTCGTAACCTTCCCGGAGATTACCCTCTTCCATATACTCGAGGGTGATGTCGTCGAGTTGTACACTGGAGAGATTCAGCCTCAACTCTTTTGCTAATTTTAAAGCGATTTTTGTTTTTAACTTCATACTAGTCTAATAAGATTAATAATTCAAATAGTCTTCTGTGCCGTGATAATTCCTGTTTGGTCTGTTCATGGAGGTCGCCTGTTATCTCAACGGAGAAACCTTTTAAAGAACCGTTCTTAACAGCATCCCACACATCGGGGTTGTTTACTTTGTAACTAACCATCCAGCTGCCGTTCTCTACATCCCTGAATTCGGGATAGGCCAGTTTGTGTTGCCCGGAAAGGAGGAAAGACTCGATCAGGAAAACTCCGTCGACATGGGCATCCGACCCATGTTCGATATTTACCGAGTCCCCCCTTTTCTCCTGCATGAACTTTTGTACGATATTCTGCATTTCGTCCGGAGAGATGGTGAAGTAGAATTCTTTTCCCTCCCGCGTTTGTCTGTATATGGGATAATCTGCCCGTAACGCGACCCCTGTGACAATTCTTTTTTCTTCATTTACGGAGAGCTTCATAATGGTGCTTTCTTCGCAAAGAGTGATAAAGTTCTTGCCTACCGCAGGGTCTTTCACAAAAGACATTACAGACACACCATATTCCTCTTTCATGGTGTCGATACTTAGTGTGTAGATGGGTATTCTGTACATCGGGTTGTTTTCTATAAAAATATACCTTACTTCTTTTTCAGTACATTTAATAGGTTGCTTTGCTCTCCGCTACGTTGATCCGGCTGTCTACTGAATTGAAATTTTCCACCACGAGCACGGCTCTGTTGCTGTTTAAGAATTCCTGGTCGTAGCTATCCATGTTGTTGTGTGTCTCTACTATTTCTCCCATATTTTCCGGCATGCTTGGCAGAGCTACCGAGGCACTGGCGGCAGATGTGGTGTCAGTGGCATTGGGTACTTTTGTAGAAAGTATGTTCTTTACTGTAGCCAATCCGGTGGCTATAGTGGTGGCCAGCGCAACATAGCTAAAGGGAGGGGGTGAGGAAGCTAAGGCCAAAGTTCCTGCTTTATATGTATCAATTGTTGCAGCCGCGACCGCAGCTGCTTTGCCGGCCACTGTATGTTCTCCCAACATTTCTGAAGCTTCACTTAAAAAGGAAGACCTGAGTTCGAGTTTTTCATTTTCGAATTCTTCTTGTCTTTCTACTTCTTCCTCTTCTTCTTTCTGTTGTTCTTTTCTCTGCTCGTCACGAAGTTTATTATACTCTACTAAAGCTTTGGCTCTTTCTTCATAGGACAGAGTAGTATTGTAGGCAATGTCATGCAGCCTGGCAATTTCTTCTTCTGTTTCTTTCTTTTTAAGTTCTTCTAATTCCTCCTGAGATAGATCTCCGTCAAATCCCTGCGCTATCCTTAATTCTTTTTCAAATTGTATCCTGTCTTCGTTTGCCTGTTTTTCTGTGGCCAGTAATTCTTCATTTAATGCCTGACTTTCTCTTTCGGCTTCCATTAACCTGTTAGTTGCCTCTATTTTTGCTTCTATGGAGGCTTCCGGGTCGTTGATCACTTTGTTGTAGCTTTCGATCAGATCATCATTTGCTTTGATCTGTGCTTCAATAAATGAGATAAGTTTATCATCGGATAATATCTGCTTCTGGTAGGCTATGGATTGGTCTGTACGTTGCTTGTGTAGGTTTTTATCTGCTTCCAGCAATTCTTTTTTGTGTTTTTCTTCTCTTTCTTTTTCCCTTTTGGCGTTTGCTTTCCGGTTTTTTTTCTTTTCGGCATTTTCTTTGATCTCAGCAATTTCATAATCTTTATCCAGCTGAATTAACTTCTCATTCGTTTGTTCGAATAGTTGAGTTAACTCTTCGGACTGACTTTCCAGTTCTTTCAATCTTTTTTTCTTGGCAAAGTTGCACCAGGATGTCTGAGCTTTTAAAACCTCTATTTCCGCATTGATCGCTTTGACTCTTTTCCCTACATCATCAAGGGTTTGTTGAGTAAATTCTCTGTTAGCAGCAATTACATCTTTTTGTGAATCTCCTTGTGCCTTCATTTTACGGATCAGGAACTCCTGTTCGTCCTGCTGTGTTTGTAATGTATCCACATAATCCTGATGGCCTTCTTTTAAATCATCTACACCAGATAATAAATTACTGGAATAGTCTATCATGTAAACCATCGCTGTTGTGATGCCAGTTATTACCGCCGCTAATACAAAGATTGGATGGCCGGATAGTATTCTGCCGAAAGCACTGAAAGCTGTTTGGACTGCCCCGATCCCGTTTGTGATCGCAGTGAGTTGTGGAACTAACTCCAGACCGGCTTGTAGTTTGTCCAATGTCGAATTGAGTGCTTCGTTTTCAATACCTAATAAAGCGGATGCAGACTTAAAAGCATTGAATCCTTTGATAATATCGCCAATTGCTTCTTCTAATTCTTCATGTGCATCGGTTAGGTTAGCGGTTGCGGTTTCTGCCTCCTCGTTTACTTCATTAAGTCTTTCCTGTGCTGCTGCCAGTTGATCTAAAGCGGTGCTACAGGAACCGGCCGCGGTTGTCAGACCGGAGATCGCGGTTGTACATTCACCAATCTCCTCTTTAAGTGATCTGATACTATTGTTTGCCTGGGTTGTATTACAGACTACAGCTATTTTAATTTCTTCTATTTCTGCCATATAAAATAATAGTTGTAAGTAATTTTTTAGTTGTATTTTTACTTATCATTACTTTGTGTAGTGTTATTGAGGTTCAACATACCCTGACCAGGTATAATATCTGTTAGATGTACCGGCCCCAGTAAAATCGGTTAATGATCTACCATGTAACCAAATACCATCTGAGTCAAATAGGATGTTTATGTTACGGTTATGGGATGCATAATCAGGTGTACCAGGACTGAAGGATGTATATAGAGAGATATCATTTACCTGTGATTTAATATGATCCCATGTATTTGTTGAGGTTGTTGTATTGGTAATATTGTAAGCAGTGGAATAATCAAGATAAGCAAAATCAGAAGGCACTCTGAAGGTGGCTGTGAATACTCTTAATGTTTTGTTGATACGTACTGTTAAATACCATCTGACAGTAATGTTACCATAACCTGATTGATCACTTGATCTTGTATATTGACCGGATACCGTATAAGTTTCCCAATTGTCTAATTTAGGTATATGAATGGTTATATTCTCACTACCATCATATACGGATTGTTGGGTAGCACTCAGTTCGACAATTAATTTACCCGACATTTTGCCCTTGAATGTATCTGCTTTCACGGTATCACAGAAGTACCCATTGTTGTATTTCAATGCTTCAGAACCAATATCGAAGTTGCAGGATACACTGGGAGTTAATCCGTCTGCCCCTGTCAATGCCCCTGTCACGGTATTGTTCTCATCCGGAGTTTGCCCCCAGTAGGTACCTTCCGGAATTTCACCTGCCCCTTGTGTGATGTTCAGGGTATACGGGTTGCCGTTACATTGGATCGTAAATGTCCGGGTAATCGGATAGATCTCTATATTGGGTTCAAAAGTAGCAGTGACTTCGTAGTATTGGCTGTTGTCTTCATCGATCTGTTGCTCTCCTGTTGTCAACTCTTCATCTACTACGATGGTAGCGCCGTTGTTGTAGAATATAGTTTCATATTCTGTAACATCTCTTTCTACATTTACGTTGAGTATAACAGTTCCATCTCCCAGCCAACCGATCGCTTTGATAGAGGGCTGTACAATGGTGAGTGTATAAACGAATTCACCGATATTTTGGTAGATATACTTAGTGCCTCCACTAAAGTCTATCTCTATTTCGACTTCCATATCTGAACTACCGGATGTCGGTTCTACGCTAACCCCTCCTTCTGTGGTGAGGGTGTAACTCACCGGACCATACACAGTCCGTGTCAATGTTTCCGCGCCACCTTCTTCAAGTACAATGTGCTGATCTCCTTCCCAACCTACCGGATAGGCATCAATCGTAACATTCGTCAGCTTTGTTTCGGGGAGTGAGGAGGGCGAAATGACAGGGTAATGGTATTCGTATCTCTCGCAGATGATTTTATCTCCCGCCTCTCCCGACATACAGGCAAGGTGGGTCGCTGTAGGGGGAATTTCGTCAAAATCCAGTTCATAAAGTTCATCTGTACTTTTTTCGGGATCTCCTAAAAATAAGTGAGAACTATCAAAAGCATGATCTTTTGAGTGATTGGTGATGCTCAGATTGAGCAATAACTGGTTGTAATATACTGTTACATAATTGTCTGAATTGAGTATCTTCCTGTATCCCTGTCCTGAAAACTGTTTATCCTCACCAAACCGGAAACCGCTAAATTCTGATTGATTATTACTAAATGCATAACTCTGGTCAATAGTCAGTATCCAGTAGTTATTTGTTTTGGTTACTCCGTTTACAATGGTATAGGGGTCGTCACAATACAGTTTGATCTGACCAGAAGCCATGAAATAGGCTATTGCTGTTGTAGGGCCGGTGACAGTAAGGGTCGTCACCTGATTGGTATAGGTCTGCCCATTGATCATCCAGTATAAGAATTCAGTGGTACCTGTTGCACTGAATGTGGCCGTACTTCCGATGGCGATCTGTTGCGGAGAGCTCAGCCCATTGATCAGAGTAGTGAGGCCATTCTCTGTTCTTGCTGTAACCTGCACTAAAGTTTGCCTTATAATCGGAATAGAAACTTTGTTATTATTGCCATAGGTATAGGTAATTGATGAACTATTTACGGAAATAGGAATCGTTACAGTCATGGGAACACTACCTTCATCACCTGAAGTTGGTGAGAAGGAAACACTACTGGATGCGTTCCAACTGGTAGTACTTTCTATATCAAGTGTGATGCTTGATATGATATTATCTAAAACTATGGATTCCGGTGCACTGCCGACGGTATTATCATAGAGAACTTGTCCATTATAGGATACAGAAAAAGTCTCCGATAAGTTGGCATGATCCAGGTAATTATTGATATCTTTGACCTTTACCAGCCTGACTTTGGTCGGTTCTGATGAGAGTGGATTAAAATTGTATATTTGATCTATGACCCATATGGTATGATTGATATAGATGAATTTGGCTAACAAATCGTTTTGTAGATCAGATGGCTGTATAAATACATAGCAGGTCAGTAATTTACAATTCCCATCTAATCTGTCGTTCAGGTAGGAACGCCAGTATCTGGAGTATATTCCCGCATTGTCCCGCGGATCTTTTTCACTGTCACTATAGGATATGGAGGGTTTCCCGAAATTTAATGAATAATAATTATTTTCATCTTTTCTAATGGTCCTTACGTAGTGAGGGATGGAGTCTATAAAGTCGATATGGTTTTTGTCATCCGTCCAACAGATGGTGCCATAAGCAGACATTGTATCTGTATCGTCACTTAACGCAATTTTTTTATCTAATTTATAAGGTTCCCTTTCTCTGAATAAAAGTATATACCCGTTTAATTCTACTTTACTACCGTCGCTTGTTTGCAAATGAGGTAATTCTTTATTGTCTTTAAATGCTTCCGGTTTTCTGCCTGAAAAATATTTGGAATAATCCGTAGCAATGATACAATTGTCAAAAATAGTTCCATCCAGATAATTATGTTCTGAATTGTCTAACTCATAGCCTGTATGTGTAGTAAATGATCCATAACTTACGGAAGTACCTGCTTTATAGAGTTCTTCGTATTTTGTATCCAGATCATTGTATTTAAAAACCCCTTTTTGAAAACTGAGTGCCAACGGTACCAATGAGAATTCTTTGCTTCTGTCTATTTTTGCTGTCCAGTCTATAAACTCTCCCGTATAATAATTATCCTTGAGTAATATGGATATGGCATGGGTTGCGTCATCTACTTTAAAGAACAAACCAAACAATTTGCAATAAGACAATAGCAGATCAAAACATGAATATTCATTACCGATGATCTGTTCGTATGTTTTATAAGCACCTTTTCTGTCATCATTTTCAGAGACTTTTCCCCTAATCTGGATGGAACTTCCATCCAGTATTTTAAAAGCTACTCCGTATTTTCTTGTCGGATTTTTATTGGCACGCCACCATGTATTGCCGGAGATAGCTAAAACGATTCGTACATTTATTTCTGAGGTTGCTGTATAGGTTTGATGATAGGCCCATTTTGTATCACAATCGCATACATATTCAACTCTGTCGACCGGTTTATCGTATGCGAAATTCTGTTCTCCAAAATATTTATTATCACGGTTAGATGGTCTTTTCTTTCCAACATTGTTGCTATTGAATTTCCTGCCACCTACAAGGCTGTCTGCCGCGGCATTTGTCGTGGTAACATCGTTTACGACTTGTCCCGTGGCCATATCTACTATATTCAGATTGACATTTAAGTCGGTATTTTTATATCTGTAACGCTGATCGTCTTTGCTGTCATCGTAAAATGTAGCGATCATTTTAGTGAAGAGTTTTGCAATAAGGGTCTCACCAGGTTGTAAAGTTATAATTTCCGATATAGCCACCACAGGAGATATTGAAGAGCTATCTGTTGTGGATATAAATCTGCTTGCAGGTATTTCTTCATTGTAAATGTCAACAGCGTTATTTTCCTGGATTTTTAAAACACTCTCTGTTCTTTTTGTTCCGTCGTCACCAAACTCACTAATGGTATATCCATAGCCTCCGGGAATGTTACCTACTTCATAGTTGTTGCACAGTAGCCAAATGTCGTTGTAATAAGGATTGTCTTCACTAAAAAATGCATCATCCAGAGTGACATCGTATCCTTCTTCTATGGATTTTTCAACAATAGCTTCTGTAATTGATTTCAAGCGCAGCGTAGGTTTCTGATAATAAGATCTATATTCCCCCGAGATATTGGTACTGTTGCGCTTGTGTTCATCTAAGTCCACATTGATAAATGTGCCTGAGCCTCCGGTCCAGGTGGCTTCTGTGATTTCGCTGCCTGTATCTACTTTGTCGTTATCGAATTTTTCATATTCGCCCTGGTAAGTCAGCGCATACCCGTATGGTAGTGTATCGTTGTCGAACGTTTCCCACAGGCTGTCTTTATTTATGTAGTGGTCGCAATCAATGGGGAGTTCGGACAACTTCCACTCTGTTAATTTGTAAAAATAATCGCCTAAGCTACCGTATAATCTTATTTTATAGTTACCGTTTTCTTCAATATCGACCTCTTCGATACTTATATATCCTATCTGAAAGATACTTTCGTTTATATATAACCTGAAATTTATCAGACTGATCGGATCAATGATCTTAGCTGTAGAGTCGATACCTATGTTTGCAAAGATCTGAACGTTTCGTTTGGTTTTTGGAATACTTATCTGTGCCGAATAAGGTACTTTTACGGCAGTTGGATTTGTCAGATCTGATAACTGGTAATTAATTCCCAGGTTGATGGAGTTGTCTAAGTCCAAAGAAGTATACACCTTCTTAACCTCTATTTGCAGATCGACTTCTTTTAGGTATGGCATGTTATTTTCTTATAAAGTGTTGACTTTGTGTGACGTTGATGGTATAGTTGATCAGACCATTATTCTTGAATCTCTTCACGGAGTAGTTGTTGTCATTGATCAGGCAGGAGGTGATGGAGTCATCCTGTAGATTGTGTAACCAGACTTTGGGGGAATAGATAAGATGATCTATGTTTTGCGCTCTGTCTTCACTGATATAACCCGTGTTGAGTTCATACTGTTTGTATATGTATTGATTGGTGTGGGTGTTTGCGAATAACATACTGTTTGTCTGATCGGTGTACAGGGTAGCATCTGTTCTTTTCGCATTGTATTTATCAATGGCTTTACCGTTACATATCAAGTAGTCCAATCCACCATTCTTATTTACATAATATAGGGCATATCTGCTGTTGCATTCAGGTAAGATCTCAAACTCATAATCGCCGATAGTTATTGTCTCACCTATTGCTCCGGAGGGCTTTGTATGGCTTGCGGTTATTCCCGAGCCTGTCAGTGTAGAAACACCTATATATTGTCTGGTATCCACATAGTCCGTTAATGGTTCATTCAGTACTGTTCCCGTGGGTATATCCAGTATATAATCTGTGTTGTAGTTATAGCAAATCTGATAGGAAGTGCCGTTTACTGCGAAAATACCTACTGCATCAGAAGAAACACCGTTGAGGTTTGGACTATTTTCGAAAGATGTGTCCAGATATTCTCTGCATATTTTTGAAATATCAATATCTACTGATCCACCGGAAGAGAAAGGATAAACCCTACCGGTGTATATAGTAGCTCCGTTCAGGGTGATGGTATAATCTGTATACCCTTCGCCGGTGAAGCTGATCGTGTGATATATCGGATAACCGCAAGTGTGCATATTTTATTATTTAAGTGTTAAGCTCTTATTTATTTCTTCTGTAATTTGCTCTTTAAGAGCTTCCAGTAAAGATGTCAACAATGCAGATTGCTGTTCATTCATGGTTTCGTATAGGAAGGGATGCATTTTTATTCCTTCTCTTGCTATCCTTCTGCCAATCAGGAAAGCAATCTGATTGTTGGTAGGGATTTTCTGTTTCCCACCGGGAAGGGTGTAGGGTTGCGGGGCTATATTTCTTTTTTTTATCCATTCCTCCATTACGCTTACCGGAGGGAAAGAACCGGGTTTCCTGCCGGATTCGATATATTTCCAGTAATCTCTGAGGAGAAGGTATGCGATTTTTTCTCCTCCTTCCTCTTTGAGGCCATAAGAAGCACTGTCATAGATCTAAGTGTGTGGGAATAATTCTCTTATTTTCTCTTTGTATGTTTCACAAACTATTTCGGCCCATTCGGTGAGTACTTTATCTATTTTCTCGTCTTCTTTCATACTCAACGCCTCCTCCCTTTTTTTAAGTGATTCATCTTTTCCTGCTGTCTTTTGTTGTGTTCCATTATTTCGAATTTGCAGAATGTGGTATCATTGAAAAACTCAATCACATTCATGTCAAAAACCTGATATTTATTGAGATGGGTGTAGCCTATGATCTGCTTGATGATTCGCTCCCAGACATAGCTGATCTTATGTGTCCGATGGCTTCTTTTATTTTTTTCTTCCGTTCCGGATCGGTCTTCTTCTTTTTTGACTCTTTCTTCAACTTCCTGCACAAATAGCGTAGGGTATAGACGTATGATGTTTGCAATACCTTTTGAAAAAAAAAACTTATCCCCATTGCGTCTACCATCTTGAACTTATTAAAAAATATCTCTTTCACATCAAGCGGGTCATAACCTTCACCGTATTTTTTACCATCCGGTACACAAAAGACAGCGCATAGCATCGCGATATCACCGGGATTGGATTCTATGGTATTTTCATAATCTATAAATTGACCGGCTGTCATTTGCCTGGCATTGAGGGTCAATCTGTACCTGGTCTCATCTATGGTGTAGATACCCCCATCTTTAAGCCTGGGATGTGCTTTGGTATGGGTAATAAATTCAATACTCTTGATCTCTTCCTTTACCTGATCCAGAGGAAGATCGAGGTAATAATCTACTTCTTTGCCCGACATGACGGATAAAAAATTCAGTGTCTTATCCAGAGGGGATATTTTCATATCGGCAATAGCTACGATCTCATGATATTGAGAGATCGTTACATCTTCCCATGTGTAGGTCTTTTTTTTCATCTGATGTTATACATTTTAGTTATTTTCCTTAAATAAGCATTCCAGGCCAGTAAAGTAGCTATCACCTTATCGTCATTCATTCCTGCAGGAGCATTGTAGGTAACTTTGTTGGTCTTTGGATCGACTTGCGATTCGTATAGGCTGAATTGCTGCATCAGATCCTGATCTTTTAATAATCCGACAGAAGAATTCTGTATAGCTACCTGGAAGTTCTCTATAAGTCTTCTTTTGGTTTTTGCTGTGGTGTTGAATGGTGAGATCACTACACCCTGCTTTTTCAGTGCATCCAGGTAGATTTTTCCAATGCTGTTTTCTTCTGCATAGAAACCTTTTACATAGTCTATCCGTTGTTTGCTCTTTCTGCCGGAGCTGTTCACTACTTCTATTTCTACCTGGAAAGATTTAACGATCTTGGTAATCTCCTCTACCTGATCCAGCGGAGCCATATCATTTGTAGACCAGATAAATACTTGTTGGCCCGATTGATTAAAGCCTGTCAATACTGTATAATCTTTTCCGCTTCCTGTGCCAAAGTCAAGTCCCAGGTATATTTCTCGCATCTCTTCTGGTTTGTCTATCAGACAGGCAGAGATATTGCCAAATACACTTCCTTCGGCATCCAGAAAGAATCCCTCATATTCGCTTCTCCATTTCATAGAGGGCATTTTATCCCTTTTTTCCTGATCTTCAAGAGATATAGGCACTTCATAAGACTGTACCCAATCGAAAGTGGTATAATAAGGGTTCTTCTTCCCTATACCTTCCATGTAACTCTCATAAAAGAATCCTGTTTTGTATTTAGGTGTACTTGTTATGATAGTCAAAGCCTTGTGTACAGTGACCCAGGGTGCTATAAATTCGTAGAATGTAGTATCCTTAAAAGAACTACCTTCGTCGATAACTAGCAATCCGGTAACCGTAAATCCTCTTAATCCTTCCCCTTGTTGTTCCGAATGAAACCTGATAATAGATCCATTGGAGTATTCGATCGACATATCAACCTGGTTCCTGGAGACAATGAAAGAGGAAGTTGCTTTGATGATCTCTTTGAACATCTTCTTGGCCAGGCTCAATTTGGGAGTTACATAGGCATTTAAAGTACCTTCTCTGTAGAGCGCAAAGCGTATGAGCTCGGCTTTCGTAAAAGACGATTTTCCAAAGCGTTGCCGGGCAGCTTTGATGACAATGGTTTCTGCCACCCGGTCTTTTCGTTTCAGATAATCACTGATGTAGCTATGAACTTCACTTTGCCACTTATAAGGTTTTTTTACCGTATATTTTTATCTTGACGTTACCCAATTAAACAATCTTTTTAGCTGTGCTAAACTTAAAATTCTATTTCATATTTATCTGTCACTTTTAATTCCTGCTTATCTTCATAATGGTGATTGTTTTTAAGCAGAAAAACTGTCAGTGTACTGTTGCTGACTCCTGTCAGACCTCTTGTAACAAGGTTTTCGGCTACTTTTATTTTTGCCTTTTTCACCGTTTGGAAAAATAATTCATATTCTTTTTTCGTTTCATAATGTAGAAGTGTTTGGCGGTCTATTTCTAATGTGACACAAATTCCTTCAATCGTATAAGGTTTCTTTTCTTCATCGCATTTTAGGAAATATGCATTTATGGCTTCCTGCATTTGTTCAGGATTCTTGAACCTTCTTTGTCTTTCTACTCGTCTTTTCATTCTCAGATCCATTTTTAATTTCTTCTTCCTTTTTCTCTTTCATTACAGGAACTTCAGTTATGCCTTCATCAAAAAGCGGTTTTACTGTTTGAAACAACTTTACCAGACAAGAAGAACAGTGTATGTTTTCTGTGAATGGTGTTCCAGTATGGTTTTGTATGATCTCTTTTATTCTCTGTCGGTCATTTTTCTTTATAGCTCTACTATACCCCGACTCCTCTACGGTTTTGAAATTTGATTCAAATTTCCGGAGAAACAGATAGTCTTGTTTGTTCATGATTTGTCATATCTATTTTTTGATTCGAAATACCAGTGTGAAAGTCTTTTGATCCAGTCTGTGGAGCATCCGGTACAAGAGTGGGTATCTTTTGTTACCTCTGTATATATTCTGGCCATTTTCTGTCTGGCTTCAAATGTTATATATAATCCACCTTTTCCTTTGAAAGACATCCTGGTCAGGATCTTCTCAAACTCTTTTAATTTTTGATAATGTTTCTTCGTTAGTTCCATTTATTGATTATATTATATGTTCTGTTGCATACAGTGCCTATACAATCTTTTATGAGCATGATCATCTCTTTTATAAGATCGGCATGAAAAGAAAGCATAGCCAGATAAGCTATATTCTGTAAGCTTATGGAGTGATGCATATATAAATATATAATTCCAACCCACCACGTGACACAAAGGGAGCAATCAAAAGGTTTTAAACTGAAAGGCTGGTAGTCTTTTCTTCTGAAAATCAATCTGCATACTCTGATTTTCATTTCACTGACAAATCCGGAAAGATCAATGATGTATACGATCGTGATTGTGAGTAGCAGAAGTTCTTTAATCATACTTTTTAGTGTGTTTGAATTTGTAGCGGATTTCCTGGATATGTTTTAGAATGGTTCTTTTGTCGCAGTTATATATTTTAGCTGTTTTGGTCAGGGATTCACATTCCGAATATATGATCAATAATCGCCTGTCCGAAAAACTCAATTTCCGTAACTGTGATATGATCTCCGAACTATCAAACAGGGGATCGTCTGGCATATATTCTTTTTCCACCTCTGAGATCTTACATCCTATCGTTCTTTCCACGGGTCCAGTCCTGGAGGCTAACTTTTTTTGTCTGATATTTGCCATAATTTCGATAATAGGGGCTTTTTTCTGATCGTATATTATTTCTTATGATTCTTAATATAAAATAGCCTAATTGTTTTTTGTGGTACAACTTAACGATACATTCGGGTTTTTTATATTCCAGGAGTATGAGAAGTAGATCTTGTGTAAAATCTCTTTTAAGCTCATGATCTATTTCCGGGTCAGTATGAAAAGAATACTTAAAAAGCATCTTTTCAATCTCTTTTTTTCAGTCAGTTCTATGACGATGTATTCTATTTCAGACATGGTCAATGGCATGTATATATGAAGACTATAGATAATCTTTTGTCATTTCTATGTGCAATACATTTGCCGGTGTGCGGCCAAATATTTGTATATTTATACTTTTTTCTGAAGTAGCAGTGCTCGCATCCTTCTATTGCGTGTATAGTCAATAGATACACATTTTCTGTTTTTGTTTTCATGGTTTTAAATTTTGTGATCAGAAAAATCCAAGTTTGTATTTTCTTTCCCGGTTCTTTTTGTAGAAGTCATATTCCGGTTTTATCCGTTTTAATAGAGATTGTGTTTCCAGATGAGATTTAAGTATTTTTTGAGCTTTAGTATCTCCGTTTTCTACTCTTTGCCATAAGTGACTGAGATAGTCACTATAGAGTACACTGTTGTTACCATCCGGATTTTTGTTTTTCCTGTCTTCATCTTCGATGGCTGCCTGTATTCTTTCTGTCTCGTAGTCTTTGAGTCATCCTAGAATGACTGCTCCATCCAATCTGTCATATAATTTGCCATATTTGCCGGAAATAGCATTTCTGAAACATAGTTTCAGGTCATCAATCAGGAAATAGGGATATAATTCCATGATAAAAGTGCATGTTTGCACAATCTGAATATCAGTCATGGTCTTGCCTACATTGAAAAATTCAACTGTATGTGCCACGATATTTGTTACCATACTTCGTGCTGTACTACTTCCCAATTCTTCTGAAATAACCTGAATGGAGAGTGTTGGAGCACTAAACACATCTTCAAAATTCCTGGGATTGATATTAGCTAAGTATTTCTTCTGTGAGTGTGATAAGATCTCTAATGCCTTTTTTCGCTCATTTGTACCTGCTGAACCAATTTGTTTTGATTTTCCATATACTTTTTCGTTTTTTTTGCCCATATAGACAGTCGTTTTGATAATTCCCATGTATTCCCTAATTCGAATCTCATTTTTGTCTCTGATTTGTTCATTTCCGACCAATAGTCAAAAAAATCTCTTAACATTTCCGCAGAGTATGTTTCAAGAAAAGGTATCAAAGAAGAATAGAATTTCTTTTTACGTTCGAGTGTTGCAGCTTTGGCTGCGTCTTTATCTTTGTTCTTTGTCTTATTCTTAGTCTTTATTATAGGGTTACCATATATGTTATCATGTATGTTACTCTGTGTGTAACCTTTTATGTTACCTGATTCGTCGCTCTCTTTATTACGGTCGGATACATAAAGTATTTCATAAAAAGCTCCGGAGCTGCGTTTATTACCTTCTTTAAAGTTGATCAGTCCCTTTTGTCGGAGCTTAATGCGTAAACTACAAATCGTTTTACGTGAAATACCTAGTTCAAGTTCTATATTTCTGGATGGTAACTCAAATGGGTTTATCCATTTTCTCACATTGCATTCTTTCAACAGATAGAAATAAAGATCTGCTTCATAAGCAGTCATTTGTTTTATCCGTCTTATAGACCAAAAGTGATTGATAAGTTGTATATATGTCATGGTTTTATAATTTAACGTGTTTATATCTGGATTGATACTATCATAATCTTTCTTTTATTCTAATTTTTCATTCATGGGTTCGTTTCGTCATTTTGTATAGATTACGAGGTCTGAATTAAAACTTATGGAAAGTCGGTTACAAGGACAGGGAAGGAGAGATAGCTTATTTTACTTAAGATATTGTTTGCCAGCTTTTTCTTTCTTTTGTGTGTCTGTTAAATGTTGTTTCATTTTAATCTTTATATCTTCATATCTTCATATCTTTATAACATCTACTTTTAAGTATCTATCTATTTATGAAATAAATGTCTTTTTTAATATAAATATGACCATTCTGATATTGTTTAATACTTTAATTTTAGTTTTCTTTGTTATTTCATTTGTTATTATATACAAATATAGATATTCTATTTTTAAATATAAAGATATTCTATTAAAAATGTGATGGGGATTTGGTAATTTATATATATTCTAAATTAAAATGGAGTTACACGATAGACTAAAAGAAATTAGAAAAGACTTAAATTTGAGTCAAGAAGAGTTCTCTGAGCGGCTTGGGTTAAAGCAGGGAAGTTATTCTGATATCGAAAGAGGAAAGACTAAAAATATTTCAGGGACTATCTTAAGATTGATAGAAAATCTATATGGGGTTAATCCCGATTGGATTATAAGTGGGGAAGGAGAAAAAAAGTAAAATTAATTTTAATGTTATTGGTGATAATAATACTCAATCCGGAGTTTTTGGAAATAATATTCAATTTCCTTCTTCCCCCAAATATGGTTCGCAAAAAATAATAACGGAAAAGGGAATAGAAATTCATGGAAAAAGTGAGCCGGATATTGAAAATATCCAGCTAATTACTAGAATAGAATATTTAGAGTCTGAGAATAGACGTCTATTAGAAATTATTGATTCTAAAAATGAAATAATTCGACTTTTAAAAGACAAAATTAATAGTTTAAAATGATTACATTTGTGTAAATATTGACAATAATAATATTTACATATGGTCATTTGTGTAATAATTGTTAATATAAAATATAATGAATATAAATATTTTGTTAATTGATAATATTATGTTGTGCTTTTGGTAATAATGCCTACACAAATAATTATACTCTATAAATTGATCAATCTTTTTATTGAGTTGTATATACTTATTTATATGGAATATTGTGTTATGTATTTTTGTAGATAGGAAGAGTCGTATTCTTTTTTGATTTGTTGTACAACTTTATTCTTAGAATTAGAAAATTTCTTTTGTGTTTATTTGAATTTAAAAAAGAATTTATATTACGTATTGAATGGTGTCAAGAATGAGAAAGATCTTTATTTATTATAGGTATAAGTAAAAAGTGGGTGTCTATAGTCTATATCCATAAAAGAATATCTTAAATGAAGGATTCATATTCTTATTGAGAGATTAGTATATCCAATATTTCTTAGAGGGTATAATATATTTTGCTTATCAGGTGTCTGTTTCGTCTGAATTGAAAAATTTTATACTCTTTTAATGAAGATATTTGCTCAGAAAGTATGAGTAGACTCATGACTTATTTTGATAAAGAAGGGCACTGTTTTTTCTTGGATATATAGAATTTCTATATTTGTGATATTAAAAGATTAGTAAAACACCTCCTCTATATATATGGAGATTTTATTTTGTATAATAAATTTCTTGACGTATATACTTGTTTTATTGTCAGAGAAAGTAGTTAACGTGAAATATTATGTATTCGTATTTCTCTTTATAAATTATTGTGAACCTGTAAAGTGGTATTATAAAATATCTTTTTTAAATGCTTTGACGGACTCTTGACGCTATTTTTTATGTACAGCTAAAAGAGGTGATTGATAAGTACCGTATAACTTTGTTCTGATATCCATTAATGCTCCTGGAGAATGTTGATCAGTTTAGGTTATTTACCCTACCGTAATGCCCATTTTCTTCATCAGGAAACAGGCGTTCATATTCTGTGCCACACCTTCGCGCATACCGTAGGAGAAGGTCAGTTCGTTGTGGCGGATGTCCGCTTCGAAGCAATAGTTGCGTATCTCTTCGGGGAACTCTTCCGCCAGTTTTCCCAGCAACAGGTCGTGTGTAGCAATGATGCCGTTGGCGCGCAGGCGCATAAACTGCTGGATGAGGGCAAACGATCCTTTTTGTTTGTCGGTAGAGTTGGTGCCTTTGAGTATCTCATCGAGGATGATAAACAGTTCTTCGCCGCTGGTCAACAGGTCGATGATGCGTTTCAGACGTTTCAGCTCGGCGAAGAAGTAAGACTCGTTGTCGGTCAGTGAGTCTGTGGTACGCAGGCTGGTCACCAGCTGAGCCGGGTAGATACGGAACCAGGTAGCATATACCGGAGCACCGATGCAGGCCAGCAGGTAGTTGACCCCTACGGTGCGCAGGTAGGTACTCTTTCCGGCCATGTTGGCTCCGGTGATGATGAGAAATGCCGGGCGTTTGTTCATACGGATGTCGTTGCAGACACACTGACCGCGTTTCATGAGCGGATGTCCCATCTCTTCGCCTTCCAGCAGGAAGGGTTGCTCCGGGATCTGTGGATAGGTATATTCCGGATGGTTGTAAGCCAGAGTAGCCAGCGAACAGAGCGCGTCCATATTGCCGATGGCACTGAGCCATGCCGGGAAACGGGAAGCATACTGTTCTTTCCACGTTTCGATACGCATCATGTGCCGCAGCTCCCAGCCAAAAAGTCCGTTGAATACAAACAGTAGCAGCATGTTGTTGCGCTGGTCCATCGCGTTCATCTCGCCGGCTAAGTGGGCAATGGCATCGGAGGCCAGGTCTTTTCCATTATCTGTCTGTTGTCTGATGCTCTGTACCGCTTCACTGGTGCCGTCCAGCGATTCGATGATACGCAGCAGGCTGGCATAGGTATGCAGGGTCCCCAGTTTCTGTTCATAGGTATGTAGTACCACACTGATCTGTCGGGTAAACAGGAAAGTGACCAGGACACACAAGGTAAAGATACCTGCCGGAAATCCGATCGGGACTATGTCTGCCAGCATCAACCCCCAGGCAATGAGGTTGAGAGTGAGCACTACGTGAGGGATCAGGCGGCACAACAGACGGTTGCGGAAACGGGGTGGGGTGGCAGACCAGGCCAGGAGCTCTTCTTCATCTGCGGCTTTGTCGTTGTGCAGCAGGCCTTGGATACGGAATTCCTGCCGCGTCTCCAGCAAAGGAGCGATCTCGCGTATGCCTTCCTGACGTTGTACGATCTCTTTTTGCAGCGGAGGTGATGGATCATCCAGGATGCCAGTTGCTTCCGGCCCATTCCGGTCACCGTGCGGTTGATGTATTGGAACAACGACTTCTCTCCGAATACATCCAGGTCGTATGTATAAAGGTGAGCAGGGTCGGTAAACTCTTTACCATTCTCAAAGGAACTGTAATCGTGTTCCAGCGCCCGTAGTTCCTGGTCGTTGACCTCTTGTCGCTTTTCTAAGTAAGCTCTGCGGCGGAACATCCGGCTGTGTACTTTGATCAACCACAAATAGGGGACAAAAGTAACAAGCAGAGCCCCTGTGATCATCCACCAGGAAGAGTGCCGCAGGAAAATGGCTGCCGATACACCTGCCACGAACAGACATACCCGGAGTATACTTACTTGCCGGATCTGCGTGACGATCCGGTTGAGTTGTTTGCCTGCCTCCTGGCTGCGCTGCTGATAGGTAGCAGTGATGGCGTCTATATGTTGCATAACGGATGGGTTGTTAGTTACGATGTACTGAACCAACGGTCGACGAAGTCAATCGAGGACCGGCGTAGCCCACCAGGCGGTTGGCAAAGGGATTCTACGATGTATTCCTTTGTCAGGAGCCTTATCCGATGATTGACACGAAAGAACGTTGGAACTATACATGCCCTGAATATAATTATTCAGAGATGGAGATGCAAAGATAGGTATGATTTACGGATTCCTTCTTACGTCATGGTATCTTATTTGATTATTTACATGAAGGTAGGTTTACGATGTACGATGTACGATGGAAAATACAGAGATCCTATGCATTCCATCTTTTGTAAACCCACCTGCGTAACATTCCGGATGCGGATATACCGCACGCCTGTTTACGTCTCTGTTATATACGGTATTTTTATTCCTTTGTTCATCTGTTCTTTGGTCTGTTTACCGGAAATGAAGAACCTGAGGAATAAAAACAATGCCTGCCCACTGTAGTCAGGAGTCATTTCCCTTATAGGCCGTCACTCTGCTAAGGTCAGTCTGGCCAGATAGTCGTAATGATTTCCTTCGCATACCAGCTCTGTCCGGAAACCACTCTCTGTTGCATACAACTCCAGTGTCTTGAAGTCTATGTACAGCCAGTCAAACGCTTCTCCCTGTATGTTTTTGTACTGCATCCGGAAGTCTACTTCTCCGTAATAATCACCAGCAAGGTCTACAACAAAACTACCGTCTTCCTCTTCGTAGAGATAGCGCAGGTCGCTGGAATCCATCAGTACAGCTCCTCCGGGTGCCAGCAGTTGCTTCATTTTCCGGAAGAAGGCGGGCAGGTTGGAGAGCTTTCCGACAATACCCGATCCATTCATAAGCAACAGGATCGTATCAAAAGGTCCTGTCAGTTTCGGATCGAATAGATTGATCAGGTGCACCTCTTTTACACCCCGTTGCCTCATCACCTCTACGGAGAGGGGAGAGATATCAATGGCACAAACCTCTTTTCCGGCTTCCTGTAGTGCCAGGGAATGGCAGCCGCTTCCGGCACCTACGTCTAAGATCCTTCCGGAAGCCATCTGTAGCGCGGTGCGTTCGTTCCGGGGCATGTGTGGGGATTTGCGGAAAAGTTGCCTCACAGGTATCTCGTCTTCATCGAACTGTGAAGAGAATACGCGGAGCTTCCCGGCTTTTCCCTGCGCGTGGTAGTTGGCGATTGCAGCCCCCATCGGGTCTTTCTCCGGGGAAAGTATATGTGTATCCATCTGAGTTGTTTTATGTGGGGAAAGGGCAAAGATAGGTATTTCACTGAAAATCCCTATCTTTGCAACTAAAAATAAGGAGTGCGTATGAACTTACAGGATATCATAGAAGGGGGCGGCGTCGTTCTCAAGACTAAGAAAGGGGCTTCGGAGAAGGATGAAAAGAAGGTGAAGACCAAGGCTAAGAAAGCGACCTATATACGGGGACAGCACAACTCCGGAGCGGCTAAGATGAAGGCGAAGATCCGCCGGAAACGGGCGAGCAGAAGCAGAAAATGAATAGATCTACGATTTACTGATTTACGATTTACGATTGAAAATACAGGATTATGTGTCAAACCGTTTGTTATTTTACACTGACGATCCATGTGCTCCACCGTAAATCCATGTAGTCAATGCCAGCTTATAGAGAGTACATAGTAGGATTTACGAAAGATTTACATACGCATCCTTTTTGTATTTTCAATCGTACTTCGTAAATTGTCCAATCGTAAATCTCTCTGTGTTTCTACATTCATCATCAAAACGAGTTATATATGGAAATAAAAGGAAGATTTGATCATTTCAATATCAATGTGACCAACCTGGAGCGCAGCATTGCATTTTACAACAAAGCATTGGGACTGAAGGAAAGCAAGCGTAAGGAAGCTGCCGACGGCTCGTTTGTCCTTGTGTATCTGACAGACGATACCGCCGGATTTCTGCTGGAGTTGACCTGGCTACGGGATCATCCGCAGCTGTACGAATTGGGAGAGAACGAGAGTCATCTGTGCTTTCGCGTAGAGGGAGATTATGACGAGGTACGTCGTTTTCACAAGGAGATGGAATGTGTCTGTTATGAAAATACCGATATGGGGCTTTATTTCATCAATGATCCGGATGACTACTGGATCGAAATACTTCCCGTAAAAAGATAAGGTACAAACGGAACTGTTTGAAAAGTAGATCCCTGTCCTCCATCACGTTCCATAGGAGGTCAGGGATCTTTTTAATATGTTGTTGTCTGTACAAGGGGAAGTACTTCGCAACCTGGGATTTGTCAGATAGTTTCGATGAACTCTTATGGGTTCGTTGTATATATAAAATGAGTTCCTGACTCATTTAAAATTCGCCGCAATATATTTTCGCTGTCACCACACAATTATCATATCTTGTATCGCGGAGACACACGCCGTGCGTCTCTACAGGTGAACATGAGCATTATGTACTCATAGCGGTATAGATAATCCGATGTAATTTCAATCGTAAATTGTAAATTGTCCCATCGTAAATCATTTCATCCACACATTCACAATCTCTCCGATATAGATCTTGTGCATCGGTTTTCCGGCCCATTGTTCTTTGATCTTTTCGTCGTAGATAGCTTCCGGGATCAGGGACTGTGCCGCGAGTTTCTTACATTCGATAATGAGCCAGGCTTCGGAGAAAGCCATACTGCCGTCGGGGGTAGCTAATGGGCTGAGGCCGGAACCAGCTACCTTGTCTGCGTCGCGTCCCGAATGGCTGCCACAATACTGTAAGGCTTCCCGGTAGGCTTCGGTGTAGAAGGTGAATGTATAGGTATCTCCCTTTTCCATCAGTTGGTAGGTATAACGCGCGGGGTTGATGTAACAGATGGCTACAGGTTTACCGTACAATACACCCAGGCCACCCCAGCTCGCGGTCATCATATTGAATTGCTCTTCGTTGCCGGCCGTGATCAGCATCCAGTCGTCATTGAGCATTTTGATGATATTGCCCGGTAGTCTGTCCGGAGACACCTGCCTGTATCCGGCCAGGTCTTTTCCCACAGGTACGGAAGTGACCGGAGGAGTTATGATAGAGGGCTGAACAATTTCAGGCTCTCTGACCTGAGGTGTAACCGGAACGGGAGGTTGTATCGCTATCTGCGGAGTTACTGCCGTAGGTACTTCGATCACAACCGGACCCGTATTTGTGGTATGGGTAGCAGGTACAGGATCGGGTTCTTTTACCGGGACTGCCAGAGAAGCACTCAGTGCGGCAGTGGTTCCTGCGAATATGTCGTTGGCAAAGTCCACAGTTTTGCGGCGCCATTTGGCCGGTCCGCGAACCAGCTTGGTCTGTGCTTTGTTGAGTGCGTATTTGTCGGTGATCCACTCTTCTGCGGTATATTTCTCTTTTTCCCGGTAGGTATAGCGGATCTTCTCTATCTCTACGATACATTTTTCCGGTGCGCACTCTACGGAGATCTGGTAATTGATCAGTGTCCGGTCTAAGGAAAGCGCGCTGGCGCTGAAAACAAGATATTCTTCGCCCATGGCAGCCATCTTTCCGGCAGCGGGGTCCTGGTACACTACCCGGCTGGTGTTCTCATTTTCCGCCATGCGTTCTTCCAGGTAGTTGAGTATGCGCTGGTATATCATATCCTGTTGCATGCCGGGTATGACAAACTCTTTGGAAAAAACAACTCTGCCGTCTTTTTCAGGTACTGCTCCTGCCAGATAGGGGGCGTCGGGGTCCTGGGCAGCTACCCAGATCGGCAGGCAAGCCATCAGGCATGCCAGGATAAATGGTATGGGTTTGTTCATGATCGTATGTTTTATTTATACAAATTGTTTATGTGATGTATCTATATATCAAAACTCTCTCCCCGCCGGGTAGGGCAGAGGAAACGACAACCGTTTGCTGCTGCCACAGGTGCGAATGCCTCTGCTCCGGCATCATCTTCTCCGAAGTGCATGGGTACGAAAATGTCGGTACGGATCTTCTCCACAAATTGCCGGGCACCTCTCATATAGTCGGTCCCCATGCGCGGATCTACCGGGAACATGGCAAGGTACAGTTCCGGAGCTGCCTGGTGCAGGAGTTGCAGTTCGGCTAAGTAATCACCCTCTGCTTTACGGATCTCCTCCGGGGTAGATTCATCTGTCCAGTGCCAGTTATTGAGATCGCCGGCGTGGAACATGCGTTTGCCCTCTGTTTCCATCAGAAAAGAGATACCCACATCTGTGGAGCCGAATGCTTCTATCTTCAACAGATCGTCCTGGTACGTGTCGCCCTGGCGCAGCCAGATCGCATCCTGTACGGAGGCTCTGCGGTGTTTGAGAATATCACGGGAGAATATATAATGAATGTCCGGATGCTCCTGATGCCAGGAGAGGATCTCCCGGTTGAAGTGATCCGGATGAAAATGTGTAGAAAGGATATACAGCGGCTTCGGGTCGGGAAGCAGCCGGTCGTGTACCCATCCGTGCTTCGGATCGGTTTCCGAAGTGTCTTTGTAATAATCGATAAGGACAGTGAATCTGTCGGTTTCCAGCGCAAACCCACTGTGATAAATATAATGCAACTTCATATCCGGCTCATTTGCTATGCAATGATACATAAACTTTCCCGCTCAGCCAAACTCACTGTTGTGATTTTGCAGAAATTAGTTGGTATAGACACATCTGTGATTTACGATTGAGATCACTACTACTTCATGGGACAGGTTTTATTTTTAGTAGACAGAAGAATAAAAGAACATAAAAGAATTTTGAGTAATAAGTTTTAAGTTACTACTCATCATTCACCACTTGTAGTTAGATATCGTTCCACACATTTTATCTTTCTTCTTATATGTTCTTTTGTCTGGAAACAAAAAATACAAGGGTGATGTTACCGATCGTTGGAGTAATTGTCTTTCCAATCGTAAATTGTAAATCGTAAAATCGTAAATGTTTATGGTGCCAGGCGTTCGATGTGCCACTGTCCGTCTGGTTTGAACTTATAGAGAAAACGGTCGTGCAGTCGGTTGGAGCGTCCCTGCCAGAATTCGATCTGGTGTGGGGTCACCGCGTAGCCGCCCCAGAAATCGGGTCGTCTGACCTCCCGGCCTGTCCACAGAGCTGTCTCTGTGATGAAGTTCTTCATCAGGAACAGCCGTCCTGGTATCGGCTCACTCTGCGGAGAGATGCGTGCCGCGATCTGGCTCTGTTCCGGCCGGGAACGAAAATAGGTATCAGACTCCGCGTCTGAAGTTTTGACGGCCGTACCTTCGATATGTACCTGCCGTTGCAGGCCGTGCCAGAGGAAAGTTAGAGATATATACGGGTTCTGAGCCAGTTGCTTTCCCTTGCGGCTTTCGTAATTGGTGTAGAAGATAAACTTTCCTTCGTGCATCCCTTTCAGCAACACGGTACGTGTAGAGGGACGTCCGCTTTCGGATACGGTAGCAACGATCATGGCCGTGGGTTCGGGCTCCTGGTGTTCGATCGCCTCGCCGAGCCAGCGACCGAAGAACAGCACCGGATCTTCCGGCAGGTCTCTGCGGTGTAATCCCTGCTTGTTGTATTTTTGCCTGATAGTTGACAGATCCATCATTTTCAGGTATTATTCAAACATCGGTACTTCGATCAGTAACAGGTGAGCATGGGTGAGGGCTTGTATCTCTACTTCATCCATCTTCCATATCCCTATGCCATCGCGCCGGTAGAGGTGGGTCTGCACCACTCCGGCCTCTCCTTCGATCACAAAAATATAGACCCCGTGATGAGGCTTGTGAAGTTCGTAACGAATACTCTTCCCGGCATCAAATTCTCCCATACAGAACCAGGCGTCCTGAATGACAGAGGCTGGAGAGGTTCCATCCGGTGATACCACCGCTACCAGTTCGTTCCGTTTGAGCAACGGTCGGATGTCAAAATCCTGATATATCGGATAGGTCTCTCTCTCCCTGGGTACTATCCAGATCTGCAGGAACTCTACCGGCTCTTCCTGGCTGCCATTCATCTCGCTGTGGAAAATGCCTGTGCCGGCACTCATCACCTGAATGTCTCCCGGAGTGATGATCCTGTCGTTCATTTTGCTGTCTCCATGCTGGAGTTTTCCTTTCAGTGGGATGGAGACTACCTCCATATTCTTGTGCGGATGGCTTCCGAAACCTTTGCCGGGAGCTACGGTATCGTCGTTGAGTACCCGGAGTGCTCCGAAATGCATGCGTTCGGGGTTGTAGTACTCGTCGAAACTGAAGGTGTGGTAACTATCGAGCCAGGAATGTACGGAATGTCCGCGACTATCGGCTCTGTCTATCACTTTTTCCATATATCTGGGTTGGTTGAGGTGAATATTATCTTTGTCATTATCTGCCCTTTCCTTTCTCCGGAAAGAGAAGCAGACTATACGAATATTCTTCTAAACAATGCTGACAGATAAAAGTTGAAAAGGATTTCGGTTTTCTGGCGGTCAGCCAGGAAACCGAAATCCTTTTCCCACTCCCAATATATATATAAGGGAGTGGGTGTCTGGTAATCCCCGGTACAGGTATATACAGGGTATCTGTTAGAAGCAGGGGCACTCTGTTAAGATCAGCCACTCCTTGTGGCTCCTCTGTCACAGTGCCATCCTGTAGATCCGGGTAGAAATAAGAGCAGAGGGATAGCTGCCTGGTAAAAAAACACATGTGATATAAGTCGCCTCATTAGACTATGCCTGGGCAGCGGGCCGACATTTGTTGGCAGCTTCGTGTCGGTAACTGCCCTGAAATTATCTCTGAGCCACCGTATCGGACCATTCTTCTACTTTCTCACCGTATTCATTGTAGATATGGAGTGTGCTCCGGCATTTGTATTCCGTGGCACATCCTGCCGGAGAACTTCGTGTGGTTGTTTCCTCGTCGTATATATATATATATATATATATTCAGATCGTACAGGTAATTCCTTTGTGGAACAGGGAGAGTCGTTGTAAACTCTTGCTCTTCCGTACTGTTGTTGAGATGTGTATAGATCGTGATGGCAGGAGCCTGTGCCGCTTCATACACATAGGTGATGCTTGTATAGGCCTCTGCTCCATTATCTGTAAGAGGAAGTGCGGCGGCATAATTGAAATAATCTGTTACAGGAAGCACTTCTGTCAGGTTCTCTACTACATGTGTATATTTGGCTGCTTTTTGTATCAGGAAGCTGTTGACCGTACTTAATTCCGCTCCTTCCGGGAAACGCAGGGTGATACGGAATTTGGCACAGGTCCGGGTCAGTGGTACATAGACCGGCAAGTTGGAACTGTCTGTAAAGTCGACATTATCGGTATGTCCGAACATACAAAATCCATCAGAAGGATCCAGGGTGTTATTCTTGTCTATTTCAGGTGTGAAAAGCGCCCTCATCTCACTCAGGTCTGTCAGTGCATTTAGATCACTCTCATCGTCGTAATTGGCAATGACATATACATCTTTAGTCTGCAGATCCGATGCTTCTATGGGCAAGGTGATGATCTGTTCTTGGTTGGATATGGAAAACCCCGTATATACATATTTATATATAATGGCAGTCGAAGAGGGATCTGTGAAAAAGATGCTCAGGTTCTTTACAGTCTGCTCCACAGCCAG
The DNA here is from genome assembly GCA_021202275.1 of Bacteroides sp. Taxonomy (GTDB): domain Bacteria; phylum Bacteroidota; class Bacteroidia; order Bacteroidales; family Bacteroidaceae; genus Bacteroides. The sequence continues at coordinate 52,191 of JAJQDI010000016.1, forward strand.
ATTGTCTGCGTTTATGGTGCGTGTCCATCCTCCGGAACGCTGTCCCATCCGGATAGTTACTGTTTTTGCTTCCGGAGCCTCTTCCGGTTCACTTTGTACGCAGCTACTGATAGAGAGGAGAGTGATCAGTAGCCCTATATAACCATTTATTTTTCTCATAGACTTCTTATTCAATAGGTCTTACACAGCGGGATACAGTGCTGCTGTAATCGTATCTTCTGAATTCATGGTAGAGTATCTTGTCCCAATTGTCACGATCGGACGGACTGAGGTATCCGGAACCGTACCAGAATGCTTTTACCTGAATGACGACTTCGTTGTAGTACCAGGTTTCACTTTCGGTGGTTCCCGGAGGAGATTCGTAAGGCCATCCGTTGGGAAAATCCTCTTCCCGTACCATGATGTCTCCCGGAGTAAAGTAGTCGTCTACAATATTCATTTTAGTATCTTCTATCTCATCTTCCCAGTTATTGGTCGGATACAGTACGGATTGTGAAAGGTCTGCCCCGGTGAGCTTTTCTAAGAGTTCTCCGGCAGCCTGCCGGAATGCCAGCGGGTAGTAGGGGATCTCCGGGTGGTCTGCTGCCAGCCAGGTATTGGACAGATATACGTTATAAGCAGCATCTACAATAGCTAAAAAGGAGAGGAGCTCACAGGAGTTGATCAGCCTCCAGCCACTTCCGTACTTTTTCTCACAGTAATAGGGTGGATCTCCTCTGATAATGGTGGGTCCCTGTATCTCAGGATCCCAATAATTGACCACATCGTTGTATGCTCCCTGTAGTCCTTGTGTCAGGTATTCGTTGTGAGACAGGATCTCTACTTTGCCACATTCGGTGGTGATAATGATACTTGAATCCGTAGGTTCTACGGGTGGGATGGTGATCTGTGTATCTCCCTGGAAGAGGTATTGGTAAGCGTCTTGTTGCCAGTCTTTCACATACGTAATGATCTGCAGACCCCCTGCCGAGTCTAAATAGGCATTGATAATATAATGATAGTTGCGGATCACACTGTAGTCCGATAGATTGCTGATGTCTCTGCGCTGAAGTATCAGACCGCTTTTCTTAGGATCGCTCTCTATAGGATAGGTCTGGTTGTTGATTTCCAATAGGGTATACATTGTACCTCCTGTCGGGACCAGGAACTCCGGTATGTAGAATATCACCGACCCGATGCTGTCCCGGCCATAGTCAAGACCCACAAGAGACCCTTCGGGAATACTTTCTACGGGACCGTTGTAAGCCGCGTCTACAGGAGGTACGGATAGTCTGGAAGCTACTTGTTCCAATAAAACAGAAGTGATCGACTGATCGGGGACTTCGCCACCTGATACCTTCTTCCGGAAGATCACCTCTACTTTGGCCAATGCCCGGATCAGTTCTACTCTTCCATTGGGTACAGGCAACACTGCCGGATTGGTTTCGGTACCCCCTTCCGCCACGGTTATATCCGTGTATACTGCTGACATCACAAAGCGTCCTTCCCGGCTGGTGGCATCCGGAATGAAGTCGGGGTTGTAGTCTAATGTGGTGAAACGGGTATCGGTCTGGAATTCCGACTCGTTGTCGATGCTTATCAGAGCCTCGGTGAAATTGTCCGGATATACCGTTTCGTTAGCAATGAAATAGAAATTAAATGTTCCGAGAGGTAGGGCCACAGCTTTACTTTTTTGTGAGAATCCATCCAGGAAATACAACTTCTGATTGAATACGATCTCTCCGTTGTCGGACTGGAAAACAAGCATTCTCAGTTCATCCACACGGTCTTCCCAGAATTCATCGTCTTCGTTGATACTATATCCCGAAGCATTCAGTGACAAAGAGATCATGGCTTCGTCCGGCCCGTTATTTTTCCTGGGGTCATCTTGTACACAGGAGAGGGTCAGAAAGAGGATCAGACAAAGCAGGTAACCTGTATTCTTCGGGATCAGATAGCTTCTCATATAGGGTAGCTTTTTTTTCATTTTTACATTTCAGTCTCGTAGCTGTGTACCAGCCACTCGTTTACACGTATTTCTGTGATGACGTAGGTGCCGCAATCGCAGGGATCTTCTGTAGTAAACCGGATGGTAAAATCATGATCACATGCCAGGTTCACTTCCGGGTTTTTGAGGATAAGTGCTCCCAGCAGGCTTCCCCTGTAGATCTCGGTTCCGGAGGTTTTATTTCTGATGACGATGGTATTCTCGTACCCGGTAGACAACTTCAGCAGTGTGAAAGTGGCTTTTGGCGGATCTGCGTCTTCCGAACCGTTGGGAATGTATTGAAGGGTATCGTCTGAGGCGAGTGTACCATTGATATTCATCGAGCCGGCGTTGGACTCTATCAGGATCTGATACAGATCCGGCCGTTCCAATCCTTCTACGGAAATGGTGATACGGTTGGTTACCTCGAGCATATTCACATAGACTTTCTCAAAAAGTGGATCTGTAGTCTGGTTCTCCTCTATATAGAAAGCCTGGCTCTCTCCGTAGAATATCTTCTCTCCTGAGAGATCATACGCGCGTTCCGCCTCTCTCCGGATACGGAACAGCAGATCGTTCTTATGAGTAGTACCGTTGTGAAGCTCTTCTATGGTAAAATTTGATTCATCGATACCCGACCACGCGACAACTGTGTATAAGCCACTGCCAACTTCCATTTGCTGGAAGTATCCACTGTGTAGTTCGGAAAGAGAGCTCCGGGTATAGTTGACTAATTTGTTCTCTTTATCAAATACGGCAAGAAGAATATCTTGTATCTCCTGCGGGTACACAGTGTCCGACTCGCAGATGCTCCTGGAATAGAAATAAACATCTATTCCCTGGTTTCCGCAAGCAGGGGTAGAGTCTCCTTTGATACAGCCGGATAAGAGAGACAGGATCACCAGGCAGGTTCCCAGCAAAAGGGCGTAGCGTAAATTCATCATCGATAATAGGATCAAAGGTGAGTATATTACCTGCTCTTTGGGTTCAGAGCAGGTAATATGGAATGTATATTATAAATCTATATCGTAAGAATGTACGATCCAGTTCAATGCGGTGACCTCAACAGTCATATAGGTCTGTTCAGGAGTAAGCGGATCTATCGGATCTATCGGTGATTCCGGTTCGTCGGGGTTGACCGGCTTCGGGTCGGGATTGGCAGGATTAGTGGTATCCGGATCTTCCGGATACAAGGGATTCCAGGTATGTCCCAGATCTTTGAATCCTGTGATATTTATGTGATAGATATTGTTTCTTATTACCGGAGAATTCAGCGGAGCTTCGATATTGTCCGGATTAAGCCATGCGTAGTAGAGCATTTCTCCCTGCTGGTATACAGCTACTTTCTGGTTTTGTACCGCGTTTAATGCAGCCTGCTTGTTGGAATAGATCAGACCATCCGACTGTCCTACATAGAACGTACCGTTTGTCAGTGTCCCTCCGTCTACTATGGCAGATGCGGTAGGAGTCAGTTTTGCACGTACCAATACATACGCTGTATTTCCTTTCCTGTAACCGGTTGTTTTTATATCACCCGATTGATGGGTGTTTTCGAACAGGAATTTGCCCGGCAAAGATTTGTAACCATCGCTGGCGGTCGGTAAGGTGGGTACGGGAGAGGGAGTAGAAAGGTCGGAATAGTCGTAATAGGTATTAGCCTGACCTACGTATTCTCCTAACTCCGGTACATAATTGTATCCGTAGGTTATATATCCGGGCTGTTCCATGAAGTAGATTTTCTTTGTTCCCTGTGCCACAGAGTAAGTTATGTTGGATATCGTACCAATGGTTGTACCTTCACTGTTTGCCAGTGTATTGCCTGCGGTAGTCGTTACGATCACACGGGAAGCCATGCGGGTTACATCTACGGATATGTGGTTGGTTCCCAGCACTACAGCACTCTTAGGGATATCCGGCTCGATGATCACGGAACTGGCTTTTCCGGTCATGGTGATCACGTCGTACTCCACTCCGTTCTGTGTAACGATCTCTGCTAATCCGTCTGTATCGACTAAAGCATCTTCACTTGTGATGGAGGTATCCAGGGGAAACGGACTGTTCAGTACAATATATACGGTTTTTGTACCGGAAGTTGTTCTGAAAGGTTCACTCGGAGAAACTATGGTGCCGGTAGAAGAGATACCGCTACCAGAGAACCGTTTGGCTTCTATAGTACCGTCACCGGATCTCATGTAAATATCCAGAGTCAATATACCGTCATTTCCTTCATACTCTCCGTCCTGATTGTAATCTTCCGGTAAGGCTCGGGTCGGATTGGCTCCGGGAAGGTATACGGAGAAATTCACATACGTTGGTACACCTTCCTGTACACGATTGCCGGAGGTGTCGTCGTTGCTGCAGGCAACCAAAATTGCTCCCGTAAAAAGAGCGAACAGGTACTTTCCTGAATTCATAATTTCAACTTTAAATTAATTACTGACTATTCTTTAATCTGTTTCTTGGTATTTGTAAGAATGCCTTGTACGATTGATCCCTGTAAAGGGTTGGTATTGAGATATGAATGTTGGGAATGTTGCGTTTCTTTATGTAAAAAATATCCTAATTCCAGCATAGCGGTTCCCATACATTAACTAAAAATTGTTTGTATAACGCAGGGAATTATAGAAAGTTTTTAAATAAGAAAGAAAAAAATGAAATGAAAGGATAATTTTTTTGTGTCTGTTAAGAATGGAACAGAAACAGAATGTATGGAAAAAAGAACTATCAGAAAGGTAATGGGAAGAAAATGAATTTATTAAAACCTCAGGTAAATCCCTGTTCCCGTGAAAAGAGACAAGTGGCCGTGTTTCTATTTTCCTTTATTGCTGATGGGTATAAGCAAGTGCAGATCGTATGGCAACAGAGAAGGACTTTATATCGGTTAAATAAGGTTAACTCCTCTTTATACTCAGGTATTCCTGAAATCTTTCCTGACCTGTTCTCGTTATTTGTAGTACGATTTACAGAAATGAATGTAGAAATTTAAAATGGAAGAGTTATGAAAAAGTTCTTTACTGGTTTGATGTTCCTGTTGTTGGCTGTCCCGTTTGTACATGCCGATGATATTACCAAGGATGAAACGAAATTGCCGGCCGAAGCCCGTAGCTTTATTAAACAGCATTTTTCCAATATGGAGATATCCCATATCAAGATAGATAAAGAATTATTGAGAGCGGATAAGTATGATGTCATTTTTACCAACGGTATCGAGATCGAGTTTGACCATGAAGGAAACTGGAAAGAAATTGATGGGAAACATCATACGGTACCCTCCTCTGTGTTGCCGGATAAAATAAGAAATTACATCAGCAGTAATTTCAATGGAGAACATGTAACGAAAGTGGAACGTACAAGCAGCAGGTATGAAGTGGAATTGAATAATGACAGGACACTGAAATTTGACAAGGATGGAAATTTCCTGAAATTGGATGATTGAGGAATATAGACTTGCAAAGATAATTTCTGTATAAAAGAATACTTTTGGCCCGGATCCTGATCCTGTATATCGCCAAAAGTATTCTTTTCTTTTAATACATCTGATCGTTACATCTGTTCGTAATCTTTGGCCAGGCCGCCTTCGCTGGTCTCTTTGTAGAGAGAAGGAAGATCGTGGCCGGTCTGCTTCATTACAGCCACTACTTTGTCAAAGGATACCCGATGCATTCCATCTGTGAAAGAGGAGTAGAGATTGGCATCCAGGGCACGGGCTGCCGCATAGGCATTCCTTTCGATGCAGGGGATCTGTACCAACCCGCATACGGGATCGCAGGTCATGCCCAGATGGTGTTCTAATCCCATCTCCGCGGCATATTCGATTTGTGCCGGACTGCCTCCAAACAGTTGATTGGCCGCGGCGGAAGCCATGGCACAGGCCACACCTACTTCTCCCTGACAACCTACTTCCGCTCCGGAGATGGAAGCGTTGGATTTGACTATGTTTCCGATAAGACCGGCTGTGGCGAGGGCTCGAAGGATGCGCAGGTCGCTGAAGTCGCGGCTCTTTTGCAGGTGATACAGGACAGCGGGTACTACTCCGCACGACCCACAGGTAGGAGCAGTGACAATTTTTCCTCCCGATGCGTTCTGTTCGCTTACCGCCAGAGCATAGGCGAAAACAAGCCCTCTGGATCGCAGAGAGTCTTTGTAGCCCGTAGCCCGTATGTAATAAGTAGAAGCTTTTCTTCTGAGGTTCAGCGGCCCGGGCAGTACACCTTCTTCTTCCAGTCCTTGCCGGATAGACTCTTTCATGGTATCCCATACCGTTGCCAGATAGTCCCAGATATCGGAGTCTTCGCGCTCTTTTACGTATTCCCAATAACTTTTTCCGGTATGTTCGCACCAGGTGAGGATCTCCGTCATGCTATTCATGGAATAGACTTCGGGCTGCTCGATGGAAGAGGTCTGACCGTCTTCTGCCAGTGCCCCGCCACCTATGCTGTAGACTGTCCAGCTGTCGGAAATGCCCCCGGTACTGTCTGTTGCTTCGAACCTCATGCCGTTCGGATGAAACGGAAGGAAGATCTTTGGCTCCCAGAGCAGTTCCACCGGAGCCACCGGTTCCAGTGTGTCGAGGATGGCTACATCTGTCATGTGTCCCTTACCCGTAGCTGCCAGGCTACCGTACAACGTGACACGATAGGAGGGGGAAGCAGGGTTGCGTTTGAGGAATAGTTCAGCAGCTTTTCTGGGTCCCATGGTATGGCTACTGGAAGGACCGGTGCCAATGCGGTACAGTTCTTTGATCGATTTCATCCGGAGGCAGATTATTCAAATGTATACGTATATTTTTCCCTCTCCGGATTGTGTCCGGAAAAGGTTCAGTTCCATCCTTTTTTCCTGAAATACAAAGATACGACAAAAGCCATGGTGATCATCACAATCCAGGCGAAAATATATCCGTACTCCCAGTTCAGTTCCGGCATGTTGTTGAAATTCATTCCCCATACACCTGCCAGGAAAGTCAGGGGAATAAATATGGTAGAAACTACTGTCAATCTTTTCATGATATCGTTCCTGCGCAGGTCGTTGTTGGAGATGTAGAGGTCGACCAGTGAAGAAAGTGTCTCCCTGCAGATCTCAATGGTTTGCAGGATCAGTTGCAAGTGATCGTTGACATCGTTATAGAAAGGGCGGGTAACTTTATGGATCGTACCGTTGCTTAACCGGAAGAGTTTCACATATTGCTCTTTCAGAGGCAGAATGGACCGTTTGATGGTCATGTAATGCCGGCGCAGGCGTTGGATGCGTATGCCTATATCTCGGTTGTTATGAATGGTGAGCAACTCCTCTTCCAGGTCTTCCAGCGCATCGTCTATATTGGTTACCAGGACAGTGTAATCTGCCATCACACTGTTGAGCAGTACACTGAACAGATAATCAGATTGTCGGTTCCATATTTTCAGGATGTTTTTCCGCAGAGCCGCAGTGACATCACTGAAAAAATCATCTGCCTGTTCCAGAAAAGTCAGTACGAAGTTGTTTCCCAGGATCAGACACAATTGCTGCTGCTCCACTTCATCATCATCCAGTTCGGGCAGGTAGAAAAGTTTGGTGATCAGTACGGTGTATGTATCATGCTCTTCTATCTTCGTAGGCTGATTGGCATTGAGAATGTCCTGGATCACCAGGAAGTCTATGCTGAAATTGTGGCAGACCTCACGGATGACTTCCGTATCCTGCAACCCCCGGATCTGTAGCCAGTTGACTCCCTCGCTTTTTATATGTGTACGGATAACAGAAAAATCTTTAGATGATTTTTCCGCCATCCCTTCCGGACCGTAGGTATACAGGTAGAGCTTGGTCGGGGTAGGACTCTGACCCATATACGAAAGATTTTCACTAAGTAAGTTGTTCTTCATATCGGAGTGTTTTCCGGTTGTTTCCGGTAGGGAAACATCCGGAATGACAACAGGCAACTCCGATGGATTGTTTGCGGTATGTGTATTTTATCTTCGGGTCCGGTGTCTCTTTTGCTGCAATCTGGCCTGATCTGTCAGGTCAGGTCGACTACCGTGATACCTGCCCCTCCGAATTGTACATGTTCGTCGGCAAACCGCCGTACACCGGGCACTGTGTCTAAGTATTGGCGTATCATACTACGTAGTGCGCCGGTCCCGGTTCCGTGCAGGATGCGCACCCGGTCCATACCCACCAGTATGGCCTCGTCTACGAAATAGGTGACAGCCTGTATGGCTTCCTCTCCGCGCATTCCCCGTACATCTATGTCTTGTTTGAAATTGAGCTTTTTCTGATACATCTGATCCTGTGTCTGGGTGCTGACAAAGGTTGATCTGATCGGTTCCTTACGGACGGTTGCTGTACTTCTTTCTAAGCGGTCCAGTCTTACCGTGGTCTTCAGACTACCGAAAGCCACCACGGCATTTTTTCCTGTAATTTCGAGGATCTCTCCTACGGCACTCTGCCCTTTGATCTTTACCGGATTGCCCACAGCCAGTGGGGCCGTTTTGGGTTTTGCCGGTTGGGTTGCCGGTTGTTTTTTCTTCTCCTTACGCCTATCCTGTTTTTCCCGCAGCTTTTCCATCTTCTTCGCGATCTTATCCTCCTTCTCCTGTCTTTCGAGTTCCTCCATGGAAGTGCGGAAATCGTTCAGTTCCTGGCGTGCCTGCCGGGTCTTTTCCCGGTCGGCCTGTGCCTCTTTGATGGTGCGGATCGTATTTTCGATACGTGCGTTGGATTCGCTGAGCAGACGCTCGGCTTGCTCTTTGGCCTGACGGAGTACCTCTTTGCGTGACTGATGCAGTTCGGCTATCTCTTTTTCGTACCGGGCGATCGTCTCTTCCATCTGCTTTTCGCGCTGTCGGATGTTCTGCCGCTTATTTTCCCAATACCGTTTGTCGCGTACGATATCCTGCAGGTATTTATCCGCATTGATGTATTCACTTCCTACGATCTCGGACGCATCGGCAATCACCTCCTCGGGCAAGCCGATCTTGCGGGCTATCTCCACCGCGAAAGAACTGCCCGGATTACCTATCTGTAATTGATAAAGTGCCTGCATGTGGTGCCGGTCGTACAGCATCGCACCGTTCACTACACTTGCATGATCTTCTGCAAAATGTTTCAGGTTCTGGTAGTGCGTGGTGATCACGCCGAAAGTTTGTTTATCGTTGAAGCGTTTGAGCACCGCTTCGGCAATGGCTCCGCCGATCTGTGGTTCCGTACCTCCTCCGAACTCATCGATCAGGATCAGGCTGCGGGCACCGCATTGTTTCATCATCACCTTCATATTCGTCAGGTGCGAAGAATACGTACTGAGGTCGTCCTCGATAGACTGTTCGTCACCGATATCAATAAATATATCTTCGAATATCCCGGTACGACTCCGTTCATGCAAAGGGATCGGCAGTCCGCTTTGCAGCATATATTGCAAAAGCCCTACCGTTTTCAGACAGACGGATTTCCCTCCGGCATTGGGTCCGGATATAATAAGTATACGCTGCTGTTTGTTGAGCTCGATATCTAAGGGTACTACCTGCTTTCCATGTTTGGCCAGAGAGAGTTGCAGGAGAGGGTGTACCGCCCTTGTCCAGTCGAGTTGTTGTACATCTTCCAGTACCGGACGTATACCGCCTATGCGCAGTGCAAAGTAACTTTTGGCACGTATAAGATCGATCTCTGCCAGAAACTCATACGATTGCAATATCTCAGGGATAGAAGGGCGTAAGGTATGAGAGAACTCTGTCAGGATACGGATGATCTCTCTGCGCTCTTCTCCCTCCAGTTCCCGGATGCGGTTGTTGGCTTCCACTACCTCCGCGGGTTCGATAAATACAGTCTTTCCACTGGCCGACTCATCATGTACAATTCCTTTGATCTTTCTTTTCAGAGCAGGTGCTACCGGGATCACGAGACGGCCGTCGCGCATGGTCGGAGTCACATCTTTTTCTACATACCCTTCCGATTGCGCGTTGCGTAAGATGCTATGAAGAGAACGGGATATGCTGTTCATGGTGCCGGACAGTTCCCGGCGTATGCGTGCCAGATCGGACGAAGCATTGTCTTTGATTTTTCCATATTTGTCTACAATGGCATGTATCCGGGAAATGAGTTGGGGAAATACAACCGTATCTCCTGCCAGTCGGTGAAGTACCGGATAGGGGACCTCTCCATTCTCCTCACTGTCATCTTCTCCTTTGCGTTGCAGGAATCTGACAATGTCCCGTATGGTTTCCAGGGAGCGTAGCAGATCGAATAACTCCTGTTCATCCAGGTACATGCCTTCTATACGCACCCGTTTCAATGCGGGACGCACATCAAAGAAATATTGATCGGGGAAGTTTTCTTCTTCTTGTAGGATACGGATAAATTCTGCTGTGCTGTCAAGTTGTTCGGCAATGGCAGAATAATCAGTGAGGAAATTCATTTCTTCTACCCGTTCTTCTCCCAGATTGCTCAGGCAATGTCCTTTCAGCAACAGACGTATTTGATCGAAACCTATTTTCTGTTCGAAATTCTGTGGATATATCATTTGTTCTTTTCTCTGTTTTGTATGATGCAGATCCGTGTTACTTTCCGCCTCCGCTATGATGTGACACAGGAAGACTATTCCCACACCATGTACTTTTCTTTTTTATTTTTATCTGTTTGCTAAGGCATTTTTTTTATTTGTTGCCTTCACAGCCTTATATTCTTTACAATCAGTTGGCTGAATTGTTTTTCATCGGGAACCATATACGGATCAGGTTACAAAATTAAGCATTTCTTGTTGAAAAATGGAGTAGAATGTTTGGAGATTTGAAAATCATTTGTACCTTTGCACCGCTTTCGAAGCCATACAGGCTCAAAAATAGAAATACTTTTTTGTGTCAGGTAAAGAAAGCCCTTCCAAAGAAGGTTTGGAGAGATGGCAGAGTGGTCGATTGCGGCGGTCTTGAAAACCGTTGTACTGCGAGGTACCGGGGGTTCGAATCCCTCTCTCTCCGCTAAGAAAGACTTTAAAGAGTCAAAAGCAGACAAGTCCTGTAAAATCAGAGTTTTACGGGATTTTTTCTTTTCTACCAAGTACACCTGTAAGACCTTAAAAAGACAAAAAAGGACATAGTCCGGTTACTAAAGATTTACTCAAAATCAGGTTGGAAAAACAGTAACTGGTTTCTTTATAAGTCCATGAGATGTCGTGTATTGTCCCCGTTTGAACAGCTTATGATTTGATTATTCACTTTACCTTTGTCTCCCTGAGATTTGGGTGTAAAAATTAAAATTATGAGTAGTTCATTTAAGATTTCCTTCTACATCAGGAAGAATCAAGTCAACAAAAACGGGAAATGCACCATAATGGTACGTCTTTCCATTCATGCGAAAAGAACACAATTCAGTTTCCAGGTTGGAAATTGGGCCGGAGCTGTGGGATACACCTGCGGGAAGAGGAAAGGGAAAATCAACAGTAATACTAAGGCTAAATCATTTGTTGAATGAGATCAGGTCTTCTCTTACGTCTATCTATTATGAGATTGATAAAAAAGAATATGTCACGGGTGAAAAGATCCGTAATACTTTTCTGGATTACACAACCGAACAACAAACCCTTTTCACCGTCTTCCAGGAACATAATAATGAAGTAAAGAAAATGGTCGGTATTGGTAAGACCAAAGCAATCTTAGAAAAGTATGAACAGACACATAACAGATTAAAAGACTATCTGGAAACCCGTTACCGAGTTTCTGATATAAGCCTGAAAGAAATCAAACATACATTTATCACCGGTTTCGAAACTTATCTTCGGGTGGATTGCAAATGTAACGAGAATACTACAGCAAAGCTTATGCAGTTTTTCAAACGTATTGTGATTATAGCCGGCAATAACGGCTGGATAGTCGGAGACCCTTTTGCCAATTATAAAATCGGTATAAAAAGAGTAGATCGTGGATATCTGACGGAAGAAGAACTTGAGAAAATAATGAAAAAAACAATGACTTCCGAAAGGCTGGAACATGTACGGGATATATTTATTTTTTCCTGCTTTACTGGTTTGTCATATATAGATGTTAAAAATTTATGGGAAGAGAATATCTGCAAATCGTTTGGCGGTTCTCTCTGAGTTATGACGAAACGCCAGAGAACCACTATATCACTCAATATACCACTTCTCAAAATTCCATCCATCCTATTAAATAAATACAAAGTTAAATTGAAAAACAGACAACTTTTACCGGTGTTGAGTAATCAAAAGACAAATTCTTACCTAAAGGAAATAACGGACGTTTAAGAGAAAGCATACAAAAGAATGTAACAAAAACATAATCAGAGGATTAAAAACAAAGCGGTTCTTAAAAAACGGGGAATAAACGCATAAAAAAGCAAAGTTAGCGGTGAGTTGAGTTACTAAATCGTTACCTGAGCAGATTTATCCTTTGTGTTTGTAATGTCCTTTTATACAATAGTTTGCATAATTTTGCATCGTGCCGGATAACTCTAAGTAAAGTAAATTTGTAACATTAAAACTTTGAGTTATGCGAAGTACTTTTAAGGTTTTGTTCTACCTGAAAAAGAACAGTCAAAAACCCGATGGGAAAGTTCCTATCATGGGACGTATTACAGTCAATGGCAGTATGGCACAATTTAGCTGTAAACTAACTATTAAACTCTCACTTTGGGATACCAAAGCAAACCGGACAGCTGGTAAGAGTCTCGAAGCGTAGAAAATTAATCAAAAGCTTGATAATATCCGTACACAAATCGGCAAACAATACCAACGTATTTGCGATAGGGATAATTTTGTTACCGCTGAAAAAGTAAAAAATGGCTATCTTGGTTTTGGAGAGGAATACCGAACACTTCTTTCTGTGGCTGACGAGTTTTATGAAAGTTATAGTAAACGTGTTGGAAAAGACCGTACGGTTCCTATGAACAACTACTTATCAATCGCAAACGTATGGAAGGTTTTCTAAGGGGTAAGTATAAAATGAAAGGGGTGAAGAATGGCTGGGAACAGACACCCCGGGTGCGTTATGCTGTACTTGATATAGAGGGAGGCGATATACTTAATCTTCCGGCTACCCAATTCCCTCTGCAGGATGTTAAATATACAAAGTATTACCTTGATGGAAAGTTGCGTACCCTTACACCTTCTTCCCCTACACAGGAAGTCAAAGTTATGTATGATACGGAAACAGATCCGGCTACGGCGTCTTTTATTGCACGCTTCGACAGAAAAATGGTCATGGTAGGCTATCTCAAAGTGCATCTTTGGGTAGAGGCAGAAGGTGCGGACCATATGGATTTATTCATTCTGGCTCAAAAACTGGATGTTCACGGCAATCCATTATCCGAGTTCCTTGTTCCCAATCAGGGCGCAATGATGCACGACCTCACAGAACGAGGTGGCCCGGTATTAAGATATAAAGGCCCGAATGGCCGGTTGCGTATATCTGCCCGGCATTTCGATTGTTGAAAGAGTAAATTTTTGCTCGCTTATAAACTCCCTGCACGTACCTGGCCCAATGTTTCAAAATACTGATTAAGGCATTAGTGTGTTGTAAGGCATGTGATTTCCCGAAAATATGCCGCAGGTTTGCGGGACGCTTTCGGGAACTCCGAAAGGATGTTGCAGGCTAGCGGGAGACTTTCGGAGTTCCCGACAGGATGCCGCCGGGTTGCGGGAAGAAACCGGAGATGAAAATAAAGGAATTTTTATTTTATGGTTTCCACTATTTCACATTGCTTTAATACGACCTGGTCGCCTTTTTCGTAATAGCCGCGGACTTCTCCCGTGAAAGTGACCTCATCGCCCTTAGATACTTTCCGTAGCTTGAGGTAATCGGAGAAAGGAAGAACACAAAGTATCCTGCTTTTTCCACCTTTCTTCTCCGACAATTCAACCGAAGGAAGTGCGTATACATCCGGACCTACAAAAACGGCATATCCTTTGATCGTTATTATTTGTTTGCCATATTTCTTTGTCGCTTCGGCTTCATCCTTTTTAAAAGTATCGTAAAGTTCTTTGGCAGCGATAATAGAATCCGGCTGGTTGGTTTCATTCATTTCGTTCATCTCATTCAGTTCCTGTATTTCATTTGTAATAGTAGCGGCCGGAAGATTCGTAGTTCCTGCCACTACTAATAACCAAATGAGTATTCCTGTTGTATGAATAATTTGGTGTTTCATATCTTACATGAATAATCCGTTTTTATCGAGGTTCATTTCCAGCATAAAAGAGCTGTTGGCCTGGGCTTTTGGAATGAGCTGTTCCATCCTTTCCAAATCGTTCTTTGTAATATTTACATTAATAGCTTTCAGAGAATCATTTATCTGGGCGACAGTTCTCGAACCGACCAGCGCAATGATATCTTCGCCCTGTGCCAGCACCCAGGCAATGGCCAGTTGAGCCAATGATATTCCTTTTTCGCGGGCCATGTCTTCCAATGCGGCTGATGCGGAAAGATTATTGTTGATACTGGCACGTGCCGTGGAAGTCAGGTGATTCATGGCTGACAGCTTTTGGGCGGGTGCACTTCCGCCGACCAGTCCGCCCAGAAGGACATTAAAAGCCACTATGCCGACACCCAATTCGCGGGCTGTGGGCAACAGGTCATCTTCGATATGCCTGTCCATCAACGAATAGCGCACTTCCACTAAACTGATGGGATGAACCGTATTGGCTCTACGCAATGTAGTGCCGTCTACTTCGGAAATACCGATACTTTTAACATATCCGGCCTTTACCATATCGGCAACGGCGCCGATCGTATCTTCTACCGGGATATGAGGATCAATGCGGGCTGGTTGGTATAAATCCACATAGTCGGTACCCAATCGCTTTAAGGTATAAGCCAGATAATTCTGAACGTGCTCCGGACGACTGTCTATACCGTAAAACCGTCCGTCTGGAGAAAGCATTCCTCCGAATTTGACAGAAATAAAGACATCCTCCCGCCTGCGGGTTTTCAGTGCCTCTCGGATTATCATTTCACTTACCCCGTGACCATAAAAGTCGGCTGTATTCAGGAAGTTCACCCCGGCATCCTGTGCCGTGTGTATGGTTTCGACTCCTGCCCGCGGGTCAGCGGCCATCCTCATGGTGCCCAACCCGATGCGGGAAAGGATGAAGCCATTTGTCTGTGTACTTACATCTTTTAAATTTTTCATCTTATCAATCTTTATATTTAGTTGCACCCTTCAAAGGTCGGGATAAACATCAATCCCTGACAGGGTAATTTTCGACAAATTATAGTCAAATCACGACTATCAATATAAAAATGGTTATATTTACAGTTATATTATTAGTCAATTGCCGCAATGGAGAAGATATTAGATTTAAGTTTACAGGAAAAAAGCAAAGAAGTGACCCTCCGGGAATATTCCATCAATCAATTGATGATACGGGAATTTACTCTTTTGTCAGGGCCGGAAGAAGTGGAAGACAGGTATCCTCTCCGCCTGAAGGACTCCCTGGTAATGCTGGTGCTTTCGGGCGAAATATACATCGAAATGAACTATCAAAGCCATACGCTTGAAAAAAATAGGGTCGTGCAGCTCACCGAGGATGATATCTTATTGAATATCTCCCATTCGCCTGACTTTACCGGATATCTTATACGGATTTCCTCCGAACTCCGCTCGGAGATAAAGGGTATGACTGCGGGAGTGAAGTTGCAAAAAGCAAATAGGCTAAAACGGGCATATCCAATCCAAAAACTGGATGATATGGAATTGGGACGGATAGTGGGCCGTATCCGGAGTATGTAGTCGTATATATCCGACCAGACACATCTATATCGCTCCCTTATCCTCCGCCATGAAGTAATGAATCTGTATCTCGACCTTGATAACAGCCGGGCAAAAAAAACACGATGCCGGAGAGGTAGCATTCACGCATGCCGACCTACTGCGTGAAAGATTCAGGGAAATGCTTGTCGAAAAATGTCGCCATCACCGCGATGTCAGCTTTTATGCCCGCGAACTGTGTGTAAGCCGGGATTATCTTTCCCGGATTATCAGAGAGTATGATGGAGGGTCGGCGATAAAGTGGATTACCAACGCTGTTATTACAGAAGCCAAATACCTGATGCACCAACCGGGAAAGACGATTAATGAAATCGCTTTGGAAATGAATTTCCCGGACCAGTCTACTTTCGGCAAATATTTTAAGAAACACACCGGCATATCGCCCAAAGAATATAAAAAGGGACTGGGTAGCTACGGGATCAGGTAAAGTATTGTTCAGCAGAAGATTCTGCAAGGAGCTTTTATAGAGACCTGTTATCTGAGTCATAAAACCGGGAATGTCTTAGCTATATATTCGGATAGCAGGGTCGGATTTTTACCGGTAATCCGGCGGTAGGTATCGCTTATATGCGATGGTTTGCGGAAACGGGGCAGGAAATGCAGCATAATCATAACGAAAATCATTGGGGTGGTAACGCCCTGCCGTTTTTTATAGAGGAAGAAACGGAGGAGAGAAGGACCTTTGTAGCTTAGTCCCATGTGAGTGATAGCGTTTATAACGGATACTACTTCCGGGAAACTGAGGTTTTCACCGCCTGTTATTTCTAATGCCTGATAAGTATAGGTCTCAAAATCAAGTAGTAAAGAGGCGGCGACTTCGCCGATATTGGCTACATTTACCCAGTTAAAGGGGGTGTTAGCGGCAGGCAGTACTATCTTCCGGTTCTTTATACCAGCAGCCAATGTTGTCGTAAGGTTTTCTACGATTCAAATGGTCAGGGATTAAAATATAAATTATCCCGGGTTGATGATTATTATCTGGACCATAAAAATAATCCATTTTTATCATATACAGACGCTTTTCAGTTTGGTGTTTCTATACGGGAATTATTTTATCAATCAATGGATAAACTTCCGGATAGAGTAGTTATTCATAAAAGAACCAGATTTACAGATGATAAAATGAATGGTATCAAAGCCAGTATTTATAAAATAGACCTTATTGAAATCAATTATGAATCAGATGCACGCTTTGTTGCATTAAAAATTAACAATAATACATTACAAGCAGACGGATTCCCTATTTCCAGAGGAACGTGTATTTTAACAAGTCCGTATACAGCTTTATTATGGACCCATGGTATAGTTCCTTCTGTAAGATAAAATAATTTTAAATTTTATTTAGGTGGTAGAAGTATACCCTCACCACTAAAAATAACAAAACACTATGGAGAAACCTATATTAATAGAATTGCATCAGAAATTCTTGGGCTTACTAAGATAAACTGGAATTCTTTTGACTTGTACTCAAAATTACCCTCTACAATTGATTCCTCAAATCAAATAGCTCGAATCGGTAGACTTTTATACCGCTCTGAAAGAAAAACTTATGATTATCGACTTTTTATATAGTATGGTATTTTATTAATATAAACATGTATTTAGTAGAAATTATTTTCTATATGTCTTTACAAAATCAAAACAAATATTTATCTTTGAATAGAGATTATTCGATACGTAAAATCATGTAAACCCAAGCAAGAAGAACCGTTGCCAAATCGTTACCTCGTAAAATTGCCTTATTTATAACTCTTTGATAAATAGTGAATTTTGTCTATTGGTCTGCTATCTGAAAGAAATCGCTGATTTATGTGGAATCAAAAAAAGGATTACATTTGATGTAGCCAAACATACCTGTGCTACTACAATTGCTCTGTCAAATGGTCTACCTATGGAGAGTCTTGCTAAATTGTTGGGGTATAAGAATATCCGGACAACTCATTTATATGCGCGGATTACGGATATGAAATTAAACGCTGAGATGGAATCTTTAGGAGAGAAGCTCACTGGGATAGATCTTTGAATAAGCAATGAATAGATTCGTTTATAAATTATAGTTAGAACTATGGATGTTTTTGTAATTTTATGGAAAGTTTAATGATAGGATTGAAATTAATAAAAATATAAAGAAATGGATAAACTGAATATTCTTTGGACAACGGATAATAAAGATACCATATTTAATATGCTCTCCATGTATGCTATAAACTCGAAAAAAAGGCAATGGTGGAAAGAGGTAAACGTGATATTATGGGGAGCGTCCGTAAAACTTGCCGGTTATGACACGCAAGTTCAGACAGAGATTTTAGAAATGTTGAATAATGGCATATCTGTAGAGGCTTGCAAAGATTGTTGTGATACTTTTGATGTTTCAGAAACACTGTCTAAGTTAGGGATAAATGTAAGATATATGGGGCAATATTTGACAGAGTATTTAAAAAACGGAGAAAAAGTATTAACCATATAGACAGGCAACTTGCACTTACACTGAAATATGAAACTGACCGTTTTAGCTGATAATAATACATTTATAGACCACTATTATTGTGGAGAACCCGCTCTTAGTTTTTATCTGGAAGATGAAGAAACAAAGATTTTGTTTGATACGGGGTATTCAGATGTTTTTGTAAAGAATGCAGAGAAGATGCGGATTGATCTTTCCGCTGCGATGCACATTGTTTTGTCTCATGGGCACAATGACCATACAGGTGGATTGGTCTTTCTGCAGGAAAAGAATTATCTTTTTAATAAACATATTGTAGCCCATCCGGACGTATTTATACCCAGAGAGGAAAATGGGCATTCCATTTGTTCGCCATTGGATGCGCTGACTATCGCCAAACAATGTGAAGTTTCCTATTCAAAAACACCTTACCAGATCAGTTCCCGTTTTTTGTTTTTAGGGGAAATTCCGGAGTTACTGTCTTTTGAAAAAAGAGATTCCATCGGCTTTACCCATACTCCCGATGGTCAGGAAAAAGATTTAGTGATGGACGACTCTGCCTTGGTACATCAAAGTGAAGCCGGGCTATTCATTATCACCAGATGTTCACATAGTGGCATTTGCACCATCATTGAATATGCCAAACAAGTCTGTCAGCAAGAGAAGATAACAGGAGTCATAGGAGGTTTTCATCTGTTCGATCATTCACCCAGACTCCAGCAAACGATTGCCTATTTCAAGGCGAATGACATCGGGCAGATTTATCCCTCCCATTGTGTATCTTTAACTGCGAAAGCGGAAATGTTTAAATCTTTACCCATTTCTGAGGTTGGAGTAGGATTGACGCTGAATATCTGAGTGGCGTAATTCTTTCAGTCCCCACGGGATATAACCTGCGCACATTAAAATGCTGCCGACAGTGCTTATCAGTTCTATTTCGGGATTATTTAACAGGAGTAACCCGATAATAATGAGATAACCCTGCCATTTGTGTACTATATTCTCTTTTATCAGCCCGATGGTTTGTATAATGGCGCCCAAAGGCAGGAGGGGTAAGAAGTATACTATCCATAGAAGTCCGGCTTTCTGTACAATTACATCCAGATAAGGGATAAACTGCTGAAACTGGTTTTCCGGAAGTGTATCGAAAGCGGACATGACGAGGCACAACGCTCCTTTATCAACGGCTAAAATAAATGCCCCGAAGATGCCGATAACTCCGCCCCAGAAACCGTACTTTTTTCCTTTCCCCTGAAGTCTGTTCATTATGCCTATCATTCCCGTTATTATGAATGGAACAGCAATCATAACAATAAAATGTCCGATATGATAAAGGCTATTGTTATGAAAGCGGTCGGCAAGATCCTGGGCAGTGTTTAGCGTTTTCATCCCGATCAAATCGGGATGCATGAGGAAACCAATAAATAACATGATTGGAAAGAGAATAATAGATAGTGCAAAACCTTTGGATTGAATTGTTTCGATTTTCATACTGTTTATTTTTAAATGTTAAACGATACAAAGGAAAAGCATTTAATAAGGTGGGTCGTCTCACTCGTGTGAATGGGACTTATTTATAAAAAAGAAGAGTCTTACTCATACAAGCAGGACGGGGATTGAATTGATTTTCAGGAGTTAGTTGTTGCGGTATTGGGTTGGGGTGAATCCTGTTTTTTGTTTGAAAATCCGGTTAAAGGTTGATTTGGAATTGAATCCGCAATCATAGGCAATGGCTAGTACGGTTAAGTTCTGATATTGGGAATCCCGCAATCTTTCTTTTACTTCTTCTATCCGGTAGTTATTAACGAAGTCGTAAAAATTCTGATTAAAAACGGTGTTCAGCACTTGTGTAATGTAATGAGGATAGGTATCTAATGCGGATGCAAGGTCTTTCAGGGTCAGATCCGTGATAAGATATGGTTTTTCGTTTTGCATATAGCGTGTAAGTTTTTTGGAAAGGGTAGTTGCATCGTCTTGTTTTAGTCCGTAATTGGCGTATGAATTATCTTTATTGATTATGGATGGTTCTTCTGTTTGTGCCTCATGGTATGGAATGACGATTTGGTTAAACAGGTTGCTGTGTTTAATTCCTCTGAATCCTAATATATTGACAAATTGCAAAACGACAACGGCAAAAGCATTATATAAGGAAAAAGGATATGAAAAGAACTCATGAAGTACGATCAATATCAATGCTCCGCTTAACAAAATAATCAACCCGAAAGCCAAAAACCTCATCCAGTCAAAACTTAACTTCTGTATATTGGAGAAATTGCTGAGTAGAAACTTCTTATAGTGATGGAATAAGCTGGCAGCAAGAATAACAAATAATCCGTTCCATAGAAAGGCTACTATCCTGCTGATGATGGCTGTTTCTGTAGGATATGAATGGTAAAGAATGAATCCAATAAGAGCAAAAATCAGATATCCAATCAGGGCTATATGTTCTTTTTTGAAATTTTTCGTTGAATTGTTTATCAATGATTTGGTACATACATAGAGAAAGAAACCATGTAAACCGGCCAGAATATAACCGGGATAAGCTAAGAAACCAGACCACAGTAAATTTTTATTCTGCGACACAGAAATACAAAGAATGTTTAGAGTCAAAAACACCAACCATGAGGATAGGTGTTTATCCAGCATACTTTTATTCTTTTTCGTAAGAATCAGTACACTGAAAAATAAAGCCTGAAAAGCTGCGATGCAGGATATTATCTGAAACATATTTTTGTTTTAATGACTACAAAGATATCATTTTCGCAAGGATTTATCTTCCAGGCAGATTGTCGGGCATGCCGGAGTTACGTGCAATGAAAAGTAATTTGTTGCCTGTGCTTTCATATATTCATAGGAAACTATCAAGGATTTCCTGATAGTTCCCTGTACGTTATTGAATTATTTCAGTTGCTTACCGTCTGAGAAAGCGTTTCCTGCTTTTTCACCTACTTTCAGATAGTCATTGTTGAACGGGTCGAAAATGATGGGCATTGCCTTTGCGGGGTCTACCTTGCCGTTTTCGTCGAGCACCCGTTCGTCAACGCTTACATTGACAATCTCACCCCGTAGGATACCCGTTTCCGGATTGAAGTCTATTAGTTTGCATTCTATGGCTATGCTTAGTTCTTCAATCAGGGGAGCATCTACGAATTCTGATTTTACTGCATGAAATCCCGCTTTAGCAAACTTGTCTGCTACTTTATTGCCCGACACGATGCCTACGTAGTCGCAAGCGGCTACCTGTCCGGCTTCTGCCATACTTACGGTGAAGGCTTTGCGACTCAGGATATTGGCTGTTGTTTTGTGTCCGGCACTGATGCAGATACTGATTTCTTTCATTTCGCTGATGCCGCCCCATGCTGCGTTCATTGCGTTGGGGGTGCCGTCTTCGCCATATGTGGCGATGATGAAGACAGGCTGTGGATAACTGAGTGGTTTTGCTCCGAAATTCTTTCTCATACTCTGTTCATTTTATTAGTGGATATTATCTGCAAAAATATAATTTTCTCTATAAAGTATTCCCCGCAAGAAAGACAATTCAAGGTCAGTTCGAGACTATCAGACGTTTTCGTGAATCCTGTCCTTCACACAAATTTCTTATTGTTTACAAATATGTGCATCGGTGGCGGCATAACCGGGGGCGGGAAAACAGGTGAACTCATATTCGTCAGGTGGGCCAGCGGGTGATGTGATTATTTTATTAACAAAAAGATATCTGTTTTGGGTATCCTTATTTGAAACAAACAGTGTATGTTTGTATATAGATTAATTGAAAAAAACATGAAGCATTTTCTTTCTGAACCGGCGGTTTGGAAAACAATTTCCGAATTTGTCGCACCCAATGGAGAAATATCCAACAGCGAAGGGGAGTCTGTTATTTCTATCTCTGAAACAGAACTTACAAACGAGAGCTGGGCTCAAATAGGAGATGTGAAAAGGATGAATAACTATAAATTAATTTCTGTTTCTCCAGGCGAGTTTCGTTATGAATCATTCAACCCTGAACTCGGAAAGCAAACCGGTGTGTACAATATTGACCGTAATACGATATTTTCTAAGTTTAAGGTAGAGGCTACTTCTCTTAACGGATATGAAATTATCCGGCGGGAGAATGATGTCTGCTATGCACAAGGTGCGCTTTATGATGGTGACAAACTGGTTAATACATGGAATGCTATACTCTCTAAATTAAGATAAGGCATTCCGAGGGTAATGTTTTTATTAATCTCAATTATATGTGCGTTTAACTATTTACTGCGTCCTGCGGGTGCGCGACAGGGTTGCGGAGATTAGTAAAGGAGAAAACCGAATGCATGTTGGTTTTCTCTTTTATTATTTAATCATTTTAATTTGTTTTTCTACCTCTTGGATCTTTTTGAGCCAATAGTCTATGGCTTGTAAATTGGTGACTACTTGTTTCTTTCCTCTTTCGGTGGGTACTTTGTTTATATATTTCCCGTATAATGATTGTTCCCGGCTTTTCTGGGCTTGAGTTATGGGTTCTATGCGGTTGCGCCAGAAATCCAGTTCTTTGTTATATTGCTCTATTATGTTTTGGAAGTATTTGATTAGTGCTTCTTTATCTGCCGGGATGTAGCCGGGTCCGCTGCAACCACAGGAGAAGAACCGGATTCCCACCATATAAAGTTGTTTGACGTGTTGTCATTCTTTGATTGCGTTTTTAGCCGGTGCTTCGAAATCCTTACCGACCTCAGCCATCAGTTCTCCGCATTGAGGACATTTTGCATGGGGAGTTTCATTTCCTTTGCGAATGTCTATGAATAGTCTTCTTTTAAACGTCTTGCGACATTCAAAACAGATGTAATGCGGTTTGTAAGCTACCATTGCGTATCGGCCATATCTTTATTTTTTATCTTTGACGGAAAACCGGCATAGGGTTGTGTAGGCTATTGCTGACTAAAATAAAAATTTTTACTCCATCTTCCAGAACGGATTGTAGGCTACTTCAAAAAGGTATCCATCCGGGTCGGCGAAGTATCCGCTATATCCGCCCCATGATGTTTTTTGAGCGGGTTTGACGATGCTGCCCCCAATGGATTCTACCTTTGCGAGGATTTCGGCAACTTCTTCTTCGCTGTGGGTATTGTGTGCCAGGGCGATTCCGGAGAAGCGGGACGGCTCGTGTGGGATTGTCACGTCTTCTGCCAGTTCTCCGATGGGATAGAGAGCAAAGAGGATTCCGGGCATATTGAAGACAATCAGTTCTCCGACACTTTTATCCGAACGTTTCCAACCGAGTTGTTCATAAAAACGAACCGAGCGTTGCAGGTCGGCAACTCCAAGCGTGATTACTGTGATTCGTTGTTCCATGATGAGGTATGTTATTATTTATTTTTCCGGCAAATATAGTCGAGGAAGTGGTCGTTTACGAAGCCTGCTGCTTGTAGATGGGCATAGCAAATGGTGGAGCCGAAGAATTTAAAGCCCCGCTTTTTCATGTCTTTGCTCATCGCATCGGATTCGGGGGATGTGGCAGGGATTTCGCTAAGTGAATTATAATTGTTTACTATCGGCTGATTGTTTGGGAAAAAGGATAGGGTATAATTGTAGAAGCTACCAAACTCTTTTTGGATTCCCATAAATAACCTTGCGTTGGTGATGGCTGATTCGATTTTCATGCGGTTTTTTACTATTCCGTCAAATTTCGTTAGCCGTTCGACGTCTTCATCGGTCATTAGTGTCACTTTCTCTACGTCGAAGTTGTGGAAGGCTTTGCGATACCCTTCCCGTTTGCGGAGAATGGTTATCCAGCTTAGTCCTGCCTGTGCACCTTCCAATATTAAAAATTCAAATAGAATCCTATCGTCGTCGACAAGTTTGCCCCATACTTCGTCATGGTATTTAATATACAATTCGTCTTTGCCGCACCAACCGCAGCGACCGTTTACTATGTCTTCCATGTGGGTAAAGATAGTGTTTTTATGACTTGTAATTATTGGGGTGAGAGTCCATTGGTATAAAACTGATAACTCTCTTCTATTATTTCCGGGGTATCTGCTTCTAAAGCATACAAAATTTCACGGCAGAACTCTAAGGGGGATGTTCCGTTGGCGGTTACGATGTTGCCGTCTCTTACAGCCTGTTGATTGATATAATTTGCATCTCCTGTGTATTTTTCTCCTGCATATTGTTTCAGGTAGTCCAATCCGTTGCTTGTATGTTTTATGTTATTGAGAAATCCATGCATGCCGAGAAAAACGGATGCGTTGCATATTCCGGCTACCAGTTTATTTTCCTGAATGGCTTTTTCCACGAGCGGAACGATTTGCATGGCTTCGGGCGAGAACCAACCTGAACCCCCAACCAGGACTAACCCAGCGTATTCTTCAGGCAGGGTGTTTATATCGTAGTCGGGCAGGACTTTAAACCCGCCGATAGACAGTACCGGTTCTTTGATCACAGACAGGGTTCCGGTGGTATATAGGATGGGACTTCCGGGCTTCACTCCCTTATTCAGACAAGTGGCAATATAGGCTCCTTCCCAATCGGCAAACTCACTTAGGAGTACAAAAA
Source organism: Bacteroides sp. (assembly GCA_021202275.1). Taxonomy (GTDB): domain Bacteria; phylum Bacteroidota; class Bacteroidia; order Bacteroidales; family Bacteroidaceae; genus Bacteroides. Next base: position 76,877 of record JAJQDI010000016.1, read on the forward strand.
TTATTTCTTTCTTATTCATATTTCTTGCTTTCTTCTATAAGCTCTTCACTACATTGTTCTGGAGCCAGAGGTGTAAAAAGTTCTATCAAATTACCTTCAGGGTCGCGCAGATGTACTACCCGCATACCCCAACCAGCCATATCGGTAGGTTCATTAATAAATTTTACTCCCTTTGCTTTCAATGTAGAGTAAGTGCCGTCTACATTATCTACACTGAAGCCTACAAGTGATTTTTCCCGGAATCCTACTGGCAATTCTTTATCCGCATTCCCAACAGAGGGTGCCATCCAGTCGGATACAAAAAGGGCAAATCCTTCTATGCCGTCTGCTACCTTAAAACTGGCATATCCGCTGTTCTCATCACCCCATGCCGGTTCTAATCCAAGTTGTTCGGTGTAGAACTTAAAACATGTAGCAAAATCTTTAACTAATAATCTTACATTACTAAATTTCATTGCTGTTGAATGTTTATGGTTATTCATATATATTTTCAAAAGTACATAAATAATTGGGGATAAGAACACGAGGAGTACAAATAAAAATCTTTTATGTTGTTTCTATATAAAATAGTTGAATACAACGATACTTTCCGGTAAGCCTATTAGAGTGAATGTTTTGGAAAAAATAGTAGTAGAAAAACATCCGGAAGTCAGTCCTGGCTGGATTTCTCTTTCAGCAGATGCTCTAATACTAAAACCATGAGAGTGCCCATTATAAATCCGTTGCCTGCTATGGGTTGTAATACATCGGGCATAGAACCGGCAAATGCAGGAGGAGCGAATGAAATAAATATACCTGTCATTACCGGAAATCCAATAATAATGGCACTTCTGAAATCAGAAATACTTTTTTCTGCTCCTATTAATTGTAGCCCGGATGCGAGCTGTGTACTCATTACATATAATAGTACACTCCCTAAAACCACTCCCGGAATATAGGAGAACAGGAATAAGGATTGTGGAAAAAAGGCACAAATAATAAGCAAAATTCCTGCCACAATGAGGGGAAAACGGGAGGCAGATTGTGTAGCTGCAATGATTCCCGGACTCATTGAATAATCAACCATACCGATTGTCCCCAGACTACCGGACAGCATATTGAATATTCCTGTAACTCTCAGTCCCCGTCTGCTTCTACCGGCAATTGAATCTGCATGTATGAACGTAGCTGTTGCCTGAATGGCTCCGAACTCGTTGACAATAAGTGCTAAAAAGCAAAAAAAGAAGGCAATAATGGCTGAAAGGTTAAATTCGGGAGAGATAAACAGATTCTCTTTTATAATTTCCCCATTCAGTCCGCTGACGGATGGATGCACAGGAGTACCAAATATGGTTAAATAGATAGCAGTACCAAAAAATAATCCAAGCAGTATTATTTGCGATTTATATATCCCTTTGAGAACCAGATTTCCGAAAATCATCAATAAGGCAAGGCATAGGGCAAACATCAGGTTGAAAAATACACTCCCGTTCGTGCCCGAAGAGAGACTAATAGCTAATGGCATAATAGTAATAGCCACAAGTATCAGAACAACTGCCACAACCCGTGTCGTAAATATCTTTTGTATATATTCAAAAAACTTACCAAATGAAAGTAGCACCGTCATGGTTCCCCCTAAGACTATAGCTGTATATACAGCATTAACAGATAGATTACTACTGCCAATCAGTCCAATCAGCAAAACTGTCGCAGGCCCGGTTAATACAGGTAAGCGATGTCCCAGCCAAACCTGAATGATAAGTGCTAAACCTGTTAGCATAAATAGTTTTTGTGAATAGATAGTCTGCAAAATGACATCTTCCGTATGTAAACCTGATACTACTCCTGATAATATAATAAGAAATGGCAATGTGATAGTAAACCATTGTACACCATAGAGAAGCATGTCTTTGTGCGTCGGTTTATCGTCTAAGTTATATTTCATACCTGTTTTCATATCTGCAAAGGTTATCTTTTGTCAACTATTTATTACCACAGATAGGGAATAAGTCGGTATTTTACTTTCCGGGTGTAATCGAGGTATCCGTCGAGTTCTTTTTTCAGCATGGTGTCTTCCAGATATGTCCTGAGTGTTATTATAGTTATTATAAGGGTGGACGGAATAAAGGTATATACAGTTCCGGTAAGTAGTGGAACGGAGATGGCCCAGATAAAGATTGAGCTGTAACCGGGATGACGAATCACTGCATAGACTCCTGTAGATATAACTTTTTGCTCTCTTTCGGTCTGTATACGTGAGGATGATTCGAAGTACTTGTTTGTGAGTAAAGATTTTGTACTTATCACCACGGATAGTATGTATAGGGTTATTCCCACGTAGCAATAGTTAAGATCCATACGTGCCCATCCAAACCTGATATGGAGTCCAATAAAGATATTCATTACTATAAATGTGCATACCACATATAAGGAGAGGAGTATTTTGTCCCATGATTTTGTGCCGGCTTTGATATTCTTCACTCGTTCGTTGAGTACTTCCGGATTGTGAAGGATGAGTATATATATTTCTGTGATATAACTTCCGGCAAGAATGATAAAATAGATGAGAAGTTGCCTTCCGATATAAAAAGTGCCTGCTGCAAGTAGTATAACAGCCATTTGAATCAGCATTTGAAGGCATATTCTTATGATATACCTGATGCCATGTTTTGATAATCTGGATTGGTTTTTCATTTTCTTTGCCTTTTATGTAAAGTTACTCAGGATAGCAAAAATAGCGATGAAAAGCCTGTTAAACTTGTAAAAAAAGAACATTTGTATATATACTTTTCTGAAAAAACAAAAATTATCACTTCTCAGAACATACCCTATATTCTTTAGGTGTTATATTAGTCAGGTAAATTAACAGCGATTAAAGAGTATCTTTGCGGATAATGAATAAATTACCACCCATAGAAAGATTCCCGAAGCATACAGTGCTATTGCGGATAACAGAATTGAAATGTTAGAAAACTCTGCCTTTGTCGATTCTTCGGATAAGGCAAAGAGATATACCGTTACATGGAAGGATGATTTTTATACATCCAACGATAATGCTTCCATCTGGCAGGGATATGCCGGTTACCCGATGATAGCAGTACTTATGTTGCAGGATATATTGCCACTTGACAGAAGGATTGCATCCCATTTTAAAGGAATAAACTGGAAAGCCTTAAACAAAAAGCATAAAAATAAATACGACAAGGCAGTAGCAGAAATATTGGATTCCCTGAAACAACAGGGAGTGGATACAGATGCCATACAAACTGAAATCAATAAAGTATATGAAAGTATCCGTACACTGGATATTTCAACGAAGCGAAGCGGTATAAAACAGATAAAACGAACCGAATCATTATAATGTCGGAACTTTCCTCGATATTTCCGACATTTTTAGATGAAACTTTTTACAGCATTTCAAGAGGCATTTTCCGGATTGGGGCGGGAAATACCCTGTCTATTTGCTGCAAATCTTCATCGGTCAGTTCAATAGAAAGACTTTTGAAGTTTTCTTCTACATGTTTTGCGGAAGCTGCCTTGGGGATGGCAATGACTCCGGGGTTACGTATCACCCATGCCAGTGCGATCTGTGTCGGGGTCGCGTTATGCCTGCGGGCAATTTCAGACAGTAGTTTATTGTTTAGGAGACGTCCCTGTTCGACCGGCGAATAAGCAATAACAGGAATATTATTTCCCCGGCACCACGGGATCAGGTTGTATTCTATGCCACGGCGTGTCAGGTTGTATACTACCTGATTGGCTGCACAGGTAGTGCCGCCGGGGATGGAATAGAACTCTTCCATTTCCGCTACATCCATATTACTGACACCCCAGTCCCGGATTTTCCCCTCCTGCCTGAGTTGTAGCATAGCCTCAACCGTTTCTTCAAAAGGATAGCGCCCCTGCCAGTGTAAAAGGTACATATCCAGGTAGTCTGTCTGCAATCTTTTCAGACTGTTCTCGCAGGCCTTCAGGGTTCCCTGCCGGCTGGCATTGGAAGGCAACACTTTACTGATAAGAAATACTTTATCACGTTGTCCCCGGATAGCTTCTCCCACTAATCGTTCGGAACGTCCGTTACCGTACATCTCGGCTGTATCAATAAGGGTCATCCCCAGATCAATGCCGGTGCGTAAAGCATCCAGTTCAGCTTTCCGGCGGGTCTCATCGTCGCCCATGTTCCAGGTTCCCTGTCCTAACGAGAGGATATTTCGGTTATCCCGGAAAGTGTATGTATGTTTCGTTTTCATGGTTCAAAAGTAATTAATTTTATATTCGGATGTTCACTGATAATCTCCTGTATCATATCAAAATAAGTTTTGCCTGTACCCTTTTCCAGTTCTGATAACTTCTGCTCTGCGAAACGGGTATTGAAAATAGATGGATGTTTTAATTTATTCCGGTAATAGTTTTTTGGTAAGTTCCACTCCCAGGTCGGTTCTGTTCTTTTCAAAATCTTTCCAGACCAGCCGGATCTCTTCATTCCCCTCTATTTCACCATACCCACCGTACAGCATATCATTGAACGCATCTAAGCTTTCGCCCAGTTTCCAATCCTCTTTAGCCATAAATACTCTGTTTATTTCTTTGTAGAAAGAGGGAATATCCTCTATTCTGCTGCCCTCTATAGTGAATGTTCTAGCCATAAATAAAAAACAAGGGAGTGTATGGAAAGTTTTGGTTTGCACACTATAGGTTTGGATTTCAAAGAAAACTATATCTTTGAGATAATTATCAATACTAGCGTATGATTTATAGAAAAGCTTGTCTGGCGGAGATTGACAAATTGGTGGAGATTAACAACAGCTTATTGATGAGGGCATAGAGCCTGTTATCAGTATGGATGAGGAGTAGATGGGCTTCAGGGAAACGGAGGAATGGCTGGATATGGACGTGTGCTTTTGAACCTGTTTTGAATTGGATGATACGGATAGTTACAAATAAAATTTATTGATGAAAGATGTAAATTACAGAACGCTTGAAGAGTTTTACGCACAGGCGGCCGAATGGAGAAGGACGGATATAAACAGTTTGTTGCCTTCTTCTGGTATTCATAAAGAAACCGGGCATTTCAATGTGTTTGATTTGGCTGAGACGGTTCAGGACTGGAAGGAGAGGGCGTTTATGCCGTACAACAGGAGAAGGTATTACAAAATTAGTCTGGTGCGGGGCCGGAATACTACTGAGTATGCAGACAAGGTAATACATATCGAGGCGAATGCGTTGTTGTTTGGTACTCCGCAAGTGCCTTATCGCTGGATACCGGAGGACCCGGAGCTGACGGGTATGTATTGTGTATTTACTGCTGAGTTTTTTATCAGGAATCAAAGTGGTATGGTGTTGGATGATCTGCCGGTTTTTAAACCCGGTGGCTGTCCTGTTTTTCCGGTGAGTGATGGGGAGGCGGATGAGATAGAGGTGATTTTAAAGAAAATGCAAAAGGAAATTGCTTCGGATTATGTTTATAAATATGATTTAATCCGCAATTATGTGTTGGAGTTGATCCATTACGGACAAAAGTTGCAACCTGCTGCTACTTTGTGTCCTATGCATAGTGCTGCTATGCGTGTTACTTCTTTGTTTGTTGAGTTGATGGAACGACAATTTCCTATTGAGTCTCCGCGGCAAAAGATGAAACTACGGACGGCTAATGATTATGCGGAGCGGTTGGCTGTACATGTGAATCATCTGAATAAGGTTTTGAAGGAGAATACGGGTAAGACGACTACTCAGCTTATTCGTGACAGGGTGATGCAGGAGGCGAAAGTTTTACTGAAGGAGACGGATTGGGATGTGTCGGAAATTGCTTATTCATTGGGATTTGAAGAGGTTGCGCATTTCTCTAATTTTTTCAAAAAATACGCTTCTGTCACTCCTTTGGGGTTCCGTTCTTCTGTCTGATTCTTTGATTTTCGCAAATAATTGTTTGAAACTTGCAAAAGCGTAAACTAACCTGTGCGCTATTTTTGTTATATCTATTAATTAAAAAGTATAGCAATGGAGATAAAGAACAAAATTGCCTTAATTACAGGCGGAAGCCGGGGTATAGGAAGAAGTGCCGCGATACATATGGCGCATAAAGGATTGGACGTAATTATTACTTATAATAGCAATAAACAAGAGGCTGACAAGGTGGTGTCTGAAATTCATTCCTTAGGACGGAAGGCTGCCGCTTTGCAACTGAATACGAGTGACGTAAAGTCGTTTGATGGTTTTTTCGGGCAACTGGAGGATTGCCTGCGAAATGAAATGGGTGGTCCAACGTTTGATTTCCTTATTAATAATGCGGGCACGGCTCTTTATTCACTTATTGCTGACACGACAGAGGAGCAACTGGATGCAGTGTATCATATTCATTTTAAAGGGGTCTACCTGCTTACGCAAAAAGCGTTGAAGTTTCTGAATGATGGAGGGGGTGTTGTCAATGTTTCATCGGGGCTGACCCGTTTTTCCAATCCCGGTTCCTCCGGGTATGCTTCTATGAAAGGGGCTGTGGAGGTATTGACCCGTTATATGGCGAAAGAACTCGGATTACGCAGGATAAGGGCGAATGTGGTTGCTCCGGGAGCGATAGCGACTGATTTTGGAGGCGGGCGCACACGGGATAATGCGGAAATCAATAAACATATAGCGGATGTTACTGCTTTGGGCCGTGTCGGACTTCCGGATGATGTAGGAGGTGTAATTGCTTTCTTGTGTACGGACGAGGCAAAGTGGATAAATGGTCAGCGGATTGAGGTTTCGGGTGGAATGAATTTGTAAATTTTTATAAGTTCATTCTTTATACCAAGTTTATCCAGACGAATAAAGAGTTCTTTTTCAATGGTTGAATCGATTGTTTTTTTTGTCTTGAGATTACGTCATAGCCTTGTGGGGTAAAAAGGGTTTTGTCGAAGTGGATAATGGCTATTCCATCTTTTTGGCTATAATCCATAATTTCCCACTGGCTTTTGACAAATTTCAAAAGTCCTTTTCCACGCCATATAAACTTGTTATCCTGTATCGTGTCTGTGCCTTCCATCTTTTTTATTCTGCCATTTTGAACGTATTCAACTGTATCGGAGAAACTACCGTTTGCCGGAACACCGTAATGAAACGACGGATTCTTTTTATTTCCCTTTAGCCACATCGGAAAATTTGAATAAAGTACATACCATTTTCCGGTTAAATCATATTCCATCGAGTGAATTTTCTCTTATAAACAGTATCTGTTTATTTTTGTTTTATCGGGTCATTCATCAATCTTATTCTTTTCTTTGAGAGGTAAAGAGTTGAATGAAGATATTTTATTTGTATCTGAATGGTTCGATGTGTTATAACTTTTAACCCATCCTATAATCTGTAAGATATAACTTGTTTGCTTTCCCTCTGGGCTCTATGTCTACTATAAATCCCTGTTTATCGTCTGTTTACATATCTTCTGGTATATGGACAAACTACAAAACATTTACCACACAGCGTCCCCTCAATGCCGATGCGCTCTTTCATTCGCTTCTTTATCACATCCACACACGTTTCAGTATCAAAAAGTTCTTCACGCTTCATACCTGCTTTCCACAAGATACCTGTGAGTGCTTGTGCGGGACAATGGATTTTACACTGTTCGCATGTACCACACCGGGATTCAGTAATGGGAGTATCACACATTAACGGAGCGTCAGTAAGCAGGGTGGAGATCCGTACGGCCGAACCATATTGCGGAGTAACAAGCAGGCAGCTTTTACCTATCCAGCCCATACCTGACTGTGTAGCAACCGTTTTATAAGGCAGGGGCGTGCGGCGCTGTTCATCCATCTGCGCATATCCGGTAGTGACAGGGATGGCCCTGTACTGATGGGAGATCAGGAAATCTGCTCCCTGGGTAACCATTTCATTCAATTGTTTATTCAGGGAATTATAGGTGTGCCGGTAAGAGAGCGTAGGGCCTTCCTCAATTTCCCGGATGATGGGTACCGGAACCGGCAGGGCTACACAAACACCATAGGGCAGGGGACTGGAAGAAATAGTTCTCATATCTGCTATTCCCACCAGCGCAGCACCGGAAGCGTATAATATATCTTTCAGTTTCTTTGTCAGCTTATCGTTTCTCACTACACACATATAATTTATGGATGGATCCGTTTTACCGGGGTACAATAATGCCGGTTCTCTTTTTTCTTTTCATATCCTTTTGCCAGTCGGCTACACTCCATTTTTCCGGATGGGGTTCTATCCTGTGCCTTACCAGGTTGTAGTAACGGTACGCTTTCCCTGTCCATGCGTAATAGTTCGTATGGAGGAACATATTTTCCCAACGATGGTCGAGCGGGGGATTGGTATCATTCTTTTCAAGGAGAACATCATTTGTTACCCCTGTCCATATAGGTTCTATCAATACATAATCTATATCAATAAGCGGAGCCAGTGCATCGTAAAACGTTTCGGGCGGTAGGATATGGTAGGCTACTTTGGAATAGATCATCAGGAAGAAACGTTGATTCGTATAGAGGCAGTAGCTATCGTAGTCTTTGGCATACTGTTGTAGCCATTGCCAGAAATTAGCGAGTATATCCTGGCTTACTGCGTAGCGGTAGAGGTAGCCTGCCCACATAATATCCATACCCTTGTAATGAGAATCCTGCGACCAGATGGTGTAGAGCAGGTGGTTATATTCACTATATACCTCCCACATGATTTCTCCTACTGCAACAGTGTTGTTGTAAACCACTGCCATCAGGAAGGAACGGAAAGCGTTACCCAGACGGAGCCGATCCTCTTCTTTTTTGCTTTTTGTGAAGACTTTTGCTATTTCGCGGTAGACGGCCCATAGTTCCCTCACCTGTTCAAGGGTCAGGCTGTCGAGGATGATATATCCCCGGTGGTTGATGGTGTATTCTTCGTATGTATTGTGGTCATTCATATAGGTTTCCGGCAGGTCGTCCAGTATATCCTCTCTGCCCCCTGCCAGTATCCGTTTGCCGTTTTCGAGTAACATAGGGTAGAGCTTCGAGGATCTGCGCTCACACCAGATCCGGGCTACGGCTCTCGGACATCTTTCTGCATACGACTCGATCCATTCATCGTTTGCTTCCTGCAAACCTGCCACCAATAGGGCGTAATGGCATATCCGGTCGTTAGCTTTGCCGTTTTTCAGGAGCTTAACTGCCAGTGGTATGGCCTGCCAACAGTTGTTCTCAGCCATCAGACGCATCCGTGCGAACGAGGGCCACGTATCTGCCCTTCCGAAAGTCTTTATATAGAGGTACCAGGGGAAAGGGTCGCTCCAGCCGTGATAAAAGGTTATTGGGTCACAAGGTAGATTAAAATCATCCGAATAGTGGCGATGTTTACGGATGTTTTTTATCATGAAGTAGTGCAGCCGTGCGTCGTAAGGAGTACCGGAGTGTTTCTCTTGCCAGGCATCACAAAGTTCGGTTACGTAATCTGCCGCATGCAGGTACTTTTCAAAGTACATCAATTCTTTATAGGATAGTGACGTACGGGTAGCATCTATAAAGCCACCGGGATATTCTTCCCCTGCTTTAGTCTCAAACGGACTAAGTAAAGAATCATACGGTAGTGGCGGATAATCCGTTCGTTCATCCTCTGTTACGGTTATCCATAACACCTGGTCATTTTGCAGGATGGCTACCGGGCATAGGATCGGTTTACCTTTTTGTTCTTCTATGCTAATGACCATTCTACCCTCTCTTTTCGATGTTCCGGTGAGGTTCAGGAGGATATAGAATTCACTCACTCCGGTATGTAGCCGGTAATGGGAAGTTCCGGTCTCTATGCCGAATTGTTCATTTTCCAGCAGCAACCGGGTAAAAGGTACGGTATATTTCTGCATGGCTATCAGGTTTTTATATTAGTTCCTTAGTACAAAGAAACGATAATTTACGGAAAAAGCATTCACTGTAAGCCGATAAATCAAACTATTTATGAAGAGGCGGTTATTATTTATACTTATGAACTTCCTGACCCTCTCAGTAAGTATCCTTCTCTATAATTACCTCACGATGGCAAGAGGATATATCTGGTATGATCTTTTTGGCCCTCCCTTATGGAACTATACGATAGAGTGTTACAACGATGCTGTTCCGGTAACTTTGATCGGGAACCCGGGGTGGTACTTTGGCATAGGCTTCGCGCTGTATGAGGCATAGGCTTTCGAGTGTTTTTAGGGTGATGGCGAGCATATGCTGTGAGATGACCAGGAGGTTCTTTTGTCGTTCGGAGAAACGCATGACTCCGTTTGGATGGATTAGCATCAAAATGGCAATCGACCATCTATCACCGAATTTATCTATCAGGATACAGACGGGTGTAAAATTCTTTTCTTTCATACACTATGTAAAGTAACGGTTTTCCTTCCAGAACACAAGCAGAAGGTATAAAAAAGATTAAAGTCAGATTTTTATTTCTCTGATAGTGAGTAAAACTAACATGTATGATACAGGATAACAGCACTGTTAGTTCTTTTTTCTACTGGCTGCATTTTATAGCTTTGATGTCGTAAACAAGGAAATAAATCATTAAAAAAGAAAGGAAGCAACGATGTTTACACCGTATGAACAGCATTTTACCGGCCCTATCTGGCGGCCACCGTACGAAGCACAGTCGATATTATTGCAGGCTACGGCCGGATGTACACACAATAGATGTAAATTTTGCAGTTTATATCCGAAAGAGTTGAAATTCAAGGCTTCGCCTATGAAGGAAATAGAACACGATTTAAATGTTGTTAAACACCATAAGGTGCAAAGCCGGAGGGTATTCCTGACGGGTTCTAACCCGTTCGTTTTACGTCCGGACCATTTGATGGATATCGCACAACGTATCCGAGTGACATTTCCCCACATCGAAACCATTGGGTGCTTTGCCCGTATTACGGATATTAAAAGCAAAACGCTGGAAGAGTTGAAACAGTTAAGACATTTCAAATTTAACCGCCTGACTATTGGTATCGAAACCGGACACGATGAAACCTTACGTTACATGCGGAAAGGGTATGATGCAAAGACTGCATTGGAACAATGCCTGAAACTGGAAGAAGCGGGTATAGAATACCACTTTATTATTCTGAACGGATTGGCAGGAGAAGGCAAAGGGGTAGAGAATGCGTTGGATATGGCTGAGTTATTCAATCACCTTCATCCCTCTATTGTCGGAGTCACTTCCCTGACTATCTTTCCGGAATCGGATTTGTACGAGGATGTAGTACGTGGCAAGTATATCGAGTCTCCTGAAAAGGAACGGTTGGAGGAGATGAAAACGCTCATTGAGAATTTAAAAAATCCCACTACGATACTTGCCAATACCGTTTCCAATCTTATTCCTATTACAGGTATTTTACCGAAGGACAGGAATTATATGTTAGGGACTTTGCAAACTGCTATTGAAAAGATAGATGAGGAGGTGATGGGGGGCGTTCCGGAGATCTATTGAACATTTGTAAGAAGCAGATGCTTTTTAGTATACACACAGAAGAACTTCAATACTTTCTTGTATGTTACCCACAGATGGTAAACAATTACTTCCCGGAAGATTACGTTATTTAAATCTTAGAATGGGCATAGGGAACGAAAAATACCTTTCAAGAGGAAATAATATTCCTTTGCGAAATTTTAGTTCCTTTACGTTTTCAGCGTTCCCTATGCTCCAACCCCACGTTATAAAACAAGTATAAGGAGTTTTATAGGTATGTATTTTATATCGGAAAGAAAATATAATACAGAAAAACTTTCATTTCACAGATTTTCTGTATATTTACGTACCACTAAAATAAGAATATGATGGCAAGACCAACAAATAAGCAGGATTTGTTAATAGCGGCAAACGGACAGTTTGATAAATTATGGAAATTGATAGATGATATGCCCGGGGAGAAACTCCGGGGAACGTTTTCATTTGATGACAGAGATAAAAATGTACGGGATGTATTGGTACATCTGTATGAATGGCATCGGTTGTTTTTAAAGTGGATTCATTCAAATAGAATGGAAACCTTGGTGCGTTTTTTTGCCTGAACCTTACAACTGGAAAACATATCCTCGGATGAATCTGGAGTTTTGGAAGCACCACCAAACCACACTTCTGGAAAAAGCAGTCGCCCAGTTAAAAGAAAGCCATGCTGAAGTATTAGAAGCCATTGAATTATTTACCGATGAAGAATTATTCACTAAAAATTTTTTTCCATGGACAGGTACAACCACTCTGGGCAGTTACGCGGTTTCCACTACATCAAGTCATTACGAGTGGGCAATAAAAAAACTCAAAAAGCATATAAAATAATACCTGTTATCCACCATTTGAATTGGATAGAAGCCATAGGAAGATGGGATTGTTTTGAGAAACATGATTATTTTTCCAATAGCAATTACGAAATATTATTTTGTCGGATCCCCAGCCAAAGTATATAACGAACTGATAGGTAATTACTGGATCTTTATAAGTTTATCTTTTATATTCATATTACAGGCGGAGAAACAATCCTTTTTCCGTAGCTGGGTCAATTACCTTTTGCCTGGAAATAACATCATAACATACCTGTGTAAAAAGTATTCTCTCAAAATGTATAATAGGTATCTTATCCATCGGTTTTTGACAAGTCATAAAAGTCCTTTTCCGCGCCATACAGATTTCCTGTCCTGTACGGTATCTGTACCATTCATCGTTTTCCATTTACTATATGGCTCCTATTTCACCGTATCGGAAAAACTTCCGTTTACAGAACTTCTGTTTAGACGCCTGTATTCATTTATCCCTTTGGGATTTCTCTACTAATCTTATCCTTTCCATTCTGTTACGGAAATGATTATATACTTTTTCAAGCTCTGAAATCCCAAACCAGTTTACAATAGCTTTCACTTTTATAAAATGGCACGGATTATCCGGAAGAATATTGTAAAACCTTGTAAATAAAGCAAGGTGATCACCCGCCGATTCTCCTGACACAAGTACACTATCCAGGTCAAAATAATAGTTGGCAGCATTTTCGGCTATCCATTTAAATACGTTTTGTATATCGGTTACGGCATCAGGAGCAGTACCTTTTCCCAACCGGTATTCCGCATTGACTACGTTCCACCCGCGCTGAAGATAGGGAAACAGGTAATTGATCCGGGATTCTTTATTGCCATCGATCCACCCGCCGCCGTGTATAAATATCATCGTAGGCTTCTTATGGGAAGTAGCCTTGAAAAATTAAGGGTCTCCCACATTTTCACCCTGTATCAACACATCTAACTGTTGCTGTTTATCAGATCCATATTCAATATTGGGCAGTATTTTGAACTGATATTGCCAGTTATCTGGTGTATGTATTCAAGTGATTTTAAGAAAGGATTTGTTCTATCATCTATAAGATTACACATGTAATTTTAAAACGATCGCAATGATACAGAACAATAAAATTTCTCTTTAGATAGATCTTCCTGATTTTACGTAGGGTTTGGTTAAAATATTCCCAGGCAGGTCAGAACTTTTTCTATGAGTAAACAGTTCTTTATGGAATAACTATAACATTGTTTTCATCTATTAAATAACTGGGAAATGATAAAATTAGAACCGTATGTAAGATATAATGGAACCTGTGAAGAGGCTTTTCAATTCTATAAATCCGTATTAGGAGGAGAGTTTGTGTATGTAATGCGCCATAAAGATAATCCTGAGAAAGATCATTCGTTGGCAAAAGAAGATGAAGAAAAAATACTTCACATTGCCCTTCCCGTAGGTGACTCGATTCTGTTAATGGGAGCAGATGCTACATCCGATAAGCCAGTACAGATAGGTGACGATATAACTCTCGCTATCAGTGTTCAGGAAGAAGAGGAAGTCAGACGTTTATTTGATGCACTTTCAGCCGGTGGAGAAATCACCCTGCCGTTACAAAAAACATTCTGGGCAGACTTATACGGAGAATTTACCGACTCTTATGGCATTCACTGGATCATCAGCCGTGCCAAAGGTGAAGATGCCTGACAGGTTGTTTATCCTTATTTCATCTTCATGGATTTGAGATATTCTTTTGTTTCAGGAGGTATCCGGTAGCTTTCACGGGCTTTCTGTATGGCTTTGTTGTGTACGAATTTTGTGAACACCTGTTGTTCCAGATAGGGGAGCGTGCTGTCATAAAATTTAATAAGTCCCACGCTAAGTGCCCATGCGATACCCATATCTACATAATATTGTCCCTGTGGCACTTCGGACAGGTGTTTGAGGGTTGTGTCGATATGAGCTTTGTCCATGCAATGATCCATCAGGAAGATGACAAATGTACGTTTGGTAAACTCCCCTTCATGGGTTTTAAGAGGCAGAAAGTGCATAAGTACTTCATCCGGATGCTTTTTGAAAAGCTTCGGAAATGAAATCAGACAATCTACATGTACCCAATTGTCGAACCGGAGAATTAACGGGTCGAAATACCGGAAAAACATTTCCAGTGAGAGATCCTTTACTTGTCCTACGATCAATCCGTAAAGCAATATATGCTCGTATGTGGTATATTCGGCATTTTGAAGATAAGATCCTATATCCGGGTCTGATGCCAATTCCTTTGCCAGTTTTTTCAGTGCGGGCATCCGGATTCCCAGTATCTCATATGTTGTAGGAATCAATTTTTGATTGAATGCCTTATAATCGCTTTCTGCTAGCGCCTCAAGACAGTGATTGATTCTGGTATGCATATTTTTATCAAAATAAGAGTAACCTACTATCGTTTTCTTCCCTTTTACTTCTCCCTGAGAAGTATATACTCAAATAGCTCCGGCTATTTTTATTATCTATCCCGGTAACCAGGCAATAAACCTCTTTCTCTGTGCCTGAATTTTCCGATACATACAGGGGTTGACAAATATACGGTTTCTTTTGAGGTTACAGGCCATCTTTTCCTGTATTAACTGATAGAAATACCATAATAAAATAGGTGTGGTGGTGGAGAAAGACGTTTTTATACCCTTATATGTGCTGGCCGGATTCCTCTGTGACAACGCATTATTCATTCTGTAAACACATAATAAAGATAAATAACCTCATATGGGGAAGAATTTAAAGAGATTCCAAAATTTCCTGTCTGTTATCCGACTTTATGATTCGCCGGATGATTTGTGAAAGTCGTATGGAACTAATATCCAGGAGGCTTACACGGATGAATAAGGCTTTTACGCCCTGTTGGGCATATATCTGGTCCAGACGGTAAAACCAGGTAGGGAATAAAAGGTCCGGCTTGTAATTCCGGTCCACCAATAGCCGGATGAAGTACTGGCTTCTGTAATAGAACTCATCTACCTGCCGGATGGCGTCCCACTCAATCTCTTCCCGTATGTTTGAGGTTTCCGTAATGCCCCGGCTGGTAAGGATGATTTTAGGTTTGCGGTCGAAAAGTGTACCTATTCCTAAAATCAGCATACATACCGATAGTATAAGTAAGGTCCAACTTATCACTTCTTTACCGGTATGTTGCAACAACACATATCCGACGCATGCGATTAAAAAACTGCTTACCGTAATGACAAGGGCTTTCTTCTCCGATTTATAGATAACTATCCTCTCCATTTTTTATACGGATCTGTATGGTTCCACATTGTATTCCCTGTATGGGCTCGTTTCTGTCATAGCCGGAGGAATTTAAGAATCTGGGGTAATCCATTTTATATTCTTATGCTCGCTGATGATTTCCTGGATCATCTCAAAATAGGTTTTACCCATGCCCTTTTCCAGTTCTACTAATTTTTGCTTTATAAAACGGGCATTGAATGCGGATGGATACTTTACTCCGGTAATCGTTCCGGGTAAGTGCCCATCCTGGATCGGTTCTGTTCTTTTCAAAATCTTTCCAG
Source organism: Bacteroides sp. (assembly GCA_021202275.1). Taxonomy (GTDB): domain Bacteria; phylum Bacteroidota; class Bacteroidia; order Bacteroidales; family Bacteroidaceae; genus Bacteroides. The sequence goes on from JAJQDI010000016.1 coordinate 92,677, forward strand.
ATCAGGTAAACTTCTTCGTTCCCTTCTATTTCACCATATCCACCATACAGCATATCACTGAGTGCATCCAGGTTTTCTCCCAGCTTCCAATCCTCTTCAGGCATGAATACCCGGTTGATTTCTTCGTAGAAAGAGGGGATATCATGTATGTTGTTTCCGTCTATAATAAATGTTTTTGCCATAGATAAAAAACAACGGGTTCGATTGAAGGTTCAGATTTTGCGGATACTTGATCGGCAGAAGAAAATAATGAATAGCGGACTGACTCCCTTCTGCGTAGCTGGTGGCCAGATTTTTTTGTTTGGTTGAGGTTTTATCTCACGTGAAACCGCAACGATCACCCATAGTTCGGTGTGGCTGTAAACCACGCCGAACTATGGATGATCGTTGCGTAGCTATAAACTCCCTCAGACAGGGCTATGCCGGACCAGGGGTTATTCGGAATAATGGGTGTTATTCCGGTAAAATCTCGTACCAGGTTTCGGGAAACCAGTCTTCTAATATTTTTTCTACTTCCCATTCGATGGCAGGGGTGATGTTGTGGGACACTTTTTTATAGATTGTCCAGACACTGAATGCTTCGTCGGCCCATCCCAATAGTCCGAAACGACCGAAAGGGATCAGGTCGATGGGCAGAACCAGGTAGGTGAGTGCCAGTAAGATCATTCGTTTTTCCTGGGTAGGGGTAATAGGGCTTTTCCATACGAAATAAAGGAGCAATACGGGACGTGTGGCCACCCGTCCGGCTTTTTTCGCATACTGACTGATCTTATAGAGTAGCTCTTCGCTTTTGATAGTAAATGGTTTCATTTCTTTGATGTTTTTAAGTTATATTTGTTAGACGCAGGTTTTGTACGTTTGGTTGCAAGATAAGAGATTTTTTTAGTGTGTATAGCAGGTAATTCCTTACCTTTGTCCGCTCAATTTATATACATCCATGTCATCTGATCCTAAAAAGCTAAGCTATAACCAGGGTATTGTATATGCCCTGGCCTGCTATATTATCTGGGGACTCTTTCCTGTTTTCTGGAAAGCTATTACAGGGGTACCTGCTGTACAGGTACTGGCTCATCGTATCGTATGGTCCTTTGTTTTTCTGTTGGGTTGGGTTTTGTTGACAAACCGGCAGGTATTTTTCAGTTATGTGAGACAACCCCGGCTTTTATTCAGGTTGGGACTGGCCGGGTTTGTGGTGAGTGCCAACTGGGGGATCTATATTTATGCCGTGGAGAGTAATCACATTATTGAGGCCGGATTAGGTTATTACATCAATCCGTTGGTAAATGTCTTTTTAGGATATGTCTTTTTGAAGGAACGATTGGCAACGATGCAGAAAGTAGCTGTTGTGCTGGCTCTCACGGGTGTGATGTATTTTACTATAAGTTACGGCAAGTTTCCCTGGATATCATTGAGTCTGGCCACTACTTTCGGACTGTACGGATTGTTGAAAAAGAAAGCGAAGCTTGAGTCTATGCCTGCGCTTACGGTAGAAACGATGATGGTATGTCCGTTCGCTTTGGCCTTTCTGTTTTATACCGCGGGAAGTGTTGAAGGTATGTCTTTCTTTCCTTCCTCGGTCGAGACCAGTCTATTGCTAGTGGCAAGCGGTATAGTTACAGCGATTCCGCTTTATTGGTTCGGGAAGTCTGCACAGGTGATCCCACTATCTACCATGGGTTTTATTCAATATTTGTGTCCGACCCTTCAATTGCTTCTCGGTATATTTGTTTACGGTGAAACTTTCGGGATAGAATACCTGATCTGTTTCCTTTTTGTCTGGGCCGGATTGGCATGTTATGTGATCAGCATTCTCAAAGGAAAGCGGGTGACTATCGTGGAATAAGGCATCGGTAGTGATAGTTGAATCCGTGATGGCTTTATTGTCTGTAAATTCGCTATATTTGTGCTTGATGATCTTTCCATAATAGTAATAAAACGGGACGATTACGACCAGCTGATCCATCCTGTCTGATTTGAAACGAAAATGCATATGAATACCGATTTTATAAACCTGACCGCAGAAAACCTTGCTGATGAGCATATCTGCTGTATTATCCGTAGTAAAAAGTCTCATCCGGGTATTGATGCAAAGCGCAGGTGGCTTTCCGACCGGCTGAATGAAGGTTATGTCTTCAGAAAGTTGAATGCGAAGGCTACGGTTTTTATTGAATATGCTCCTCTGGAAACGGCATGGGTTCCCGTAGTTGGTGAAAACTATTATTATCTGTATTGTTTATGGGTTTTGGGTAGTGACAAAGGAAAAGGATATGGGAAATCGCTGATGGAATATTGTCTGGCTGATGCTAGAGAAAAGGGTAGATCAGGTATCTGTATGCTTGGGGCAAAAAAGCAGAAATCCTGGCTTTCTGACCAATCATTTGTGAAGAAGTACGGTTTTGAAGTTGTTGATACCACCGATAGTGGCTATGAATTGCTTGCGCTTTCTTTTGACGGAACCACACCAACGTTTGGGAAAAATGCTAAAAAACAATCCATTGAAAGTAAAGAACTAACTATCTATTATGATATGCAATGTCCTTATATCTATCAAAATATTCAGAGGATAAAACAGTATTGTGAAAAGAATCATGTTCCTGTTTCTTTCATTCAGGTAGATACACTGCAAAAAGCAAAGGAGTTACCTTGTGTCTTCAATAACTGGGCTGTGTTTTACAAAGGAGATTTTGTGACCGTCAATTTGTTGGATATCCCTTATTTAGAGAGGATACTCAGGAAATAAATATACAATTTCAGCTTTTCTGTGTGAGGATGGTTTGTGGAATTTCTTTTTTCATGGGTCGTCATGCACGCGGGTGGTCCGGGCATTTCTCTATTCCAGTTACAGAAGAGCCGCAAAAGAATGAGGAAAATGGTTTCATACCCATTTTTCTCGTCTACGCGGAAAATCAGTGGTATGCCTATCCATGATCTTTCCATTCTTTTGCGGCTTCTGGTTGATCCGGTGGTGTACGGGAAGGTTCAATCATCCTTGTGGTTTTCTCCAGTCATTTTTTCATGAGTCCATTGAGAAAACGGTTTCTCTTTCCCCGGATCATATGTCTTTTCCTGTTGATCTTATGAAGAGAAGGAGCAGGTAGATACCCTTTCTTTATCACCTTAACAGGGTAATAGGCTCTTGCAGTTTCAGGATGTCGGTAACCTGTCCGGAAGATGCTGCTACGCCTACACTTAGTTTGGCTTTGATGTTGCGTGAAGAAGTCTATTCATAAAGAAAAGAAAGGTTTATATCGTTCGGGAAACTTTGCTCTGGCTGATAAAGTTACATCGTGTATAAAGCCTGTTTTTGCCGACGTATATCCATCTCTGTCGTGTGTGAACTCAGATCTTAATTTCAACTTTAATTCACCATATGCCTTTGCTGTCTGCGGAGAGGCAATCAGATAGTCCCTGAAATACAGTTCGTCCCAATCTCCCTGATAACGTATATGAACGTGATAAGCCTGTCCTTTAAATCCTTCGGGTGTATAACCTTTCAAAAACATCAGATGAGGGGCGGGTTTATCAGGCTGGGGAGAGCAGATATAGCTTTCTGTTTCCAATCCATGGATTAGTCTGGATATATCTGTATGGGGATAAACTTCCAGTAAAATATCAATGGTAGGCTTAGATATAAGCCCTGGAACAGCCGTACTACCGATATGGTTGATCCTGGCTATATGATTCTCACCTATTGTCCTGACAAGCAACTCTTTTTCTTCTGCATATTTATCCGGCCAATAAGATTGATATTCACTGAGAATGATCGGAAATAATTTCCAAAGCTCTCTGTGGGTCATCCTGTTTAAGGACTTCTTACGCATCAGAATTTATCCAGAAAGTCCTGTAACTTCCCGATATACTTCCCTACATGTACACCGTCTGCCAGAGCGTGATGTACCTGAACAGAGAAGGGCAGTAGCACCTTATCCCCGTTCCGGACATATTTTCCCCACGATATTCTGGGAACTGCATCATCCCTGTTTAATGAAATGGTATGGGACATATGGGTAAATGATATCCAGGGGATACAGGTTATATAAATCAGGTCATCTCTGCCGATTAACTTCTGAGAGTCAAAATAAAGTTTCTGATTTTCACTTTCCTTTTTAGCCTTCTCTGTAAATTCTGAAATGTTACCGGTTAAATCTACAGTTACCACTTTGAATAAATCGTCGGCTGCTTCGTCACTCATTTCCGTAAAGGAGGGATGGATTCGGTCGTGCAAAACCACTTTTCCATCCCGTATCCGGTATTTGAAGTTCTCACATTCATTGGCAACAGATGTGGTGGCATAGATCATGGAATAATAGAACGATAACCCTTCTTTTTTTGTAAACGCAAGAAACGTAGTGACATCCAGATCCATACAAATGTTGTATTGCGGATAATCCATTTTATAGAAGAATGCAAAATGTTCTCTTCTTTTCCAGTTTTCAATGTCGATGTATTTCATATCATAATCAATCGGATCTCTGATCCTTGTTAAAGTATCTGTATGCAAATATAACTATAGTTTCCGGAAGGGGTGATAAGCCTCTTCTGATATATATCCATCCTGGTGGCAAAGTATCTGCTATCTCCTCTCCATAATACTTCCTGAGGTGGTTCAACGAGGGTCTCTCCCGGAGTTTCCGCTTTGGTTATGATTTCAGCACTTCTTCGTGAGATAACCGGAAGGTTCTTTCGCAGTCCGGAGAAACGCATGATACCGTTTCATTCAATCAATTCAAAGTCATGTTTTTCAAATTCATTTCCGTTGATCACAACAGCAACCTGATGAAGTCCGGGGTGAAATTTCCTTGTTGTTACCACCCGGAAAGAGTGTCTTCGGGTAATGTGTGTGGTAGAATTTCCGGCATATTCTTTTTCGCTTATTTTGTGAACTTTTTTTGCTAACGTTCCATTTGCTTTTTGGTAATAAATTCCGTATTCAAGTCGTATTTTCGTTTTTTTGTGGTTACCATTCAGTAGATTGAAACTGAACTCCAACGAATTTCCCACTTTAACTCCAGGTGTCGAAATCTGAAAATCCTCAATGCGGATATTCTCTCCCATACAATCAAAGCCAAACAACTCCATCACCTCCGGGTTTCCCTGTTTCAGAAGAGTGCGACAGCCGTGTTTAATGATCCAGTCTACCTCTTCTGACTCTCCCTTCCATCGTTTTACCAGATCAATCACTATCTGGGGATTATCTTTTGAAATATCATTCAAATTATTGGCAACGCTCAACCGCACAAATCTTGCCGGATCGTTTTTAAGATTCTCCAAGATAGGAATGATGGGAGTGGGATCCTTTTTCAGATCCGGCAACGCCATGGCCCAGGGAAGTCGCGGACGGCAACCCTCTGACGCAAGCCGTCTTACACCCCAATGTTCGTGTTTCGACCAAACCAACATTTGCTTCATCATTTCATCCGGATATCTGATAATAAAAGGATGAACCACAAATTCGCAGCTTGTAAACTGAGTGATTTTCTCTATCGCTTTCACAGAGGTTTCGTAATCGTCCAGTCCGTATTGCTCTACATAATTGTCCAGAATCGACCCATATTCCAATGTTAAGCCAAACCTCTTATCGTCTATCTTTGAAAAATCGGGATGCGCACTTTTCACATGCTCCAACAGTTCAAGTATTTTAGCGATTGCCTCTTTGTAATCCGCCGGCAAAAACTTTTTCAGAACTGTGGTAATATGTCTGCAACGTTGTTTCAGTTCTCTGTTTTCCCATTCCTCGTCCATGATCTGGGATACAAACTCACGAGCATCCAAGTCAAGGATAACAAGCTTCAGGTCTTTCGTAAATCTATCGAAAAATGCCTCGTTGTACATATTCTTAAAAGGTTCTGCCATATTTTAATTGTATGTTTTTTCAGATAGTTATTTTTACTCCATTTCTATTTCATGATTCACTGGAACTGTAGTCCACATTGCCATTCCTTCTTCTCCTGGTGCAATAGATCATTCAATATATACGGTACATACGAAGGATGATCGCACAGTATTTCATAGCCAAAGGTAGCTAATATAATCTGTTTGTTATATTAAATGATGAAATTTGTTTGACAACTGTAATTCACATATATTTGTAGCTCAACCTGAATACCTCAGCAAATCCATATAGATGCTCTCTCATTGAAAGGGAAGAAGTAAATGTGGCGGATACCAAAGTCATTACCGGATCAGGATGGATATTCAGAGAAACAAATATAGGTATGGAAATAAGATCTTTAGAAAACACGAGTTCCGATGAGTTGTTCCAGGCATTCGAACAGGCATTTGCCGATTATGAGATCCGGTTAAACAAAGCTGAGCATCTGGCCATGTTGAAAAGGCGGGGCTTTTGTCCCGAACTTTCTTTTGCCGCTTTCGATGGAGACAAGATCGTATCGTTCACTTGCAACGGGACCGGTGATTTCTGCGGATTGCCTACGGCATACGATACCGGAACCGGTACCCTTACAGAGTATCGGGGGCAAGGTCTGGCCACACAGGTATTCGAACATTCCATTCCTTATTTAAAAGCGGCGGGTATCAGGGAATATCTGCTGGAAGTTTTGCAGCACAATACAGGCGCGGTATCCGTTTACAAAAAGATCGGTTTCGAGGTGAGCCGCGAGTTTTATTATTTCAGACCGGAACTTAACCAAATCAGAAATGACGTGAAGCCCCTATTGTTTCCCTATATGGTAAAGTTTATCGGTATAAATGCATACGATCTGCTTCCTATGTTCTGGGATTTCAGACCTTCCTGGCAAAACAGTGTGGATGCGATCAACAGATCGCCGGAAGGATTTGTTTGTCTGGGAGTCTTCATGGGCGACAGACTTGTGGGATACGGGGTTTTCGAACCTGCTACCGGAGATGTGACCCAGTTAGCGGTAGACAAACCATACCGTCGTCAGGGCATCGGTTCCTTCTTGTTGGGCAAAATGCTGGAAGCGAACAGAGCTGAGGCCATCAAAATAGTGAATACGGACATCGGATGTGATTCGGTTACGGTGTTCCTTCGGTCAAAAAATATTGCACCTACCGGAAAACAGTTTGAAATGATCAGGAAGCTATGATCGCTATGCTTCCGCCCTTACGTGTATAAAAAATGGCGAAAGAAATACCATACCTCAATCAGGATATAGAAAGCAGATTAAAACATCAGGGAGCAGAACTGATCCGCTTTGTAGACATATCCCATTTAGGTGAAAAGCAAAACCGGCAACTACCGAATGTCATTGTTTTTGTACTTCCCCTGTCCGCGGCATACATTAGAGATGTAGCCGATACTCCCGACTATGTACAGGCGCGGATAGATGATAATTTCAATTTCGATGATGATGAATTTTTACAAACCGAACATCAAGCGGGAGAAATAGCAGATGAACTGGCCCGGTTCATCAGCGAAAAGGGATATAAAGCCCTCTCTCAGTCAGACGCGGCTTTATTGGCAGCCGGGAGGTTCAATGCCGGAACAAAAGAATCTGTATTGCCCCATAAAACAGTCGCCTTGTTAAGCGGATCGGGATGGATCGGGAAAAACAATCTGTTTATCACCCCTGAGTATGGAGCGGCACAATGCCTCGGTACGGTTCTGACCGATGCACCGCTGGAAACGGTATTACATACTCCGCTTTTGCCAAAGTGTGGCAACTGTAGTATCTGCGCAGATGTCTGCGAAAAATATGTTTTGAAAAGGAAGACCTGGCATACAGCGACTCCAAGAGAGGAAATCGTGGATGTATATGGATGTAGTACCTGCCTGAAATGCCTGGTACACTGTTTGTATACACAATTATATATGAAAAAAAGATCAGATAAAATGAGAATAGAATCCCTGACAGACAAAAGACCTGCCTTGTTTGAAAAAACGAATGGTACTATCTGGACCGATCCTTACATTCAGCAACAGATGCTGAAAGAGCATCTGAACCCGGATTCGGACGGGGCCAGCCGGAAAAGAGAATCCATACGGAGAATTACAGATTTCATTCTGCGTCACTCCAAACCCGGCAGCGCTCTCCTGGATCTGGGTTGTGGCCCCGGTTTATATACCTCTGTCTTTCGCGACAAAGGCTACCACGTTACCGGAATAGATTTTAACCGTGCGTCTGTTGAATATGCCAGAGCCCAGCATACAGACATCTGTTACATCGAAGGAGACTATATCCGAAACTACCCCGAAGGCAAATATGACGTCGTTATTATGATATATTGCGACCTAGGTACTCATTCAGACAATGATCGGGATGTATTACTGAGCAACGTCTATCGTTCTCTCAGAGAGGAAGGAGTATTTATATTCGATGTTTTTACCGATGGACTTGTGAAAGATACACACGAAGGCAAAAGCTGGGAGTATGAACCGGAAGGTGGTTTCTGGAACAAAGACAAGTATCTGCTGTTAAGCCAGACATTCCATTATCCGGATCAGAATGCCTTTTCTTATCAGTACAACTTATTCACAGAACAAGGAACAAAACATTTTATCCTCTGGGACAGATATTATTCCAGAGAAGAAATAACTTCGGTTTTGCGACAGGTGGGATTCCGGAAAGTAACCATACATACCAATATGCTGGAAAGTAACAGTTTTACTTCCGATCATGAAATGTTTGTGGTAGCCACCCGATAAGCCTGGAGAGAATGTATATATAGGGTGATAAAGATGCGGTTGCTATCCTATTAAGGACTCCCGGTCGGGATAAAGTGTGCCCCAAAAGTCAGACAAAAACTTTGGGAGTACACTTCAGGGTATAACCGGGATTTTTATAAACTACCTGGATTTATTGGGAAGTTTATCACCCTTCTGCACCCTGGTTATGGTGCTGGCAATGCGGTCGGCTTTGGCCTGCTCTGTCCGGGCCGAACAGATCCAGTCTATACATCTTTTTTTCTCACGGATACTGTACGTCTCAAACTTTTCTAAGATACCTTCTTCATATTCCATACACAACAAGATCTCTTCCGGAACAACGAGCGGGGTCTGATCCTCATACAGTGTGATATGTACCGTATCACCAGCCTGTTTTTTTAACTTCTTCCTAAGTTCAGCTTTAATAGCCAGACCTACATGCCCGTTACCAATGGGCATGAGGTGTGTACTGGAAAACTCATGATCATCTATTTTCCCTTTTACCCTCATCATCCCGAAAGAGGTTTTAGGCATAGGGATATCGGGTATTTCAGCAAAAGTCCATCCTCCTTTTCCCGGTGTTTTAAATAAAAGATAATCGTTGTCTGTTAATGGTTCTTCTGTTTTCATTTCAGTCTCTTCTTCAACCGGACAATTGTCCATATGTCTTGTAGCTGGTTGCTGTTATCTACATCTATAAGGAGTGGAATAAGTTTTCCGGCAGGTTTTGCCAGCGCAAACTCCTGCCTGATCGCTTCTGATATGTCCAATGCGGCAATTGCCTCCCGGTGCTTCTCGGTAAAATAAAAACTGACTTTGAAAAAGCCCTCCCATACCGATAGCCAGAAGATCGTCTTTTTCTTATGCGTCACTTTACCCAGCCAGGTCTTACCGTCGTTGTAGAATCTCCATTCGATACTCAGACCATACTCTTCACTGGTAATGGTTCCAAGAAATGATTCCAGTACGTTGTAAAGATTGTCTCCAAGCACTCTGTTCAAAACCTTATCTGACGGAAAGACATCCGGATTTCTTAATAACATTTTTGCTTCCATACCCGTTGTATCATTGATGAAAAGAAAATCCTTCTATGGAGGTTAGTGGTTATCCATAGAAGAAATCGTTTATCTCTATTTCATGGCAATACACAAGTCTACTATACTGGTAGCATCAGCATCCTCCGGATTGCAACAAGTTACATATAACTCATAATGATCTCTCGTATCATATTCGTATCCTTTTTCATTAAAAGCAGCGTACGCCTTTTTCCACGCTTCATAATATTCATTCATGGTCAATTCTACCTGCATTACAAAGTATTTTCCTCCGCTTATGGTATAGGTTGTCATACCTTCTTCCGGTTCAATTCCCGAGAGATTTTCCAGACATGCTCTCGAACGTAGTTGCCCGGTCGGAGTGTGCCTGGGATCGTCGTGGTAAACACCTGCCATCTTAGGGCCATCCGGCCACAGGTTGTTGACATCTGCCCAGGCAACCAGTTTTTCAAATGCTCCTGCGATACCGGAATATTCGCCCACATGCGAAACCGCAATCGTTTGGATCGGTTTGAGATCCTTAACTTTTGTACTGATAATCTTCATAACTCTGATTTTTGAATAATTTCTTTGATAATATCTTTTACTTCTTTAGGGCTGACTACGGTTGTCGTATCGGCCTGAGACAATACCCACCTGGCCAGAAGTTCAAATGAATAAGCCATATACGTTTGCTCTATTTTTCCGTTTGCCAGTTCCTTTTCTCCGGTCAATCCCATATAGTAGCATCTGTCGGCATTGTTGCGCGCCACCTCTTTGTTGGTATGCAGGATTACTTCTTTCAGACAATGAGGGTCATCTGCTCCAAGAAGCGATTGCAGCGGCGGATGCACTTTGGTATACTTGTCGATCGTTGTTTTTATATGATGGATGCGGTCCAGGCGGAACATCCGGTATTCCTTCCGCAGGTGGCACCAGGCAGAAAGATACCAGTGGGGGTGTGAATAACTGATACCTACTGCTTCCAGAGCTCGCTGACTCTTGCGTTCATCGGCATTGACGTAGTCAATCTCTATAATGAAGTGATCATTGATGCTACTCAATATGGTTTGCATTACATTGGGCAGGCTGTCCCGTGTATTCTTGCTTTTATACACTGCGATGCTGTCGTCCATCTTATAGAGATAATCCTTATCGGCAGTTCGGAGCGCGGCGCGGATCTTATCCATTCCCTGACAGAAATAGTGGCTGTTCTGCGCGTCGGTAAGTTGCTCAATCATCTTTTCAGCCGTAAGAAAAGCCAGGGCTTCCTCTCTGGTAAACATAAGCGAAGGTAAACGGTAACCTTCTACCAAAGAGTAGCCAATCCCGGAATTACCGCAGATGGGTATCCCTGCTTCCGAAAGGGTACGCATATCCCGGTAAATGGTACGTTGACTCACTCCAAAACGGTTTGCCATGTCGGAAGCCTTTACAACCGGTCGCGATTGCAGCTGTACCAATAGGGCCGATATGCGGTCGAGCCGGTTCATACTCCAGTCTCAGACTTCTTCATACATCAATGCCCAAAGCACACCGTAGCGATCTACTACTTCCGCGTAGCGTTTTGCCCAGAAAACCTCGGCAAGTTTGCAGGGTATGTTCTGTGCCCCTGCGCGGAGTTTGCCATATACCTCTTCTGTCTGGGCTATCGAATCACAATGAAGGGTCAGCATATGACCACCCTTGCCAAACGTGCGTTCATCACCGGGCAACGTGTCGGCAACACTCATCGAACCACCGGGAAAAACGATACAGCCATGCATGATCTTCTGTTTGAGATCCTCCGGAACTTCCGGCATCCCCGACTCAGGAGGCATACCATCGTAACGGTAGAGATTTTCGACTTTTCCGCCCAGGATACCGGCATAGAAGTTGGCTGCCTCTTCGGCCTGACCATTGAAAATAAGATAAGATGTAAGTTTCATAATGGAATGTTTTTGAATGGAATGATGATACAAAGATAAGATACTTGTCTGACAACAGTATGTCAGCAACTTTTTAAAATGATCAATAAATTTAAGATTTATCTGAAACAGAAAAGAACGTACCCGATCCGGGTCAGTTGACAAAGTTCCTTGGGAGGAATAAAAATGGTTGTACGCAGGTTGTCAGACCATGGGATCCGGATCGTAAAAGCAGGGTGTTTCTGCCAACTTATCCATCATGTCACATCCATATCTCATTAAATAGTCTCTGATAGAGGGAATCACAAACTAAAAAACTATTTTTGTCGTGGAAAAGGAAAACGACAATTCTCACACGTGAAATCTGTTTCGTATGAAAAATGCAATCAAAAGGGTCCTGGATGCTTTCTATGTACCGGTAATTTTCATTGTTGTCATCTGGGCCATAAAGATCATTGAATCCGTACTTCCTGTCCGATGGGTGCACGGAGGAGTTCTGCCCCGTCATACGGAAGGACTGACGGGCATTTTTACCTCTCCTTTGTTGCATGGCAGTTTCAGTCACCTGTCTTCCAATACAGCACCTTTGCTGGTGCTGGGATGGTGTCTGTTCTATTTCTATAAGCGCATCAGTTGGATCATTTTTTTGCTGCTCTGGTTACTGTCTGGTCTGTTTACCTGGTGCATCGGGCGGGAAGCCTGGCACATAGGTGCCAGCGGTATGATCTATGCACTGGCTTTCTTTCTGTTTTTCAGTGGCATCTTCCGGAAATACATTCCTTTATTGATAATTTCTATACTCATTGTCTTTCTGTATGGAGGGCTGGTGTGGGGACTGCTTCCCACCTCTTCGTATGTCTCTTGGGAAGGACACCTCTCCGGCGCGGTGGCCGGCTATGCCGTGGCCCGGCTTTTTCGTAATGAGAATCTGCAACGTGCCTGATCTCTTTCTGCCGACCGGCTGAAGTTGTTACCGGACCTTGTTTCAACATGGTTTCTGCTTCCTCTGACTTCCCTAACAATTAACTCATCAGGCTGAAAGGAATGTAACGGAGAGATCATAGGGTCTTAAAAGGCGATTGCACCTGTCTCTTACTAAATTTTTCACTCCTCCTTTTGTGGTAAGGATAGATCAGTTATCAGTTTTTCCGAAAGTAAAGCGTCTGTAAGTGAATAAAAACAGGGCGAAGCATGAAGGGATCTTCAAAGGATGAGCTGAGAGCAGAAAGTGTCGTGTGGAGGTGTTTGTGAATAAAGAAGAGTACTCCCGAATCTCCGAGAGCCCTTTCGGGTACCTGTTTGCTATGAATAATATGATCTTATTGCTGTGATTTTTGATTATATCCCGGTTTGTACCCTTCTTTGGGGAATGCTTTATGGAATGAATTTGTATTTTTACAAAAATAATATAACCATGATGAACTTTAGAAACACAACATTTGGGGCATTGCTACTTACAATGACTCTTGCTTCTCCGGCAACGGCACAAGACCTGTTCCCGGACGGAACTCCCATCTCCGATTGGTTCACAGAAACAGATCCGGTATCGTCGGAGACACTCGGGAAAACATTTGTGATCACAGCGTACGGGGTGCAGAACGACAGTACACAGTTGCAGACAGAAAAGATACAAGCCGTGATAGAGGAAGCTCACCGGAATGGGGGAGGGGTTGTGGTGATCCCGCGGGGAACTTTTCTCAGTGGTTCGCTCTTTTTCAGGCCGGGTACGCACCTGCACCTGCAGGAGGGCGCTGTGCTGAAAGGAAGTGACGATATCAGTAACTTCCCCATTGTGCAAACTCGTATCGAAGGGCAGACACTGGACTATTTTGCCGCGCTGGTAAATGCCGACGGGGTAGATGGTTTTACAATCTCGGGTGCAGGTACCATTGACGGGAATGGTCTGCGTTATTGGAAATCCTTCTGGCTGCGCAGAAAGGTGAACCCCAAATGTACCAATATGGATGAACTGCGTCCGCGACTGGTATATATATCCAACAGTAAAAATGTGCAGCTTTCGGGAGTGCGGCTGATGAATTCTCCTTTCTGGACTACCCATCTGTATAAGTGCGAGTATGTAAAACTGCTGGGGTTGCATATCTATTCTCCTTACGCACCAGTGAAAGCACCCAGTACGGATGCGGTAGATGTGGATGTATGCAGCAACGTGTTGATCAAGGATTGCTATATGTCGGTCAACGACGACGCTGTGGCACTGAAAGGTGGGAAAGGGCCTCTGGCAGATAAGGACGAGAATAACGGAAGCAATTACAACATCATTATAGAAGATTGTGTATACGGATTCTGTCACAGTGTACTGACTTGCGGTAGTGAGTCTGTTCACAACCGGAACATTGTTCTCCGGCGTATCCATGTGGAGAACGCGCAACGTCTGCTCTGGCTCAAAATGCGACCTGATACTCCTCAAAATTATGAATACATCGCAGTGGAAGATGTATCTGGCAATGCGAAAAGTTTCCTGTTCGTTAAACCCTGGACACAATTCTTCGACCTGAAGGGGCATGCAGAAATACCACTCTCTTATTCCAGCCAGGTGACCATGCGTAATATCAACTTTGAGTGTGATGTGCTTTTTGATGTGAACCACTCGGACCAGTATTTCTTGCGTGATTTTACGTTTGAGAATCTGAATATCCAGGCCAAAAAGAAGCCGGAGATCCATACGGAGTATGTAGAAAACTTTTCTTTGCAGAATGTCATTATTAACGGTAAGAAGGAATATTGAACAAGTCTGGTAAGTAGAAATTCATTATACTACTCCGATAACCTGTAGAGACGCACGGCGTGCGTCTCGGCATACCGAATGGGAATACATATAACAGGCTGGATGCCTTTTTGCCGGACGTATATTGCGGAAACATACCCTCCCGGATTGGACCTGCACCGCGGAGACGCACGCCGTGCGTCTCTACAGAGAAAAGGATTACCTGTAGACCAAGTAAGAGGAACTTTTGTTGTGGATACATTTATGAATACATAA
>JAJQDI010000016.1:107344-189147 GCA_021202275.1 Bacteroides sp.
ACCTGTAGACCAAGTAAGAGGAACTTTTGTTGTGGATACATTTATGAATACATAATATACTGCACCTCTACAGGATAAAAGAAGCAGAGTACAACCCATGAATCAGGAACACTTACTTATAATAACAGGGACTGTTTCTGACAATAAAGACAGCCATTCCGACGAACAAACGATTCGGTTGTTCGTCGGAATGGCTTCATAGGATCTAAAAAGAAGGTATGCCAACTCTATACAGATATAGTTTCACACTCTTGAAGAAACCTCAATGATAACCCGGAATAAAGCATACCAGTATCCCGTACGTGCGGAGCCAACTTTCTGCAACAGCAGATCTTATCTCTTATTTCTCTTTTTCTAAGCTGCGCAGCCACGCGATCTCTTCGCTCCATTTCTCTTCATCCGGTGTTTCGAGGATGATGGGCATATTGTCAAATCTGGGATCGTTCATGAAACGTTCGAAGAAGTCTTTTCCAATAAATCCGTTGCCCAATGTCTCGTGACGGTCTACCCGGCTACCCAGCGTTTTTTTGGTATCATTGAGATGAATGCCCCGCAGGTAGGAGAACCCAACTTCCTGTTCAAAGTCATCGAAGACCTTGTCGTAATCCTCGACAATGTCATATCCGGCTGTAAATGTATGACAGGTGTCTAAGCAAACCCCTACACGACTTTTGTCTTCTATCCGATCAATGATATAACGCAAGTGGGCAAATGTGTTGCCCAGGTTACTTCCCTGTCCGGCCGTATTCTCGATGACAGCGGTAACTCCCCGGGTACCTGCCAGTGCCTGGTTGATGCTTTCCGCTATGCGATCCAGTGATTCTTCGGGAGAGATCTTACTCAGATGGCTCCCCGGATGGAAATTAAGAAGCCGCAGACCCAGCTGTTCACAACGTTGCATTTCGTCTAAAAAAGCATTCCGGCTTTTCTGCAGCCCTTCCTCTTCCGGATGCCCCAGATTGATCAGATAGCCATCGTGAGGTAAGATGTACTCCGGTAAGAAACCGTATTTCCGACAGTTCTCCCGAAACAGATCGATACTTTTCTCCGTCAGCGGTTTGCTGTTCCACTGGCGTTGGTTACGGGTGAAGAGCGCGAACGCATTTGCTCCTATCTTGTGTGCGTTTGCCGGTGCGTTTTCCACACCACCTGTCGCACTTACATGGGCTCCTATGTATTTCATTATCTGTGATTTTTTGTAAATGAATGTTTGTCGTATTCCCTATTCTTTCTTCATTACATATATCCGCAGCATACATGTATTATTCCGTACGCATGCGATACCGTTTCTGATCTGAGGCTTTCTACAAAGGTAAAGGTTTTATTTGAAAAGATAGCGTTTGCCGGAAAATTTCCGGAGAGATACAACCGAAACAGGAAGCTGCTTTTTCCGGAGAAAACAGATGAATGTGTAAACAAACAGATGCAAAAATCTACATTTTGTTATCCATGTGCAGATGGGATTGTTATCTTTGCAAACAGATGTAAAAATAAAACAGACTTGTATGTATGGAATGGCTGGAGTATTTTTTTAGTGTACTGAGTGATTATCTCTGGGGATGGCCCATGGTCATATTGTTGTTGGGAACTCATATCTATCTTACTTTTCTTTTACGTATTCCCCAGCGGAAGATCCTGACAGGGATACGTCTTTCCGTGAAACGTGACGACGGGGCAAAAGGAGATGTCAGCCAGTTTGGCGCTCTGGCCACAGCCCTGGCTGGTACCATTGGTACGGGAAATATCGTCGGGGTGGCCACAGCCATTGCTTTGGGCGGGCCGGGAGCTGTTTTCTGGTGTTGGCTCACAGGTGTGTTTGGTATTGCCACCAAATATTCCGAAGGGTTGCTGGCTGTGAAATACCGGGTACAGACCTCCAACGGACAGATGCTGGGAGGCCCTATGTACGCCCTGGAGAGAGGGCTGAAAATGAAGGGGATGGCAGTTCTGTTTTGTATTTTCACCGCGTTTGCCTCTCTGGGACTGGGAAATACGGTACAGGCAAACTCGATCACTCTGCTGCTGAATGAGAGTTGGGGGATTTCTCCGTATGTCTCAGGTGCTTTTATTTCCGTATGCCTGGCACTGGTCATTGTTTTCGGAGTGAAAGGGATTGCCCGGGTTTGTACCACTCTGGTTCCGGTTATGGCTGTTTTTTACATGATAGGATGTCTGATTATCTTGGGGATAAATAGCGGATATGTATGGGAAGCTGTAGTTGTTATCATAAAGTCTGCTTTTGGCGCGAAGGCAGTTGCGGGTGGTTTTGCCGGAGGAACCATTTTGATGGCCGCTCGTTACGGGATTGCCCGCGGACTTTTTTCCAATGAATCCGGTCTGGGATCTGCTCCTATCGTAGCAGCGGCAGCAAAGACAAAAAATCCTGTGCGTCAGGCTATCATAGCCTCAACAGGAACTTTCTGGGATACTGTTGTTATTTGCGCGCTCACCGGTATCGTACTGGTAAGCAGTGTACTGGCTCACCCGGATATAGACTATGCGCAGGGAGGTGCCCTGACCAAAGCCGCTTTCGATAAGATCCCTGTGGTGGGGCCTGTGATCCTTTCGGTAGGTATCACCACGTTTGCTTTTACTACCATTCTGGGGTGGTCTTATTATGGAGAAAAAGCGATTGAATATCTGGGAGGAAAACGTTGGATCGTGGTCTACAGAGTATTTTTTATCGGTATCTCTTACCTGGGAGCTATTGTGAATCTGGCATTGGTGTGGAACCTGGCCGATTGTATGAACGCGCTGATGGCAATTCCCAACCTGTTGTCTCTTCTGCTACTGTCTAAAGTACTGGTACGTGAAACCAACAGATACCTGTGGAGTGGTCGGTTGGAAGAGGCGGCAGAAGAGGATATTTCCTGATATCCGGATGTACTCCCGCTATGGATATACTGCTGTTCCCCCTGGTAAAATAAACAGTCTGTACAGACCTATGAATAAGGACAATATAATGTACTCAAAACTGTCAGGATGAATCCATTACCCGGTGAGAAAAAAGCACAGGAAAAAGCATAGAACGTTTGTCAGATCAGAAAATAAAACTTATCTTTGCAGCCGATTTATATATCCATATAATGTCTTATTTAATTAAAGTCTTTTAAAACAATTACTTATTAATGGAAAACTTAAAGAACATTGCTCCAATTGAAGATTTCAATTGGGATGCGTATGAAAAAGGTGACAACGTTGTTGAAGCCAGCCACGAAGACCTTGAAAAGGCGTATGACAGCACTTTGAACAAAGTGAACGACCGCGAGGTAGTAGATGGTACTGTAATCGGAATGAACAAACGTGAGGTGGTTGTGAACATCGGTTACAAATCTGACGGTATCATTCCTCTGAATGAATTCCGTTACAATCCTGAACTCAAAGTAGGAGATACCGTAGAGGTATATATCGAAAATCAGGAAGACAAAAAAGGACAGTTGGTACTGTCGCACAGAAAAGCCCGTGCTTCTCGTTCCTGGGATCGCGTGAATGCCGCTCTGGAAAATGAAGAAATTATCAAAGGATATATCAAATGTCGTACCAAAGGCGGTATGATCGTGGATGTATTCGGAATCGAAGCGTTCCTCCCCGGATCACAGATCGACGTGAAACCTATCCGCGACTACGATGTCTTTGTAGGAAAGACCATGGAATTCAAAGTGGTTAAGATCAACCAGGAATTCAAGAACGTGGTTGTTTCACACAAAACGCTTATCGAAGCCGAACTGGAACAGCAGAAGAAAGAAATTATCAGCAAACTCGAAAAAGGACAGGTTCTGGAAGGAACTGTTAAGAATATCACTTCTTACGGAGTGTTCATCGACTTGGGTGGCGTAGACGGATTGATCCACATTACAGACCTTTCCTGGGGCCGCGTAAGCGATCCGAAAGAAGTGGTGGAACTGGATCAGAAACTCAACGTGGTTATCCTTGACTTTGACGACGAGAAGAAACGTATCGCTCTGGGTCTGAAACAACTGACTCTGCACCCATGGGATGCTTTGGATACCGAACTCAAAGTGGGTGACAAAGTGAAAGGAAAAGTGGTGGTTATGGCAGATTACGGTGCGTTCATCGAGATCGCTCCGGGTGTAGAAGGCCTAATCCACGTTTCCGAAATGTCATGGTCACAGCACCTGCGTTCTGCTCAGGACTTCATGAAAGTGGGCGACGAGGTAGAAGCTGTTATCCTGACCCTGGATCGCGAAGAACGTAAGATGTCTCTGGGTATCAAACAACTGAAACAAGATCCGTGGGAAACTATCGAAGAAAAATATCCTGTAGGTTCTAAACATACTGCTAAAGTACGCAATTTCACCAACTTCGGTGTATTCGTAGAAATCGAAGAAGGTGTAGACGGACTGATCCACATTTCCGACCTGTCATGGACGAAGAAAGTGAAACATCCTTCTGAATTTACTCAGATCGGTGCAGACATCGAAGTGCAGGTATTGGAGATCGATAAAGAGAACCGTCGCCTGAGCCTGGGTCACAAACAGCTCGAAGAAAATCCATGGGATGTATTCGAAACTGTATTTACCGTAGGTTCCGTACACGAAGGTACGATCATCGAAATGCTGGATAAGGGTGCTGTTGTTTCTCTGCCTTATGGTGTGGAAGGTTTCGCTACTCCGAAACACCTGGTGAAAGAAGATGGCTCACAGGCTCAGCTGGATGAGAAACTGGAGTTCAAAGTGATCGAATTCAATAAAGATGCCAAACGCATCATCCTTTCTCACAGCCGTATCTTCGAAGATGTTGCGAAAGCAGAAGAAAGAGCGGAAAAGAAGGCTGCGAAGAAAAACAAGAGAGAAGAAGGAGGTAGCTCTCCTGCTATTCAGAACCAGGCTGCTTCTACTACTCTGGGTGATATCGACGCTCTGGCTGCTCTGAAAGAGCAACTCGAAGGTAAGAAGTAATTGAGATCCTTTCTCTCCGTTCGTTGAGAGACAGACATACACATGGAGTCGTCGTAACCAGAAAAGGTTGCGACGACTTTTTTTATATACGTATCCGGGAGCAGGAAAGAATGGAAATCATCCGGTAGTCTAACCAGATTATCCAGTGGTGAAACCTGTATTATCCAGTAATGAAACCGATATTATCCAGTAGTCTAATCGAATTATCTGTGAGTGAAACCTATATTATCCGGTAGTCTAATTAAATTATCTGTGAGTGAAACCGGATGATCCGGCACTCTGACTACCTGTTAACTGAAATGTAACTATCGCTTTGCCATATTATCAAGGTTATTTTCCCAAAGTGAGTCGACTGTCTGGTTACAGTAAGAGAATTGTCTGATCTTATTTTTACTTAAGTTAACAATATACAGATAAAAACAGGTTACCAGGGTTCCGTAATAATCTTAGGATAGGGATTTTATGAATATGTATCATCGTTGAGAGGCTTATAGCAGTCTCTGAGGAAGATCCCGTCAGGGGAAATATTCGGGATGAGATAAGAAAATAGTCTATTTGCTGTGGGCATTGTTAACAGATCATAATAAAGTACTTCTGCTATAAGTGCAGCCGGAAAAGTGTAGAATAAATTATTTTTTGTAGTAATAGCGTTGGTACAGCTCTTTATATTCCGCGCTGGGTATGAAATCCTCTAGCCAGTGATTGAGGGTATCTAACAGAGCCGGAGAATGGTTACTGACCGCCCATGCGTAAAGTTGGGTGAAACCAATTCCCGTACTTATATCTATATGGGTAAGAGAGTCGGTCATTGCTTGTGCTATACTTTCTTCGCATACCACAAAATCTATATCGCCATGTGCTACCATCGCGATTAGCTGTTCCGCTCCGTAATCTTCTATCTGCTGGATATAAATTGTATCCGCTATCTCATTGGCGAGGTTATGAATGCGAAGGATGGCTGGCGATCCTTTTACCACATAGAGTGTTTTTCCTGCCAGATCTATCTGACTGCTGATAGCCACCGAATCTTCCTCATTGAGTTTTCGTTGTACCAATATCTGTTTGGTCTGAGCCAACGGAGTAGTAAAGAGCAGAGAATCTTTCCATTCGCTGGTTATGGGAATACCATAGGCGATCACGTCAAACTCTCCCGACCTGAGTCCGGAAAGACGTTTCTCAAAACTCATTTCCGGTACCAGTTCGGCCTTCAGATTTTTGTCACGCGCGAACGCGCGGAAAATATCATGATAGAATCCGGCCAATGAATCTCCTTCTACATAATAGCTTATCGCATTGTACTCGGTAACTCCGCGGATGATACCTTCTGCCGCGATCTCGGGATAGTCCCGTTCCACAACTACTTCCTGTTTTTCCCTGGGCCAGAAAGTTACAACAACAGCTGAGATAAATCCCAAGATCAGATATTTCAGATATTTGTTTTTCAGAGTTTTCATACGTGCTGAGATCAATCGTAGAAATTCCAGGATACACCCAGTTTCAACAGACGCTGGTTGAGCGGATAATGGGGAACAAAGAAATACTTGTTATTCCCCAGCCCCTGATTGGCATGGTATAGCATGGCAAAGAACCGGGTTCGTTTGAGATGCAGGTTGGCATATACATTCACTACCGGATATCCGCCAATCTCTACCATATCGTCGTCGGGTTGCAGATGGAACTGCTGTGTGGCCGCCTGGTAGGTTGGTGCATAGTATTTGGTAAAGTAACGTACATCCGCTCCCAGTTGCAGGCTCAATACTTTTTTGGCCAGTTTGGTGTCGACATACAGGTTGTGATAGAGAGACAAACGTGGCAGCGGCAGAATGCTTTTGTTGCTCGACTCCTGCCAGATCACTTCGTTGTCCAGATGGAACGCTCCCAGTTTGAAATTCTGGCTGAATGTCGCGGTAATTACCTGAATACTTCCCCCGTCTTGTGCCGGCAGAGCCGAGCGATCGAAATAGGTATAGTTCTTGATGTCCTCTACACCCGCTTTCAGGTTGGTACGCCATCTGGCGATATTCAGTTCCCCTTCTACACGTGTGCGAAACTCTTTGTCAAAATTGTTGTCCCAGTAGAAATGATTGGAGTGATAATGGCGCATATAGAACGAAGGCAGCAGGTTGGTCACCGAAGCTCTTGCGTGTACATTCACTGTATCTCTGAACAGGCGGAAATTCAGATCCATATCCCCATGTATCCGGAATTGTCCGAGTGCTTTGCCCAGCATCCCTACTTCACCGGTAGCGTTGTAGTTGATCACACGGCCTTTTCTTCGGGAGAGTTCACCTCCGACGTATACCTCTTGCTCTACGTACCGGTCAATGGATACGGAATCCCGGTTCATCAGTTCGTACTGGCTGCCTTTGTGAGTGATGTATGCGGTAAGTCCCGCCTGGGCATATTTATTAAATCCTTCCAGTAGGGAAAGTCCCAGCGTATTGGTGGTACTGATGTAGATCGTAGAGTCGCGGCTCGCTCGTTCGCCGGTATAGATATAAGTTTCGTCGTAATAGTCTGTCGGTTCACTGGTAGACCGGAAGTTGTGTCGCAGTCTTTCTATTTTCGCAGTGTGTATAAAAGCGGTGACCGGTACAAACTCTTCTATCCACGTAGGTATGGAGTCGTTTTCATTTTCCGGTTCTTTTCTGATCTCCCGATAAAATCCGAGATTGTAACGATGCGTCAGATAGACATAGAAGTTGTGATTCCGGTTCCAGGTATTATCGAGGTTGGTAGGGATATTCTGGGTCTCATATTCCCGTTGTCCCTGTGCCATATCCTCCGGATGGGTAATGTATCTGTCGTCTGTGATACCGCCGTTCTCGGCCATTTTCATTGCGAAGTTTTTGTATATTGCATGTGCCTGGTAGCGCTCTCCCGTATAGCTGGCAAACAGTCCTCCTTTGAAGAATGCCGTTTGTTGACTGTTGTAGTAACCTCTTCCGTACAGATAGTCAATATCAAAACCGAAGGCAAAGTCTTTATTTACATTGACGGAGAAATAAGATTTGAAGCGTTCTTCCCCATAGATCTTGCTTCCGGCTTTGTAGTAGGTCAGGTTGGTATAAGGGACATTACTGTTCGTAAAATAAAAATCTTCCGGATCTTCGTAAAAAAATCCACGGAAGGGATCTAGGAACAGGGTGGATGTAGGTCCCGGACGTTCGAAGAATATACGTGATTGACGCGGAGAACCCAGATTGCCCAGATAGTTGTAGTGGCCTTTGATCCCTTCTACCAGATTGGTGTTCTGAAAATAGGTAAAGGCTGTATCCGCGGGCACGATCGTACGATTGCCCAATTTCTCACTGATGTGCCATTGGTATAGGGTAGGGGGTAGCCCAATGACTTCTGTATGCAGACTATCCGGATTTTCCGGAATCATACTTGGGTCTATCTGATTTCCGAATTGATTGTATTGGGTAATTTGTTGTGCTCTGACCGTCACCTGCCCGATGACAAGAAAGAGCAGATATGTTAATAGGACTCGTCTCATAAATTGCGACAAATATACAATAAAAAATAATTCCCTGACCGAAAACCGGGTGTGTTTGTATTTATTAAGGATATACACCGCGAGGGATAAGTAAAGAACTGGATCATAGAGTGACTCAATGGTAGTTGTGAATGGTTTGGAAAGGAATTACGGACCACAGTACCGGCTGGTATATCGGTTGGGGAAAGCTTTATACGGGAGGAGATCTTATGAATAGCAAGGAGATCCTCTATCCTGTAAATTATATTCTATGATGCCAGACAAGATTGTATATTTTGGGTAAAATGTTGTATCTGAAAAACAGACCAATTCTGGTAACCGAAATAAAAAAAATGGTAACCAATTCAGAGTCGATTGGTTACCATTGTACCAATCTCTGTTGCATGGTTTCATTTAGAGATCGGAATCTGCCTTTCCGATATGTCCGGAAATATAACTCCAGTTCATAAAACAGAGAAGGTATTGCCATTGAAAAAAGAGTGCCTTTCCGTTCCCGGAGATAGTTTCCCCGAAGGGGATAGATCAGTAGCCTGGGGTTGCCTGTGGAGAGCGCAACGACAGTGAAGCGAACCAAAGCTACCCCGGGTAAAGAGTTCTACAGGGTGCAACCTTGAAGAGGTTGTATATGGGATATTTCCTGCTTGGATAATCTGCAACCTCTTCAAGGTTGATTGGTATGTGTGCTTCGTAACCCAGGGATTCGCTACATGTTGTTTCACTGGCGTTCCACAACCTTTCACTCATCCCTGGGCTAATGCTTGATCCCCTTCGGGGAACACAGGTGAGCAGATATACAGGGTCCAACCTTGAACCAACGGTCGACGAAGTCAAAAGGTTACATCCAGGATAGTTCCTGATTCGATAGCTGCAACCTCTTCAAGGTTGACTGGTCTGTGCGCTTCCCACCCCAGGGTACGCCTCCCTGTGGCTTCACTATCGTTTCGCCACAGCTCACTTAACCGCTGGGCTATTGCTATATCCCCTACGGGGAATACTGGGAGCAGGGTATGAGAACATAAGAAGCAGGGTATGAGAACATAAGAAGCAGGGTATGAGAACATAAGAAGCAGGGTATGAGAACATAAGAAGTAGGATATGAGAACATAAGAAGCAGGATATGAGAACATAGGAAGCAGGGCATGAGAACTCAGAGAACAGGGCATGGGAACAGGATGGGGAATATATCCTCCGGAGAGCATACATAATTTCTTAGACTGACGGCTATGGCCACTCTGGATGGAGTGCGAACTCCGCACAAAAGTAGGTGCGAAACCAACTCTCGACGTAGTCAAAGTACAACCCAGATTCCTTTACACCATTTTCTTTCGGTCGTACTTGCAGCATTCCTTTTTCGTGTGCGGTTCGCACCCCGGGGTAGCGGTCGCTCCGGTACCCTACGCTTCCTTACCCCGGGCTGGAATCGCTCGTGCTTACAGCACTATAGATACATTGTAAACTGGATACCTGATAATTAATGAAAGATTTTATTGCAGATTTTGCCAACTATTTTCTATCTTTGCAGTACCGAATAATCATTTTATCAGTTAATAAGTTTCATTCCTATGGAGTGGTTACATTTTAAAAATATAGAGGCAGGCTTACGGGTGCGAGTCCCGAGACATTGTTGCTCCATAACTTATTATGGTTTAAATGATTGTTCGGCGAGACCTGCCTTCTTTTTATTCATTCTTTAATTTTTTTATTATGCCGAACAATCTTAAGAGTAACAGTGCGAAAGGAGCAAAAGCCTCCGGTAAAAAACCTCTCAAAGCCAAAGTGCTACAGATCAAAAACTCAGATGAAAGTCTGCGCCTCAGGCGGCTTACTGTCTCTTCCCAGAGCGTAGTCAACAAAAAAAGTAGTAACGGACTCAAATCCATTCCTTTTTTACGATTGATGGGAGTCTGGCTCGATCAGGCAGGATTCCCCATTAACAGCCAGGTAGATGTGATCGTAGATAACAATCTGCTTATTATAAAACCGGCAGATTCATAAACCAGGAAAAGAAACTGTCTCAACATGGAAAAATCGGTCTATTTCTAAGTCCTGAAGGGACGACCGATTCCAGCCCAGGGAAGTGCAGTGAAGCCGTAGCGATAGCGAAACAAACGCTACCCTGGGGTACAAGCCGCACACGAAATGGAGTGCCGCAGGTACGACCGAAAGAAAATGATATCTTTTAAATTTCGGTTGTATCTGTGGCACTCCCTGTTTTTTATCCTTGTTTATACCCCGGGGTGGCGGTCGCTCCGGTACCCTGCGCTTCCTTACCCCAAGCTGGAATCGAACGTGCCTACAGCACTACGGATACATCGGAATTAATTTGTTTCACTTATCAGATATTGTCTCCTTTTGTCTCCTGTGGGATCGATCCTTCTGTAGTTATGATCTTTATTTTCCGGAAGAAAGAAGAATTACCCGGCTGCTTCCGGTTCTACTTTCCTGATCAGTTCCATTCCTTTGCGGATGGCCTCTTCATTCATGGGAATAAGGTGGTGATGACGTTCGGGAAGCGTTTTCCGGAGAGCCTTTATCACACTTTCCAGAGATACCATGGGGCGTAGTTTCAACAGTCCGCCCAACACGATCATATTGAACGCTTTGGCATTGTGCATCTCATTGGCCGCGTCCATGGCATCGATCCGCCAGATCTGTATATCGGTACGGGTAGGAGAGTGAATGATGCCATATCCGTCATAGATCAGGATGCCCCCCGGTTTCACTTTACCTTCGAACTTCTCCAGAGAAGGTTGATTGAGAATAATGGCCGCGTCGTATTTACTCAGGATCGGAGAGGAGATGCGTTGGTCACTCACAATAACCGTTACATTCGCCGTTCCTCCCCGCTGTTCGGGTCCGTAGGCCGGCATCCAGCTCACCTCTTTTCCTTCCATCAGTCCGGAGTATGCCAATATCTTTCCCATAGACAGAACACCTTGTCCGCCAAATCCTGCTATAATAATCTCTTCTTTCATGTATACAATTAGCTTTGAGTGGACTGCTTATTCTTTGTCTTTCAGATCTCCCAGCGGATAATACGGGAACATATGTTCTTCCATCCACCGGTTTGACGCTTCAGGTGTCATTTTCCATCCCGAGCTGCAGGTAGATACGATCTCCACCAGATTCGAACCTTTGCCTGCCATCGAGTTCTCAAACGCTTTGCGGATAGCCTTTTTGGCTTTGCGGATGGCTGGTACCGACTGTACCGACTGGCGGGTGACATACGCCGTACCTTCCAGTTGCGCGGCAAGTTCTGTGATCTTCAATGGATATCCGTGCAGTTCTGTATCTCTGCCGTAGGGGCAGGTAGATGTCTTCATCCCTGTAAGGGTGGTCGGTGCCATCTGGCCACCCGTCATTCCATAAATCGCGTTATTGATAAAGACGATGGTGATATTCTCTCCACGGTTGAGAGCATGTATGGTTTCCGCCGTGCCTATACACGCCAGGTCTCCGTCTCCCTGGTAAGTAAAGACCAGACGGTCGGGCCATAGACGTTTGATGCCGGTGGCTACCGCGGGTGCGCGTCCGTGCGCGGCTTCCTGCCAGTCGATATCCAGATAATTATAGATAAATACGGCACAGCCCACCGGAGAGATACCTATAGTCTTCTCTTCCATACCCATCTCTTCGATGACTTCGGCAATGAGCTTATGCACTACTCCGTGGCTGCATCCCGGGCAGTAGTGCATGGGAGTGGCGTTCATCAGCGCGGGACGTTTGGCGACCAGATTTTCCGGTTTTATGATTTCTTCTATAGTCATATCTTTTTCTTTTTATCTGTGGGTGAACCGGATAAAAAACTCCATCACTTTGACAAAAAGGGATGCCGCGCATACATAGAAAAATATTCTTTTGTCATCCACAGCAAAGTAAGTAATGATGGAAGCAAGGGCTCCGATCAGGAAAAGCAAATTGAGTATACCTCTTATCTTATCGGGATTCATAAGCTGTATGGTTTAAAAGATTATGGTCAGAGTAATTTCTCTTTCAATGCGCAGACAATCTCGTCCGGATCGGGTACAATCCCTCCCAATCTTCCGAAATGTTCTACCTTCACCCGCCCGTTTACGGCAAGGCGGATATCTTCTATCATTTGTCCGGCATTCAGTTCCAGGGAAAGAAAACCTTTCACCTTTCCGGCGTATTGAGCGATCACTTCCGTAGGGAAGGGCCACAGCGTAATGGGGCGCAGAATACCTACTTTTATTCCCTCTTCACGCGCGGTCTCCATGGCTTTCTGACCGATACGCGCCATAGAACCGAATGCCACGATCAGGTAATCCGCATCTTCGCAGTTTACCTCTTCATAGCGAACTTCACAGGCTTCGATCTCTTTGTATTTGGCCTGGAAGCGCAGGTTGTTGATTTCCATGGCATCGGGTTGCAGTTCCAGGGAAGTAATGATATTGGGTTTGCGGTCGCGGGTTTTGCCTGTAGAGGCCCAGGGACATTGCGCGATCAGTTCTTCTTCGGTCCGTCGGGGCTTTTGTGGTGGTAATACCACCTTTTCCATCATCTGCCCGATGACACCGTCGGCCAGCATCATCACCGGGTTGCGGTATTTGAAAGCCAGTTCGAAAGAGAGTCCCACGAAATCGGCTATTTCCTGTACGGAAGCCGGTGCCAGCGTGATCAACCGGTAATCTCCGTGTCCGCCTCCTTTGACGGTCTGGAAATAGTCTGCCTGGCTGGGCTGGATGGTTCCCAATCCCGGGCCACCGCGCATCACATTCACGATCAGACAGGGCAACTCTGCTCCGGCAATGTAAGATATTCCTTCCTGTTTCAGGCTGATCCCCGGACTGGAAGAGGAGGTGAACACCATTTTTCCGCTGCCTGCCGCGCCGTAGACCATATTGATGGCGGCCACTTCACTTTCCGCCTGTAAGACTACCATACCGGTGGTTTCCCAGGGCATTTGCTCGGCCAGTGTTTCCAGAATTTCTGACTGAGGAGTGATGGGGTATCCGAAATACCCATCGGCCCCGCAACGGATAGCAGCGTGAGCGATGGCTTCGTTACCTTTCATTAATACAACTTCTTCTGTCATATAGAGGAGTGCTTTATAATTTTACTTTGTATACGGATATGCAGCCGTCGGGACATACAATAGCGCATGCGCTGCAACCAATACAGGTATCTTCCAGCACCTGGCAGGCGTAGTTGTATCCCTTGACATTGACTTCTTTTCTGAGGGCAATGACCTGGAGCGGACAAGCCACTGCGCAGAGATTGCATCCCTTGCAGCGTTCTGTGTCGACCACGATAGCTCCTTTAATTTTTGCCATATCTTAATAGGTTTATTGGTTGTACATATCTTTATTGTAGAAACTGAGGATATCTGACAGCATTTCCCGTGCCTGGCAGGCAGGGCTGTCCGGATTCAGATCGATGGCATGCTGATAGCTGTTCATGGCCCGCTGCCAGTCAGACAATTTACGGTAGGCATTACCTCGCAGGTAATAAGCTTGCTCTTTTTCTTCGTTGGTAGCCTGTGGCAGGAATGTATCTATAGCCTGTATAGCTTCCTCCACATCCCCTTGATCGATAAGCTCTTTGAAGAAATTTAGCTGGTTCATGCGTATGTTGCTATTTCTATATTGCACTACAAAGATAGCTTTTATTTGCAGATTCTCTGAACTGCGTGTGTGAAAAATAAGAAAAAAGCCATACAACAAAGGCCGGAAGGCTGACAGAATGCTATTTCTTTGTCGCCTTCCGGCCTTAAAAAGCCATTGGGAAAGTGTTTATCGGACGAGTTTCCCGTTTATGTACAGATTATTGAAAGTAATGTCTCTGGCACCACTGATCTGATTGCCTCCTTTTTCTACATTATTGAAATGACAATCTTCCAGGCTGACGTTGTAGACCTGATCGCTTTCGTCGAGACCGATGATGAGCACGCCCAGTTTACTCTTCTCACTGGTAACGTTTTTCAGGTGTACATTGCGTACGGTAGGCACAAAGTCCCGTTGGCAGTTTTCTCTGTTTTCGTACTGGAGGTTGATGCGCAGAACGGCTTCTTTGCATTCTCCTACGGTAATGTTACGTACGAATACATTCTCAATAAGACCACCCCGGCAGGTACTGGTCTTGATGCGGATCACGCGATCGAGCAGCGGACTGTCCATCTCGCAGTTCTCTACGAAGAGATTGCGGTATCCTCCGGAGATCTCACTGCCGATCACCACTCCTCCGTGTCCGTTCTTCATCCGGCAATTGCGTACGATGATGTTTTCACTGGGAATGTCCCACTTGCGGCCATCGTTGTTACGTCCGGATTTAATGGCGATACAATCGTCTCCCGTGTCGAACAAACAATTCTCGATCAATACATTCTTGCAGGATTCCGGGTCGCAGCCATCTCCATTGGGTCCGCGGTTGAAGATGGTCACTCCACGAACGATCATACTTTCGCAGAACAGAGGATGGATTACCCAGAACGGGGAATTCAGCAGCGTCAGGTCTTCGATCAGTACCGTATGGCAACTGTAAAAGTTGATCAGCTGCGGACGGAGGCCATCTTCCGGGGTCATGACCCGTTTGTAGATCGGAGTATGTGTTTCCGCGTACATCAACAGTTTGTCGCGTCCTCCGTTGCGCTGTGCCACCATTCCCTCTTGCCAACCGTATTTGGGAGCGCCACACATGGGCCACCAGGTCTCGTTGGATCCCTGGCCATCAATTGTGCCTTTGCCGGTAAGGGCTATGTTGGTCTCGCCATGCGCGTAGATAAGCGGGCGGGCATTGTAGCAATCCACTCCTTCCCAACGGGTGACTACTCCGGGAAAGTACAAACTCTGGTCTGTAGAGAACCGGAGCACAGCACCTTCGGAGATATGCAGGTTGACGTTGCTTTTTAACGTCAGAGGTCCTGTATAGAATGTACCTTCCGGAACAAGTACAGTACCTCCACCCGCCTGGCTGCAGGCAATTATTGCCAGATTAATAGCCTCGTGGCAGGGTTCGTCGGGCCGATCGGTAACGGCACCGAAATCGGTGATGTTAACTATACGATCCGGAAAATGTGTCCGTTTGATCGCTGCTTCGATCCGGGCACTCTCTTCAAAGGCTTTGTCCATATCAATGGGTCCTGCCCAGAGGAGCAGGGCAAACAACGAAAGGAGGGAGGAAGTAAGTAGTCTTTTCATGGTACTATTCGTTTATATAAGATTCCTGGTAATATATCTGTTACAAAAATAAACGTTTGTCTGAGGGAGACTACGTGACTTTTTGATCGAAATGGTGTATTATTTGATTTTCCGGTTGAATATACAGGTTGTATCCTGGAGGTGGGTGGAGAACTTTTGGATAAATATCGGATTCGTTTTTGTATGTACGGATGTGTTTTCCGGTAATAAAAAGAGAAGAGGGTATGTCCAAAGTCCAATTGTATCTCTATAAAGTAACTGCGTTCCCCGAAGGGGATAGAGCAGTAGCCCGGGGTTGCCTGTGGAGAGCAGAACGACAGTGAAGCGAACCAAAGCTACCCCGGGTAAGAAATGAGAGGAAGTTCAACTTTGTAAAGGTTTCATCCAGGATACATGCTGATCTGATAGCTGCCACCTCTTCAAGGTTGACTGATCTGTGCGCTTCCCACCCCAAGGTACGCTTCCCTGTGGCTGCACTATCGTTTCGCCACAGCTCGCTTAACCGCTGGGCTATGGATGGATCCCCTTCGGGGAACACAGGGCAGCAGGGTATGGGAACGGGTCATGGGATCAGGATGAAGCATATCCTGTTGATAAATAGAAAATATACTCTTAACCTGAGGGCTATTCCCTGAAAGAGTTCAACCCTTTTAAGGTTCGTGACACAGCTTTTCTTGTACCCACGGATTTCACCCGCAATGAGTAGCTTCGCTGACCGTTGATTCACATTCAATTCCTCCGCACTTGCCGGCTAACCCATCGTAACATCATTTTATAGGAAATTTACTTTGGATATACCCGCTTTCCGGAGCACCCCTTTGTCTGGTCTTATATAAGAAAGAAAATTTCTTTTTTATTTCACCGGTATTTTTTCGATCCGTTTCTGGTGCCTTCCTCCTTCAAATTCCGTAGAGAAGAAGATATCTAAGAGTCGATCCGCTTCTTCCAAGCCGATAAAACGTCCGGGAAGCACAAGTACATTCGCATCGTTGTGCTGGCGGGCCAGTTGGCAGATCTCCCTGTCCCAGCAAAGTGCCGCCCGTATTCCCTGATGCTTGTTGAGCGTCATATTGATGCCGTTGCCACTGCCACATACCGCAATTCCCGGATAGCATTCTCCCTTCTCTATTGCGTAGGCAAGTGGGTGAGCAAAGTCTGCGTAGTCACAACTTTCCGCGGAGTGAGTTCCGAAATCCTTGTATCCCCATCCTTTGGCTTCCAGCCAGTGGCAGATATAGGTTTTCATTTCATAGCCGGCATGGTCTGAACAGATCGCTATTGTTTTCATTGTGTAATGGTGGTTGTCGGGGTAGTACCCGGTTTGTATCATTTATAGAAAAAACGGCCACAACCGGAAAGGACTGTGGCCGCAGAGAGATTGTATGTTTATGATAACATTTCTTTTACCTGGTTGTACACGTTTTCAGCCGTGAAGCCCAGTTTTTCATCCAGTACCTTGTAAGGTGCCGAGAAACCGAATGATTCCAGACCGAATACTTTGCCGTGGCAGCCTACCAGTCCCTGCAGGTTGACAGGCAATCCGGCAGTGAGCCCGAATACTTTCGCATCCGCCGGGATCACAGACTCCTGATATTCCTTGCTCTGACTGCGGAACAATCCTTCCGACGGAGCAGAAACAATACGTACTTTGACACCGTCTTTCCGGAGCAATCCGGCTCCGGCTACCAATGTCGCCACTTCCGAACCCGATGCTACGAGGATCACATCCGGATTCTCATCGGATCCGGCTACGATATACGCTCCTTTCGCTGCCTGCGTATAGTCATTCCCTTCGGGAAGTTCTTTGATATCCTGACGGGAGAAGATCAGTCCTGTAGGGGTAGAGGTGTTTTCCATGGCCAGTTTCCACGCCTGGGTGGTCTCTTCCGCGTCAGCGGGACGCAGCACCAGCATGGAGTTGTGTCCTTTGTGGTTTTTCAGTTTTTCCATCAGACGGATCTGGGCCTCCTGCTCTACCGGTTCGTGTGTAGGACCGTCTTCACCCACACGGAAAGCGTCGTGAGTCCAGATGAATTTTACAGGCAGTTCCATCAGCGCAGCCATACGTACGGCTGGCTTCGTGTAATCTGAGAATACAAAGAAAGTACCGCAGGCAGGGATCACTCCGCCGTGCAGGGCCATACCGATACATACACAAGCCATGGTGAATTCGGATACACCCGCCTGCAAGAAAGCTCCGCTGAAATCGCCCGGTTTGAAAGCGTGAGTTTTCTTCAGGAAACCATCGGTCTTGTCCGAATTGGAAAGGTCTGCCGAAGCCACTACCATGTTTTCTACCTGTGTGGCCAGTACGCCCAATATCGTTGCCGACGCGTTGCGTGTAGCCGCGCCCGGTTTCTGCTCAATGGCACTCCAGTCGACCGAAGGAGCTTTGCCGGAGAAGAACTGTTCCATTTTAGCAGCCAGTTCCGGATTGGCTTTTGCCCACGATGCTTTGGATTCTTTGCGGTCTGCGACGATCTTTTTCAGTTCCCCGGCGCGTCTGGCATACATCTCTGCCACTTCCGGGAAGATCACGAACGGATTTTGCGGATCACCGTTCAGGTTCTTGATGGTATTTATATAAGCATCTCCACCCAGAGGCGCACCGTGAGTGGCAGTACTGGCTTCATAGCTCGAACCGTCTGCTTTGCGGGCACCCTTACCCATCACCGTCTTTCCGATGATCAGCACAGGTTGTTCTTTCACCGCTTTGGCTTTTACCAGTACCTCACGGATGGCATCTACATCATTTCCATTGATCGTAAATACTTTCCATCCCCAGGCTTCGTATTTTTTAGCTACATCTTCCGTCATTACCTCTTCGGTGGGAGTAGACAGCTGAATGTCGTTTGAATCGTAGAACATGATCAGGTTGTCCAGCCCGAGGTGTCCGGCAATACGTCCGGCACCCTGAGAGATCTCTTCCTGGATGCCCCCGTCGGAGATGTAAGCATAGATCGTCTGATTCATCTGGTCGCCGAACCGGGCTTTCAGGAATTTGGCGGCAATAGCTGCGCCTACCGCATAGGTATGACCCTGCCCCAACGGACCGGACGTGTTTTCCACTCCGCGCGTGATATCCCGTTCCGGATGTCCGGGGGTTGGGCTGCCCCACTGGCGGAATTCTTTCAGTTCGTCCATGGTGTATTTCCCGGTAAATGCCAGCACCGAATAGAGCATGGCCGACATATGACCGGGGTCAAGGAAGAAACGGTCACGACCTTCCCAGGCCGGATTTTCCGGATCATAGACCAAAAACTCTGAAAAGAGCACGTTTACAAAGTCCGCGCCTCCCATAGCACCTCCCGGATGTCCGGAATTGGCTTTTTCAACCATTGAAGCAGCTAAGATGCGAATATTGTCCGCTGCTCGGTTCATGAGTTTATTATCATTCATACTTACTATATTTTATTTAATTTTTACGCAAAGATAGTTGTTTACAGCTAATACCCAATAAAGAAAACTGATCTTTTTTTGGCTTTGTAAAAGGGTGGTAAGGGTTGTTTTACAATATCCATACAGAGGTTATCTACGATTTATTCGGCAGATGAATGACGATTTGATCTTTTACGGATAACCCTGCCAGGAACTGTACGGATCTTACCTGGAAATTCTGCTCTCTGTCAGGTGTACCCGACTGTAGAGGCGGAAGTGTATAGGATAGTAACAATTGAAGTGGAGAAGAGGTTTATTTACCCATTTGTTTTTGCGTTCTTTACCCTTTTGGAAAGAACCGGTCATACAATATCATCCGGACAAAAACGTCGCATGCGGTTGCTTTTGTATGGTTGTCGGGTTAGGATCGGTCGTGCTTACAGCACCGGGAGAAATATGTATTTACTAATTACTAAAAAAGGCTGTCTCAAAATAGATCCTGATAAAGTAAGATCCATTTTGAGAAGCCTCTTCTTTCTGTTTGTATGGTACTGATGTCTTATTCTACTCTGCGCGAACCGTCGCCAATGACTACATCGTACACTTTCGGACTGCGGCCGAATTTGTTACGGAAATCTTCTCTGGCTTTGGCGATAAATCCATCGTACAGTTCTTCTTTCACCAGGTTGATGGTACATCCGCCGAATCCGCCGCCCATTACGCGTGACCCGGTCACCCCACACTCTTTGGCTATGTCGTTGAGGAAGTCAAGCTCTTCGCAACTTACCTCGTACAATTTGCTCATACCGTGGTGCGTTTCGTACATCTTTTGTCCTACGGTTTCGTAATCGCCTCTTTCCAGGGCATCACTCACGTCGAGTACACGCTGTATTTCTCCGATCACATATTCCGCGCGCATGTAGTCTTCCCGGCTGACTTCGTCTTTCACCTCTTCCAGCATCTGCATATCGGCATCGCGCAGGAATTCTACGTTGGGGTGTCTTTTCTGCATGGCTGCTACTACTGCTTCGCAACTCTGTCGGCGTTTGTTATAAGCGGAAGAAGCCAGTTCGTGCTTCACCACGGAATCCAGAAGTACCAGACGGTATCCTTCGGGGTTGAACGGGAAGTACTGGTATTCCAGCGAACGACAGTCGAGGCGGATCAGATTCCCTGCCTTTCCGAACACGGAAGCAAACTGGTCCATGATGCCACACATCACACCACAATAATTGTGTTCGGTAGCCTGACCCACTTTGGCCAGTTCGAACTTATCTATTTTGTTCTCCCCGAAAAGTTCATTCAGTGCAAACGCGTATGTGCTTTCCAGCGCAGCGGAAGAAGACATACCGGCTCCCAGAGGTACATCTCCGGAAAATGCGGTATTGAAACCTTTTACGTCTACCCCTCGTTTGATCATTTCCCGGCATACACCGAAGATATAGCGTGCCCAGCTGATGCGGGGAGCATCTTCTTCGTTCAGCCCGAATTCCACATAATCTTTCAGGTCGATCGAATAGGCTTTGACCTTGTCTGTGCCGTTGGGCCTGATCTCCGCCATCATTCCTTTGTCGATCGCTCCGGGGAAAACGAATCCTCCGTTGTAGTCTGTGTGCTCACCGATCAGGTTGATACGGCCCGGTGAAGCATAGATGTATCCGGTAGAGCCGTCGAAATGCTTGATGAAACGGCTTCTTACGTGTTCTATATCCATGGTTTTTATGGTATTACAGTGGTTCTGATTCTGGTTACTTATTCTACCGGAATGTTCTTATTGACATTTCTGCATCCGACAAGTGCATAATAAAGCAGATAGGCCAGACAGCCAAGGATCACCCAATAGCTGGCCATATATCCTACGTGGTCTGCCACTACACCTTGTAGCAATGGAACGATACCACCACCACAAACCATTACCATAAAGAAACCGGAAGCGGCTGCAGTATATTTACCCAGACCTTCTACCGCAAGATTGAAGATCCCTCCCCACATCACCGAAGTACAGAGTCCGCAGAGAGTAAGGAATACAATGCTGATGGGCACATGAGCCAATCCGAAGGAAATACCGGATGTATCACTCTGGAATACCGGCATACTGATGATGGTAGATACAGGGGAGAAAATGGCAGCCAGCACCAGCACACCTCCCAGAATAGCTACGAAACTAAGCATCAGTTTACTGGATATTTTAGCACCTACCGAGGCACCTACCAGACGTCCGATCAGCATCAGGAACCAGTATGTACCTACTACGGAACCTGCGATGGTGGCATCCATGGCCAGCCCGCCGATGTTGATGTCACTGGTCATGTACAGATTCACAAAGTTAGGTATACCTACCTCGATCCCTACATACAGGAAGATGGCGATCGTACCCATGATGAAGTGGCGGAATGAGAACGGGCTATATTTGTCTTTTACTTGTGTAGCTTCTTTCTTAGCCATGTGAGGCTCAGGGATATTTACAAAGAAAAGTACCAGGAAGGCGAGAGCAAAGATACCCATAGCCAGGAACAAGGCGGGGTTGGCGCCATTGATAGAAGCACGGGAAGCGTCCCCGATCAGATAACCTACCAATACGGGAACGATGGTAGCACCGATAGAGTTGATAGAACCCCCGAACTGGATCAGCTGATTTCCTTTGTTTCCACCGCCTCCGAGCGTGTTAAGCATGGGATTTACCACCGTGTTCAGCATACACATCGAGAATCCGGAGATAAATGCCCCGCTCAGGTAAACAGGGAAGCTTTCCAGTTGTCCGGAAAGAAAGGAAATCCCTACTCCGCAGAAACCGACAATGATGGCCAGCAGAGCAGTCTTTTTATATCCGATGCGTTGCAACAACATACCTGCCGGGATACCCATAAACAGATAAGCGATAAAGTTGGCCGCATTTCCCAACTGTGACATAAAGTTGGATGCACCGAATTGGTTTTTAACGATAACCCCCATTGGATTTTGAAGTCCTGTAACGAAGGAGATCATGAAGAAGAGGGCGAACATCATTGCTATAGGCAATACATAATTCTTTTTTTCTTGTGTCATGGTGTAAAAAAGTTGTTAGTTATAAAAAATCAGGTTAGTTACTTTATGAGTTATTCCTTATCCACTCCGAATTTGTAGATGGTTACCTGCTGGTATTCATCTCCGGGTAGTAAAGTGGCAGAAGGGAAATAAGACTTGTTGGGGGTGTCGGGAAAACACTGGGCTTCAAAGCATATTCCGCTACGGGCGGGATAAGTAGCACCATGTGCTCCTGTAAAGCCATTGAGCCAGTTTCCTGTATAGAGTTGTACACCTGCTTCGGTGGTATATACTTCCATGGTGCGTCCGCTTTTCAGGTCTTTGCAGGTTGCTGCCAGTGAAAGTTCTCCGGATTCTGTCTTATCCACCACATAACAGTGGTCGTACCCGGCACCAATGATTAGCTGTTCAAATTCCGCATTGATCCGTTCGCCTATGGCATGTGGAGTACGGAAATCCATGGGAGTTCCTGCTACCGGAGCTATTTCACCGGTAGGTATAGATGTTTTATCTACAGGAGTATAGAAAGAGGATTCTATGGTTACTATATGGTCTTCGATGGTGGGAGTAGGCGTGGCGATACCTGCCAGATTGAAGAAAGCATGATTGGTCAGATTCACTACGGTCGCTTTATCTGTGGTAGCGCGGTATTCGATGACCAGAGCGTTCTCTTCTTCTTCGACTCTGTAAGTCATTTCTACTTCCAGGTTGCCTGGGAAACCTTCTTCACCATCTGCGGAAAAATAGGTGAAGTGGATGGTCGATTCATCGACTTGCAGGGCATCCCATACACGGGCGTGAAATCCGGTAGGACCTCCATGCAGCGAATTGGGACCGTTGTTGATCGTCAGTTCATGAGTTTCGCCAAACAGGATGAACCGACCGTTTGCAATGCGGTTGCCATACCGACCTATCGTAGTATTCAGGAAAGGTTCCGGACTGTTTATCACACGATCGATCGAGTCGTGCCCCAGGATCACATTGGCATATTTCCCCTCTTTGTCCGGCAGCATAACAGAGAGGAGGGCACATCCGTAGTTGGTTACGGCAACCTCCATCCCTTTTTTATTCTTAAGGATAAAAAGATCGGTTTTTTTCTCGTTCAGGGTTTTCCGGAATTCCGATCGGATGAGACCGCTCCGATTTCCTTCTGTTGAGAATGTGTTTGACATGTCTGGTATTATTTTAAATTCATGCAAATAAAATCAAATTCTTCGGTACTCCCAAATTATTAACAACAAAACTTGAGAGGGGTTTAGGAAACTTTAGTCTTTCACACAGATCGGCCTCATTTCCCGTCAGACTGTGATTTTAGCACTTTGCTTTTACAAAAAACGGAGAGTTTGATGCAAATTTTAAAAAAAATCGTAAGTTTGTCTGATGAATTCCATTTCTGGAACAGGAAACCTTTTTTAAATACTAAAAATCATGTATCCGCTTAAATTTGAACCTATTTTGAAGCAGCTCCTGTGGGGAGGAGACAAAATCATTCCATTCAAACATCTTGACGCGACGATGACTCAGGTGGGTGAGAGCTGGGAGATCTCTGATGTGGAAAACAGTGAATCTGTAGTAGCTAACGGACCCGACAAGGGGGCTACGCTTTCCGAAATGGTAGGAAGGTACAAAGAGGAACTGGTGGGGGAGAGTAATTACGCGCGTTTTCGCAACAAGTTCCCCTTACTCATTAAGTTTATCGATGCTAGACAGGATCTTTCTATCCAGGTACATCCCGATGATATCCTGGCACGCAAACGACATAACTCTATGGGTAAGACCGAAATGTGGTATGTGATCGGCGCGGACCCCGGAGCCAGGTTACGTTCCGGCTTTTCGCAGGAGGTCACACCGAAAGAATATAAAGAAAGAGTGTATAACGATACATTGCCCGAGGTGTTGCAGGAGTATGAGGTACACCCCGGAGATGTGTTTTTTCTTCCGGCCGGACGTATACACAGCATCGGAGCGGGATGTCTGATCGCTGAGATCCAGCAGACTTCCGATATTACGTACAGGATATATGATTTCAACCGGAAAGACGATAAGGGGCACAAACGCGAGTTGCATACCGAGCTGGCACGTGAAGCGATCAATTATGAAGTGCTGGATGACTATCGTACGCTGTACGAACCTGTTGCCAATGAACCGGTAGAACTGGTTGCCTGTCCCTACTTTACCACTTCTTTGTATGATATGACGGAGGAGATCTCCTGCGACTATTCGGAACTGGACTCTTTTGTGATATTCATTTGTGTGGAGGGTAGTTGCACGATCACGGATGATCAGAAATATGAAATTAGTCTGCGGGCCGGAGAAACCGTATTGCTGCCTGCTGCTACTCAATCCGTTTGTATACAGCCGGAGGGACATGTGAAACTTCTGGAGACCTATGTCTGACCGCTGACTGGGATATGGATAGGAAAAGCCGGATAACCCGTTGAGCGGTTGTCCGGCAGTTTTTTATATAAGGCTGTGAAACGAACCTTGCTGTGTCTGAGAAACTACCGGCGACGGAACATTTTTCTGATCCTGTTGATCAGTTTCATCCCTACTACTACACCATCAAAAATAAGGAATCCTTTGTTGAAGGTCTGAAGGAGTGATTTATTCTCCGCAGTAGATTTCGTATATGGAGACACCAGTCGCTGGGCCGAATCGCCAATGGCCATATGCTTCAGACGTATCGCGGCCAGCACATCCTGTTTACGTTGCGCGATATCATCCAGGGTGATATGCGGCAGTTCGTGCAGAGGTTTCTTTTTATTTTCCATATACTACAGGTTAGATTCTTTTTTAAAAAACAATTTGGCAAGGAAATTCACCGTAGGGGTTACGATCCACTGACGGCGGAAGATCACCACTAAGGCTATCAGTAACAGATTTACTCCCGTGATGATAGCGAAGCTATATTTCAGGCCACCCACGTAGGGTTCCAGTATATAAACAATGGTGAACATCAGGTAAAACAGAGCAATCACTCCCAGAATAAAAAGTACCGCCACCATCAGTAAGGTGGAGAATAATATGGCTATTTTTTCTGTCAGTTCCAGTTTGGTATATTCTTTCTGTAGTTCCACATAAGATTTTACTTCCTGGAACAACTGCTGAAAATTGTCTACGGTCTTATCACTATTGAACATGATTGCTCTGTTTTATAATTCTTTTTTAATCTGCTTCGCCTTTGATCTCCGCGGCGATCTCATCTACCAGGTCTTCGATTTCGTCCCGGTTCAGCCGGATTCCTTTTTTACGCAGGATCTCAGCGATTTTACTACGTGTGTCTTCTCCTTTTTCCGGAGCAAACAAAACTCCGAAGGCAGCGCCTATAGCTGCGCCACCCAGGAAAGCTGCTAATACATTCAATGCTCTCATAACCTTGTTGATTTTTAAAATGATAATACTACAAAACTAACATTTTTTTTGTAATCTTGTTCTCCGGATATAACATTTTTTATTCCTATAAAGTTTTGTTTACATCTCTCTCTGTAAGCGGCGTGGGGTCGGGTATGTAGGAGGTATGAAACAAATTTTATAGACTTTGCCGCAGTTTTCACAAGTGTTTAATCTTATTTAATTGTGTAAATGAGTGTAAGATGACAGATAAGTTTTAATTTTGCACCGCACAGAGAACAACCTCTGCCGGAAAACGAAGTGATGAACCGTCACGTTTAGTTAAGGGACGACAGGTCACAGAAAAAACGGGAGAGGCAGGGAAATGCTGCTCAGAAAAAGAAGGAACATGAAGAATCTGATCATATATGTATGTACCTCTGTAATGGTGTGTTGGCTGTTTGCCTCCTGTAACGATGACAAACACAGGCTGGTGAATAAATGGCAATTGAGAAAATATGAATTTGCAGACGGTAGCGAACAAAAAGTAGATAGTATTTTCTTTAATATGAAAGGCGGTAGTTTGTCTGTCACCTGTCTTCATTCGGATGGTAACTACTACAATTATTTAGGGAAATATATTTTGTCGGACGATAAAATCTCCTTTATTTTGTTGCCTGAACAGGCTACCGGTAGTGTATATGACAAATATATCGGTTGGGAAGACGGGAGTCGTACGTTTGATCTTGTCCGGCTTACCCGCAAGGCCATGGAGTTGGATTATAAGGATACGATCTCGGTATTCAGAAAATATTAGGAACGGAAATCACCAATTTAAAATATAGATTATGAAAAAATTACTGGTATTGGGAACAGGGCTGGTTATGATAGTGGCTTTTGCTTCGTGTAAGTCAAGTGAGAGTGCTTACAAGAAAGCATACGAACAGGCCAAACAGCAGGAAGTAGAAGATGTACAGGTGACCGCGCCTGTGGATGTGACTCCTGTAGTGACTCCTCCTCCTGCTCCTATTGAAGTGAAAACAGAAAATGTAGCGGCTGGCGTACGTGAAGAGAAAGTAACGGTAGTTTCCGGTTCTGATACATTGAAAGATTACAATGTCGTTTGCGGTAGCTTTGGACTGAAAGCCAATGCTGAGGGGTTGAGAGATTTCTTAGTAAAAGAGGGCTACAATCCTACGATCGCTTTCAATGCGGAAGCAGCTATGTATCGCGTGATCGTTTCTACATACACCGATTACAATGAGGCTGCCCGTGCCCGCGATGCTTTTAAGGCCAAATATCCCGGTCGCTCGGATTTCCAGGGAGCCTGGTTGCTCTATCGGGTATTCTGATCGTTCGGTTCGTTCTACATGGAAAGGCTCCTTCTTGTCGCGAGAAGGAGCCTTTCTTTTTTGTTCTTCCTTTCGCGGAAATAACGTAGAGCCTTTTCTATTTTACCTATATCGAATTTGTTGTGTGTACTATATCAATGTCCGCCTTCATATACAGTCTAATAAGTGTTTCTGCTCCACGGTATGTATCCTGTTTCTTTTATCCTATCCTATGTATAAGTATATCCACAACATGAGTTTCTCTTATTTCCTCTACAGAGAAGGGGATTACCTGTAGAGACGCACGGCGTGCGTCTCCGCGATGCAGGTCCAACACAGAGGCATGCGTCTCCGCGGTGTGCAGCTGAACAGTGTGTGTGTTCGCCATGCAGGTCCAACAAAAAACATCCCCCATGATATATGCATTCCCATTCGGTGTGCTGAGACGCACGGCGTGCGTCTCTACAGCATGCCGCGTTCCTATACAATGAATGATAAACTTCTATTTGTAAGAGTTGTTCCTCCTTTTTTCCGGCTTCTTTGGGTTTATTTCTCCTCTTTCTTCAAGCATAGCTATAAGTCTTTACACCGTATGCGGTTGGTCCCGTGGCCT
The DNA here is from genome assembly GCA_021202275.1 of Bacteroides sp. Classification (GTDB taxonomy): domain Bacteria; phylum Bacteroidota; class Bacteroidia; order Bacteroidales; family Bacteroidaceae; genus Bacteroides. Next base: position 134,596 of record JAJQDI010000016.1, read on the forward strand.
GTTTATTGAAATGTATCTACTGTTTTTAAAAAAGAAAAAAGCACCAGCAGATCAGTCCGGATAAAAAAACGGGCAAAGTGGGAACAGCCTCTGAAAGGGAGAGCCTTAAATTAAGTTATTTTTAACCATCCAGAAACTTGTTGCCTCAAAATAGTTTTTACATTTGCGTTTCTTTAAGAAAAAGGTATAAAATCGGGGAAACTTTTCAATATTTCAGCATCTATGAATCCAGTGTATATTTGGGTTGCCGTACGGGCAGCTCTTGCCGCGGGTAAAGAGATCTTATCCGTTTACCATGATCCTGAGGCCGACTTTCAGGTGGAGAAAAAAGCAGATCATTCTCCTCTGACCATAGCCGACCGCAGGGCTCATCAGATCATCTGTTCTTTTCTGGAAAAAACTCCTTATCCTGTCCTGAGTGAAGAGGGCAGACACATAGACTATTCCGTACGCAAGGGTTGGGATACTTTGTGGATTGTAGATCCGCTGGGTGGTACGAAAGAGTTTATCAAGCGCAACGGAGAGTTTACAGTCAACATCGCTCTGGTCAGCAAAGGCGTACCTGTGGCCGGGGTGATCTATGTACCTGTGAAAGGTGAACTTTACTTTGCCGGAGAAGAGGTCGGAGCCTACAAAATGACAGATGTAAAAGATCCGGGGCCGGATCTCAGCTGGGAGCAACTGGTATCTGCCTCCTTCTCTCTGCCGGTCGCGGAAGAGAGGAACGGATGGGTAGTGGTGGCTTCGCGTTCTCACCTGACCCCCGAAACAGAAGCCTACATACACAAGTTGAAAGAGGCGCATACTGACATACAGCTTATATCCAGTGGCAGTTCGTTGAAAATATGTCTGGTTGCCGAAGGTAAGGCTGATGTATATCCGCGTTTTGCTCTGACCATGGAGTGGGACACAGCCGCCGGGCATGCCATAGCGAAGGCTGCCGGAGCGGAGATCTACCAGGCAGGGACCTCTTTGCCTCTTCTATACAACAAAGAAGACCTGTTGAATCCCTGGTTCATTGTGGAACCCCGCCGATAGAAGCAACTGTGCGGGGATAACGAGTATACATCGGAAATACATAAAACTATGACATTTGATATAAGCTTTGTCTTTCTTTGCCTGATCGGTATGGTAGTTGCTTTGGTACTGGACAAGATGCGTCCGGGGATGATACTTTTTACCGTGGTGGTACTTTTTCTTTGTGCGGGTATTCTTTCTCCGCGTGAGATGCTGGAAGGGTTCAGCAACAAGGGGATGATCACGGTAGCGCTACTTTTTCTGGTGAGTGAAGGGGTGCGTCAGTCCGGGGCGTTGGGACAGATCATAAAGAAATTACTGCCTCAGGGAAAAACGTCGGTTCTCAAAGCCCAGATCCGTATGCTCCCTACCATCGCTTTCATTTCGGCATTCTTGAACAACACGCCTGTAGTGGTGATCTTTGCTCCCATTATCAAACGGTGGGCCGAGAAGGTGAAACTTCCTGCTACCAAATTCCTGATCCCGTTGTCTTATGTAACAATCCTGGGAGGGATCTGTACACTCATCGGTACCTCTACCAATCTGGTGGTTCATGGAATGGTGATAGATGCCGGTTATCAGGGATTCAGTATGTTTGAACTCGGAAAGGTCGGTATCTTTATTGCTGTGGCAGGTATTCTCTATCTCTGGATCTTCTCTTCCCGGTTGCTTCCTGACAAACGCGAAGAGACAGTGAGCCAGGAAGAGGAAGACCAAGAAGAGCAGCAGGGATTGCATCGGGTAGAAGCGGTGCTGGCCGCGCGTTTTCCGGGCATCAACAAGACCTTGGGGGAGTTCGACTTCAAACGTCACTACGGCGTAGAGGTGAAGGAGATCCGGCGCAACGGTAAGATCCTGGAAGGAGACCTGAACGACATCAGACTGCGCGAAGGTGATACGTTGGTTGTAATGGCCGATGATACCTTTATCCCTGCCTGGGGAGAATCTTCTGTGTTTATGATGCTGGCCAATGGGAAGGATTCCGAGCCGGTTCCCGACAAACGCAAGAAATGGTTTGCACTGACCCTGTTGGTACTGATGATCACCGGAGCTACGGTGGGTGAACTGCCTGTGACCAAGGAACTGTTTCCCCATATTCAGCTGGATATGTTCTTCTTTGTGTGTATCACCACCATTGTTATGGCCTGGACCAAGATATTCCCGGCCCGTAAATATACCAAATACATCTCCTGGGATATTCTGATCACGATCGCCTGTGCCTTTGCCATCAGTAAAGCCATGGTCAATTCCGGCGTTGCGGATATGGTGGCCGGTTTTATCATCGATCTGAGTGACCGGTACGGTCCGCATGCGCTGCTGGCTGTCCTGTTTATCATTACCAGTTTATTTACCGAACTGATTACCAACAACGCGGCTGCGGCACTGGCTTTTCCCCTGGCCTTGTCCCTGTCGGCTCAGTTGGGAGTAGATCCCCGTCCATTCTTCGTTGTGGTCTGTATGGCAGCTTCTGCCAGTTTCTCTACACCGATCGGATACCAGACCAACCTGATCGTACAAGGGGTGGGAAATTATAAATTCACTGATTTCGTGAAAGTGGGATTGCCATTGAATTTCATAGCTTTCCTGTTATCCGTATTCCTGATCCCATTGATCTGGCCGTTCTGAAAATAAAAACTACTATATATATGAGTTCGAACAAAGAAATATATCCCGTATTTGACCGGATGCTGTGCCGGGCAGACAAAGAGCAACTGCTCGGTCAGCGCAGTCTGATGGTCTGGTTCACCGGACTGAGTGGTTCCGGCAAAAGTACCATTGCCATTGCTTTGGAAAGGGAGCTCCACAAGCGGGGATTGCTCTGCCGTATCCTGGACGGCGACAACATCCGCACAGGGATCAACAACAACCTGGGATTTTCGGAAGAAGACCGGGTAGAGAATATCCGTCGCATTACCGAAGTATCCCGTTTGTTTATTGATACGGGCATCATTACCATTGCCGCGTTCATCAGTCCCAACAACGACATCCGGGAGATGGCGGCTTCCATCATTGGCAAAGAAGATTTCCTGGAGGTGTATGTAAGTACTCCGCTGGAAGAGTGCGAACGCCGCGATGTGAAAGGGTTGTATGCCAAAGCGCGCCGGGGAGAGATCCGGGAGTTCACCGGCATCTCCGCACCCTTTGAAATACCCGCTAATCCCGATCTGTCGCTGGATACCTCCCGGTTGAGCCTGGAAGAGTCTGTAGAGCATTTGCTCCGGCTGATCCTGCCCCGGGTAGAGATCCGATCCGCTGAAACCAAAACAATCAAATAGTCGTAACATGATACCAGAATATAAACTGAGCCACCTGAAAGCCCTCGAAGCAGAGGCGATCCATATCATCCGCGAGGTGGCGGCGGAGTTTGAAAATCCGGTGATGCTCTACAGTATCGGAAAAGATTCATCGGTGATGGTACGCCTGGCCGAGAAAGCATTCTATCCCGGAAAAGTACCTTTCCCCCTGATGCACATCGACTCGAAATGGAAGTTCAGAGAGATGATCGATTTCCGGGAATCGTATACCCGGGAACATGGCTGGAACCTGATCGTGGAGAGCAATGTAGAGGCGTTTGAGGCGGGGGTAGGACCCTTTTCACACGGCAGTAAGGTGCATACCGATCTGATGAAGACCCAGGCCTTGTTGCAGGCACTGGACAAACATAAATTTGATGCCGCCTTCGGGGGTGCCCGCCGCGACGAAGAGAAGTCGCGTGCCAAAGAGCGTATCTTTTCGTTCCGCGACAAATTCCATCAGTGGGACCCCAAGAACCAGCGTCCGGAATTGTGGGACATCTACAATGCGCGGGTACACAAAGGAGAGAGCATCCGTGTGTTCCCGTTGAGCAACTGGACCGAACTGGATATCTGGCAATACATCCGCCTGGAGAATATTCCTATCGTACCGCTCTACTTTGCCAAAGAGCGTCCGGTGATCTCTATGGATGGTAACCTCATCATGGCCGATGACGACCGTCTGCCGGAAGAGTACCGTGAAAAGATAGAGATGAAGATGGTACGTTTCCGTACGCTGGGTTGCTGGCCGCTGACCGGAGCCATTGAGAGTGAAGCGGATACCATAGAGAAGATCGTGGAGGAGATGATGATCACCACCAAGAGCGAACGTACCACCCGTGTGATCGATTTCGATCAGGAGGGAAGTATGGAACAGAAGAAAAGAGAGGGGTATTTTTAAGAGACTGTTAGGAGTTTGACTGCGTCGACCGTTGGTTATCGCATCGGAAACAGAAAAATGTGACTAAAAATCAGACTGAACCAACGGCCGACGCAGTCGACAAAGAAACGAGTAAAATCCGGACAATCTATTAGAGACTGTTTTGATCTTCCACAGAATAGTTTAGTAAAAACGTTACAGATATGACAAATAAATTAGATATCAAAGCCTTCTTAGACAAAGACGAAGAGAAGGACCTGCTCCGGTTGCTCACCGCCGGTTCGGTAGATGATGGAAAGTCGACACTGATCGGACGGCTGCTTTTCGACAGCAAGAAGATCTATGAAGACCAGCTGGATGCGTTGGAGCGCGACAGCAAACGTATGGGAAATGCCGGGGAGAAGATTGACTACGCGTTGCTGCTCGACGGGCTGAAAGCCGAGCGCGAGCAGGGCATTACTATCGATGTGGCCTATCGCTACTTCTCTACCAACAACCGCAAATTTATCATTGCCGATACGCCGGGGCACGAGCAATATACCCGCAACATGATCACCGGTGGGTCTACCGCCAATCTGGCGATCATTCTGGTAGATGCCCGCACAGGGGTGATCACCCAGACCCGCCGGCATACCTTCCTGGTTTCCCTGTTGGGTATCAGACATGTGGTGCTGGCCGTGAACAAGATGGACCTGGTAGACTTCTCTGAAGAGCGTTTCCGGGAAATTGTGAAGACCTACCAGGAGTTTATCTCCGGACTGGATATTCCGGACGTACGCTGCTTCCCTCTCTCCGCACTGGACGGAGACAATGTGGTAGAACTTTCTGACCGTACTCCCTGGTACGACGGGCCGTCGTTGCTGGATTATCTGGAAACCGTGCCTATCGACCGCGACAACAATTTCGATGATTTCCGTTTCCCGGTGCAGTATGTACTGCGTCCGAACCTCGATTTCCGCGGATTCTCCGGAAAGGTGGCTTCGGGCATTGTGCGCAAAGGAGCGGAAGTAATGGCTCTTCCTTCGGGAAAGAGGTCACGCGTCAAGAGCATTGTAACCTACGACGGAGAGCTGGACGAGGCTTTCCCGCCGCAGGCCGTTACGCTGACGCTGGAAGATGAGATCGATGTATCGCGTGGAGAGATGCTGGTCTATCCCGACAATCTGCCGCTGACCGATCGCAACTTCGAGGCGATGCTGGTGTGGATGGATGAAGAGGCGATGGATCCTTCCAAATCTTACTTCATCAAACAGACTACCAACCTGAGCCGTACCCGTATCGATACCATCCGATACAAAGTGGATGTAAATACCATGGAGCATTCAAAGGTACCGTTGCTTACACTCAATGAGATCGGACGGGTGGTATTCACTACGGCTAAGGAACTGTTTTTCGATCCTTACCGCCGCAACAAAGCTACCGGTTCGTTTGTTCTTATCGATCCCATCACCCACAATACCTGCGCCGTAGGTATGATCATCGATCGGGTGGAAGCAGGAGACATGAATGGCCAGGAAGACATCCCTGTACTGAATCTCAAGCAACTGGGCATCGCCGCAGAGTATGATGAAGTGGTAGATAAGATCGTAGGCGAACTGTCCCGTCAGGGCATTGCCGTGAAGGTAGAGAAATCATAAACAGACAACACAACGCTGAGTATATTGAACTATGGGTTTACTCGAATTTAATAAATTACCGATAAATACCCTGGTAGGGGCCGGCTGGCAGACCTTCCGGGATATCACTCAAGGGCAGGAGATCGATCCGGCCTACCGTGGCAAGTACCGTCTGACCAAAGCGGTGTGCCGCCTGCTATCCACACTGAAACCTTTGCAGGATAGCCGTTACCGGAAACTGCTGGCCGATAAGCCGCTGGAACATGATCCGGTGTTTATCCTGGGCCACTGGCGCAGCGGGACCACGTTTGTACACAATGTGTTCTCCTGCGACAAACATTTTGGTTACAACACCACTTATCAGACTGTATTCCCCCATCTGATGATGTGGGGACAACCGTTTTTCAAAAAGAACATGAGTTGGCTGATGCCGGACAAACGCCCGACGGATAATATGGAACTGGCCGTAGATCTGCCACAGGAAGAGGAGTTCGCGCTCACCAATATGGGACCTTGTACCTATTACAGCTTCTGGTTCCTGCCCCGTAAGCAGCAGGAGTATGCCGATAAGTACTTGTTGTTTGATGATATTACGGAAGAGGAACTCCAGGTTTTCCGGGAGACTTTCCTGAAACTGATTAAGATCTCTCTCTGGAATACCAAAGGGACTCAGTTCCTCAGCAAGAACCCTCCGCATACCGGCCGGGTGAAGGAGTTGGTAAAGATGTTCCCCAATGCGAAGTTCATCTACCTGATGCGCAATCCGTACACGGTTTTTGAATCTACCCGTAGCTTCTTCACCAATACCATACAGCCTCTGAAACTACAGGATGTGAGTGTGGAAGAACTGGAGCAGAATATCCTTTCCATCTATACAAAATTGTATCACAAGTACGAGGCGGATAAGAAGTTTGTTCCCGAAGGCAATCTGATCGATGTGAAGTTCGAAGATTTCGAAGCGGATGCCATGGGGATGACAGAGCATATCTACCGTACGCTGGATATTCCCGGCTTCACCGATGCGAGGGCCGACATAGAGAAGTATGTGGGAGGTAAGAAAGGGTATAAGAAAAACAAATATCAGTACGACGAGCGCACCGTCAGGCTGGTGCAGGACAACTGGGATTTCGCTCTCAAAGATTGGGACTATCAATTGTAACAAAGAAATATATATCTGCAATGAATCCAAGGATGAACAATCGTTATCGTATATCTATACTTGCCCTGGGCCTTATCGTTTCCGTAGCCGGGTTTGCACAGGAAAGGGTAGAACCTATCCCCTACGGAGATATGGATCAATGGATCACCCGCGAGATCAAAGAGTCTGCCGTGATCGGTGGCAATACCAAACAGGTATATGCCATCGGACCGACGAAGACCATTACCGGTGCCGAACCTTACGTCAACCAGGGAGGATCTCCCTGGGCTACTTCCAATGTGCTTGCCAAAGTGTCGGGAGTGGTCAAGACCAATACATCGGTTTTCCCGGAGGCCAGAGGAAACGGTTTCTGCGCGCGCCTGGATACCCGTATGGAGAGTGTGAAGGTTCTGGGACTGGTAGATATTACGGTACTGGCGGCCGGATCGATCTTTCTGGGGGAGATGATCGAACCCATCCGGGGCACCAAGAACCCGCAGAAGATGCTCAACTCCGGGATTCCTTTTACCAGAAAGCCTAAAGCCATCCGGTTCGACTATAAAGTAAAGATGTCCGGCGAGGAGAACCGCATCCGTTCTACCGGGTTCGGCAAAACCACTACCGTAGAGGGGAAAGATCTTCCTTGTGTCATTGTCCTGCTTCAGAAACGCTGGGAAGACGCGAAAGGAAATATTTATGCCAAGCGGGTAGGTACCATGGCGGTGCGCTATTCGCAATCGACCGACTGGAAAAACGACGCTACGTATGAGATCCTGTACGGAGACATCACCGCACATCCTTCCTATCAGCCCGGTTATATGCGTATTCAGGACGAAGAGCGCTATGCCATCAACAGCAAAGGCAACAGCGTACCCATCCAGGAAGTAGACTGGGCCGGGGAGGGTGAAGAGCCTACACACCTGTTTATACAGTTTGCTTCCAGTCACGGAGGAGCGTATATCGGATCGCCCGGCAATTCGTTCTGGGTGGACAATGTGAAGCTAATATACTAAGAGATTTACGAGGTACTGATTTAAATTACAATAAACTTGATGTAGTCATCCGTTTGTAGAGACGCACGGCGTGCGTCTCCGCGGTCTACGTCCAACACAAAGATGTACGTCTCCGCGGTGTACGTCCCATCCGGAGTCGTGTATCTCCGTGATGTATATATTTCCTGTTCGGTCCATATTTCCATTCGGCATGCGGAGATGCACGCCGTGCGTCTCTACAGTGGATTGGACATTAGAATATGTGTAATTTACATCGTACATCGTACATCAGTACATCGTAAATCTATTGGTCCGGGTTCTTCACCATTCCTTTGTACTTTTCCGGTAGCGCGCTTTCCACTACCTGATAAGCCTCTGCCAGGGTTGTTTTTATATATTCCGTTCCTTTTCCCCGGGGTGGGATGGGGTCGTGTATGGTCAGGATCATCCGGTGCCGGTGTATCCATTTCCCGGTACGGGGAAGTATTTCGAAAGAACCATCTATCGTTACCGGTACCACAGCCAGTTGCAGATCATCCGCCAGCTGGAAAGCTCCTTTCTTGAAATATCCCATGTGTCCGGTGAAGGTACGCGCACCTTCGGGAAAGACTACCAGGGAGACACCGTCTTTCAGCGATTCTTTGGCCTGTCTGATCGTCTGTAATACCTTCTTAGGACCACTTCGGTCTACAAAGATATGTCCGGCGCTTTCGCAGGCTTTGCCTACGAACGGGATGCGCCGGAGGCTCTTTTTCATCATCCATTTGAAGTTACGTCCCAGATAACCATAAATAAGGAAGATGTCAAACGCGCCCTGGTGGTTGGGTACGAATACATAGGATGTTTTTTTGCACACCTTCTCACGGCCGCGCACCTCTACCGGGATCAATAACAGGATACAGATCAGTTGCGACCAGATCTTTCCCGGATAATATCCCCAGAAATGCGCACCGCCCAGCAGAGAGCCGAGGATGGTGACCAGTGCCGTCAGGAGAGTCAGTACCAGTAAGATGGGCAATGCGATGCAGATCTGATAGATATAATAAAGTACTTTCATAAGGTCTGAGTGCGTGATGATGTTCCGCAAAAATAATGAAAATAATATGCCTGCCATAAATAATTATTAACTTTGTTCCCATATATAAGGAAAGGTGAGGGATAAAGGTGAGATCTGGCTGAGACTTTGTCCCGACCGCCTCCTACGTTCTTAACATAACACATACCTATGATTCGGATCTTACATACCTCGGACTGGCACCTGGGACAGACATTTTTTGGTTACGAACGTGCGGAGGAGCACGAGCATTTTCTCGACTGGCTGGCCGGATGCCTCCGGTCGGAACAGGTAGATGTGCTGGCCATTGCCGGCGATGTATACGATGTCTCTAACCCTTCCGCTGCCGCCCAGCGGATGTTCTATCGATTCATCAGTCGCGTTATCCGCGAAAACCCCACCCTGCAACTGGTGGTGATTGCCGGCAATCACGATTCCGCTGCCCGCCTGGAGGCCCCGCTGCCTCTGTTGCAGGAGATGCGTACCACCATCAAAGGAGTGGTGCGTAAAAAAGAGGGAGAGATCGACTACGAAGATATGATCGTGGAACTCCGCAACTGCTACGGAGAAACGGAGGTACTTTGCCTGGCCGTTCCCTTTCTGCGTCAGGGCGACTATCCGGCAGTAGAGACGGAAGGCAATCCCTATGCCGCGGGGGTGAAAGCGCTGTATAGTCATATGCTCCAACGGGCCATCCAACGCAAACAACCCGGACAGGCCATCATTGCCCTGGGGCATCTGCAGGCAACCGGATCGGAGATCGCGGAGAAAGACCACAGCGAGCGCACCGTGATCGGAGGGCTCGAATGCGTTTCTCCCGAAGCCTTTCCTCCGTCCATTGTATACACGGCTCTGGGGCATATCCATAAGTCGCAACGGGTATCCGGATGCGAAAATATCCGCTACGCGGGAAGTCCGCTGCCCATGTCCTTCGCAGAGCGCAACTACCGCCACGGGGCTGTATTGGTCACCATCGACCGGGGCGAACTGCTCTCCATAGAGCGGAAAGAATATCTGCCGTTGGTAGGGTTGCTCAGTGTTCCGTCTGGAAAAGCCGATGTACCTGAGGAGGTACTGGCCCAGCTTCACGCATTGGACATACAACCCGATCCGGCCCCTTACCTGGAGGTGAAGATCCTGCTCAGCGAGCCGGAACCGATGCTCAAACAGCGCATCGAAGAGGCAGTGGCGGATAAGAATGTGCGCCTGGCGCGTATCGTGCCGATGTACCACCAGGCGGTGCGCCGGGAGATGCAGGAAGAGCAGACCATCAGCCTGGGATTGCAGCAGATGTCTCCTCTGGAGATTGCCCGGCTGGCTTTTGAGAGAAACTACAACGACGATATGCCGGAAGAGTTGACCCACCTGTTTCAGGAGGTCTGCTCCACGGTGATAACCGCCGAACCGGGTGTTTCCCGGTAATAGATCCGGCTGCATATTACCTTATATAAACCGATGATCACCCTCCGAAAAACTACTTCATGAAGATACTTGCCATCCGACTCAAAAACCTCGCCTCCATCGAAGGAGAATTTGAGATTGATTTCACTGCCGGGCCCCTTCACTCCGCAGGCATCTTTGCCATATCCGGTGCTACAGGTGCGGGGAAGTCTACCCTGCTCGATGCACTCTGCCTGGCACTGTACGACCGTGCCCCCCGTTTTGCCACCGGCGGAGAGAATCTCATGCTCAGGGATGTGGGAGACAACCAGATCAACCAGTCTGATGTAAAGAATATCCTGCGCAGAGGCACAGGAGAGGGATATGCCGAGGTCGACTTCCGGGGAGTAGCGGGAGAGAGACACCGTTCGCGCTGGTCGGTACGCCGTTCGCGTGGCAAACCCACCGGTTCGTTGCGGCCGCAGGAACTGAAGGTGGTCAACCTGGAGACAGAGACGGAATTGCAGGGTACTAAAACCGAACTGCTCGCGCAGCTGGTCCGCCTGACGGGGCTTACCTATGAACAGTTTACCCGCACGGTATTGCTGGCACAGAACGACTTTGCTACTTTCCTCAAATCCCGTGAGTCGGCCAAAGCCGAATTGCTGGAGAAACTGACGGGCACGGAGATCTACTCGGCCATCTCCCGGGAGATCTACCAGCGCAGTAAGGAGGCCGATGAAGAGTTGCAGCATCTCAGAGAGGGACTCCGGCTGATCGAGATATTGCCCGAAGAGGAGATTACCCGGCTCAGGCAGGAGCAGGAGGCAGGGAAGAAAACATGTGCGGAGATACGCAGTGTATTGGAACGGTGGAAAGAACACCTCAAAGACCTGCGTCTCCTTAAAGAGCAGACGGAGATAAGGGCTTTACGGAAGAGAAATGAAGCAGAGGAGCAGGAGCGTTTGCAGAAAATACAGGGAGAGCTACAGGTGCATGAAGAGGGTATGCAACGTTTCCGGGAGCAGTGCGCGGCCCTAGAACCGGATCTGCGCAAGGCCCGCGAACTGGATGCGCGTCTGGGAGAACTGAAGAAAAACCATACGGAGGCCGGGCGTGCCTGGAAAGAGGCCAACACACAGAAAGAGGAACAGGAAAAACAGCTTGCCGGAAAGAGACAGCAGACGTTACAATATGTCCGTTCGCTGACTATCTGTCGGGAAGAAGGCTGGCTGGCTAAGTACGAAGCCTGCCGGAAGGAGGCAGCACCACAGTCAGAGGTTATGGCTTCTTTGTTCGATCTGCCTGTGGCGGTGGAGCAGGTATCGGATCTGACTCCGCTTCCGGAAGATGCCCCTGTGGTACAGCAATTGACTCAGCTGGAAGAGTTGTGCCGCAGGTACCAGGTGTTGCTTGCGCACCTGCTTCAACGCAACGAACAGCAAATGGAGCAGCTCAATGCGTTTGGCATTCAACAGTTGGGAGAGGAGCAGACCCGTTGGAACCGGGAGTTACATCGCTTGCAGGAGGGGCGACAACGGTCTTTGCAATGGCTTCGTGCCGAGGAGGAGGTGAAGCGCATCACTGCCGGGCACACGGAGTTGCAACAACGGCTGGCTGCGGTGGAGAAGGAATCCGGCGAAGCCGGGCGTTTGCTCCAGACACAGGTGGCCCGTCTGGAAGCTGTACAGCGTATCTATGACAATGCCCGTCTTTCCATCAGTGAGAATGTACAGGCGTTGCGCGGCAATCTCCGTCAGGAAGAGCCTTGCCCCGTATGTGGAAGTACTGCACATCCCTACCGGAGCGGCGAACAGCAGGTAGAGCGGATGTTCGGACAGATAGAGACGGAATACAAGCAGGCGGTGGAAGCGCATCGCCAGGCGCAGGAGCGGGTAGTGGCTTTCCGGCAGGATATACTGAACCTGGGCCAACAGCTCAGACAGACGACTGTTCAGCTTTCCGAAAGGCAGGAGGAGGCGCGGCGGCTGACTCCCGCCCGGGAGGAGGAACGCGCTACCGACTATTACGACCGGTTGCTGGCAGAGGCCAGTGCCCAACTGGAACAGATTGCCGCGCGACTCACAGCCTATCAGCAACTGTACGAAGAGTGGAAACGACAGGATACGGAGGTGAAGCAACTGCGCGCTGTCTGCGAACGGCTGCAACAGGGGATTTCGCAGTGTCAGTTGCTGGTGCAACAGGTGGAGACAGACCGGGAGCGACTGTCGCTTACCGTGGCCCACGAGAGAACCCTGAAAGAGCGGCTGGTACGGGCTACGGAGGAGTTGGAAGAACTGGCCGCCCAACGGGCCGCGCTCCTGAAGGGGAAGACCGCCGACGAAGCCGAAGCGGCTATCCGGAAGCATGAAGCCCAGTTGAATGAATTGTGGGAGTCGATGAAGAAAGACCGGGAACAGATCCGGGGCAGGCTGTTGGGCTTGCAGGGGGAACTGCGTCAGATAGAGGTCTCTGTTCAGGAACTGGACCGGCGTTGCCGCGGTGCCGGGGTACCTGCCGCTTTGCCGGAAGCCATCCGGGAGCAGGAGACGCTTCTGTCGGATACGGAACGCGTGCTGTCTGTCACGGATGCCCGCCTGCTTCAGCAGGAACACAACCGTGTGCGGTTGCGACAGGCGGAGGTTCAACTCAAAGAGAAAGAGCAAACTGCGGAGAAATGGAAAAAACTGAATCTCCTGTTTGGCAGTGCCGACGGACGTAAGTTCAAGATCATTGCCCAGAGCTATACATTGAATGTCTTGCTGTTGCATGCCAACAAGCATCTCAGCTACCTGTCGCGCCGCTACCGGTTGCAACAGGTGCCGGGCACCCTTGCCCTGCAGGTGGTCGACAGGGATATGTGTGACGAGGTGCGTACGGTCTATTCTCTTTCCGGCGGAGAGTCTTTCTTGATCTCCCTGGCCCTGGCCCTGGGGCTCTCTTCGCTGTCGAGCAACAACCTGAAGGTTGAATCTCTGTTTATCGACGAAGGCTTCGGCTCTCTGGATGCCGACAGCCTGCGTACGGCGATGGAGGCTCTGGAGCAGTTGCAGATGCAGGGACGTAAAATCGGGGTGATCTCGCACGTACAGGAAATGAGCGAACGCATTGCCGTACAGATACAACTTCACAAGGCGGTGAATGGGAAAAGCCGGATTAAAATCAAGTGATTTACGATTTACGGATTTACGATGTACGATTGAAATTACAATCTCCTGATAATCGAAAGCCTCTGCCTGTAGAGACGCAAAGAGATTTACGCTTGGAAATACAATTAACTTGATGTAGGCATCCTCTTGTAGAGACGTACGGCGTGCGTCTCCGCGGTGTACGTCCAACACAAAGATGTGCGTCTCTGCGGTCTACGTATCCGTTAAGGTACATCTTTTCTATGTATACTGTCTCGTTGATGCGGTGTATATTCCCGAAAAATATATATTCCCATTCGGTATACATTCCCATTCGGTACGCTGAGACGCACGCCGTGCGTCTCTAAGGTGGATTGGACATTGGGATGTATGTAATTTCAATCGTAAATCAGTACATACCTTTGTGTCGGTACAACAGGAATGTAATATGTATAAAAATAGTAATTTCAATCGTCAATCGTCCAATGTTCTTTAATGTGAATAATCAAACAATGGTCATGCCCGAAGGGAGTAATGATAAATCCTTTCATTTTTTCTTTAGCGTAATCACCGTCACCTCCGGCCATGCACCGAAGCGGAAAGGCAGTCCTACAAATCCCAGTCCTACGCTCACATACAACCCGCGTTCGCCTTCCATGTACAAACCTCCCCATTCGGGGTAGAAGACGGATGAGAAAGAGTGATGGCCCCAGGCCAGTTGCATGGCATGTGTGTGTCCGGCCAGCATCAGGTCGATATTGGAATCGGGCAATACTTCGCTGCGCCAGTGGGTAGGGTTGTGGCTGATCAGGATGCGGAACATCCCCTGCGTGCCCTCCATGGCTTTAGGCAGATCCGCATGTTGGGAGAAAGGAGGCTCTCCTTCGTTCTCTACCCCGATCAGGGCAATACTGTCGTTGTTGTGATGCAGGATCACGTGGCTGTTATTGAGCATGGTCCATCCCATATCTGCCTCCCGTTGTTGCAGATCGAAGATATTCTCCGCTTGTTCTTCCAGACTGTCCCATTTATAATAAGGACCGTAGTCGTGATTTCCCATCACCGAATAGATGCCGTCGCGTGCGTGCAGGGTGGCCAGTACCGGTTGAAAACCACTCAGTTCCGTAGCCCGGTGATTCACCAGGTCGCCCGCGAATACCATCAGATCTACCTGCTGCGCGTTGATCAGGTCCACCATCCGTTCTACGGCAGACAGGTTTCCCGCAAAGCTGCCGATGTGTATATCCGTCAATAGCGCGATGCGGTATCCGTCGAATCCGTCCGGCAGGCGCGGAGAGTAGAACGTCTGCTCTTTGACGCGGAACCGGAATTTACCTACGGTAGCTCCGTAGAGTATCATTCCCGCTGTCAATAGTGCTCCCAGCAGACCGATACCTACAAAAGGAGCTTTGGGCCAGTGCAGGAAGTAATTGAAGGGAAGTCCCAGCAGCGAACAGAGCATAAAGATCACCTTCGGGAAGGCAAAAATGAACACAGCCAGCATAAACCAGCCTACCGCCCGGGACTGCCGGTCTACCACGTCGCTGCCCGCCAGGAAGCATACATAGATCAGCCCCAACAGCAGTAGGGCACTCGGAATCCAGTAGCAGAGTTTCCACCCGGGAGAGATCATCAGTCGCACAATGAACATCCGATAGATATATACATCAGGGATAAGCATCAGCAGCGACAGGAAAATAAACATGCGTTGCATCATGAGTAGGATCGTTTTTTTTCATACAAAAATCTCCCCCGCTGTCCAGCGGAGAAGATTTTTCTGTTAGAGAGAATTTAAAAAATAGGGTTTAAGTAAATATGAATGAAATTTCTCCATAAATATACAAAACTTGGATGTAAAGCCTGCGGAGATACATTCGGTTTTTAACAGGCTAAACAGTTATTTATCATTAATTTCGTTAATCTCACGTATTTCGTCCAGGTTCTTTTTGATTTCCCGGATGCGGTTGAGCAGGAATTTGCGATGTAACCAGAAGCTGAAGCCGATGGCTGATATCCAGATCACAAAGAACACGATGAGCATTCCTATGCTTTCTTCCCAGACATGGCGGGAGATAAACTGCCCGGCCGCCACGCACAGCAGAAGAGGTACAGCAGCAAACTGTTCCCGGATGGCCCAGGTATGCAGGCGATTGACGCGGGTCACTACTTCTACCAGCGACATTTCCTCTATGCGGGTCTGGCGTAGGTAACGAAGGGTATAGAGATCCCAGCCAATAGCCGGTATAGCGATTATAATAACAATTACATAGTGCAGATTGTTTGTCAAACCGGTATAAAAAATTCCTATTATCACCAACAAAACCAGGAGAGCAGTCAGAAGAATCATTTTACGCGAAAGTGCCACAAACGCCCGTATCTTACCGGATGCATGGCTCATGAGCCCCCGTATCTCCTCTTCCCGCACCAGTTCCTTGTCTTCCAGATGCTCATCCAGTTTGCGCCAGGATTGTTTCAGTTCATCCAGTTCCATATCTTATTCCTCCTTTTTCATGTTACGTAATTTCTGTTTGATGCGGTTGAGCTTGGTGGCCACGTTGGTCACGGTCAGCCCGGTGATCTCTGCTATCTCTTCGTAGCTTTTCTCTTCCAGGTAGAGCAGAATGATAGACTTGTCCAGATGCCCCAGCTGATTGATGAGCCTGTAGAGTTCGCGAAGCATGATCTGTAGTTCATCGTCTTCCGCCACCCGGTCTGTGTCCCAGGTAAGCGTCACCAGTTCCGGCACATTCTTCTCCTTGCACATGAAGCTGATGCAGGTATTCAACGCGATCCTGTAGATCCAGGTAGAGATCTTGCATTCTCCGCGGAATTTCGGAAAAGCTTTCCACAGATTGATCACTACCTCCTGATACAGGTCGTTCAGGGAAGCATTGCGGGTGGTATACAGGTAGCAGACCTTATAGATCACCTTGTCGTACGCGCGGACAACCGCGAGGAACTCCTTTTCTATATGTTCGTGTGGAGATTGCATCACATCCTGTTTCTCGTTACAGTTAGTCGGGCAAAGCAAATAAAAATCACACAGGCCCGAAATTTTTTCTAAAGAAAAGAATAAAAATCCCGTCCGGACGTGTACAGGCCGCTAAAAAAAATGCCTCGTATCACTACGAGGCATTCTGCATAATAAATACTGTTCTTAAATTAACATTGTGTATGGGGGAACGATGCTATTGTTCTCCAACAATTATTGATTTGTTGAAGTCCTTTGGTCTGCATCACGCAGCCCTCATGGATGATAATTATTTACACTGCAAACTTACGAAAAAAATATATACAACGGTGAAGAAAAGGGAGATATTTAAAATAATTTTTCTAAATTAATGTTTTAAATGCTTTAAAATTGCACAAAGTGTGAACAAAAACTGAAGTTTCATACAGTCTGGTGGAGGTTTGGGTAGAGAATTGTTGGAGGTCCCGGTAGGTTGTAAACAGGAAAAAAGAGTCATTTATCCGTCAGAAGATAAAAGAGTTCCGATTATATTTTCTAACAATGCCCGAGTCCGGGACTGTATCTTATCTGTTTTCCATCTGCGTAAAGATGCCGGACAGCAGGCACAGACCCGAATGTGTTATTTTACAGGGAGCATTTTTAGTAGATATAAGTTAAAGGATTTACGATTACTCCCTTCGGTCATGACCATTGTTTGATTATTCACATTAAAGAACGTTGGACGATTGACGATTGAAATTACATACATCCCAATGTCCAATCCACCGTAGAGACGCACGGCGTGCGTCTCGGCGTACCGAATGGGAATATATATTTTTCGGGAATATACACCGCATCAACGAGACAGTATACATAGAAAAGATGTACCTTAACGGATACGTAGACCGCAGAGACGCACATCTTTGTGTTGGACGTACACCGCGGAGACGCACGCCGTGTACTAGTGTCCGGTAAAATAATTTAAGATTCCTATAACTATCAAAATGATCTTTCAGAGATCATCCTTCAGTCAAATCCCGGAGGGTTTTCAGAGTGAAGAGGTGTCATTCTGATAGCCTGTAGAAATGTAACAGTT
Source organism: Bacteroides sp. (assembly GCA_021202275.1). GTDB lineage: Bacteria > Bacteroidota > Bacteroidia > Bacteroidales > Bacteroidaceae > Bacteroides. Next base: position 152,141 of record JAJQDI010000016.1, read on the forward strand.
TGAAAACCTCCGAGTGAAAAAATGGCTGTAAACAATTGATATATCAGTAGTTACAGCGAATGTTAACGATTTATTCCGGACACTAGTGCACGCCGTGCGTCTCTACAGGTAGATGCTATCGATTATCAGGAGATTGTAATTCCAATCGTACATCGTACATCCGTACATCGTAAATCAACTCAGGTTTGCCGTCAGGAACTTCCGCAACTGTTCCGCCGGAATACCTCTCCGGCGCGCGTAGTCCTGAAACTGATCTTCTCCTATTTTCCCCACGGAAAAGTAGCGGGCCGCGGGGTGGGCAAACATCAGTCCGCATACCGAAGCATGCGGGTGCATGGCTCCGTTGTCTGTCAGGGTGATGCCGATCTGTTTCATATCCAGCAATTGATCCAGGAGGAAGTTGACCGACTGGTCCGGCAGCGAAGGATATCCCACCGCCGGGCGTATGCCCTGGAAATTCTCCGCCAGCAGATCTGCCAGGGGCAGATCTTCCCGGGGAGCATATCCCCAGGCCTCTTTGCGTACATACTCGTGCATCTTTTCCGTGGCGGCCTCTGCCAGCCTGTCGGCCAATGTCTGCACCAGTAAGTGTTTATAAGGATCATTGGTATAGATCTCTTCCAGGGCCATGTCTACACTCGAGGCAAAGGCCCCTACGGTATCCGGGATGCCCGAAGCGAGCGGACGCACAAAGTCGCTCAGGCAAAGATAAGGTTCGCCCTCCTTGCGGACCGTCTGTTGCCGGAGTAAGGGCAGGCGTATGCCGTCGAGCAGCAGATCGTCTCCATCCACCTGCGCCCTGCACAGGCGGAACAGGCTACGCACCCGGAAATCGCCGTCGAGCCGGTCCAGCATCCGGTGCGCCTCTTTGTACAATTGCATCGCCTCCGCCGCTTTGGGGCGGTCTTCCTCCGGAAACGCTGCCAGCCACGAAGCCCGGCAGCCGTCGCAACCGTGTATCTGGCTGATGCCCGCGAAGCGGGCCTGGAATCCCCAGGCATGGAAAAAATAGATCCAGTTGATGTACGGACTGATATCGTGTATATGGTAAGTCAACAGCATAGATCAGCCAGGGATTAATAAAAACAAAGTTCCTGTCCGCGCACAGCATCCTCTACCTGAGCATCGGTATACACCAGCTGTCCGTTCACAAACGTCTTTTCCACCCTCCAGTGAAGCGTCTGTCCCTCCAGCGGGCTCCATCCGCACTTGCTCAGGATATCCCGCGGACCCACCATCCATCCGGCATCCGGACGCACCAATACCAGGTCGGCCTGGTAGCCCGTACGCAGAAATCCCCGTTTGTCTATCCCGTACAAGCGGGCAGGGGCGTGGCACATCTTTTCTACCACCTCTTCTACGGTAAACACCTTCTCGCGGGTCAGCTCCAGCATACTCACCAGAGAGAACTGCACCATGGGCATACCCGATACAGCTTTCAACGCCCCTCCCTGCTTCTCCGCCAGCAGGTGGGGAGCATGGTCGGTAGCAATCACATCGATGCGTCCGGAGCGCACGGCCGCGCGCAACGCCTCCCGGTCTGCGGCCTTTTTGATGGCCGGGTTGCACTTGATACGGGTACCGTACCGGGCATAGTCCTCCTCCGTATAGAGCAGGTGGGGGATGCACGCCTCGGCCGTGATCCGTTTGCCGGCCAGTGGCTTCGCTTCCAGCAGCTCCAGTTCGCGGGCCGTAGACACATGCAGCAGGTGCAGGCGTGCCCCGGTCTGCTGTGCCAGGCGCACGGCAAGTGCCGAAGAGGCATAGCAGGCCTCCTCCGAGCGGATCAGCGGGTGATATTCCAGCGGCAGGTCGTTGTCCCGCCCCGCTTCGGCCAGGTATTTCTCCGTGTTCTGCCGGATCATCTCCTGGCTTTCGTAATGAGCGGCAATGAGCAGGTCGGTACCGGAAAAGATACGGGTCAGGCTCTCCTGGCGATCCACCAGCATGTTGCCGGTGCTCGAACCCATAAACAACTTGATGCCGCATACCCGGCGGGCATCGAGCTGCGGAAAGTCTGTATAATTGTCGTTGGTAGCTCCGAAGTAGCACGAGTAGTTCACCCTGCATTCCGCAGCCATCCGTCGCATCTTCTCTTCCCAGGCTTCCGGTGTGGTGGTCTGTGGCACGGTGTTGGGCATATCCATCACCGAGGTCACCCCTCCGGCCGCCGCTGCGCGGCTTTCGCTGCGGATGTCTGCTTTCTGTGTGAGTCCCGGATCGCGGAAGTGTACATGATCATCTATCACACCCGGCAGCAGCAGACACCCGGTAGCATCTATCCGCTGGTCGTACGTGGCAGAAGGGCTTTCTCCCTCCCGGAGGATCTCCGCGATCTGCCCGCCGCAGATCCCTACCGAGCCGCGCAGGCGTGCGCCTTCGTTGACCCATGTGACATTTTCTATCAGGATACGTCTCATAGTGGTTTCTGTGGGTATTTGTGGAAGAAACTGTGCAGCTTCAGCTTGATCACGCCAAAGACAGCCTCTCCGAAGATGCTGGTATTCATTTTGGAAGTCCCCAGTTCCCGGTTGATGAAGATCACAGGGATCTCCACAATGCAGAATCCGCTTTTGTAGGCGGTAAACTTCATCTCTATCTGGAAAGCATACCCCTTGAAGTGGATGCTGTCGAGATCCATGGTCTCCAGCACCTGACGGCGGCAACATTTAAAGCCCGCCGTGGTGTCGTGTACGGGCAGTCCGGTGATCAGACGCACATACTTCGAAGCGAAGTACGACATCAATACCCGGCCCATGGGCCAGTTCACCACATTCACCCCGCTCACGTACCGCGAACCGATGGCCAGGTCGGCCCCGTCGTGTGCGCACGCGTTGTAGAGGCGCGGCAGGTCGTGCGGGTTGTGACTAAAGTCGGCATCCATCTCAAAGATATACACGTAGTCGTGTGCCAGTGCCCATTTGAATCCGGCTATGTAGGCCGTGCCCAGCCCCAGCTTGCCCCGACGCTCTATCATAAAAAGCTGTTCGGGAAACTCCTGCTGAAGCTCCTTCACAATGGCGGCGGTGCCGTCGGGCGAGCCGTCTTCGATCACAAGGATGTGGAATATCTTGTCCAGCCCGAAAACCGCGCGGATGATATTGGCTATGTTTTCCCGTTCGTTATAGGTCGGGATGATGACGATACTGTCGGATCTGTACATAAAAAAGAATTTACGATTGGACGATTGACGATTTACGATTTAAATTACCTGCATGAATCCGGGATGTATCATCGGATGGCATCCGCTTGCTGTAGAGACGCACGGCGTGCGTCTCCGCGGTGTGCGTCCAACATAGCGGTGTACGTCCGATCCGGAAGCGTATTTCTCCACGGTGTGCATCTCCGTGAAGGTATGTACTGTTCTGTGTATGATGCCCGTCCGGTACGGCGTATATTCCCGGAAAACAACTATTTCCATCCGGTACCTCTTTCCATCCGGCACGCTGAGACGCACGCCGTGCGTCTCTACAGGTAGATGCTATCGGTCGTCAGGGTATTTGTAATGTCAATCGTCACCTGTTAGATAAATGTGAAGAACAAATGTAGTGCTTTTCTTGTAGTTACAAAAGATTGTATACGAAAACTAAGTATTATTTAGTAATTTTGCATCCGGTTTCACGTTCTTAAAAATGTTGCATCTATGACCCTTACCGAGCTCCGGCAGCTATATCGCGCTCATCCTCAGATAGAGGCTGTCTCTTCACTTCTCCGGGATACTGCCAACCGACATATCTATTGCGGAGGCCTCACTGCCTCCTCTGCCTCTTTTTTTGCTTCGTTGTGGACAGGCAATACAGAGGCCCCTTTTGTCTTTATCCTCAACGACCTGGAAGAGGCGGGTTATTTCTATCACGACCTCACTCAGGTGCTGGGAACGGAGCAGGTGTTGTTCTTCCCCTCTTCGTTCCGCCGGGCGGTGAAGTACGGGCAGAAAGACCCTGCCAATGAAGTGCTGCGTACCGAGGTGTTGAGCCGGGTGCGCAAGGGAGAGCAGGGGCTCACGGTGGTCACCTATCCCGATGCCCTGGCCGAGAAGGTGGTCTCCGCCGGCGAACTGGACCAGCACACCCTCCGGTTGCAGGCGGGCGAGCGGGTGGATATGGACTTTATCACACAGGTACTGCGCAGCTACGGTTTTGAGTATGTGGAGTATGTCTACGAACCGGGTCAGTACGCACTCCGGGGCAGTATCATAGATGTGTTCTCTTTCTCTTCGGAATATCCCTACCGCATCGACTTTTTCGGCGATGAGGTGGAGACGATCCGTACCTTTGACGTAGAGAACCAGCTCTCGCGCGAACGCAGGGAGAGCATCTCCATCGTGCCGGATCTCACGGCAGGTAGCGGTTCTCAGACCTCTTTCCTGGAGTTTATCCCCGCAGAGAGCATACTGGCTATGCGCGATTTTTCCTGGGTGCGGGAGCGTATCCGGGCGGTGAGCGAAGAGACGCTGGCTCCGCAGGCCATCGCTGCCCGCCAGGAGTCGGAACAGAGTGTAGCCAGCCTGGAAGGGAAGCTGATAGACGGTGAGCAGTTCGCGCGCAAAGCCCTGGAATTCCGGCGGATGGAGTTCGGGAGCAAGCCCACCGGCACGCCGGAGGCTACGGTCGCCTTCCATACCGCTGCGCAGCCTATCTTCCACAAGAACTTCGACCTGGTGACCTCCTCTTTCCGGGAGTTCCTGGAGCAGGGATATACGCTCTTTATCTGTAGCGACAGCAGCAAGCAGATCGACCGGATCCGGGCTATTTTCGAAGATCGCGGAGACGACCTGCCTTTCACAGCAGTAGAGAAGACCCTGCACGCGGGATTCACCGATCATACGGCCCGTCGTTGCATCTTCACCGATCATCAGATCTTCGACCGGTTCCACAAATACAGCCTCAAGAGCGACAAGGCCCGTTCGGGAAAGGTGGCTCTGTCGCTCAAAGAGCTCAACCAGTTCACTCCCGGAGACTATGTGGTGCATGTAGATCATGGCGTAGGGCGGTTTGCCGGACTGGTGCGTATACCCAACGGCAACACCACCCAGGAGGTGATCAAACTGGTCTATCAGAACGAAGACATTGTGTTTGTCTCTATCCATTCGCTTCATAAGGTCTCCAAATACAAAGGGAAGGAAGGCGAGGCACCGCGCCTCAACAAACTGGGTACCGGGGCCTGGGAGAAACTCAAGGACCGGACCAAGAGCAAGATCAAGGACATCGCGCGCGACCTCATCCGCCTCTATTCCCGACGACGGGAGGAGAAGGGATTTGCCTTCAGTCCCGATAGTTTCCTGCAACACGAGCTGGAGGCCTCTTTCATGTACGAGGATACGCCGGATCAGAGCAAATCTACCACGGAGGTGAAGCAGGACATGGAGCGCGACATCCCGATGGACCGCCTGGTGTGCGGCGATGTGGGCTTCGGAAAGACCGAGGTGGTTATCCGCGCGGCTTTCAAAGCCGTGGCAGACAACAAACAGGTGGCGGTATTGGTGCCTACCACCGTGCTGGCCTACCAGCACTACCAGACTTTCCGCGATCGGCTGAAAGAGTTTCCCTGCCGGGTAGAGTACCTGAGCCGGGCGCGTACGGCCACGCAGACCCGGGCGGTGCTCAGGGGATTGAAGGAGGGTGAGGTGAACATCCTCATCGGCACACACCGCATCCTGGGCAAAGATGTGGAGTTCAAAGACCTGGGATTGCTCATCATCGACGAGGAGCAGAAATTCGGTGTGGCGGTCAAGGAGAAACTGCGTCAGATGAAGGTGAATGTAGATACGCTCACCCTCACGGCTACTCCCATACCGCGCACGTTGCAGTTTTCGCTCCTGGGCGCGCGCGACCTGAGTGTGATCTCTACCCCTCCGCCCAACCGCTACCCGATACAGACGGAGGTACATACGTTCAACGAGGAGGTGATCACAGAGGCCATCAACTTCGAGATGAGCCGCAACGGACAGGTCTTTTTCGTGAACAACCGCGTGGCCAACCTGCCGGAGTTGAAAGCGATGATCACGCGCCATATCCCGGACTGCCGGGTGGCCATCGGTCACGGACAGATGGAGCCGGCGGAGCTGGAGAAGATCATCCTGGGGTTTGTGAATTACGACTACGATGTGCTATTGGCTACTACCATCATCGAGAGCGGTATTGATATACCTAATGCCAATACGATTCTTATCAACCAGGCGCAGAACTTCGGCCTGAGCGACCTGCATCAGATGCGGGGCCGGGTAGGGCGCAGCAACAAAAAGGCATTCTGTTACCTGCTGGCACCCCCGCTCAGCAGCCTCACCCCCGAGGCGCGCCGCCGCTTGCAGGCGATTGAGAATTTCAGCGACCTGGGTAGCGGGATACACATTGCCATGCAGGATCTGGACATCCGCGGAGCGGGCAATATGCTGGGAGCGGAGCAGAGCGGATTCATTGCCGACCTGGGCTACGAAACCTACCAGAAGATACTTACGGAGGCAGTGCGGGAGCTGAAGAACGAGGAGTTTGCCGATCTGTATGTCGAAGAGATCCGGCCCGATGGTACCATCAGTGGCGAACAGTTTGTGGAGGAGTCGCAGGTAGAGAGCGACCTGGAACTCCTATTGCCGGCCAACTATGTGACGGGCAGCAGCGAGCGGATGCTGCTCTACCGCGAGCTGGACAAGCTGACCCTGGACCGGGATGTGCAGGCGTTCCGTGACCGGCTGGAAGACCGCTTCGGCCCTGTGCCGCCGGAAACGGAGGAGCTGCTGCGCATCGTGCCCCTGCGCCGGATAGCGGCCCGGCTGGGGGTAGAGAAAGTATTCCTGAAAGGGGGGCGCATGACGCTTTTCTTTGTTTCCAATTCGCAGAGTCCTTTCTATCAGAGTGTGGCTTTCGGCAAGATCATAGATTACATGATGCTCTATCCGCGCCGGTGCGATCTGCGTAAGCAGAACGGCAGACGCAGTATGGTGATCAAAGAGGTACCCAATGTGGAGACGGCGGTATATATTTTACAGGAGATGGTAGGGTTGCCGGCAAAGCAGGGGTAAGGGAAAGGTTGTGCAGAATCCGGATGAGATGTAAGTACGTTTTTGTTTCCGGTTAAAGGTAATGAATGTTTTTTTGTATAGATTTATTTATTCGGAAGTTGTGTTGGGGAAGGCAGGTGAAAGAGTCGGGTCTGTTTGTCCGGAGCAAAAAATGTGTCTGCATAGTGCCACAAAAGTGCCAAAGTGCCATTAAGGCACAAAATACATACAGAAAAAGGTGTAGTAAATATTATTATTTGATTATTAAGTGGTTAGAATTAAGGTCGCCTTTTCGTGAATGTTTATTTACTCGTTGGAACGTGTACAGGTTGTTCAGAGACTTTTTAGAGAAAGGAACCCAGGGTGTGATCGTTTCCGATGTATTGGTTTGTATATATTTCTGTGTGTTTATATAGTGACTCCAATGTGAAGATTCTGTATGCGAAATTCCTGTGTTCTTTTATAGAACATGTTTTTAAATAGAGAGTTTTATGGCAGGTTTTGATAACTATTTCTTATCTTTGCAGTACCCAATAGTTATTTAAATTTTAATAAGTAGTTTTATTATGGACATCTTATCTACTAAAAAAACAAAGGCAGGCTTACGGGTGCAAGTCCCGAAACGTTGTTGTTCCATAACTTGTTATGGTTTAAATAATTGTTGGGCGAGACCTGCCTTCTTTTTATTCATCCTTTAATTTTTTTATTATGCCCAACAATTTAAACAACAACAAGAAAGAAAAAAACTTTCCCGAAAGCCTCTCAAAGCCAAAGTACTAAAGATCAGAAACTCAGATGAAAGTCTGCACCTCAGGCGGCTTACTGTCTCTTCCCAGAGCGTAGTGAACAAAAAAAAGTAGTAACGGACTCAAGTCCATTCCTTTTCTGCGGCTGATGGGAGTATGGCTGGATCAGGCCGGATTTCCCATTAACAGCCAGGTAGATGTGATCGTAGACAACCATCTGCTTATAATCAAACCAGCAGATTGATAAAACAGTAAGAACGGCTCTTCCCGCAAAGGGAAGAGCCGTTCTTATCTTATTCTCTTCGCTGATAGCCTTATCTTAGAAACTGCCCTTCTGCATGATTATGGATAAGCGTATAAATTATTTTTCCAAAAGTTTTTTTATGGTTTGGATCAGTCTTTCAGTAGGTTTTATCATGGCGGTGACATCTTCTTCTTCGATCAGGTTCCAATCGTCATAATCTCCGGTTTGACGCAGTAGAAAAAGTTGGTTGTATGTTTTTCCTATTTCTTTAGGAATGATGTTTGTTTTTATAAAATGAAGTGCGAATAGCGTGGCTACTCCTTTATGTGATTGAGCAGAATATCCTGACTTTATGAGTAGTGCACTCACGAGGTTGTAACAGCTGTAGTAGAGTCTGTTTGCTGCTGTATTCCAAAACTGCATCTGTATATTTCCTTTCGCTTCGATAAGTGCCTGATCGGACTTTTCGATACGGGTACTTATTATGGCATTTCTTTCTTCTGCTGTAAGTGTCATACGATTTCTATTCCTTCCGTTTGTACATTTTTACGAAACAAGGACGGCTTGTTTATCTCCCATTGAGAACGTACATAGATCAGAGGGTTTATTAATTCGCCCATTTCCCAGCCTAATTCGATAAAAGGATATGCATAGGTATCAAAGTCGGTTGATTCTTTTCGGGGTTTGTCCAATATAATAAGCAGATCCCAATCCGATTCTTCATTGGCTTCGTTCCTTGCCTGAGAACCAAACAAGATAAGGGTGTGATCCGGTAAAACGTTACGTTTTATCTTACGGATACGTTCTAATATAGTGGCTCTATCTGCCATGGTACCTCTTTTTATTAGTATAACAAAAATAATAAGATTATGGATGATAACAAAGCCATTTATTGTTTATTTGAAAAACCTCTTGTTCTTTTCCGTTACTTCGCTTTACCGGGAGAAGATATAGTAAAAAAGGGGATAGCTTTTCTTCTTATCTAAAAGCCTCTCCGTATATAAATGTTTTGATAACAATTTCCTCTCTTTGCAGTACCCAATATAATCGTGTATAAAAATGAATTTTAGTTTAGGACATCTTAAAATAATGAGGTGGGCATACGGGTGTAAGTCCCGGAACTTGTCCCTGCAGAAATGCACGGTTATGTTGGGCGTGACTCACCTCTCTTTTTATAATCAAAAAATTATTTATTATGCCCAACAAAAAAACAAGTTCCCGAAAACCCCTCAAAGCCAAAGTACGAAAGATCAGAAACTCAGAGGAAAGTCTGCCCCTCAGGCGGCTTACCGTCTCTTCCCAGAGCGTAGTCAACAAAAAAAAGCAGTAACGGGCTCAACCCCATTCCTTTTCTGAGACTGATGGGAGTCTGGCTGGATCAGGCCGGATTCCCCCGTTAACAGCCAGGTAGATGTGATCGTAGACAACCATCTGCTTATCATCAAACCCGCGGATTCATAAATGATCAAACCCGCCCTTACAGATGTCTGCAAGGGCGGGTTTGGTTTACTATTTTGTTTTATTTCCTGAAATCCTACATAAAACAGACCATTTATATGGGCACTTCAAAGAATTACTCCAACAGGTGTCCGGCTACGTGGTTGTTGGTGATGTAGCGGATAAAGTAAATATCATCTTCCGGATGATAGGTAAAAAAGAAGTACCATGTGGTACGCTTGTTTTTGGGATAGGATACGTACCATAGGTCTTTACCATACCGGGAAAAATCAGAGGGAGATTTGTGTTTTTGTTTGATGTGGATGGTAGATTCCATTTCTACCGTTAAAGAGTCGACATAATCTTTTGCACTTTGCCTAAAACCAAAGTAGTTTTTATAGTAAAGGATTTCGGTCAATTCACTTAGATAGAATTTAGCGTTTGGGGCGTACAGTATTTTCATTTCTATCATATAGCTCGTCAATGAATTTGTGCATATATTCCCTTAACTCATCACCAGTCATTGCGCTTTTCAACTCTTCTTCTGTCAGTGGGGGGGAGTAGATCCTTTCTGTTTCAGTATTATATTCGTATTCCATTGCCGGTTCGTTTACCATATTTTTCTCAGCATCCTCCTCCTGAGGTAAGTCATATCTCTTTTCCATCCGTTCAACTGTTAGATCCGTATAGATGCAAAGATAGTATTTATCTGATAGAATAAGTTTTTTATAGAGAGTTTTATAACAGGTTGGGGCAACAATTTCCTCTCTTTCCAGTACCCAATAGATCTATAATAAATAATATAAGTAACATGTGAATATCCTATAAACAGGATTCACCTACTTAATGACGAAGAAAGGTATCTTTGTATTTGAACTCCTGGGTAGTAATAATTATTGTCTTGTAATTTTTTGTCTTACCTCCATTCTTTTGTACACCATACACAGTGAGATTTCCCTTGATTGGATGTGCTGTTTTATCCATTTCCCCGTTATAAAGCGTATAGCGCCCTATTTTGTATCTTCTTTTTTATATATGTATGTTTTTTGTGCCTTACTGGCACTTTGGCACTATTGTGGCACTAAGTAGGGGCTTACACCCTGTATAAAGCACGATTCCGAAAGGTCTTAATAGTGATTATTATTAACGTATTAGGATGTAGCAGGCGTTGTCGTCAGGAAAACAGAGAATCGGCTCACGGGCAAACACAGAGCTGTACGAACTGAAAGTCTGACCGGGACTTCAGGAAAGTCTCACCGACACCCGGATCAGGTCTCACCGGGACTTTGCAGAAGTCTGACCGGAACTTTTTTTCTTCGTGCAACAGGGAGTGTGGTTGCCTGATGCAGGTGACCTGGGGTTATCTATAGAAGTATACTCCTGAAATGAGATTGGATATTTTCTTGTTTTCCGAACTTGTTGCTGTCTTTGCAGTGTCGAATTGCTTTCAAAAGTAAAAACTATTTATTGCTTTTCCATGGTATACGGTTATCATCCAATACCCTTTGTTTGAGTAGTACATAGACAGACTTGCGGGTGAAAGTCCCGGAGCATCCCAACGGGTACATACTCACGTAATCATCTACCTGTAGAGACGCACGCCGTGCGTCTCTACAGGTAGATGATTACGTGAATGGTTTGTATTTCCAGGCGTAAATCTCTCAGTCTGGCTTTTCAAACAGATATAAAAATCTTCCGATCCATTCTGTGTCAGCCGGATACCCTTTTTTATAAGAATAAGAAGTCATCGTTTTACACTCTTTCTCACCCACAGGCCCACATTCCGTCGTCCACAGGCTCAGGATTTCTCTATCGTGTAAAAAGCGGTACAGCAGGCTTTATCCTCTTTTTTTCCCGTACAACTTATCGATCAGATCGGCTCTGCCTATGTGGTGCAGTTCCCGGATGATCCTTTGTCTCTCTTCCGGCTTGTACCAGAAGAAGAACTGCCGTTGTGCCAGCTTCTCTTTGGGGGTGCGGGCACTGTACACGGGCTTCAGGGTGTACGGATGAAATCCGGTGTACCAGGCTTCGGTAGCTACCGTCATGGGGGTAGGGGTGAAGTCCTGCACCTGCTCCAGGTGGAAATCCATCTGTCTGGTGAGTACGGCCAGTTCTGCCATATCCTCCTCGGTGCAGCCCGGATGGCTGGATATAAAATAGGGGATCAGTTGCTGGCGCAGCCCCTCTTCGCGGTTGATGCGGTCGAAGATCCGGCGAAACTCCACGAACTGCCGGAAAGGAGGTTTGCGCATCAGCTCGAGCACCCGGTCGCTGGTGTGTTCGGGTGCTACTTTGAGGCGGCCGCTGACGTGCCGGGCAATCAGTTCGCGGGTATACTCCGCAGCTGCCTGGTTGGTCTGCGCATCCTGGCTGCGGTGCAACAGCAGGTCGTACCGCACCCCGCTGCCGATAAAGCTCTTCTTGATCTCCGGCAGGGCATCTACCGCGCGGTAGATATCCAGGAGCGGGCGATGATCCGTATGGAGATTGGGGCAGATCTTCGGATGGATGCACGACGGGCGTTTGCACCTCTGGCAGAGTGTGGTGTCTTTTCCCTGCATCCGGTACATATTGGCCGAGGGGCCGCCCAGATCGCTCAGGTAGCCTTTGAACTCCGGCATCCGCGTCACCTGCTTCACTTCCCGGAGGATGCTCTCGCGCGAGCGGCTGACGATGAATTTTCCCTGGTGGGCAGAGATCGTACAGAAGGCACACCCTCCGAAGCATCCGCGGTGGATATTCACCGAAAAACGGATCATCTCGAAGGCCGGTATGCGTTTGTTCTTGTATTTGGGATGGGGTAGGCGCGTATAGGGCAGGTCGAACGAGTGGTCCAGTTCTTTCTCCGTCAGCGGCGGATAAGGCGGGTTCACCACCAGGGTATGTTGCGCGTCTACCCGTTGCAGGATGCGGGAGGCCTGGTAGCGGTTGCTCTCCTCCTCGATGCGACGGAAGTTGGCCGCCTGCTTTTTCTTGTCTTTCAGGCATTCCGGGTGGCTGTACAGTTCGATGTCTTCCTGCGTGGCCTGGATGTCCGCGGCCATCCATACCGTTTGTGGAATGTCGTGTGGCAGGTCGGCACAGGTGATATAGGGTGCGGACGTGTCGGGGCCGACAGTCTCTCGGGATCGTTTCTCTTTCAGGCGGTTTACCAGTTCCACGATCGGCTTTTCGCCCATGCCGTAGATCAGCAGATCGGCTCCGCTGTCGCACAGGATGCCCGGTCGCAGGCGGTCTTCCCAGTAGTCGTAGTGCGTGAGCCGGCGCAGGCTGGCTTCGATGCCGCCCAGCACCACCGGCACGTCGGGGTAGAGTTTCTTAAGTATCTGCGCATAGACCACGGAAGGGTATTCGGGGCGCATATCGGGCCGTCCGTCGGGCGTATAGGCATCTTCGCTGCGCAGCCGTTTGTTGGCGGTATACTTGTTCACCATCGAATCCATACACCCCGCGCTGATGCCGAAGAAAAGGCGCGGACGTCCCAGCTTTTTGAAATCCCGCAGGTCGTCGCGCCAGTTGGGCTGAGGCACGATGGCCACCCGCAAGCCTTCCGCCTCGAGCAGGCGGCCGATGACGGCGGCTCCGAAAGAGGGATGATCTACGTAGGCGTCGCCACTGAACAGGATGACATCAAGCTCTTCCCAGCCCCGCAGTTCCATCTCTTTTCGGGTCGTGGGGAGCCAGTCGGTAAGTTGGTAGGTATTCATGTGGCAAAGATAGTGAAAGTCGAGCGACATCGTTATGAACTTGTTCATAAAAGATATCCGAGACGTATCCTATCTTCTGTAAAGATAGTGAAAGTCGAGCGACATCGTTATGAATTTGTTCATAAAAGATATCCGGGATGCCTCCTGACTGCTATAAAAATAGCTATACATTGCCGAAGATCGTCTGCATATAGATGTAGATAAACCATCCGCAGAGCATGAACTTACATACGGTGCCTATAATGAAGCCTGCAAAGACACCCAGACCGGTGCGCACGCTATGCTTCAGACCATTGCCTCCTAAGAGTTCGCCCGCGATGGCTCCCACAAGCGGGCCCAATAGCAAGCCCCAGGGAGGAAATACGAACAGACCCGCTATCGTACCTGCGATACTGCCTCTGACTGCCCAGGAGCTGCCGCCCAGGCGGCGCGCACCCCATATAGGAATAAAATAGTCTACGATCTGTACCAGCACCACAAGTGCCAGCCAGCCGGTCAGCTGTCACACGGTGAAGGGAGGGGGAGTGGTGAAGTATAGAAACACCATCCCGATGTAGGCAAGGGGTGGGCCGGGAAGTACAGGCAGGAGGCAGCCCACCAGGCCCAGCAGCAGACATATTCCGCAGAGAGTGATCAGAAGGATATCCATATGGAGGAGTAAGTTTTAAGTTGTAAGTTCTGAGTTTTAAGTTTTACGTTGTAGATAAAGTGTGAGTGGACACGTCTGATCGTTTTTCTTTTGTTCTTCTGTTCTTTTGTCTATTTATTTATCAGACAGAAGAACAAAAGGGAAATGTACGTTGTGGATACGTATTCTATCCTGCCTGATTGGACGTGTATCGCGGAGACGCACGCCGTGCGTCTCTACAGGTGTATGTTATCGATTGTTGGTCTATTTGTCTTTTCAAATTGTACATCCGTACATCTCTTTTATCGGATTCGTTTGATGATGGTGATAAACTCTTCGTCCGTCATACCAAAATCCTGTTCGCGGTAGTTGACAAAGTCTTCCAGATAGTCGCTGGCAATGGCTTCCAGGATCTCTTTGCCGTTCAGTCCCTCTTCATCGAGCATAAACCGGATCATGCCCTGATAGGCCCGTATGGTATTCAACCGCTGCTCTGCTCCCGGTATGGGCTGGGTACGGCATTGATGTTCGTTGCGGGCGATCAGGTAGACCGTCGCATAGAATGTGTCTGTATCTCCATAGATCGTTGCGATCTTGCGGAGCGTGTCTTTGGGTAGTTTGTTTAGTCGTTGTCTGATATCGCTCATGGCATGGTAAATTGTAAGATCATTTCTGCTTCGTCGTAGATCTCCCGGAAGCCGATCTGCTGTTCGGACAGATAGGACTTCAGGTGGTCAAACGCTTGCGGATCGTCTGTCAGTATCTGTAGTTCTTCTCCGCGCGGTAGCTCGTACATGGCCCGTACAGCCGGGATCAGCGGGCTGTACGGCTTGGTGTCGCGGGTATCTATGGTAGTCATGGCTCTTCGTTTTCGCTTTCCGGTTCGACGTGTTCCGGATGGCGGAGCCACGAGATGTACAGACGGATCAGGTTTTCCAACCCCAGTGCTTTCATGTGGTTGTGATAGATCACATCGATGCACAGGTCGAGCAACTCCCGGCTGTCTTCTTCCTGGGCAGCGATGAGAGAGCGTATGTTCCATCTCAGCTTTTCCAGTACCGGCTCGTCTACGATGCCCGTACTGTCTACCAGATGGCGAAAAAGCCCGTATTTCTCAATGGTTTCGAGATTCTCTTCGGATACTTCTATGGTACGTGTACCACTCTGATTGGCCTGGATTGTGTACATAATGGTTTGGATATAGGTTTTAAATGATTTATGATTCACTGATTCATTCCTTCGTTGTGACTCTTGTCTGATCCATATGACTCTTGTCTGACCCGTAACTTCAGGGAACATTCCCATATACCCTTGAAAAGACAACTGCCTTTACAAACGGTAACATCCTCCTGTAGAGACGCACGGCGTGCGTCTCCGCGGTTTACGTCCAATAAAGGGGCGTGTGTCTCCGCGATACAGGTCCAATAAGAGGCGTGCGTCTCTACAGGTCGATGATACACATAATCTGGTATATAAGGTATAGATAGTCATCCTATATTTCCAGATTCTAAATCACGATCTGTAAATTGTAAGTCTTTTCTTTTCAGATAAAGCTGACTGAGAAACAATCAAAATCTGATCAGGCTTTCACAAAGATAGTTTTTTCGGGAAGTAAACCTAAAGGTATGGCTGTGAATTTTGTCCTTTTTGACATTTATTCATCAAAAAAGCGCAAAACGGAGGCCATCACCGTGGCACGGTCGTTTTCGGAGAGGATGCTCTCCAGCGGGAATCCCAGGACGAAGGTGCGATAGGCTCCCTTGTAGGCGATGCCCGCGCTCTCTCCGCCGGGCACGTAGGCGAAGGCGGAGAATGCTGGTTCTACAGGCACGATGCAATCCGCAGTGGTCACCGGATAGAAGGTCTCGTTGGGATAGCGGGGTATCTGCAACAGACGCCCCAGTCCCTGTATGTGCTGTACAGACTTGTCGGTGACGGAACGCTGATAGCCGTACTTCAGTACCTGGGCGGTGAACTCGCGGTCTCCGTGAGACACAAACATATCACTGCCTACATAGGCCCCGCTTACCAACAGGTTGCCGCCCGACTGGCAATAGGCGGTAAGGATGCGTTGCAGCGGGGTAGAGAACGTCTTGTAATAAGGCGTAGGGAACAACTCAGATACGGGATCTTCTTTCTGAAGTCCCAGGATCAGATCCACTACGTGGTACGCTTCGGCACGTACCTGCCCCTCTTCCAGGCTTTTCAGGCTACAGGAGACAAAGCTGTAATACCCCGCGGCCTGTATGGCTTTGCCATGGACAAACGGGTAGTCAAAGGTATTACCTGCCATCTTCAGTCCTTCCAGTTCGCTGCCGCTGTATCCCAGGGCAGACGCTCCCTCTTTGCCTGCCTGTCGGCGGTCGAAGACGATCTGTGCCCCTCCGTAGGCGATGGAATAGAGGTAGGGCACCCCGGGGTCGCTGTGCAGGTCGAATCCGGCCTCCTGCGCGGAGTCTATCACCGCCGGGCCGCTCAGCCTTTCGAAGCCATTCACAATCAGTACCGTGCCGCGCTCCTGCCGGGCCTTATAGGCTGCCAGGGTCTCGGAAGGGAAACTCTCTCCGCCGCGGTTGACGGCGGTGACGCGGAACGAGTAGACGATGCCCGGCTCTATAGTGGCGGTGTAGGATGGCTCCTTCACCCACACGCCGTTGTCGAACCCGCCGTAGCCCACGCGTGTATACACGATGTATCCGTCGGGTTGCGCGGATGGTTCCTGACTATCTGTCTGCGGTTGCCAGGAGAGCTCTACCGTATTCTTTTTCCGGCCGAAGCGCGTAGCAAAGTGGGTTACCGGCAGGGGCTGTATCACGTAGTCGTCCTGATGCTGGGTAGCTATGTAGCGCACGATGGATTTGTACAGGGAACGTCCGGCAGTGAATTTGAAGTGAGGGTCGTGCCCCAATCGCATATCGGCGAAGTTCTGGTGCGAGAGGAGTTCGATGAGCGTGGAAGGCATAGCCGGGATGCGGCTCTCCCCGTAGTTGCGGTCCCATATGCTCCGGCGTGTCCAGCTCCTGTCGGTAAGGCGGATGTCCTGTTGCAGCCCGGACAGGATCAGGTCGGTGAGGTCTCGTGAGGTATACCGGGAGATGCCGGTTGCCAGCCGTTCGTGGTTGAACTGTGTGGTATAGATCCCCAATGTGCCGATAAACCCGTCGTTCCGGCTGTAGCCCGCGTCGGTATGCAGTCCCATGCTCATCTCGAACGGTATGCCCAGTCCCCTGGCATCCGGGTTGAAGGGCGATCCTCCGGACAGGTGGTTGATCGTATTTCCCCGGCTGCTGATGTCGTCTGCGTAGTCGTTCGTCCCTCTCCGCGGACTATACACCTCGTAGGGCATCCCCGCCCACTGGGCCGAGTAGCGTGCAGCCTCTAAGTAGCGCGGCAGGCCACTGACGGTGCCTCCGCGGGCGATGTTGCCCATGCCCCCTCCGAAGCGTACGGCATCGGCACTGACCACCCCTTTCTCGCGGCTCTCGTTGCTCAGGATCACCATGTTGTAGTCTTTCTGTCCCCGGTCGAACTCAAATGTACCCAGGTAGACCCACGTGCCTCCGCCCATCTGTTGGTTCACCCGGAACTCCGTGACACCTCCGTTGTGGAAAACCAGGTATCTGGCATCGCTCACGCTCTGTGGCAAGGTCTGGTAAGATACATAAACCGCATATTCTCCCTTTTCCGGGAGGTCCGGTACCCACTGGGCAAAGGCACGGTTTTTCCTGCGTTCGGTAGGGATGACGCGCGCGCTGCCCATCCGGAAAGGATTCTCTCCGTCTTGATACACCCGCTGCGTCTGTGCGAAGCCTGCTCCCGGTGCTGTAGACCAGCGCGATCTGCGGCTATCCACTTCGATGTAGCTGGCCCCTGTCGGGAAACGATCGTTGTCTACGATCACCTCCTGCTTCTGCGTATCCCGTTCGCGCGGGGTGTAGACCACTGCCCCGGCATTCTCCAGTATCGGGATCAGATAAGGGAGGATGAAGGATTGGGTAAACAGGTCTTCGGTGGTGCAGAACAGGCGGGGACGCTGCCACATCCATTCCTGTTTCTCGTTCTGGTAGTAGCGGCCGTGGCTTTGCCAGAGAGCGATGTGGCATCCTTCCAGCCCCCGGCTGATGCTGTAGGGGCGGGATTGGTTGCTGACCCAGGGATTGGTTTTGCGGGATCTGACGGAGGTGAACAGCCGGTCTTTGTCGGCCCGGCCTTCCCGGTAATAATTGGGTATCAGGTCTTCTATGGCTCTGCCTCCGCTGCGGATCTGTATGTGGTAGAAGCACACCGGTCCGGGAAGCTGCTCAGAGAGGGTGGTATAGATAGACTTTACTTCTTCCGGGCGGAAAGGCTGATAGGCGAATGCCGGACTGGCATATACCGTTAGTTCTCTTTTCGTGTGATCCAGTCGCATACTGTCCAGGTCACATGCGCCGATATCCACCACAGGGTGAGTATATGTCCGGAAAAACTCCCGGAGCCGTTGTTCGGTAGTGCGATCCGGGTCTTGCGCGTGAAGAATGTCTGGGAGGAGGAGTGCCAGCAGGCTATACAGAAAGAGTCGTTTCATGGTTGTATGTTATTTACAGCATAGGGGACGCGCTCTGGTATCATTGAAGTACACTTCGCTCTGCGTCCGGTTTTTACAAGAGCCGGTGCAAAGCTAAAAGTTCCTCTGGTAAAAATGAAATGACAAGTGTTAATTCTCACTGAACCCGGGAAAACTTCGCGCGAAGAGTCTGAGAGGTATGTCCCGGAGGAGCAGCGTGGAAAAAGAAAGGGAATAGGAGACTGTCTGTTGGCGAGGACTATGTTCGGGTACATAAAAAAGGGGATGTATCCCCAGTAAATTTACTGTGAAAGGTTGGTGCGATGGGTAGGCCGGCAAGTGTGGAAAACTGGGAGGTGAACCCACGGTCAGCGAAGCGAAATACCGCGGGTGAAATCCGTGGTAACAGAACATGTTTTTGCACGAATCCTGCAAGGCATATCCATCCGGCTAAGAGATCAATCGTTTTTGTATGTCCTGTTTTTCAGTGGCCGGATCTATACCAACCAGATCCTGCGTTCTCTTTCAGGCTGTTGTTACATCCTATCTCAGGCTGATTCTGTGTCCCACTTCAGTATGTTCTCTGTGTTCCACCTCATCCTGATTCTGCCTTTCCTTTTAGCCTGTTTTCTGAGTTCCCCGAAGGGGATAGAGCATTAGCCCGGGGTTGCCTTTGGAGAGCGGAACGAAAGTGAAGCAAGCCAAAGCTACCCCGGGTAAAGATATCTCTTTTCTTCAACCTTGCAAAGGTTGCATATAGGAGACTTTATCGTCTGATAGCTGCAACCTCTTCAAGGTTGACCGGGATGTGCGCTTCGCACCCCAGGGATTCGCTGCACGTTGTTTCACTGGCGTTCCACAACCTTTCACTCATCCGCTGGGCTACTGATGGATCCCCTTCGGGGAATAGAGAAAGGATTGGTCTCAATAAACTGGGCTACTGCTATATCCCCTCGTATGTTTGTGTCACGGAAACGAAAGTAATACTACCTTTGCAAAAAGTATCACAACCGGAAAGAATACAGAGCATCCATTCCTTCGGGAAACGCAGTTACTTTATAAAGATACAACCGGACTTTGGACACTCCCTCTTCGGGTACTCCCT
Source organism: Bacteroides sp. (assembly GCA_021202275.1). Lineage (GTDB taxonomy): Bacteria > Bacteroidota > Bacteroidia > Bacteroidales > Bacteroidaceae > Bacteroides. The sequence continues at coordinate 171,554 of JAJQDI010000016.1, forward strand.
TTTCCCGCGGATCGGACTACAGGATGGGGATGGCTCTCCGGCCAACAGACCGGAGTTACGGTCAGATTTCTATATCTATCAGGAAAGTGATTTTCAGGATGCCTCCTTCGAGGATATCCGATTCTTCTACCACCAATTCTTTTGTGTACTTAAGGCCGCTAACCTTGAAGAGTTCCACACTGGCTTTTATGGTATCTCCGGCTTTGACATACACAGGTTCGGAATGATCTTGCGGACATAGATATTCCACTGAGATCTCTTCTCCCGCTGCATATTGGTGGTAGACCTCCACCCCGATCAGTCCTAAAGGAATCAGGGTACAGGGAGAGATCTCAACACCAATGATATCAAGGGTGGCCAGTTGCACATACATTTCTGTGCCTTCGGTAACAGGTTCCTGACTTTGTGCAGATATACCACAGAGATCGGAGGCATGAAGAGCGGTAGCACCCAACAGAAGGATGCTTACCATAAAAGTTTTCAAATGTTTCATTAGGTATGTATTTTAAATGGTGAATAAAAAAGCAGAAGCCGTGCGGGCGTAAACGATCCTCAGCCGGCTGCTGTCTGTGCTGTTTACAGTGAAAATCCCAACTTATCTTCCAGTTCCGAAGCACTGAGGCTCAGCAATACCTGTACGTCCAGAATAGCAGTACCACCGGGTACAATGTCGCTTTCCTGTACGATGATGTATCCTTCGTTGCTCAGCGGAGTCAGCTTGATGGTGATGACGCCTGTCACCACAGTTCCTTCGGAGATCGGGAAGATGTCAGATACACCCTCTTCGCAGCTGTAGTCGTACACATAGGTAACCGGGTCGTTCGGTTGCTGTACCCGTACTTCGGCATCAAAGAACAGACTCAGTCCGCAATGATCGATCAGTATTCCATCTACATCCAATACATAGATACGCGCGCGCCTGTCCGGAAGCATCTGCCTGTGCTGCGATCTCCTTTTCCGGATGTTCCATAGCAGAAACAGGAGATGTATTCCCCCAAATCAACAAGACTGCACAGAGAGCAGGTAAGAAAAAAGAATGTAATTTTTTCATTTGTAGAAACAATTAAATAATTAAACAAAAAGTATATTTTCCAAATATACGACATAATTTATGAAAACATAATTTTTATATAAAAAAATACAAGAAATAAGTACAATCCGGTATTGTCCGGAGTTGTTTTGTAGCAGATACATACAAAGAGATTGTATCGATTATGAAGGCTTATTTGGTGATTTCCAGGATATTTTTATGGGATTGTATCCATAAAAGATAACGGGAAAGAGATGCCGGGATAGTGAATGATTGCATAGATTAAAATGAATCATTTGTTAATGAAATGGCAGTAGTTTATTCCATTTGAGGAAGATGATAATAGTGATTTTTATTTATGTATACGTTGGTTGTTGTCCAATCTTATTTGTATAAGGAAAAACGGGATAGACTTCATTTTTCTGTGTAGATACAGGCGTATGGCTATATCCGGTTTTTTATACGCCCGTATGGTTTTCCGTTTATCTTGAGAGATTACCGGATGGCATGTATGATCTGCCTGTTATCATTCTCCATACCTCCCTGTTGAACCACGATCATGATGCCATTGGGTAGAAGAGCCATACACACAAGTCTGTCGTACCTGCCGAAACGGGGGAAACGGAGTTGTTCGTTTTTCAGAGTGGTGAGCGAGAAGCGTGTCACACAATGATGTATGGTATTCAGGTGGTAAATAGATCCGTCCTGATGAAGACCCTCTTCTTCGAAACCCGAGGCTGCGGAAGATATCTGCTGTATGTTCAGATACTTGTTGCAGGTATAGATACCATTTTTGTCTATAGGATAATACAAAGTATCCGGCCGGAACCAGATCTGCTGTCCGATGTATTGAAATCCTTTTATCTGAACCGGCTGCGACTGCCCGTTTTCGGAAAAGAGTGTACTGGATACTTCTCCGGCGGTTTCTGTTACAGGGTCCAGTATGGCGATGGTTCCCTTCTCCGTACAGAACCAGATGTGCTCTTCCGTAGCTATGGCCTGCTGGTTGTCTTTCATAGCCAGCGGTGTTTCTATGTGGTGGCTGATCTTTCCGGAGGAGATGTCGATCAGTTGAAAATCCGTTCGGTGGTGTGTGGGTGCGCATGGTGCCCATATATACCCTTTCCGGATCAACAGACCAGACCTCTGGATGCAGGCCGGTAGTCTGGTCTGCCATTCCGCTTTTCCGGTTGCCCGGTTCATGGCATATATCGTATCGTCTGAATGAAAGATCAACAGGTCTTCGTGTGCGACAAAACCGGAGTAGAACAGGGGTACGGGGACCGACCATACATTTCTTCCTGTTTCCGGGTCTGTGGCAACGATGCTGCGTTTGTTGCAACCGGAATATAGCAGGCCCTCTTGTGCTACATACAACGGATGGCTGTAGGCTCCTTTTTCTTCACTTTGCCAACGGATGTTTCCGGTAAGGGTATCTATACCTATGTATTGTCCCTGGCGGTCATATCCTACCAAGCGATTCGGCCCGCAGCAGGTCAGAGAGGTGATCTCTGTCCCTGCCGGGAGAAGTACAGCCCCCAGAAACTCCATTTGCCGGGAAGTGCGTGCCGCCTCGCTGTTTTTTTCCAGGGCTGTAGATGGCCACGTAGGTGTCCGGTGATGACGGTATGGATCCTCTGAAGGTAACCGGGTTATATCTTTTATATAGCTTTTGTGAAACGTGGATTCCAGGCTCTGATGTCCCGCGTTTGTGTCTTTGCAGTTTGTGGTTTGTCTTATAACAGTGTCGTTTTTAATTTAGTATTATTTTTTACAAATATATGGGGTTTATGAACCGGCGGATTCTTTACATAGGAACGTATATGGGAAGAACGATCCCCTGTTGCTCAGGTAGAAACCTTTGTCTGTTGTAGAGTTTATCTGGAAATCCGGGAGGCAAATCTGGGTAATCCGGGGTGAGCTGCGGGGAGGCTCCGGGTGTTGGACCGGAGGGTTCAAAGATAGAGATAAAAACCTGAAATACGCTTTTTTACGGATCTGAGTTTAGGACATTGTTCTTGTTAATAGTTTGTTTATAAGGATATTGTGTGTTGAAATGAATGAGTTTTTGAGACAGGTGCTGTTTGTCGTCTGAGAAAGAGATACATTCGGGAGGTGATCCCGGCTTTTGATCTTTGTTTCTGCGGAAGAGGGGGCGCGATGTTCGGGATGTGAAACCTACTTCCCGGTACGGGACTCTGCCCTGTTTCTTTCTCTTCCGGAGTTCCGGTTTCTTATTCCCTGCCTGCCTGAAATCGTTTTTTGTTGAAAGATCTATACATTTATCGCGGGGGCGTATGACATATGAGCTGTTTGGGTGCCGTCGGTATCCGGAACAGTTGTCTGTTTGCGACCGGAAATAAAGTGGTATGTTCTATGGTGTAAGAAGGTAGACTGCTCACGGGTATCTCCGCTTCTCCCTGTTTGGGCAGGGGATCTCTCTGATTCTTCTGTGCTCTGTGTCCGCTTTTTCGAATATTAATTGTATTTTTGCACCTTATTGGAACTTTTATGGGTAGAATACTTGCTATTGATTACGGACGTAAACGGACGGGACTGGCAGTGACCGATCCTTTGCAATTGATTGCCAACGGTCTCACTACGGTGCCTACCCATACCCTGATGGAATATCTGAAAGGATATACGCAGCGTGAAGAGGTGGAGCGTATTGTGGTCGGGTTGCCGCGGCAGATGAATCATGAAATGTCGGAAACCATGCAACAGATCGCGCCTTTTGTGCGTTCTTTACAGAAACAGCTGCCTGATATTCCGGTGGAATATGTAGACGAACGATTTACCTCCGTCCTGGCACAGCGTGCTATGAGGGAGGCTGGCCTCCGGAAGAAGGACCGTCAGAACAAAGCGTTGGTAGACGAGATCAGCGCGACCATCATTCTGCAAACTTACCTGGAGAGTAAGAGAGGAGGGAGATGACCGGGTGCGCGTATGGAGCGTGGCCACGCGGGAGGTCAGGAGCGTATGCCTTGAGAATTCCGGCATGTTTTTTGTTAGATGGTAGTAGTAAATAATATAAATATAAGTATATAATAAAGCGAACAGAACAGAATGATATTACCTATTTATACCTACGGGCAGCCGGTCTTGCGTAAAGTGGCCGAAGACATTACACCCGACTATCCCGGGCTGAAGGAGTTGATCACCAATATGTTTGAAACCCTCGACAAGGCCGACGGGGTGGGGCTGGCGGCTCCGCAGATTGGCTTGCCGATCCGGGTGGTGGTGATCGACCTGGATGTGCTTTCGGAAGATCTTCCCGAGTACAAAGATTTCCGCAAAGTATATATCAACGCGCATATTTTAGAGACTTCCGGGGAGATGGAGTCGATGGACGAAGGCTGCCTGAGCCTACCGGGTATACACGAGCCGGTGAAGCGTCCCGGACGCATCCGCGTGCGCTATATGGATGAAGACTTCAACGAATACGAAGAAGGGGTCGAAGGGTATCTGGCACGGGTGATGCAGCACGAATTCGACCATATCGAGGGAAAAATGTTTATCGACCACTTGTCGCCCCTGCGCAAACAGATGATCAAAGGGAAGCTGGGTGCGATGCTTAAGGGAAAGGTGAACTGCTCGTATAAGGTGCGTACCCTAAAATAATCAAAAAAAATATAAACTTGTTTTCGTATCCTCCGAAATAGGGGAAAAGCATTACTTTTGCTTTACATAATTAAAGAGTCTGATAGGCTCTTCATAAGCACCATCACGCATGATAAAGAAAACGACTGCATTCCTTCTCTGGCTGACACTGTTTCCTCTGTGGCTTTCCGCACAGATCAATACGGACCGTGTGATGATGATTGCCCGGAATGCGCTCTATTTCGAGGATTACGTCCTTTCTATCCAGTATTTCAATCAGGTGATCAATGCCAAGCCTTACTTGTACGAACCCTATTTCTTCCGTGCGCTGGCCAAGATCAATCTCGACGATTTCCAGGGGGCGGAGTCGGACTGCGATGCCGCTATAGATCGTAACCCGTTTGTGGTGGGGGCGTATCAGATACGCGGACTGGCGCGTATCCGCCAGTCGAAATTCGACGAAGCGATAGAGGATTACAAAAAGGCACTGGAATATGCTCCGGAAAATATCACGCTCTGGCACAATCTGGTACTCTGTCAGATGCAGAAGAAGGATTACGAAGGGGCGGGAGAGTCGCTCGAAAGCCTGCTGACCATCTCTCCCCGGTATACACGGGGCTATCTGATGCGTGGCGAAGTGGCGTTGCGACAGCAGGACACCATTCGTGCGTTGGCCGACTTCGACAGGGCCATTGAGATGGACCGGTACGATGCCGACGGATGGGCTTCCCGCGCCATGGTGAGCCTGAGCCAGAAGAAATACAAGGAGGCCGAGGAAGATCTGGATCAGGCGATCCGGCTGAGTGCCCGCAATGCCGGCAACTACATCAACCGCGCATTGGCACGCTTCCACCAGAACAACCTGCGGGGTGCCATGAGCGATTACGACCTGGCATTGGATATCGATCCGTATAACTACATCGGACATTACAACCGCGGACTGCTGCGTGCCGAGGTGGGCGACGACAACCGGGCCATTGAGGATTTCGACTTTGTACTGGAGGTGGAGCCGGACAATATGCTGGCTACCTTCAACCGGGGGATGCTGCGTGCCCAGACCGGAGACTACCGCGGAGCCATCAGCGACTACAGCCGGGTGATCGAGGAGTATCCCAACTTCCTGGCGGGATATTACCACCGGGCCGAAGCGCGCAGGAACATCGGCGACCGCAGGGGTGCGCAGGAGGATGAGAATACGATCCTGAGCATACAGATCGATCAGCACAATGCTTCTTACGGATTCGGAAATACGACGAATGTGGCGGAGCATACAGGCGGCGACGGAGAAGAAGGGGCGGAAGAGGAAAAGACGCGTAAGCGTTCGGATCGCAACATGGCCAACTACCGGAAGATCGTGATCGCGGACGACGGGGAAGCGGACAAACGCTACGACAGTGATTATCGGGGCAAGGTGCAGGACCGCAATGTGGCTATCCGCATGGAACCGATGTATACGCTCACCTATTACGAAAAGGTGAGTGAGGTGAGAGGGACGGTCCATTACCATAAGTTTATTGACGACCTCAACCGGAGCGGCGCACTGCCGCTGAGATTGCGCATCACCAACATGGAGTCTCCGCTCACGGAGCAACAGGTGAATACCCACTTCTCCCTGATTGATACGCATACGGCGACTATTGTAGAGCATCCGGCCAATGCGCTGGCACGCTTCATGCGGGCGATGGATTTCTACCTGGTACAGGACTTTGCTTCTGCACTGGAAGACCTGACACAGGCGACTCTGCTGGATGGCACGTTCTATCCGCCCTACTTCATGCGGGCACTCACCCGGTACAAGCAGCTGGAATACGAAAAGTCGGAAGATGCGCTGCTCAACCCGCTGCCGGGAAGTACGGCTCCGGCCCGTCAGGAGGTAGGGGTACACGACTACGATATGGTGCGGCGTGACCTGGACCGGGTGATCGAACTGGCCCCGGACTTTGTATATGCCTATTACAACCGGGCCAACCTGCTGGCTATGCTCAACGACTACAGAGCGGCCTTACTGGACTACGACGAGGCGATCCGTATCAATCCGGAGATCCCGGAATTCTACTTCAACCGCGGACTGACGCATATCTTCCTGGGAAATAACAGGCAGGGGATCAACGACCTCAGTAAAGCGGGAGAGTTGGGAGTGGTATCGGCCTACAACATCATCAAACGGTTTACCGAACAACCAGAGTGAAGGTGATTTACGATTTACGGATTTACGATGTACGATTGGAAATACAATCTTCTGATAATCGATAGCATCTGCCTGTAGAGACGCAAAGAAATTGACGATTGGACGATTTACGATGTACGATTGAAATTACAATCTCCTGATAATCGATAGCACCTACCTGTAGAGACGCACGGCGTGCGTCTCCGCGGTGTACATATTCCTTTTTCTTCTTATATGTTCTTAGTTCTTCTGTCTGATAAAATAGGTATAAACAGACAAAAGAACATAAGAACAAAAGAGAAATCCTGTCCAATCAAACAAAAGTAATTTCAATCGTAATTAGCTTTGCTGACTGTTGATTCGTCAATCGTCAACGTTCCTGGATGTAAAGAATTGAATAAGGGTTATGACCGAAGGGAGTAAATCGAAAATCCCTTTGTCTTTCTGTCTCTTTTTTCTCCACACAGCATCAAACTCAGAAAATAATCGTTATTTTTGCACCCTTAACAGATCGAAAATACAAAACAACATATGAAGATAAAGATTACATTTCCCGACGGTTCCGTGCGGGAGTATGACAAAGGAGTGACCGGGCTGCAAATCGCCGAGAGTATCAGTTCCCGCCTGGCACAGGATGTACTGGCCTGTGGGGTGAATGGAGAAACGTACGATCTCAACCGTCCGATCAACGAAGATGCTTCCGTAGTGCTTTACAAATGGGACAATGAGGAGGGTAAACACGCCTTCTGGCACACCAGTGCCCACCTGCTGGCCGAGGCCTTGCAGGAACTTTATCCGGGCATACAGTTCGGGATCGGTCCGGCCATTGAAAACGGTTTCTACTACGATGTAGATCCGGGTGAGGCTGTGATCAAAGAGGCAGACCTCGCAGAGATCGAAAAGAAAATGATCGAACGGGCTGCCCGTAAAGAATCGCTCGTTCGCCGGGACATCACCAAAGGCGATGCCCTGAAAGCGTTTGGCGACCGGGGAGAGACCTACAAGTGCGAACTGATCTCGGAACTGGAAGACGGTACCATCACTACCTATACACAGGGCAACTTTACTGACCTGTGCCGCGGGCCTCACCTGTTGTCTACCTCGCCCATCAAAGCGATCAAGCTGACTGCCGTGGCCGGGGCCTACTGGCGCGGTCAGGAAGACCGGAAGATGCTGACCCGTATCTATGGGATCACCTTCCCGAAGAAGAAAATGCTGGATGAATATCTGGTGATGGTGGAAGAGGCTAAGAAACGCGACCACCGGAAGATCGGCAGGGAGATGGAACTGTTTATGTTCTCCGAGACGGTAGGCAAGGGACTTCCCATGTGGCTGCCCAAAGGAACGGCGCTGCGCCTGCGACTGGAAGACTTTCTGAAGAAAATACAGAAACGATTCGGATACCAGCAAGTGATCACTCCGCACATCGGAAATAAAGCGTTGTATGTGACTTCGGGTCACTACGCCAAATACGGAAAAGACTCTTTCCAGCCGATCCATACTCCGGAAGAGGGGGAGGAGTACCTGCTCAAACCCATGAACTGCCCGCACCACTGCGAGATCTACAAATGGCAGCCGCGCTCGTACAAAGACCTGCCTTTGCGCCTGGCCGAGTTCGGAACCGTGTACCGCTATGAACAAAGTGGGGAGCTTCACGGTTTAACGCGTGTACGCAGCTTTACACAGGATGATGCTCATATCTTCTGTCGTCCCGACCAGGTGAAACAGGAGTTTCTGGATGTGATGGATATCATCTTCATCATCTTCAAGGCACTGGATTTCGAGAACTTCGAAGCACAGATTTCTCTGCGCGATCCGGAGAATAAGGAAAAATACATCGGTAGTGACGAGAACTGGGAGAAGGCCGAACGGGCCATTGTGGAAGCCTGCGAAGAGAAAGGACTCAAGGCGAGGATCGAATACGGAGAAGCCGCTTTCTACGGTCCCAAGCTGGACTTTATGGTGCGTGATGCCCTGGGACGCAGGTGGCAGTTGGGAACGATACAGGTAGACTATAACCTGCCCGAACGCTTCCAGCTGGAATATACCGGAGCCGACAACCAAAAGCACCGTCCGGTGATGATACACCGCGCGCCCTTCGGATCGATGGAACGTTTTGTGGCGGTACTCATCGAACATACCGGCGGTAAGTTCCCGCTGTGGCTCACTCCCGATCAGGTGGTGGTGTTGCCTATCAGCGAGAAATTCAACGAGTATGCCCATGAAGTACGCTCTTACCTGGAGAGCCGCGATATACGTACACTGGTGGACGACCGCAACGAAAAGATCGGACGTAAGATACGTGACAACGAGATGAAACGTATCCCCTATATGCTGATCGTCGGAGAGAAGGAAGCCGAGAACGGGGAGATCTCCGTGCGCCGTCAGGGAGAAGGAGACAAAGGAACCCTGAAAATGGAAGAATTTGCAAAAATTCTCAACGAAGAGGTAGAAAATATGATAAATAAATGGTAACTTTGCGCGGAATTGTAAGAGCATAGCATCCATTGATGTTCTAAAGGTCGCTTTTAATTAAAAACTTAAATTTTAAGATATTGGTAATAAAGAAGAAACCATCTGGAGGTAATCGCTTCCAAATGAAGAACGACAGCTTGAAAGGGCAATACCGGATCAATGAACAGATCCGTGCCAAAGAAGTACGCGTTGTCGGAGAAGGTGATGAAGCTAATGTATATCCGATTGCGCAGGCTTTGAAAATAGCAGAAGACCGGGAGTTGGACCTGGTGGAGATCTCTCCGAATGCCCAACCCCCTGTTTGCCGTATCATTGACTACTCCAAGTTCCTCTACCAACAGAAAAAGCGTCAGAAAGAGCAGAAAGCCAAACAGGTGAAAGTCAATGTCAAAGAGATTCGTTTCGGACCTCAGACCGACGATCATGACTACAATTTCAAACTCAAACATGCCAAAGGGTTCCTGGCCGACAGAGACAAAGTGAAGGCGTATGTGTTCTTTAAAGGACGCTCGATCCTGTTTAAAGAACAGGGTGAGGTACTGCTCCTTCGTTTTGCCAATGACCTGGAAGAGGTAGCCAAAGTAGACCAGATGCCTGTGCTGGAAGGAAAGCGCATGACCATCTTCCTCTCCCCGAAAAAGAAAGACGGAGGAGGCGCGGCGGCTCCCAAGAAACCTCAGGTGAAACCGGAAAAGCCCGTGCAGAAACCTCAGGAGCAACAGGAAGAGGCTCCGGCAGCTGAGTAATACACACAGAAGAAAAAATGAGTAACGCCAGAGGTATAGTGCGTTGCCATATTCATTAATCATTATAAAAACAAGTAAGATGCCAAAGATGAAGACTAACTCCGGTTCGAAAAAGAGGTTCGCCCTTACCGGATCAGGTAAAATCAAAAGAAAGCACGCTTTTCACAGTCACATCCTGACTAAGAAATCGAAGAAGAGAAAAAGAAACCTTTGCTACAGCACTACGGTGAATACATCGGATGTGAATCAGGTGAAGGAACTTCTGGCTCTGAAGTAAAAAAGCGACACTATTCTTTTAAAAGTTATTAACCGGATGCATTAACCTCAAGTTCGTTGCGCGAAGCAACGGCGCTAACATTCAAAAACAAGTAAAACTATGCCAAGATCAGTAAATCATGTTGCTTCCAAAGCAAGAAGAAAGAAAATCCTGAAACTTACCAAAGGATACTTTGGTGCACGTAAGAACGTATGGACTGTAGCGAAGAATACCTGGGAAAAAGGGTTGACTTACGCATACCGTGACCGTAAAAACAAGAAAAGAAATTTCCGTGCTCTGTGGATACAACGTATCAACGCGGCTGCCCGCCTCGAAGGAATGTCTTATTCCCGCCTGATGGGTGGTCTGCACAAAGCAGGTATCGAAATAAACCGTAAGGTGCTGGCCGACCTGGCTATGAACCATCCCGAAGCATTCAAAGCTATCGTGGCGAAAGCCAAAGCATAAACCGGGAACGGTAGACAGATGTAGGAATAGAAAAGGAAGTGTCCAACAGAACAGGACACTTCCTTTTTTTTGTGGGCTTCCGGGAATTGTGTGAGACTTTGGAGATGGTGTTGGTTTCCGGGGATTATGTAGGAATCTGGTAATTCTTTAGACTTCTGGAGATTATGTTTTTGATGGATTGAAGTAGCAGTCAACGTAGTTACCTATCTTTAATGTATATCCCATGAAAGGCGACCACTACTCTGCTCCTTCTTCTCTTATTCCCTGAACAGAATGTACCAGAGCTAAAAAGCTCCGGATAGAAGATAAAGAACGACAGGTCTTGTTTCTGGCAGCAGATGGAAAAAATCGCTAGACTTCCCGCGGATTTACCTGTTATTCCCGTGGGACTGAGTAAATTTGATCCGTAAGCTACTACCCTCAGCACATTATATAATATTAAGCAATCCTCTTAAAAAAGGCGAAACTACCAACAAAATAAAGTTTTTTCTTGTTTATCTCACATATAGTATCTATATTTGTTATAGAAAAAATGAGCCGCATTGATTGGATCGGGAAACTCATCAATTAAAACTGAAAACCGAGACAATCTTCGCATCTCAATGGCGGGCCACACCCTTATAGGGCAGCTTTATGCCGGTGGATTACAAAGAGGTCGGGCACTCAAATCATGTCATTCGGAGTTTCATCACATCAGAATCGGTGCGGCTTTCTTATAAAAAAGGGCGATAGTCTGCGTATGACTACTGCCCTTTTTGTTTAAATTTATGTATATCTATGCTCCGGTATAAGATGTGACGGGACTGACTGAAAATGGTTCTGCGTCTCACTCGCAGCAATCTCTGTGTGAGATACACATTACAGGCTGAGGGATCTGGTGAACTACATAAGAACCGGATGACTTTTGACTTCTTCCTTCCGGAAAACCTGCCCCTTAAGCTATGTATAAAATCTGTCGTTGTTACCAGTAACTACAATTTATACAGAACAAATCGTATGATATTCTATTTCTCAGGTACAGGCAATTCCCGCTGGATCGCTTATCGGCTGGCGGAGGAGTTGCGGGAAGAATTGGTCTTTATTCCCGATGTCCTGCGGTTGTCCGGTGGTAGTCCGGAAGCAGATCCGGGGATGGTGGAACATTCTTCAGGGAGTATGCTCCCGGAGTTTATTCCAAAGCCCGGAGAACACATAGGCTTTGTCTTTCCGGTCTATTCGTGGGGACCTCCCGCCATTGTGCTGGAATTTATCCGGAAACTGACTCTCTCTTCCTGTACCGATCGGTATACTTTTTTTGTCTGCTCCTGCGGAGATGAGACAGGGCTTACTCCCGACAGGATGCATCAGGCCCTGAACCGGAAAGGATGGAAATGTCATGCCGGATTTTCCGTGTGTATGCCCAACAACTATATCCTTTTTCCCGGTTTCGATGTAGATCCGGAAGAAGTGAAGAAAAGAAAACTGGCTGAGGCAGAACCCCGGATGCGGGAGATCATTCGTCGGATCAAAAATAAGGAAGAGACCACAGATTGTCACATGGGTTCTCTGCCGTGGTTGAAATCCCGTGTGATCTTTCCTCTTTTCAACCGTTTCGCTGTCTCTGCCCGTCCCTACCGTTCAACCGATACCTGCAACGGTTGTGGCAGGTGCGTACGCCATTGCCCCACACAGAACATTTCTCTTTCTCCCGATAAAAGGCCGATATGGGGCGATCGGTGTACCATGTGTGTAGCCTGTTATCATATTTGTCCGCAACATGCCATAGCCTATGGCAATAAGACCCGGGGAAAGGGTACCTATTTTCATCCCGATGTACGGTGATTAGACGAATGATATTACATTTTTCTTACACTAAAGTTGTAAAATCTATCAGATAAGTTTATATTTGTGTCCAATAGTTGCGGGTATTTTCTGTTTAAACCCATTGGATCATACTTAACTTTACATAGATGCTATGACGAAGACAAACTGCATTTTCAGGATCTTTATTTTACTATTTATTCTTGTGGGTTGTATTCAGCCACCTACCTATATTGCTGAACCCGACCCTGACCCCGATCCGGATACTGGTGTAAATCCCGATCCTGATCCTGACCCCGACACTGATCCTGACCCTGATGAACCAGATGTTGATCCTCCTTTTGTTTCAGAGTTGACGGAATGGGAGGCCATAGCAGGCAAAGCTGAACTGGGACCTTTTCTGAAGGCTGCTATGGTGACCTTGCAGGAACTGGACGAATCTTATACCCCTACTGAACGTATGTTCACTACTTCTGTAATCAGTGACCAGGGAAACTTTATGTTTGAAGAACTTGAACTGGAATTTCCTTATGTACTCGTTTCGGTAGAGGGACGCTATTTCGATCAGGTCCGGAATGTAAATTCTTCGGATCAGGTCACTCTGACCGCTATAGAAGATTTGCGCATCAATGAGACCATTCATATCAATCCGATCAGCCATCTGAAAACAGGACGGATGTTAGAATTGATGGCACAGGGCAGTACTTCTATGATCGCAGCGGATGTACAAGCTCAGGAAGAGGTACTTACGCAATTTGGATTGCAACAGTACAGTGGTAGTCAACTGGGGTTGTCCTCCTTTGCAGACGGTACCTATGATGCGGCTGTACAGGTAGTGGTTGCTTCTATTTTGTTGAGAACCGGAGAAGAAACTTTCGGAGTGGCGCGTTTTCTCTCTGAACTGGAGGACGAATTCAGACAAACAGGGAATTTCTCCGGGGAATACGCGAACCTTTGCTGGAAAAATAGTACGTTGATCCACTGGGAAGAGGTCGCGGAGAACCTGAAGGAGTTTTACAGAAGAAATGGCAAAAATGTTACCTTCAAAGACTTTTCAGACTTTATTGATTGGGACGGAGACGGGATTGCCGGCAATGAAGACAAAGACCAAAGACGTTTGTTGTTTTTTAATGAATCCATCTTGTCTGTAGAAAAACAAGGGGGCAGATACTTCATTCCTGTCACTTCCCGGGTAGATTATGAGATTATTGCCGGTGAAAGGCCGGACAGGAATGTGAACGATCTGCAAATCAAGTATGTCGATTATTCGCTTTCTCTGGACAAAGCAGGTGGGCAGCTGGTTGTGGATGTGGCTCCTGCGACTTCCTGGTGGATATATCCTGCTCAGGTAGTGATCTATAGCCAAGAAGCGGAAGTATCAGATACTTTATTTATCTCTCAGGAAAGTCTGGTGGCCGACGACGGACAGTATACTGGCTGGGGCGAACAGTATCTGGCTGCTTTCCTGGATTATTGCCAGGCGATGGAACTGCTCTATACACATACTCACACCGGTGGATCGTATCTGCTTACGGATTTTTATACCCGTAGTTTGTCTGCGGATACGGAGATGCTGCTCACGGCTTATCAACAGGGAGAGAAAGCTGCTTATGAACTGAGTCTGCGACGTAATGATATAATGGATCATTATCCGCTGATGGAAACGCAGAGGTATATGTATGCTGTGTTAGAGGCATTGCTTTATTATCAGATGTCCGGATTGTGGGGACAATGTCTGACGGTCGACGATTGGAACTGGTCTCGTTATGCTCCCAACTGCAAACCGTTGGGGTCGGGAGATATCTGGAAACTCAAAGAAGCGGATCTGCTGAAAGCAAGGCAGATATTGCCCGTAAAAAGAGAAGATCCTGTGTTGCCTGCTTTCAGGGATGTGGCTACGGTTGTACTGGCCCGTTACTATCTGAGAAGTCAAAATCCGGGTGAGGCGTTAACTCTCTTCGAAGAGATAATCAACAGCGGACGCTATAGGCTGGAACGCAGTTGGGATAGTGTGTTTTATGAGGATGAGACCAAAGAGGCAATTCTCTCTTTTCCTCCCAACGCCAACCAGGGAGGTATGTGGGGATTTTATAATGACTACCACAAAAGGATCCCTGCGCTGACTTATGGAGAAGTCTTATTATCTGCGGCGGAATGTGCCGATAGAGTAGGTCAGACGGATAAGGCATGGAGATATATGAATCAGTTGAGGTCTGCCCGGGGACGTTCTTCCATAGGGTCCGGAGATTTTATTTCTGCTCTGGCGGATACCTGGGGAGAAGAAGGAAAAGGGACTGCTTCGTATCTACAGTTTCTCAAGCGCAAGGGACTGGCAGAAAGTACGCTCTCTATCCTGCCTTATCAGACCCTCTGGCCCATCCCCAACTATTATTTGTGGGAATATGGAATGACACAAAATCCCGGAGGGTGGTAAAAACAGATCAAGTTTGATATCCGGTATTGTGCTGGTGCATAGTGCCGTTGTGGTGAACTAATACCCGGTTGTTTCCCAGATGATCTCTGAAAAAGTAGTGATAGGTAGGAGTATTTCCACTCAGGATAATGTATCCTTCCGGGGTGAAAATCATTTTCAGTACACCGTTTTTGTAAACCTTGTTGCCACAATAGTCGGTCGTTTCCACGATTTTTGTCTGTGCGGCGGTAGGCTCTTTGAAACTGCCCCAAGCAACAGAGAGGTTCTGGTTGGTGGTTGTATGTTTCACCTGTCGTTTCACTCCTGTGGCATTGTAGAGGTATTCTGCTGTATGTCCATAATAAAATATATTGAAAACTTATATAAAAGTATACAACCATAGTTCTGCTATTTTTTTCTTTCGTTGTATATTATTATTGCAACATACCCAATAATTCCTAAAATTAATAGTATTAACATATATATCCATTATTTATTAGATAAAGGGAAGTTGTTTGGAATAAATTATAAACAGAGATCTATAAGTCATCTATTAACGGAAAGAATGTTTTAATATATTTTGATATCAGAACATTCTGGTTAATTAATAATCTCACTTATAAGTTCTACTTATATAGAGAAATAATCTTCTCTACATTTTTCTTATCAGATAAATCCCAGTACCACCATTTATCCGGATTGTTCTTTTCCTGTTGAAATCTTCTGTAATAACATATTCTGAATAAACTTAAAAGTAATATAAAAGCTTTTTCGGATTCATTGTCAGGCAGATCTATAATCTTGTATAGATTATTATTGAAACCTTTTCTTAATAACACACAAGGCGTGTAAGTGGGTTTTAACTTACTTTCAACAATTGTAGGTTCAATATCTTCCTGTTTAGGTTTTGACTGCATGATTAAATATAATATCTCATCAAACAATGCTTTCTTATTGCACGAATTTTTAAAAAATGGCATAAGTCGATTGATATCAACTACTCTTTGTCCATACTGATTAATTAAAATTTCTTGTTCTATTTCCATAAGATTATCGGGGATTAATTGTTGTATGGGGTCTTTTAGGGTCAAGAGGTCCTTTAAAAAGGTCTATATTCCTTGGTGTATTGTCTAAAACTGATTTTGGTCCTGGAAGAGAATTTTTTATGTTATTCCAACTTTTTCTATTTATACCTTCTATTACATAATCCCAGTCAGAATAGGTCCTAGCTTTCCTTGAAGCTCGATTGCCTACTATGCGTATGGACATGTTTACTATTATTGCAGCATTCCTGACTGAATTGTATATTAGAAGACAAATTTAAGTAATTGTACGAAAAGAGTTAAAGAATATAATGGGAAAAAATAGGTATCAGCAAAATTACTTTTACTAATACCTACAAACTATTAATAGACTGAAAGAGACTGGTATTAACTACTCATCTCCTCTTCAATTCCAATTTCTTTAGCCCAGAATTCCATTTTCTGACCTTCATAAGTTTCCAGATAAAAATAAGCTCTTCCATCCTCAGAAATATCTTTTAGGGTTCCTTTATTTTCAAATCTACCTCTATATAGGTTGTCAATAGTTAAACCTTTTACCCCTTCAGAATTAAAATAGTCAATTTGTGACATTCTAACATCTGTGAACTTTAATGATAAAAACTTTCCGCTTGTATTATGCTTAAATTTAAGCATCAACACTTTATCAAAAAATAAGATTCTTTCTAAAGTTGTTGTATTATGAAAATCAACATAGTTGTCATTATAAGTATATTGCGATAAATTGTCAAAGAGATGGATGGTCGTTGCCAGAATCATATTATTTTCTATTTATATATTTTCTAATCATTCTTATTTCTTCTTGTGTCATTGGTTTTGCCTCTTTAAAGGCGCGAGAAACACTTTTTGGACTCCATTGACAAAATTTTATTATATATTTGTTTATGGGGGTAGCTACTCCCTTGTGCGTTTTACCTACTCAGCAAATCAGATATGATTTGCTGAGTAGGCGTTCTCAATGTGATTGTGATTATTCTTCAGTAGAAAAGATATCAAAAATCTCTTCTATTATTTTACCTATGGAGTTTAATTCATAGTTTTCATTAAATCCTTTAGAAACTAACTCATCTTGTGCCCAATCTTGAATTTCTAAAGAAAGTTCATCATTTACATCAATATAGCTATACTTTTGATTAATGTCCATTACTTCATTAGATTTAAAATAATGTTTCATCAGATAATCATATTGTTCTTTGTTCAATTTATATAACATATTTGTTTTATTAATTTCCTATTTGATTAAGAAGTGATCTTACTTTTTTGTAGATGCAGGGTTAATAGATATAACTTGTCCTGTTTGTGGATTTATTACAACCTCTGCTTGACGCCCAATAAATCTTTGACTGGCACCTTTATCATCCATTCTTACAGGATTTACTTTCAAAGGATTTTGAATAGCATCTTTTATTGCATCTGGTCGGACTCCTCTTTCTATAGCTCTATTTAAACCATGTTTCGTAAATCCTTGTAATTTTATTCCATTGGATGTTAGAATTCCGGCTTTAGCCGTACCTCTTGTGAAGAGATTAACTCCAACTCTTCCTAAACCATACAGCAGACCTGCTCCACTAACTATAC
>JAJQDI010000007.1 GCA_021202275.1 Bacteroides sp.
CTATCACAAACAACACACATACACCTTATTATATTATATAACGCAAAACAGCAGATCCGGCATACATACAAACGGGAGCTACTGATATACTATTAGGTTTTACCTACTGCTTATATATTCAGGAAAAGTTAGTCATGTATCCAACAAAAATAGACCTACTCCGAAAGGATAAGTCTGGTTTTACCATACATTCTCTGTTTCTCATTTATCGGATACCATGGCTATCGTCAAATTATTCGTATCATAAGTAAATTGGCTCACCTTCCTGTATAGTTCTGATCTTTGAGATTCCAGTTAGTACTCGCTACAAATATTTCCGATCCAGTATAGCTATTATAAATATTGTTTTGCAGAAACCAATCCTGAGTATTGTTATCCCACAGTAAAGTTTCTTTGGAAGAGAGACGATTTTCCTGATCGTAGGTAAAATTGTATTTTACATGATATGGTAATCCGTTCTCACCCTTATGATATACAAACTGCGTAGTTACCTGATCATCCTCTACCACATCATTTGTATAATACGTACCGTTTTGCGCTTATACCATGTCTACTGACACTACCATAACTACTGCTACACATACTGTTTCAAAAAAATACATTTGCTTTCATGACGTTTATTTTTTATGATTTATATTTTTACTGTTGTTTCGTTTCGATAAGACAAAGCTATGGTAGTTGAAGACAAATGAAAAGAAAATAAATGAACCGGATCATTATCGTCACATAGGATATGTATCCTCTTTACTCCCTTTCCGGACCAAAAAAAGTCACATAGCAACAAAAACCAAACCATAAAAAGGGTTGAAGCCATCACGGCCTCAACCCTTTTTTGAAAAATTGTATGCAATAAGAACTATAAAATGTCAGAGTATTATCTAATATTTTCAGAGAGTATCCTCACTTCTTATTTCGATATCAGTTGTGCGGTATACAAACCTATTCCGTGTATCTCATAGGTACTCTGTTGTACATTCTCTGTATATACTTTTCTGGTGTTGTCCCAATTATCTCCAGTAATGACGATCATCGAATCGCTATAGGTATAGTGAATGCGTTTCCGTGGTACCCATTTCTGTTTTCTTTTGTTCCATAGGAAAGATTCTTTGGTAATCAGGCGATTCTGATCGTCATAAGTAAAATCTGATTTCAGATGGTTCTGCAAACCGTCCTTTATCTTATAGACAAAACGTGTAACCAATATTTCACCTTCCCTCTTATCCTGGGTTACATACTCCTGTGCCTGTACCCTTGAAACAGTAGCTACCATCATTATCATCACACACATTACTTTGAAAAATACATTCGTTTTCATACTCTTTGTTTTTTATTGTTTCACATTTATATATAGCATCTCCTGAAAGGTTCGGAAATCTATCATCCGGATTTCTTTCACTTTGCTGCCATACATAAGGCAACCCCCATGCCAAAAACATAAAACACTTATAATCAGATCATACCAAAAGTGATCCCCTGTTCATTATCGTACACTTGTACCAGATAAAGTGAACAAATCTTCATAAAAGAGGTCATTATACCACTCATTTGCGGTATAATGACCTCTTTTATGATGTACCGGTTCTTACTGAAAACTGCTATTCGCGCCTTCTTCTCTCCGAAAGAGCTTCCTACCCTACCGGTATCAGGCCATAGCCATATAAGCTGCCCGGTTTCCTGAATAGGGATAGTGATAACTATCGGGGATGTAATTCATATCCGAACGCACATCGAACGACGGACAAGTTTTCGCAAAACTCTCGTTTTCGGCGGTGAAGAGATTTGTCTCTTTACTCTCCATGCCTGTCAGATCCCGGTGTCCACAAACACGTGCCTCAGGATAGTCCAGTAACAATGTTTTCACCAATACTCTCAACGAATGTTTCTGCCATTCGGTACGGGTATCTTTCGGATTTCCCTTATTATCCAGTCCGCCTTCGTAGCAGATCCCGATAGAATGTTCATTGAATCCTTTGGTATGTGCTCCTATTTCACCTACAGGCCGCATACTCTTGATATCTCCGTTTTTTCGAATATAAAAATGATAGCCTGCCCCGTCAGCTCCTCGCATACGATGAATTGCTTCTAAATCCTGTTCGGTCAATTTTGTATCTTCCGGCGTAGCGGAGCAATGTATTATAAGTAAATCTATTTTTCTTTTCGGTTCCTTTTTCATAAATCACTCTTTAACTTACAAACTATCTTTCCGTCCGGCGTATACATTTCTATATAAAATATCCTTCTTCCGGAAATCAGCCATTCAAATTACATAATTTTCGTCGTTTATCTCCTCAGAAGGATAGGTATAACCCATCCAGAGTATAAACATTTGTGTCTGGTATTTACCTGACCCTATCCTTCCAAAACCGTACGCTTTCCGGAGGGAAACATCAGCAAATACCACGGCAAAGCCGCGAAGTCATAACAGGATAGAGACATTTGTTGTTCACACCCGCGTGGCCTGCCGGCTCCGCTCTTACGAATTCTTAACGCCCTTTACCAAAGGTTTACCGCTGTTTCTCCTTCTATGAGGAAGCAGATAAAAACCGGATATGCTGTAAAATCATCCTTGCCGAGGCCACCCTGTCCCATGTATTTTTTATATTTCATCGTTCTCCTCTGTTCTCTTCCCATCCCTTTGAGAGATCATCTGTACAAAGAAATTCTTGTTCTTCTTCTACATTCTTTTTGCTTTTCTCTGCCGCGAAATGTCGATACCAGGCTACCTCCTCCTTATTTTACCAAAAATATCAATTATTTACCCCCAGATGTGACAAATGCTTTTTCGGTGCGACTTATAGAAAAAATCAAACTCATTTCTTATCTTTGTTAGTCCGAATCGATCGGATGACAGTAAAAAAATATATCTATGAAAGATTTTCTTAAAATGACACTGGCCTCTCTCACAGGAATTGTTCTGGCCACAATTGTATTGACTTTCCTGGGTGCTATTATTCTTGTAGGCATGGTCTCTTCTTCCGATTCAGAAACTGTTGTAAGGAAAAATTCCGTAATGGTGCTTGATCTGAACGGTAAACTTGTAGAGCGCAGGCCCGAAACTTCTGTTTTCGAAGCGTTACTTAATGTGGGTTCAACTCCAACTTATGGTCTGGATGAGATCCTCTCCTCCATCCGTAAGGCCAAAGAGCATGATGACATCAAAGGGATCTATATACAGGCAGAGAGCCTGAGTGCTCCGTATGCTTCCCTCCAGGAGATCCGCCAGGCACTTACAGATTTCAAAGAGTCGGGCAAATTCATTGTTGCCTATGCCGACTATTATACGCAACGCCTGTACTATCTGTCCAGTGTAGCAGACAAAGTCATCCTCAACCCGAAAGGGAGTGTCGAATGGCAGGGTATGGCTGCGCAACCTACTTTCTACAAGAATCTGTTGGATAAATTAGGTGTAGATATTCAGGTATTCCGCGTAGGGGGTTACAAATCGGCCGTAGAGCCTTTCATCGCTACGGAGATGAGCCCGGAAAATCGTCAGCAGATCTCCGAATATATAGGCTCTATCTGGAATACGATGCTCACGGATATCAGTGCTTCCCGTGACTTACCGGTAGATTCACTCTATGCGCTGGCAGATCGTATGCTGATGCTGAAGGATGCGGAACTCACCCTACAGGCCGGATTGGTAGACACCCTGATGTACGAAATGGATGTACGTGACTATCTGCGGACGACATGGCTGAAACTGGATAAAGACAAAAAATTCCCGGCGCTCGATCTAGAGGCCATGAATAACGTACGTCGCAATGTTCCCAAAGATAAGAGTGGCAATGTGATCGCTGTGTATTACGCGGTGGGTGATATTGTCACCTCCGATACCGGCACAGGAGAAGCTATTGCCTCGGAAAAAGTGATCCGTGACCTGCGCAAGCTGCAACAGGACGACAATGTAAAAGCCGTAGTGATGCGTGTCAACTCTCCGGGAGGCAGCGCCTATGCTTCCGAACAGATCTGGCACGCTGTCAAAGAACTGAAATCCGAAAAACCGGTGATCGTGTCTATGGGCGACTATGCAGCTTCGGGTGGATATTACATTGCCTGTATAGCAGATACCATTGTGGCACAAGCCAATACCCTCACCGGATCTATCGGCATTTTTGGCATGATCCCTAACCTGAAAGGACTGACCGACAAGATCGGGCTGAATTTCGATGTGGTAAAAACCAATAAATATTCCGATTTTGGCAATCTCACCCGCGCGTTCAATGCGGAAGAAGCCGGGATCATGCAGGAGTATCTCAACCAGGGATATGATCTCTTCCTGAGGCGTTGCGCGGAAGGACGCGGTGTATCTACCGAAGAAATCCATACGGTGGCGCAAGGCCGTGTATGGACTGGCGACAAAGCCCTGGAACTGGGTCTGGTAGATGTGCTGGGCGGATTGGACACAGCTCTTGAAATAGCTATTGAAAAGGCAGGTGTTGAAAAATATACGGTAATTCCTTATCCGGAAAAAGAAAATCTGTTATCTTCGCTGTTGAGTTCTTCTTCTTCACGTTCCATAGAGAGTCGCCTGCTCAAAGAAAATCTGGGTGGTTACTACAGTGACTTTATGTTACTGAAGAACTTACAGGAAGCAGATCAGATACAGACACGACTCCCGTTTGAGTTGCATCTGAAGTAGAACCTATACCCTATTTATGGAAGAAAATCACATTCGGAAACATACACCCCTTTATCCCTTCTCCCTCCTGTACAGGCTGGGAGTAGGGATTCGTAATAAAATGTTCGATTGGGGTCTCCTCCCTTCGGAATCGTTCGACGTACCTGTCATCTGCATCGGTAACTTAGTGACGGGTGGCACCGGTAAAACCCCTCATACGGAGTACCTGGTACGCCTGCTACAGAAAGAATTCCACGCAGCTGTCCTCAGCCGGGGCTACAAACGCAAAAAAGGGGGCTATGTATTGGCTACTCCGGAAAGTACTGTGTATGACATCGGCGACGAGCCTTTCCAGATCCACACCAAATTCCCGGATATCCGGGTGGCGGTAGACAAAGACCGTCGCCACGGCTTGCATAAGCTAAGCAAACTCGAAGCCCCCCTGGTGGATGTAGTATTGCTCGACGACGGCTATCAGCATCGCTATGTGAACGCAGGGCTGAACATCCTGCTGACAGATTATCACCGCCTTTTCTGCGACGACAGTCTGCTACCTGTAGGCCGCCTGCGCGAACCACAAAGCAGTAAGATCCGTGCTCAGATCGTGATCGTGACAAAGTGTCCGGACGATATCAAGCCCATCGATTACAACATCATCGCCAAGCGACTCAAACTGTATCCGTACCAGCAGCTCTATTTCTCCACCTATACGTATGGGGATCTCATGCCGGTATTCCCTGAACAAGGCCTGGCACCCCGTCCGGTCCGGTCCATCTCTCCGCAAGAGGGTATCTTGCTGCTCACCGGCATAGCTTCTCCCGACCGCATGGTAGAGGAACTACAGCCATACAGCAACCACATCTATCCACTTACTTTCGCAGATCATCATGCGTTCACGCGCAAGGATATCCAACGGTTAAAAGATACTTTTTCCCGGATGAAGGAAGAACGGCGCACCATCGTCACTACCGAGAAAGATGCCACCCGATTGCTGCAATGCACGGGCATGGATGAAGAATTGAAAAACCACCTCTATGCTTTACCTGTAGAGGCTGAGATATTGCAAAACCAACAGGAAATTTTTAATCAATACATTCTTGGTTATGTTAGAAAAAATAAAAGAAACAGCATCCTATCTGCAAAGTAAGATGCACACTTCCCCGGAGACAGCGATCATTCTGGGAACCGGACTGGGAAGCTTAGTCAATGAGATCACAGAGAAGTATGAGATCCCTTACGAAGAGATCCCCAACTTTCCCGTATCTACTGTAGAGGGCCACAGTGGCAAACTGATCTTCGGCAAACTGGGACAGAAGGATATCATGGCCATGCAGGGTCGTTTCCACTACTACGAAGGATACTCCATGCAGGAAGTGACTTTCCCGGTACGGGTGATGAAGGAGCTGGGTATTCAAACACTTTTCGTATCCAACGCGAGCGGTGGCACCAATCCTGAGTTTGAGATCGGCGACCTGATGATCATCACAGACCACATAAATCACTTCCCCGAACATCCGCTGCGTGGCAAAAACCTCTACGGAGATCGTTTTCCGGACATGAGCGAAGCCTACAGCAAAGAACTGATCAATCAGGCGATGGAGATTGCCGCCGAGAATGGGATCAATGTACGGCAAGGAGTGTATATCGGTACACAGGGACCCACATTCGAAACTCCGGCAGAGTATAAGATGTTCCGTATCCTGGGCGGAGACGCGGTAGGTATGTCTACCGTACCCGAAGTGATCGTAGCCAATCATGCCAGGATCAGAGTGTTTGGGATCTCTGTGATCACCGACCTGGGTGTAGAAGGTAAGATTGTAGAGGTATCTCACGAAGAGGTGCAGCAGGCAGCTAACGTAGCCCAGCCTAAAATGACCACCATCATGCGTGAGTTGATCAACCGTTCTTAAACACGGTTGAAAAAACAAGTTATTTACGATATACGGATTGTGGTCTGTGATGATCATCAGGTCGCCGATCTCAAACTCAGGATTGGTGCCACCGCTCGCGTTGGATACGAAAAGTGTTTGAATACCCAGCTCCTTCATCACCCGTACCGGGAAAGTCACTTCCTGCATGGAGTATCCTTCGTAGTAGTGGAAACGACCCTGCATGGCCATGATATCCTTCTGTCCCAGTTTGCCTACGATGTACGATTGGATCTCACTCTTATACTTCCGGAATATATATAGCCGGACATACAGAGGACAGATAATTTCAATCGTATATCGTAAATTTGTAAATCGTAAATTGATAATTATAGAATATACAAACGTATGCGAACAGAAATTGCTTCTCTGGGAGAATTCGGTCTGATCCGTCGGCTGACGGAAAGTATCCACCCACACAACCCCTCCAGCGTGTATGGAGTGGGCGATGATGCAGCCGTACTCTCCTACCCCGATCACAGGGTTCTTGTCACTACCGACCTGCTGATGGAGGGAGTACATTTTGATCTCACCTATGTACCCCTGAAACACCTGGGCTACAAAGCGGCTATGGTAAATTTTTCCGACATCTACGCCATGAACGGGATGCCCCGGCAGATCACTGTATCTCTGGCAGTTTCCAAACGGTTCAGTGTAGAAGATATGGAGGAGTTTTATTCCGGTCTGCGCCTGGCCTGTGAGCAACATCAGGTGGATATTGTGGGAGGAGATACCACTTCTTCTCTGACCGGCTTTGCCATCAGCATCACCTGTGTGGGCGAGGTAGCCGAAGACCAGATCGTCTACCGCAACGGTGCCCGGGATACCAACCTGATCTGTGTCAGCGGTGACCTTGGGGCTGCTTATATGGGACTGCAACTCCTCGAGCGGGAAAAAGCGGTATTCAAGGGAGAGGAAGACGCCCAGCCCGACTTCTCCGGCAAGGAATATCTGCTGGAACGCCAGCTCAAACCCGAAGCCCGCCGCGATATCATCCAGCGTCTGGCTGAGGCGGATATACGTCCCACCTCCATGATCGATATTTCCGACGGACTTTCCTCGGAACTGCTTCATATATGTACCCAGAGTAAAGTGGGTTGCCGGGTGTATGAGGAGCATATTCCGATCGACTACCAGACAGCGGTAATGGCCGAGGAATTCAATATGAACCTCACTACGTGCGCAATGAATGGCGGAGAAGACTATGAACTGCTTTTCACCGTTCCTATCGCGGATCACGAAAAAATCTCTCAGATGGAAGGCATCCGCCTCATCGGACATATCACGCAGGAACAGATGGGTTGCGCCCTGATCACCCGCGACGGTCAGGAATTCACCCTCAAAGCTCAGGGATGGAATCCGTTGCAGGAGCAACCGGTGGAATAATTATTTCTGCAGATCTCCGGTGAAAGCTGTTGTGTTTCTGGGTAATACCGATTTTCAGGACTTTCCCGGATCAGATCCGGCTTTTATAAGCTACAGTTTTTTATATCCGGTCTGTTGCACATTTAAAAAGTTTCATTATCTTTGCATCCGCAAACAAGCGGTGCCATAGCTCAGTTGGTAGAGCAAAGGACTGAAAATCCTTGTGTCCCCGGTTCGATTCCTGGTGGCACCACTTTCAAGAAAAACAAAATCACTTAAAGTCCTGAATTCCATTGAATTTCAGGGCTTTTTCTTTTCCTCCCCGATGCAAAAAATCGCGATCTCGTCTCGTTTCAACTGAATAAATCATGGGACTTTTTGAAGGTACTAAAAAGTCCCACAAACAGGGTATTTTAAGGCTGATTCACAATGATTTGCATAGATGAGTTCCCGGTTCGATTTCCTACATTTGTTTCACCTAAAAATTAAAGAAATTATGTGTCAGGAAAGATTAAGTATTTTATTTTTTATTAAAAGAACCCGCTTATTAAAGAACGGAGAAGCCCCTATCAGGCTCCGGATCACCTACGACAGAATGTATGCCGAGATACAGATCAAACGTAGCATACCTATTCCCTTATGGTCACAAGCCAAAGAACGATCTACCGGCAGAGATGCCAAATCCAAAGAACTAAACTCTTACCTTGAATTCCTACGAGTAAAGATTTACTCCATCCACCAACAATTAGAGAAGGAAGAGAAACTTATCACCGCTAAAATCATTCAGGAACGCTTATTGGGGAAAGAGGAAAAAGCTCGTACCCTTTACACTGTTTTTAAAGAACACAATGACAAATGTCGTGAACTTATCGGAATAGACTATGCAGAGATCACAGTTCGCAGATATGATAATTGTCTGAAATATCTTATGGAAACTGTAAAACTCTACTGCAATCAGGATGATATACTTCTAAAAGAAGTAAATGGCGAATTAGTACGGAATTTTGAGTTTTATATGAAAACTCAACGAAAATGCCAACAAAATACCGTTATCCGCTATATGAAATGCTTCAAGAAAGTGATAAACTTAGCCCTTGCCAATGAGTGGATAAGTAGAAATCCATTCGCAGGGATTAAATTTCACGAAGTGGAAGTACATAAGGATTTTCTTACCCAAGAGGAGATAGACAAAATCTACACCAAAGAGTTTGATATTCCTCGCCTTGAATTGGTGCGGGATATATTTGTATTCTGTTGCTATACCGGTCTTGCTTTCATTGATGTACAGCAACTTTCTCCCTATCATATTGTAATAGATAATAATGGTGTTTCATGGATACGCAAAGACCGCCAAAAGACAAAAAACATGTGTAATATTCCGCTGCTTGCCGTTCCTATTCAAATATTAAAGAAGTACGAAAATAATTCCTATTGCTTAGAAAAAGGTGTCTCACTTCCTGTTATGTGCAACCAAAAGATGAATTCGTATCTGAAAGAAATTTCCGATTTCTGCGGAATAAGAAAGAATCTAACGATGCACACTGCCCGTCA
Organism: Bacteroides sp.; assembly: GCA_021202275.1. Lineage (GTDB taxonomy): Bacteria > Bacteroidota > Bacteroidia > Bacteroidales > Bacteroidaceae > Bacteroides. Next base: position 9,463 of record JAJQDI010000007.1, read on the forward strand.
CACTTTTGCAAGCGTAATTACTTTAGCCAATAACGTTTCCTTAAAGAATGTCTCTAAAATGCTAGGTCATTCCTCTACCCGAATGACAGAACGATATGCAAAAGTTCTTGACCAAAGCATATTAAGAGATATGATGCAGATAGATAAAAGATTAGGTACATAAGATTTTTCATATGGTAATATATACATACGGTAATACAGATGTTTGTATTACCGTATGTATGAAAAATCCCCCTAAATGTGATACATTCAACATTTAGGGGGTAATTTGTTTCATACTAAAGTTAATTTTTACCTCTCCGTTTTCCTGTATTCCTGATCCAGCATCTTCTGTATATCTGATTCCCTATATAAAATCTTACCGCCTAGTTTTATATACGCTATCCGTCCCTCATTGCGGTAATCCTGTAAACTCCTACGACTGATCTTTAGCCTGTCCGAAACTTCTTTATCAGTCATGTATCTCTCTCCGTTAAGTAAAGGTTTATGGTTGGTTATTACCTTTTCCACTGCTTTTACCATGCGCCCAATGGATTCAAAAAGCTTCGCTATCCGTTCGCAATCTTTTGTGATGAAGTTGTTATCCATACCCTATTAAGCCCTCTTACGTTTAAAATATGCCTCCTTTCTTCTTTGTTCCATAACCGGAAGAAGTCGTTGAACATCCTCGGGTTTATAAAACATCTTTTTGTTGATCTGGGTGTATGCCAACGTTCTGTTATCCCGCATTGTCTGCAATGTTCGGGGACTGATCTGTAACAGCAGGCATACATCCTGATTGTCCAACCATTCCTTAAGAGTTTTTTCACCGTGCAAATTGCATAAGGATTCTACCCGCTTAGCGGCTTCCTCCATTGTTTCCAAAAGCCGTTCAAACATTCCGGCTTCAACATTGATAATCTTCATAAATCAACTATTTTTAAATGAATACTTAAATGAATTCTTTCCTTTACAGGAAGAAACAATAATAAAAAGAAATACAATTCGTTTTTAAACTTGACTCTGTTCGATCACTTATGACGATGTATTACTCTGATTGTTCCTTTCTATGAAGTTCGTAAATGGAAAGTTAAGGAGAATATCTCCTTAATTAATGGAAGAAAATGAAAGTGTCCCCAATAATCTCCGATTTTCTCAACAATAGAATTATAAATGTGAAAACTATAGACCTCTTTGCCGGCTATTCTGTTTCTTTGAACCGAATCCTTTTTTAAGAAGAAACTCCTCTTTCTGCTGCTTGAACCATTGGTGAATAGATGTTCCGTTTATGGTAATGTGAAAATTATTCTGTTTGTCAACAAGCAATTTCAGATGTGTCCCTTTTACATGA
>JAJQDI010000006.1 GCA_021202275.1 Bacteroides sp.
TAATAATTGTTAGATCAAATGTTAACAATTTATTCCGGACACTAGTGCACGACGTATGTCTCTACAGGTAATTTCCCTTCCCTGTAACTCAAGAATATGTAGATACGTTTGTAAAAAGATCAGATACTTCGTCTCTGTAGGATAACGGAGTATGATATGTACAATTAATTATCTATACTTACTTCATTAAATAAGGTGTCACAACGGAAGAACTGATCCGTACATTGTAAATTTCTTATATCTTTGCACCTTAAAAAACAACACGCATGAATCATACATCTCAGGCAAAGAGCGGTACTATGTTTGGTATATTGCTTGCTCTCAGCCTTTCACATATGCTCAACGACACGTTGCAGTCGATCATTTCAGCTATTTATCCCATATTGAAAGAGGAATTGGTACTCAGTTTCGCGCAAATCGGACTCATCACATTGGTTTATCAGATCTCTGCCTCTGTATTCCAGCCCGTTGTGGGTTTTTATTTAGACAAGCATCCCAATCCCTGGTTCCTTCCCATAGGCATGGGGTTTACCCTTACCAGCCTTATGATCCTTGCCTTTGCCTATACCCTGCATCTGGTCTTTTTTTCTGTGTTCCTGGTAGGGATCGGGTCGTCTATCTTGCATCCCGAGGCTTCCCGCCTTACCTCTCTGGCCTCGGGCGGTAAGCGTAGACTGGCCCAATCTGTGTTTCAGGTAGGGGGCAACATGGGTGGAGCGCTGGGTCCTTTGCTGGCAGCGTTGATCATTGCCCCTTACAGGCAACAGAACATTGCTTTTTTCTCCATCCTTGCTGTCGCAGCTATGATAGCTATGATCCCCATCTGTCGCTGGTACAAAGGAAAACTCAGTGAAGCGCGACACGAGGGAGTTACTATAGAGAAGCCGCAAGCCTCTCCCCTTTCCGGGAATTTAGTGGTACTCTCTCTGTTTATATTGCTTCTTCTTATTTTCTCGAAATATGTATATATGGCCAGCCTCACCAGCTACTATACTTTCTTTCTGATGCACAAATTCGATGTTAGTGTAAAGGCTTCCCAACTCTTCCTTTTTGCCTTTCTCTTTGCAGCAGCACTGGGTACACTGGCCGGGGGCCCTATCGGCGATCGCATCGGACGCAAGTATGTGATATGGGTCTCTATTCTGGGAGCAGCCCCTTTCAGCCTGATGATGCCGTATGCGAACCTTTTCTGGACCTGCATATTGAGTATCCTGATCGGACTGATCCTCTCTTCCGCTTTTTCCGCCATTCTGGTGTATGCGCAGGAATTGTTGCCGATGAAGCTGGGACTGATCTCCGGCCTGTTCTTCGGACTCGCCTTTGGTATTGCCGGGGTAGCATCCGCTATCCTGGGAAATGTGGCCGACGAATACAGCATTGAGTATGTCTACAAAATATGTGCATATATGCCGCTACTGGGATTAGTCACCTACTTCCTGCCTGATATCAAAAAGAAAAAATAAAAGAAAGTTACAAAGGGAATACCTGTTTTTGCTTGGTACTCTAATTATGGCTTTTGTCCGATGCAGGTAAGCATACCTGGTGATAGCGTACCGGCTTCACCATTTAGCAATGCTTTTTGAGCTTGTTCCAATACCGCAGGTGTCAGACGGCCAGCTCCGATCAGATGATCCCGCATTTCCTGCCAGGTCAGGTACCAGAATTCGGACATAGGAGCTCCTTTGCTGATGGGAGGAAGGTAGATCTCGCTTCTGATATGTTGCAGCCCCAACTCCTTAAAACGGCTTTGTAAGGATCTGGACCAGTTTTTGTCTGTTCCCAGAAAGTTTATAAGCACATCCCACATCACAGACATGATGTACTGATAAAGATGATCTTCCATCTCCGGAGGGGTCAGATCTATAATGTCGGAGATAACCAGCCATCCACCGGGTTTGACCCATGAAGTTATTCTTTTCAATATTTCCGCTCTTTCCCGCAGATGCATCAATACAAAACGTATATTCACCAGATCAAACTGCCCGACCAGAGAAGGGTCGTCGCAAGTAATATCGTGCTGAATGATCTTTATATTATCTGACTCAGGCAATCTCTCTTTAAGGAGATTTACATACTGGTCCATCGCGACAATCTCCCCATCCTTTAGTCCGGGGTGTTGCGATAACCAGGCAACTATGCTACCTGTTCCGGAACCGATATCTATACAACGCGCATCTGAGGGAAGAGGCAGAGAGTTAAGTTGTTGCTGACTGATAAAATCATAGGTTTTTGAAACCAGTTCGAGGCGGTACATTTCATCGGTCCTATCCTGACAAAAGATCTCGTCGCCGTAAGTTGTGTTGGAATTCATGTGAATTATGTTGTTATTTTTCGACTCCGGCAAATATAATAAATTCACAAAACCACATGTATTTTTTTAACTTTTATTTTATAATTAATTTATGGATAGCTTACCTATACAACAGCCATATATACAGATTTGATCTTATAAAAAGCTATATAAATAGTTATTGTCTGGCTATAGTTATTTTAAAACCAGATCTCATACTTAACTAAATGATAATTATATTTATATATTCAAACTCATAAAAACATACTTCTGTTTGATATAGGTACAACAAAATATATAGTAAAGATAGAAAAAGATGATTGAGTCGTTGGATAAATAGACGCTACAACAGAGGAGAGAGTGGAAAGCGCACTCTATACACAGAGCCATCCGTACCGGATTTGCCTTTCCGAACATGATCAAAAAAAGAAGATCCGTACTTCCAGGTCTATGAAGACTCCGAAGTACAGATCTGTTATTATATGACGGGGTTGTTGCGTTACAACCGCTTAGTGCTTGCTCAGATAGTCGGCAACCCCTTTATCCGAGGCTTTCATGGCCTCTTTGCCCGGAGACCAGTTGGCCGGACATACTTCGCCATACTCTTCGAAATGTTGCAAGGCATCTACCACACGCAGAGCTTCATCTACATCACGTCCCAGGGGCAGGTCATTGATCACACAATGACGCACCACCCCTTCTTTATCAATCAGGAACAGTCCGCGATAGGCCACCGGATCACCCTCACATTTCCACTCTCCGGTCTCGTCTGGTTTGTAAGTACCTGCCAATACGCCGAAACTCTCTGCTATGGATTTGGAAAAGTCGGCAACGATCGGATATTTCACTCCATGAATACCTCCTTCTCCTTTGGGCATCTGCAGCCAGGCAAAATGTGAATATTCAGAGTCTACCGAACAGCCTACTACGGCCACGTCTCTTTTTTCAAATTCATCTATTTTGGCCTGGAAAGCATGTAGTTCCGTAGGACATACAAAGGTGAAGTCCATGGGATAGAAAAAGAATACTACATATTTCTTTCCGATATATTGTTCCAGTGAAAAATTTCTTATGATCTCGTGGCCGTTGGCTACTGCTGTGGCCACGAATTTGGGAGCTTTTCTTCCTATAAGTGAACGCATAATTCTTTGTTTTAAATGTTATTAATCGGCTTGATTGGATTATCAGCAAAACAAAATTACAGCTTTGTTTGTTCGCTCCCAACCGCTGCCGCATCTAATTTTTCTATGTGCCTATTGATGGGCTCTATCTCTATACAGAGGATCGTGTAATATATATCTTTCCGCAGCTGCGTATATGTACAGAACGTAGCAAGAAAAACGATCTCTCTCTGTTCACTTTTCTTCAAAAAGAGTATTTTTGCAGTTCCAATTGAAAAAACAAATGTACAATGAACAAACGACATTCTTTACTTGCTCTGGCAGGCTGGTTTTGTGTACTACTATTTGCTCAGCAATCCGAAAAGAACTATACTGTAATTGTCTCTTTAGATGGCTTTCGCTGGGACTACGTGGAGATGTACGAGACCCCTCATCTGGATCGGATCGCTGCCCGGGGAGTGAAAGCCACCATGCTTCCCTCCTATCCGGCTTCTACTTTTCCGAACCATTATACCCTGGCAACCGGACTCGTACCGGATCATCATGGCATTGTCAATAACTCTTTCTGGGACCCGGTAACGCAGCTTCGCTACTCCATGGGCGACTCACTTACGCGCAACAATCCCGACTACTATCTCGGAGAGCCTATCTGGATCACCGCGCAGAAACAGGGGGTGTCTGCAGGGATCACCTACTGGGTGGGCTCGGACATACCGATCAAAGGTATGTTTCCCGATTCTTACCTGTTCTATGACAACGACAACCTGCTTTCTTACGGGGAGCGTATCGATCGTACCCTCGCTTTTTTAGAGAGACCGGAGGAAGAGCGTCCCGGACTCATTATGATGTATATGGAAGAGCCCGATGGCGTAGGACACCGCAGCGGTCCGGTCAGTGAGCAGACCGGGCAGGTGGTACAGTACCTGGATAGCCTGATGGGTGTATTGATAGATCGTATCGACGCGTTGCCTATTGCCGGGCGCGTCAATCTGATCGTTACTTCCGATCATGGAATGGCTGAAATAAATACGGATCGTGTGGTAGATATGGGTCTGTATCTGAATCCGGAATGGTGTGAGGTGATAGACGGACGTGCTCCGACTTCGGTATTCAGTAAGCCCGGCTATCGGGACTCGATCTACCTGGCACTGAAAGATGTACCTCACATCCAGGTCTGGAAAAAAGAAGAGATCCCTGCCGAACTCAATTACGGAACCAGCGAACGCATAGGGGATATCGTGATCGCTCCGGATACAGGCTGGCAGTTTACGGACCGGCCCAGTACTTCAAAAGGCGCGCACGGGTTCTCTCCTTTCAGTCCGGAGATGCAGGTGATCTTCCGGGCATGCGGACCGGATTTCAAAGAAGGATATGAGTCCGGCACATTTGTCAATGTAGATATATATCCGCTCCTGGCCTATCTGCTGCGTATCACTCCTGAGCAGACGGATGGGCGGTTTGAACGTGTGGAACAAATGATCAAAGGTACGATGGACTGATGTACGATTTGAAACAGGTATCCGATACGTGATATAGATAAGACAGAAAAAAAGAACAGGGCTGTACCGATTGCATATCGGACGGCCCTGTTCTTTTAAACAAAAGGTATCTTTTTATCCTTTCTTACCCCAGAGCCGGCTCATATCTTCCAGCGTCTTTCCTTTGGTCTCAGGCACGAACTTCCATACAAAGATGGCAGAGGTGAGAGCGAAGAACGCGTAGATCAGATAGGTACCTCCTACACTCCATTCGGAGAGAGAAGGGAAGGTACTGGAAACGATGAAGTTGGATATCCATTGCGCGGCTACGGCAATGGCCACGGCTTTCCCACGAATGGTGTTCGGGAAGATCTCTGAGATAAGTACCCAGCAGATAGGTCCCCAGCTCATCATGAAAGAAGCGGTATAGATGATGATAAAGATCAGAGCTCCGATACCGATCACATCCATGAAGGAAAGGATACTGAGGGCTACCATGCCGATAAGCATACCGACCGAGCCAATGATAAGCAGGGGTTTGCGCCCGAACTTGTCTACTGTAAAGATCGCTACCAGCGTAAAGATAATATTCACGACTCCCATCACCACTGTTTGTATCATAGAGGCATCGCCACTGGCACCCATGTTCTCAAAGATACGGGGTGCGTAATAGAGTACCACATTGATGCCTACAGCCTGCTGGAAGACAGAGAGCAGGATCCCGATGATGATCACCCCTATTCCGTAGGTAAACAGTTTTTCGCTCTTATCCTTAGCGGTATCCACGATATCCTGCAAAATGGAGTTGGCCTGCTCCTTACCGTTGATGCGGGTAAGCACCTCGAGCGCGGTGTCCGGATGTCCGCTGAGAACTAAGTATCTCGGCGTTTTGGGAACGAAGAAGAGCAGGAGCCCGAACAACGCGGCCGGGAAGGCTTCACTCAGGAACATGCGTCGCCAGCCAATCTCCACCATCGCTTCCGCGGTAGGAAGATGAGTGCGGATCAGGTAATTGACGAAATAAACGACCAGCATACCGAAGATGATGGCAAACTGGTTACACGAAACCAGCGTTCCGCGAATGTGGGCAGGGGCGATTTCGGCGATATACATCGGACAGACAGCAGAAGCCAGTCCGACACCGATACCACCTAATATGCGATAGAGATTAAACGCGACCAACAATTCGGCGGAAGGCTTTCCGGGTTCAAAGAAAAGGAATTCCGGATTGTAAGAACCTAACGCGGAGAGGAAAAACAGAAGAGCTGCCAGACGCAGGGAGTTGCGACGTCCGAGCCAGTTGGCCATCAGACCGGAGATAGCCCCTCCGATCACACAACCGATCAACGCACTGGAAGCTGTGATCCCGTGCCATGTTTTTGTATAGTCAAAATCCGGAGCAGACATAAAGAACTCTTCCAATGCCTTCTCTGCTCCTGAGATCACTGCTGTATCGTATCCGAAGAGCAACCCTCCGATGATGGCTACAGAAGTGATGGAATAGAGATAAAGTTTACTACCTTGGTTTGTATTATTCATGATATTTCATTTAAAAACAAAGAGGATGCGTGAAAGCCTGTAGAATCTTCGGACTACGTCAACCTCCCATGGGACTCACGGAGTCTTTCCGGTTTCGGTCCGGTGTGCACTTCACACAAGCACAGGCTTTGACACACCCTCTCTTTTATTGGATTAACAGTACATATTCAGGATCGCTTCATACAACTCCTGCTTACCACTGATCTGTCTGGGCTCACCGTGCTGTCTGGCATACGCAACCAGATCTTCCAGGGACATTTTACCCTCTTCAAACTCTTTTCCTTTACCGGAGTCGAAGGAAGCGTAGCGGTCTGCCAGCATTTTCTTGTAAGGAGACTCGTTGAGCAGCGCGGCCGCGTTTTCCAGCGCGCGGGCCATCGCATCCATTCCCGCGATGTGCGCAATGAAGATATCTTCCAGGTCGGTAGAGTTGCGACGGGTTTTAGCGTCGAAATTGGTACCTCCGTTGCCCAGTCCGTCGTTGCGTATGATCTGCATCATGGCCTGCACCAATTCGTACTGGTCGATAGGGAACTGGTCTGTGTCCCATCCGTTCTGATAGTCGCCCCGGTTGGCGTCGATAGATCCCAGCATACCATTGTCTACAGCTACTGCCAGTTCGTGTTCAAATGTATGTCCGGCCAGGGTAGCGTGGTTTACTTCGATATTTACTTTGAAATCTTTATCCAGTCCATGCGCTTTCAGGAAACCAATGACCGTTTCCGTATCCACATCGTACTGATGTTTGGTAGGTTCCATGGGCTTGGGCTCGATCAGGAACGTTCCGGTGAAGCCTTTCGAGCGCGCATAGTCACGAGCGATAGTCAGCATACGCGCCAGGTGCTCTTTCTCCCGCTTCTGGTCTGTATTGAGCAGAGACATATATCCTTCGCGTCCACCCCAGAACACATAATTCGCTCCGCCCAGTTCGATCGTCGCGTCGATGGCGTTCTTGATCTGTACGGCAGCACGGGCCACTACATCAAAATCGGGATTGGTAGCCGCACCGTTCATATAACGCTTGTGGCTGAATACGTTGGCAGTACCCCAAAGCAGTTTGATGCCTGTCTCCTGCTGTTTTTTCCTGGCGTAGGCCACAATCTCCTTCAGATTGGCTTCGTACTCTTCGATGGTATCCGCTTCGTCCACCAGATCCACATCGTGGAAGCAATAGTATTCGATACCTATTTTCTGCATGAATTCAAAACCGGCATCCATCTTGTCTTTGGCAGCCTGCACCTTATCGGCATTCCCTACCCAGGGGAATTTCTTGGTCCCGCCTCCAAAAGGATCTCCGCCTTCCGCGCACAACGTGTGCCACCAGGCCATAGAGAATTTCAGCCAATCTTTCATCTTGCGACCGTTGATCTCTTTTTCGGGATTGTAGTAGCGGAATGCCATCGGGTTTTTACTCTCTTTACCTTCGAACTTGATCTTTCCTATTCCGGGAAAATACTCTTTTGTTGCCATAACTTTTTTATTTATAAATAAATGATTAGTAATATAATGATTAGTGATATATGATTCTTGTATTCCAAATCGTAAATCGTAAATTAGTCAATCGTAAATCCTTTCATTTTGCCATTGACTTTTCCAACCGGTGTTTCCAGCGGCTATACGCATCCAGATACTCCTGTTTCCGAACGATATCAGGCTCTATTACCTCTAATTTCTCCAGGGTAGCGAATGCTTCGTTGTTGTCTTTGTAGATGCCGGCCCCTATACCCGCTCCTTTGGCCGCTCCTACAGAGCCGTCTGTGTCGTAAAGCTCGATCACAGCCCCGGTCACACTGGCCAATGTATCGCGGAAGATGGAACTCAGGAACATATTCGCGTGTCCGGCGTGGATCACCTTCACCGGTATACCCATCTGTTCCATAATGTCGATACCATACTTAAAAGAAAAGACGATCCCCTCCTGGGCAGCGCGCACGATATGTTGTTTGCCGTGCGTATTGAAATCGAGGCCCCGGATGCTGCATCCGATCTCCTGGTTGTTAAGCATCCGCTCTGCCCCGTTTCCGAAAGGCAGTATACTCAGTCCCGCGCTTCCGACAGGTGCTTTCGAAGCCAGTACATTCATTTCATTGTACGACATGCCTTCCGGAGCGATATGGCGCTTTACCCATGAGTTGAGGATCCCTGTACCATTGATGCAGAGAAGAACACCCAGCCGGGTCTGTGTGGCAGAATGGTTGACGTGTGCGAAGGTATTGACACGCGATTGAGGATCGTAATTCACCTCACCGTTCACCCCGTACACCACCCCGGAGGTTCCGGCTGTAGAGGCAATCTCTCCCGGATTGAATACATTCAGAGAAAGCGCGTTGTTGGGCTGATCGCCCGCGCGATACGTAATAGGTGTTCCCTCTTTCAGGCCCAGTTCGGCCGCGGCCGCGGCATCTACCCGTCCCTGTTCGGAAAAAGCAGGACGGATCTCTGCCAGTAGCGAGTCATCAAAACCATAATACCGCATCAGGAAGTCTGCCACTTTGTTTTCTTTGAAATCCCAGAATATTCCTTCCGAGAGTCCGGAGACAGTGGTGCAGATCTCTCCGCTCAGTTTCATGGCGATGTAATCCCCTGGCAGCATGACCTTATTGATTTGCTGGTAGATGTCCGGTTCGTTGTCCCTGATCCAGGCCAGCTTGGAAGCGGTGAAATTCCCGGGTGAATTGAGCAGATGCGACAGGCATTTCTCCTCTCCCAGGGTCTCAAAGGCTTTTTGCCCGTAGGGAACAGCACGCGAATCGCACCAGATGATAGCCGGACGCAATACCTGCTGCTGTTTGTCTACACACACCAAACCGTGCATCTGGTAAGAAATACCAATGGCTTTGATCGCTGCGGGATCCACTGCGGATTGTTGCAACACAGATTGTGTAGACAGTTTCAGGCTTTCCCACCAACTCTCCGGATCTTGCTCCGCCCACCCCGGATGTACGGCTATGATAGCCGCTTCCGTTTTCGGGTAAAACGCCGATGCGACACATTTACCGGTTACCGCGTTTACCAAACTCGCCTTCACGGACGAACTTCCAATATCATATCCCAATAGAAACATAACAGTGTATCAGATTTATTTATAGTATATATCGTTGCCATTCATTCTCCCAACCCTTTACAATGGATTGTATCGTATTCTAAATCGTACATCGTAAATCCCTTCGCTGACCGCCTGGTTGGCTACGCCGATCTTCGATTGACTTTGTCGACCGTTGGTTCGTCAAATCGTACATCGTAAATCTGTCAATCGTAAATCTCTTCATCTTCTTGTCTTGTTATAGATCTTCCGGTCAAACTTGTAATATCGCGCAGCCCGGTGTGCTACTCCTTTCTGATGTTCTTCCAGAGGAACTACATACTCCATCAGAGCGATCTTCTTATGGAAGTTACATACATCCACCGGTCTGTCATACACCAGTTCGTATAAGATCCGCAACTGCGATGCCGTAAATTTACGGGGCAACAGGTCGAACAACATAGACGGATTGAATTCGACAAACTGGCGGATGAATACCAGAGCTTCATTGATGATCAGATTGTGATCAAATGCCAGCGAACCGATGTCTTTCAATGCCACCCAGGAGGCTTCGTGCTCGTTGAGATGCAGGCTGAGTGTACGATCTATCTTCACCAGGGCCAGGTAGGCGATGGTGACAATGCGTTCTACCTTCGACTGCATGGCGCGTTCGAGCCAGCGCACATCTTTCGGATCGCTGGTCCGGTTTCTCGAGCCAAACGCTTTGAATTGGGTCAGGTTCACATTGCGTATCCCCGTCAGCTCATTCAGTACGCGTTTGGCCGCTGCGTCCAGATCTTCATCCATATAAATGAGACTGCCCGGCAATTTCATGTCGTGATAGACCCGGCCGTCATCTTCCGCTTCTCTCTTCACAAGTAATACTCTCAGTTGCTCTCCGTCAAATCCGATGACCACACAATCCACCGAGATATGATTGTTTGCCAAAGGAGGAATTTTCTGTAGATTGTCCATGATAGATGTGTTTTACGGATGCAAATATAATTCCGGATCATCAATTTCCAAACTTATAAAAAGCAAAAAATCATGTTATAAAACACTATTTTTTAGATACATAGTTATCTTATTGTATACAATATGCATTTGTTATCTTCTTGTTCCGGATAAGTTAACTTTCTGTCGCATGCCGGAGGAAGACCTTATTGTATGGCCTACAACAAGGTTTTGAAGGAGAATGCGAACTCCGTACGGTCTCCGATTTTCATTTCCGGACAGCCGATACTTATTGTATTATATACAGTATACCCGTTTGTTGTTTTGCTTTATTTCCCATACCTTTGTATACGATATCCATCTATCGCGTTTTTTATGAAAAGATACCCGATCGTATTCTCTATAGCCGGATCAGACCCTTCCGGCGGTGCCGGTATACAGTCCGATCTGAAGACCATTGCCGCGTTGGGTGGCTATGGAGCTGCTGCCATCACCGCCCTTACCATACAAAATACAAGGGGAGTGAAAGAAGTGTATCCGGTGTCTGCCGATGTAGTGAGCCGGCAGATCCTTGCCGTGTGTGAAGATCTGTGTCCCGACGTGGTAAAAATAGGAATGGTAGCGACCCTGGAGAATGTAGGTGCCATAGCCGGAGCCTTGCGGCGCTTCCGGCCTTCACAGGTGGTATATGATCCGGTATTGGCTTCCACAGCCGGGCAAAAGCTGATCCGTGACGAAGTTCCGGAGGCACTTCGCGCGGAGTTGTTTCCACTTTGTACCCTGATCACCCCTAATCTGGATGAAGCGGAAAGACTCACAGGGCTTACTGTCCGCAACGAAGAGCAGATGCAGCAGGCCGGCCGGCGGTTGCAGGAACAGGGTTGTTCGTCTGTATTGATAAAAGGAGGACACCTGACCGGAAAAGAGATGACAGACCTTCTTTTCACCCCGGAGCAGATGTATCGCTTCTCCGGACCGAAGATCGATTCGGGCAACCTCCATGGTACAGGTTGTACGTTGTCTTCGGCTATTGCCACTTATATCGCGTTGGGGCATCCCCTCCCCGATGCGGTGGGAAAGGCGAAGAGTTACCTGACACAGGCCATACAGGCCGGACAACAGGTGCGTACAGGCCATGGGAACGGCCCTGTATGCCATTCATCGGACCCTGTAAAAATGGTGGTGTTATAGTATGTTTTCATGAAATTTCCCTACCTTTGCCCCGTTTTTAAGAACCATCATAAAACTACGTGAATATGAAAGCATTTGTATTTCCGGGCCAGGGTGCTCAGTTTGTAGGAATGGGCAAGGATCTGTATGAGACCTCTCCTTTGGCAAAAGAATTATTTGAGAAAGCAAACGATATCCTGGGATATCGTATAACGGATATAATGTTTGAAGGTACGGATGAAAATCTGCGCCAGACCAAAGTGACTCAGCCTGCGGTATTCCTGTACTCGGTAATTTCCGCTTTGTGTATGGGAGATGAGTTCCGGCCGCAGATGACTGCCGGACACTCTCTGGGAGAATTCTCGGCATTGGTAGCCGCGGGTGCCCTCTCTTTTGAAGATGGGTTGAAACTGGTATATGCGCGCGCCATTGCTATGCAGAAAGCCTGTGAGGCACAACCCTCTACCATGGCAGCCATTCTGGGGCTTTCCGACGAAAAAGTAGAAGAGATCTGCGCTTCCCTTACAGATGAAGTATGTGTACCTGTCAATTACAATTGCCCGGGACAGATCGTTATCTCCGGATCTGTCGCAGGCATAGAAAAAGCCTGTGAGTTGATGAAAGCGGCAGGTGCCAAACGTGCCCTCCCGCTGAAAGTGGGCGGTGCTTTTCATTCGCCGCTGATGGAACCTGCCCGTATAGAACTAGAAGCAGCCATCCACGCGACAGAGATACAGACTCCCCAATGTCCGGTCTACCAGAATGTGGATGCGAAACCCTATACGGATCCGGTAGAGATCAAGAAAAATCTCGTCGCTCAGCTGACGGCTTCCGTACGCTGGACACAAACCGTACAAAATATGGTTGCGGATGGAGCTACTGACTTTACGGAGTGCGGACCAGGGAGCGTACTTCAGGGAATGATTAAAAAAATTGAACCTTCGGTCACTGCACACGGTATCCTCTGACCGGATCGGGGATCTGTTTGATATGGATGGAGGCTGTCTGAGAAGTGAGTTCGTTTTCAGACCCATCCGCAGAGGGTAAGCAACCTGCATGAAAACCACCTCAGGCTTTTACGCAGGTTGCTTGTTCTATATAACTTATTTGAAGAAAGAACAGACTTTTCTAAAAGTCTGTTTTCTACCCGGATTTCTACTGTTTTGTCTGTTCGGTATATTCTATGGCTCTGATTCACCTACTCTCCTGCTTTTTTTATTTCGTTATATTTTATTTTGAATATTATCTTATATATAAATTCTGTATAAAAGAAAAAAGCCGTAAAACAGGAATGACATTGTCTCCAGGTAGAAATAAGTTGTCTGAACATAGAAAAATGAATCTATCCTAACGTGATGAATGGCAGATCAACGTATTTCATATAACGCTCTGGGAAATCAGAGTTAGTTTTCAGCCAAGTATTTACCACACTACATACATATATACCTAACGAGATGAGAGACGGTCAGTTCTTACAAAAGTAAAAACTGTATGGAGGCCATCCTTATACACTTTGTATCATACTTTTTCACTTTGTCCAACGCTTTTTTACTGCATGATCTTATGTACCATGAGTTCTGACTGAACTTGGAAAGGAAAGAGAATATTGTGAATTTTTGATTATAAATCAAAAAAACATATAAATATTGTTCATGATTTAAAAATATATCTTACCTTTGATTTACTATCAGACCGAAGAGCAACTGTTTTTGATGAACATAGATAGAATTTTACCTGATAGACTCCTTAAGAGAGGAACTGTGTCTTATTTATTACCAGAAACTGATAACCAGATGATCTACCTGATCAGATGTTAACTGAATAATTTATATAAATCTAATTAAAAAATCATTGCTTATGAATTAACACCCAGGCTGTTTTTCTGCAAAGAGTTAAATGGATAAACTTTTGTTCCAAGTTCAGTCAGAACTTATTCTAAAAATCATAAAACACATCAATTAAAAACTTCAAATCATCAGTCTTGTATGAATGGAAATCACAAAAAAAGAGTAACCGTCTCTTATAAATTCCTCGCGACGCTGACTTTTGCTGCTTTTCTGACAGGAAATGGCGTTGTCATGGCTCATCAGGCTTCATCTGTTGCCGATCCGGACGGAATGTATATGCGGCAGCAATCCCGGACAGTCACCGGAATAGTCACCGACGTATCCGGTGATCCGGTGATCGGCGCAAGCATCATGGAAAAGGGTACCAGCAATGGTACTATCACTGATATAGGAGGACGTTTCTCCCTGAATGTCTCCGAAAATGCGATCCTTCTCATCACCTATATAGGATATAAGCCTCAGGAAATAAAGGCACAACCGAATATGCAGATTACCCTGAGAGAAGATACCAAACTGCTGGATGAGGTAGTGGTGGTCGGATATGGCTCCCAGAAAAAAGCCAACCTCACCGGTGCCGTAGCTTCGGTGGATGTAGGAAAGACCATAGACAGTCGTCCGATCACGGATATCGGACGTGCTTTGCAGGGAGCCGTTCCCGGGCTTACAGTCTCTACCCGCTCGGGAGAGATCGGTGGTGCTCCGACGATTAAGATCAGAGGAGGAGTGGGCTCACCCAACGGCGACTCCAATCCTCTTATTCTTGTGGATAACGTAGAGATCACAGACCTGACATTGGTGAATCCGGACGATATTGAATCTATCTCCGTCCTGAAAGACGCTGCTTCTTCCAGTATCTATGGCGCGCGTGCGGCCTTTGGTGTGATCCTGATCACCACAAAGGCCAGACAGCGGAATGAAAAAGTAACCGTAAAATATTCCAATAACTTTGCCTGGCGTACCCCTACTTCAAAACCTACCCAGTTGCCTGGCTGGCAGCAGGCGGAGATCAACCTGGCCGGAGTTATGAACTCCAGTGGGAATAACTCTTATACTGTAGTAGGTAATATAAATGTGGACCAGCAGACAATAGACAAAATGAAAGCATGGTCCGAACAGTATGGGAACGGCAAAGGACTGGGCCGGGAAATGGTGTATGGCCGTGACTTTGAGATTGACGATACAGGTATGCATTTTTACCGGACATGGGACTGGTACGATATGTGCATCAAAAAATGGATGCCTCAGCAGACTCATAATGTTTCGATCAATGGCGGTAACGGAAGAACCAACTATGGCGTGACCTTGGGATATCTCAATCAGGAGGGGCTCACCAAAGTAAACGCGGATACATACGAACGCTACAATGCCAACCTGACTTTCAACACAGAGATCAACAGATACATCTCTATCCGCGGAAACGCGACTTTCACCAAATCGGATCTGTCCAAGCCCTTTAATTACAACAGTGACCTGTACGACTATTTGTACTATCTCTATCGCTGGCAGCCGATGTACCCCTATGGCACTTACGAAGGAAAATCGTTCCGGAGTTCACTTGCAGACCTGGAACAGGCCACCCGGACACATAACAAAAAGGACTATCTGCGCATCGGAGGCGGAGTTACGATTAAGCCAATCAAAGACCTTACTGTGGATGTAGATATGTATTATACTTCCATTGAAGCACGCAACAACGAGAACGGTGGGAAACTCTATGGATATGATATTTTCAGTGCAAAGACATCTTTGCAGGAAATGGTCGATTCGTATGGCAACTATGCAGCCGCCAGTACCGACTATGCCCGGGAAGAGAGGGGCCGTACACAAATGCTGACAACCAATGTGGTAGCTACCTATTCCAGAAAGATCAAAGAACATGATTTCAAAGTAATGGCCGGTTCAAATATCGAAGAAAGCAGTTACCGCTATATCTGGGCACAGAAAATGGGGTTGCTGAGTCAGGATAAACCCGAGCTTGGACTGGCGGTCGGAGATGCGACTGTAGGTTCTACCCATACCAGCTGGGCGGTGGCCGGATTTTTCGCACGTGCCAATTATAGCTATAAAGATCGGTATCTGCTTGAGGTCAACGGACGCTACGACGGATCTTCCCGTTTTCCGAAAAACGAGCGATTTGCTTTCTTCCCGTCTGTTTCCGCGGGATACCGGATCTCCGAAGAGGAATTTATGCGCCCGCTCTATCCGGCGCTTTCCACCCTGAAATTAAGAGCTTCTTACGGAACAGTGGGTAACCAGGATGTCGGACTGAACCGCTTTATCGAGACCATGGACGGACAGACGGATAGCTGGATCATCGACGGAACGAAACAGACCTCTGTCAGTACTCCGAAAGTGGTTTCTAAAAGTCTGACCTGGGAAAAAGTAAGGACCATAGACTTCGGAGCGGATGTGCGGTTTCTGGAAGATAAGTTGGGAGCTACCTTCGACTGGTACAGAAGAACTACCAGCGATATATTAGCCGCCTCCAATCTGCCCACGGTATTGGGTGCAGATAGTCCGGTGGAAAATATGGGTGCCATGCAGACGCAGGGTTGGGAACTGGCAGTAGATTTCAGACATCAGTTTGCCAATGGCCTTCGGGTAACGTTAGGCGCGCAGGTTACTGGCTACCAGACGAAAATAACCAAATGGAATACGAATACCATTATGCCGGATTACAACGGGAACGGCACCGGTTGGTACGCGACAGCAGATTATTACCAGAAAGGAATGGTATTGGGAGATATCTGGGGATTGAAGGTAGATCGCCTGCTTCAGGAAAGCGATTTTGATTCCAACGGGAACCTGCTTTCACACCTTCCCGATCAATCCCAGATGTTCCCGGGCGGTTATCAGTTTGCTCCCGGAGATGTGCTCTATAAAGACCTGGATGGTGATAATATCATAACAAAAGGCACTACTACAGACGCGCCCGGCGACTATTGTGTGATCGGGAATATGCTTCCCAGGTATGAATACGGATTCAGTGTAGGTCTGGATTATAAGAACTTTGATTTCAATATCTTCTTCCAGGGAGTGGGCAAACGCGATCTCTGGGCCATGGGTAATCAGGTGCTTCCCGGTTATACTTCCGGTGAGCCTTATTACAAAGGAGCAGAAGATTACTGGCGGCCGGACAATACCAACGCGTTCTATCCGCGCCCTTATATCTACGCGCAATCTGCAAATGGCAACTATCGGATAAACGACAGATACCTGTTGAATATGGCTTACCTGAGATGCAAAACACTGACAGTGGGCTATACACTTCCGAAATCTCTGACCATGAAAGCCTATATCCAGAATCTGAGGATCTATTTTACCGGAGAGAATTTGTTTGAATTCTCCAAAGTGAAACCAGATATAGATCCTGAGATCGATATCCGCTATGTAGACAGTTCTGCGGATAGCCGCAACTTCGGACGGAGTTATCCTTATCAGAGAACACTCTCTTTCGGATTGCAACTGACCCTGTAACGAAACTTAAAACGGATCAGAAATAGAATCCTTGGTAAAATAAAAAAATACAGATATGAAAACATATTTTAAATATATAGGCTATCTGTTCGTATGTGCTTCTTTATGGAGTTGCGATAGCTTTCTGGACAGAGATCCTTATGACAAATTGACAAATGATTCCTACTGGGTAGATGAGGTAAGTCTGCGGGCATATGCACAGGACTTCTACTCTACCTATTTCCTGGGGTATGGCACGGATTATACGGTTTTCGGCGGCTATTTCTCCGGAGACAGTTATAACGACGACTTTTTGTTGATATATCCGGATACGGAACGCACCAACCGCCTCTTTTTCCCCACGACCAATGTGTCAGGAGTAAACGCGTCGGCTACGGTGTGGACCGATCACAATAAGATCATCCGCAAAGCAAATATCATGCTGGAAGAGATTCCTGGTATGGATATAGATCAGGAGGCCAAAAACCACTGGATGGGGGTAGCCCGTTTTTTCCGCGCCATGGCCTATAGTACGTTGGTCAAAGCCTATGGAGATGTTCCTTACATAGATACAGTGGTAGACCCTGCCGACGAAGCCATTTTGTATAAAGACAGAGACAGTAAGGTGTTGGTTATAGGTAAGATACAGGAAGATTATGAATATGCGACAGAGAATGTGAGAGCTGATGACGGCAACAGGCAGGTACACAAATACCTGGTTGCGGCGATGATGTCACGCGATATGCTGTATCATGCGACCTGGCTCAAATATCATGGAACTACCATCGGTTCTTCTTCGCAGAAAGTGAGTGATGAGGAACTCAGGAAGTTTTTCCAGGCTGCTATAGATGGCGCGCAAACGGTGATGAACTCAAATGTATATGCCATCGGCAATACATACAACGCGTTGTTCAGCAGTGAAAGTCTGGCCGGAAATCCGGAGATCATTTTTTACAGAGAGTATGCGACTGGTGTACAAGGAAATTCCCTGATGTCGTATAACGCACTGGAGCCCCAGGAACAAGGGGGTGTCACCATGGATGCAATCAATAGTTATCTCTGCTTAGACGGACTGCCTATCGGACAATCTCCTTTGTATAATAAGAATGACATACGGATTGAGGAATCGTTTAAGGATCGCGACCCACGTTTGTATGAGACCATTGTGGACTCCCTGCGTATCATGAACTCCGGACTTTTCTCCGCTGTGTCACCTACCGGGTTTGTTACTAAAAAATTCCTGAACGAGGAGTGGCTCGAACAAAGGCTGGACTATACAACAGGGATTCGTAGTCCGGCAGACGCTCCCATCATTCGTTACGCCGAGGTTCTGCTCAATTATGTGGAAGCACATTATGAGATCAGCACCCTGGGTGGAAGTGCCTTCACACAGGAAGATCTGGATAAGTCTATCAACCAGATCCGGAAACGCCAGCTGACCAAATGGGGAGAAAGCCCTGCTGTGGTCAGAACCATGCCTGCGGTGACACTTGGCGGAAACAGCCTGATCGTAAATGGAACGGTTATTGATGACCCCGACAGGGATATGGACGTAGATCCAATCCTGTGGGAGATCCGCAGAGAGCGCCGCACGGAGTTGATGATGGAAGGAAGACGCGGAGACGACCTGAAACGCTGGGGCAAATTTGTTTACCTGAATTCAGGAGATCCCTCCTCTCTTTCTCTTACTATCCTGGGAGCATGGATAGATAAAGCAGACTATCCCGGAATTTCAGAGGATGTGGTGCTCTATAATCCCGAAGATCATTCTTCCGCACCGGACAAAGGATATATTCATTATTACAACAGCTACAATACCGCTCTGCGTGTATTTAATGAAGGCGAACTCACTTCGGAAAGAAATTACCTGAGAGCCGTACCCGCCGCGCAGATCACAACGTATAAAGACAAAGGATATACACTGACCCAGAATCCGGGTTGGGAATAAATATTAGGTAAGGATTGGAGAACAGACTCTTGCGAAAGCCTTTGTTCTCAGACTTTATTCCGGGCATACATCATAGGGTATGCCCGGATTTTTTATGTAGAAAGAGAGTTGTCGTTTTTTGGGTACGGAGATCAGTGAAGAGTGTTATCTATATCGTTTCTAAATAATCTCTGAGAGCCATGAATATTGTTTTTTTGTAATAAAAAACACAAAGAATAGATTTACTTTTGCAAATTACCAACACACAGATTTCGGATATGGAAACTTCTAAAGTATACTTTACCAACCTGCGTACGACTCCTCGTTCCAACCTGTTGGATAAGATGGAAAAATTAGTCAGAAAGGCAGGGATCGAATCTCTTCCGCTTCAGGATAATTTCGTAGCTGTCAAAATCCACTTCGGCGAACCGGGCAACTTAGCTTATATACGCCCGAACTACGCGGCCCGAATGGCCGATCTGCTCCGTCGACAGGGGGCCAGACCCTTTCTGACAGACAGTAATACTCTCTATTCGGGACGACGGTCCAATGCTGTGGACCATCTGGAAAGTGCCATGGAGAACGGATTCAATCCGATATCGGCACGTTGCCAGGTGATCATTGCCGACGGACTGAAAGGAACAGACTGTGTAGAAGTGCCCCTTGACGGTGAGTATTGCAAAGCTCCCAAGATCGGGCGGGCAGTGATGGACGCGGATGTGGTGATCAGTATGAATCACTTCAAAGGACACGAACAGTCGGGGTTTGGCGGAGCATTGAAAAACCTGGGGATGGGATGTGCCAGCGTGGCAGGAAAAATGGAACTGCACAGTGCTTCACAACCGCGGATCGCGCAGGAAAACTGCATAGGCTGTAACATCTGTGTGAAGTTTTGCGCTCACCATGCCGTGCATCTGGGAGAAGAACGGAAAGCAGAGATCGACTACGATCGCTGTGTGGGCTGTGGTCAGTGTGTGGCTTTGTGCCAGTACAGTGCCGCTGTGATGGGAGACGAAGACACGTCTGAACGTCTGAATTACAAAATTGCCGAATATACACTGGCGATAGTGAAAAACAAACCCCATTTTCATGTGAGCTTCATCATGAATGTCTCTCCGGAATGCGATTGCTGGAACCACAACGACGCGGCTATTGTTCCCGACCTGGGTATCCTGGCCTCCTTCGATCCCGTGGCACTGGATAAGGCATGTGCCGACCTGGTGACACAAGCACCGATATTACCGGCCAACAATGTGCTTTCAGAAGCACATCCTCACGATGAAAAGTGTGCCTGTGACAAGTTTCACCTGCTGCATCCGGACACCGACTGGCTGGCCGGGCTGACCCATGCCGAAAAGATCGGGCTGGGCACTATGAATTACGAACTTATATACACATGAAGAGATTTACGATTTACAAATGTACGATTTACGATTTTAAATACGGGTTAATGAGGTATATGCAATTTACTATGTAATCCCAATTATAAATTGTAAATATTTTGGTTTTTCAATGGTGAATCGTATATCGGTACATCGTAAATCCTTTGGTTTTTCAATCGTAAATCGTACATTTGTCAATTGTAAATCTCTTAATATTATATTTGAAATGGAATCAACAGTTAAACTCTATTCCCTGAATTACAGCAATGTAAAGACGTATATGTTTGCTCTGCTATTTGTGGCAGGCAATCTGATCCTGCCTCAGTTGGCTCACCTGATCCCTTCCGGTGGCCTGACCTTGCTGCCGATCTATTTCTTTACCTTGATTGCCGCTTATAAATATGGCTTTACCGTCGGCCTGCTCACCGCTGTATTGTCTCCTGTGATCAATCATGTACTCTTTCAGATGCCTCCTGCGGCAGTATTGCCTGCCATTCTGGTCAAATCGGTATTGCTTGCCGGCGTAGCCGCGTATGCAGCGCACCGTACAGGTAAGGTTTCTTTGTTGGCACTATTGGGTGTAGTACTTGCCTATCAGGTAGCAGGCACCGCTTTTGAATGGGCCTGGGAAGGTAGCTGGTATGTAGCTGTACAGGATTTCCGCATCGGTATTCCGGGTATGCTGATCCAATGGTTGGGCGGGTGTGCCTTGTTGAAAGTTTTGGCCCGTCTCTGATCCATGGCAAGGACTTTGGAAGAGGTGATGGAGCGTTTCCGCTCCATTGAATTTCACGACGAGTTCGACCTGGTGGTTGCCATTGCCAATGGCGGGATCGTACCTGCCGGCATTATCAACCAACGTTTGCAGAAAGAGGTCCGGCTGCTTCGTATCAACCTGCGTGATGAGAATCAAAAGCCGCGGTTCGAACACCCGCAACTATTGGCTCCGATGGATTTTGAATGTAAAGGAAAACGGATCCTGATGGTAGACGACCGGATCAAAACAGGGACAACGATCCGGTTTGCCTGTGAGCTACTGAAAGAGGCGGCGTTTATCCGTACATTCGCAGTCAACGGAACAGCGGATTATGCGTTGTTCGACGAGACCTGCTTTTGTTTTCCGTGGATCATTTAATACGTTCAGATCGCAAGTAATTTCCATATATTCATGTTCCTCAGGTCGTTGAGTAATCACTGCCCGGAGGAATCAACCCCGAACAAAGAATGGACAGAAGAGATTTTTTAAAGACAGTTGCCATCGCGGGTGCTGTGGCTACCGTACAGCGATCGGAAGCGATGGATCTGCTCAGGCAGACCTTCCTGGATGAGAACAATGCCTCTGTGGATCTGGTGGCCGTTATGGGTGGAGAACCCGAAGCGATGTTCCGCAAAGCCATAGAGGAGATGGGGGGAATGAAACAATTTGTGAAGCCCGGTCAGAAAGTAGTGATCAAACCCAATATCGGTTGGGATAAGGTACCCGAACTGGCAGGGAATACCAACCCGAAACTGGTGAGCGAGATCATCAAACAATGTTTCGCCGCCGGCGCCAAAGAGGTGACTGTCTTCGATCATACCTGTGACGATTGGCAGAAGTGTTACAAGAACAGCGGCATTGAGGCGGCGGCAAAAGCGGCGGGCGCTAAGGTGATGCCTGCCCACCTGGAGTCTTACTATCGTTTGGTAAATCTCCCTCAGGGCAAAAAGCTGAAGTCTGCCAAGATACACGAAGCCATTATGAATTGTGATGTATGGATCAATGTACCTATCCTGAAAAATCACGGAGGTGCCAATCTGACCATCTCTATGAAAAACCTCATGGGAATTGTGTGGGATCGGGGATATTTCCATCAGAACGACCTGCAGCAATGTATTGCTGATGTATGTACATTGCAGAAAAAACCTGTATTGAATGTGGTGGACGCGTATCGGATCCTGAAAACCAATGGTCCCAGAGGACGTTCGGAAGCGGACGTAGTGCTGGCTAAAGGGCTGTTTGTCTCACCCAACATTGTGGCTGTAGATACTGCTGCGGCGCGCTTCTTCAATCAGGTACGGGAAATGCCGCTGGACACTGTAGGGCACCTGGCCAACGGACAATCCTTACAGCTTGGGACCATGGATCTGGACAAGCTGAATGTGAAACGGATCAGAATGTAAAGGGATTTACGATTAGACAATTTACAATTTACGATTTAATTCTTCGTTGTGCCCCATACGGGATTACATGCTAAGTAAAAATATCCGGACGGGAGCATACACACGTAAAGACGCATATTCGCATCTCTCTATTTGTGTGTATATGTTTTTGTATCCGTGGTACAGTTGTATAACATATATGCACATCTGATGGATTATACAATGGATCATACGTTTGCCCATTCATGTTCTACAAAACAGATCACCGGACAACACTTAATTGAATAGTAATGAAGGAAAACATACTCAGGACGCTTCGCGTGACTCTCTCACTGGTCGTCTTTATATTGATCACATTTTATTTCCTGGATTTTGCCGGGCTGATACCGCAGCAATTTCACGGGCTGGCACATATACAACTGATACCTGCCCTGCTCTCCCGGAGTGTGATCATTTTGTTGGTATGGGTGGTATTGACTGTACTGTTCGGACGGATCTATTGTTCATCTGTTTGTCCGTTGAGCACTTATCAGGATATATCAGGGCAACTCTCTAAACGCATCGGTAAAAAGAAAAGATATACCTACAGTCGGGCAAAGACCTGGCTGCGGCTGGGAGTTGCAGGGGTAGTTGTGATCACTTCCTTGTGTGGATTCGGTTTGTTGCTTAATCTGGCAGATCCTTACAGCGCGTACGGACGCGTAGCCATCAACCTGTTCAAACCACTTTATCTGTTGGGTAACAATCTACTGGAGTCTGTTTTCTCGGGTTACGGCAATTATACGTTTTATCAGGTCGAAGTCTCTGTCCGTGAATATGTCTCCTTCGGAGTAGCTCTTCTGACGTTGCTTGGTATCGGCTTTCTGGCGTGGAAGAACGGACGTACCTGGTGCAACACCATCTGTCCGGTAGGTACCACACTGGGAATATTGAGCCGGTTTTCCCTATTCAGGGTCCGCATGGATCCGGACCTCTGCAACAGTTGCGGAAAATGTGCCTCTGTCTGTAAAGCCTCCTGTATCAACAGCAAGGAACATACAGTAGATCATAGCCGATGTGTAGCGTGTTTCAACTGTCTGGACTCCTGCCGGCAGAAAGCACTCTCCTACTCCGCTGGCGCGAAAAAAAGCGGATACACCAACGGATACAGCCCGAAGAAGGTTCCTGATGGCAGGAGTAACGACTGCCACTGTCACTCCCAAGATCCTGGCTAAGGCACAATCTCTGGCAACCGGACAGGGAAAAGCGTATGAAAGACAACATCCCATCACCCCGCCGGGATCTGTAAGCAGAGAACATTTTCAATCGCGTTGCACAGCCTGTCATTTATGTGTAGGCAAATGTCCGTCACGCATCATCAAACCGGCTTTCATGGAGTATGACCTGGGTGGAGTGATGCAGCCCACCATTAATTTTGAGAAAGGATTCTGCAATTTCGACTGCACTGTATGTGGAGACATCTGCCCCAATGGAGCGATCAGGCCCCTGACCGTAGAAGAGAAACACCTGACCCAGATGGGGTATGTAGTCTTTATCGAAGAGAACTGTATCGTTTACACCGACGGTACCAGTTGCGGAGCCTGTTCGGAACATTGTCCCACACAGGCCATTGCAATGATCCCCTATAAAGACGGACTCACGATCCCCGAAGTAGATCGGGATATCTGTGTCGGATGCGGAGGATGTGAGTATGTATGTCCGGCACGTCCGTACCGCGCTGTACATATTGAAGGGAACCCGGTCCATCTGCCCGCAAAACCTTTCGAAGAGCACGAAAAGACCGAAACTGTAATTGATGATTTCGGTTTCTGAAAACCAGTTGCACAACAAAAGAACGAAAGGATCTACTGATTTACGATGTACTGATTTACGATGTACGATTGTACATCCGGAAATCATAGATGTTGCATATTCTATCCATGTAAATCATTCCATAGATCAGGTTGCATTTTAAATCGTACATCGTAAATCCGTAAATCGTAAATAACATACTCTTATCTTCCTCTGCTTCCGGAAAATTTAGTAATTTCGTAGCGATTTCGAAAAAAACAGACAAACGATGAAAGTGACAAATCGTATAGGTAAACCCTATGAGATCGGTTATGCGTTGAGTGGCGGATTTATCAAAGGATTTGCTCATCTGGGTGTGATGCAGGCTCTTCTGGAACATGATATCAAGCCAGACATCATCTCCGGCGTGAGTGCCGGGGCATTGGCTGGCGCATTGTACGCAGATGGAAATGAGCCTTATGAAGTGGTGGGACATTTTGCCGGACATAAATTTCAGAACCTGACCAAGCTCGTATTACCTAAAGTGGGGCTGTTCGACATGTGCGAGTTTATCGACTTTCTCAAAAGTAAGCTCCGTGCCAGGAACATAGAGGATCTGCAGACACCATTTATCATTGTGGCCACCGATCTGGACCATGGGCGCAGTGTACAGTTCCGCACCGGAAGCATCGCCGAGCGGGTAGCCGCGTCGTGTTGTATGCCGGTATTGTTCTCTCCTGTACAGATCGGAGACACACACTACGTAGACGGAGGGGTATTCTGTAACCTTCCGGTGTCTATCATCCGTTCCGAATGTGAAAGGGTCATAGGGATAAATGTCAGTCCGCTTATGGCCGAAAAATATAAAATGAATATTGTCAGTATAGCCATGCGATCTTATCATTTCATGTTTCGCGCCAATACCTTTTACGAAAGGGAGAAATGTGACCTGCTGATCGAGCCTTACAATCTGAAAGGATATAGCAATACCGAGCTGGAAAAAGCAGAGGAGATATTTGAACAGGGCTACAAAACAGCAACAGAGATACTGAAACAATTACTGGAAGAAAATAAAAGTATATGGAGGTGATACAAACGGCACTTGCGGCGTATGGTATGTCGGGACAGGTATTCCATGCCCCTTTTCTGGATACGAATCCTCATTTCCGGCTTCACAGCATCGTAGAGCGCAGCAAAGAATTGTCTAAGGAGCGTTATCCCCAGACACGGATCGTACGCGGTTTCGATGCCTTGCTGGAAGATCCGGAGATTGAACTGATCGTAGTGAACACTCCCGACCATACCCACTACGACTATACCCGTCTGGCACTGGAAGCGGGCAAACATGTGGTGGTGGAAAAACCCTTTACCTCTACGACCCGGCAGGGGGAAGAACTGATCGCGCTGGCAGAGCAAAAAGGACGTATGCTGAGTGTCTATCAGAACCGTCGGTGGGATGCGGATTTCCTCACCATACAACAACTTCTTGAAACAAAAGAACTGGGACGCCTGGTAGAATTTGAATCTACTTTCGCACGCTACCGCAATTTCATCAAGCCCGGTACCTGGAAGGAAACCGGGGAACTGGGAGGAGGGCTGACCTACAATCTGGGTTCCCACCTGATCGATCAGGCTCTTGTGCTGTTTGGAATGCCGGAAAGTGTATACGCGGACATAGCAACTATGCGAGCAGGGGGTATGGTTGATGATTATTTCATTATTCGTCTGAACAGGCCTGTTCAGGACCCTGAGGTAAAGATCACATTAAAAGCCAGTTATCTGATGTGTGAACCGGAACCCCGTTTTGTGCTGCATGGGACCGAGGGGTCGTATGTGAAACATGGCACAGACAAACAGGAAGCCGCTTTGCTGGAAGGACAGACACCGGATCGGCCTCACTGGGGAGAAGAGACCGAAGCCGAATGGGGCATACTTCATAAGGTAACTCCGGAGGGAAAAGAGTTTCGTACTCCCTATCCGGGAATTCCCGGGAACTATGGAGGTTTTTATGAAAATATAGCGGAACATCTCAGACGGGGAAAGCCTTTGCTGACAGATGCACGTAGCGTGATCAATGGCATTCGTATCATTGAAGCCGCTTTCCGTAGCTTCCGGGAACAGAGAACCGTGACCTTATAACATATGTATCACAGATTATACTTCTATTATGGAAAACAATAAATTCGTTATTTATCAGATCTTTACCCGCCTGTTTGGTAATTCTACTCCTGCCTGTACCTACAATGGCGACATTACCGAGAACGGTTGCGGAAAGATGAATGATATTACCAACAAAGCACTTCAGGAGATACGGAAACTGGGAACTACCCACATCTGGTATACAGGTGTGATTGAACATGCTACCCAGACCAATTATACAGCCTATGGTATCCGGAAAGACCATCCTGCGATTGTGAAAGGAAAAGCCGGATCTCCTTATGCTATCAAAGATTATTACGACATTGATCCGGACCTGGCAGTGAGTGTACCCGACCGCATGCAGGAGTTTGAAAAGCTGGTAAAACGTACCCATGACAACGGGATGAAAGTGATTATTGATTTTGTTCCCAACCACGTAGCGCGTCAGTACCATTCGGACCAGCTTCCGGATGGGGTTGCTCCCCTGGGAGGACATGACAATCCGGATTACGCGTTCAGTCCGTACAATAATTTCTACTACATACCCCATACGGAGTTGCACGGACAATTTGATATGAAGGCCGGAGAAGCAGTTCCCTACAGGGAATACCCTGCCAGGGCCACTGGCAACGATCGCTTTGACGCATATCCGAATGTTACGGACTGGTACGAAACAGTGAAGCTGAACTACGGTGTAGATTACATGAATTGCCGCAATTGCTGCTTCTCTCCCAATCCGGATACCTGGATGAAGATGCTGGAGATCCTGCAGTTCTGGGCTTCCAAAGGGGTAGACGGATTTCGTTGTGACATGGCCGAACTGGTACCTGTAGAGTTCTGGGAATGGGTGATCCCCCGGGTAAAGGACGACTATCCGGAACTTATTTTTATTGCGGAGATATATAATCCCGACGAGTATCGTAATTATCTCTTCCGGGGAAAATTTAACTATCTGTACGATAAGGTTGGGCTTTACGATACATTGCGCAACATTACCTGCGGCTATGATTCCGCAGCCGCGATTACCCCATGCTGGCAAAACCTGGACGGCATACAGGACAAAATGCTCAACTTCCTGGAAAATCACGATGAGCAGCGGATCGCGTCCCATTTCTTTGCCGGAAACGCGCGTAAAGCACTGCCGGCACTTATTGTATCAACCTGTATGAATACCAATCCGGTGATGATCTATTTTGGTCAGGAGCTGGGAGAACTGGGTATGGACAATGAAGGATTCAGCGGACTGGACGGGCGTACAACGATATTTGACTATTGGAGTGTAGATTCGATCCGTCGCTGGCGCAACGAAGGTACATTTGACGGAAAGATGCTCTCGGAAGAAGAGAAGCAACTGCAACAAACTTATCGTAAGATACTGACATTGTGCCTGGAAGAAAAAGCAATTTCCAAAGGATTGTTTTTTGATCTGATGTATGTGAACTATGAGAACTGGAAATTCAACTCTCACAAACAGTATGCTTTTCTGCGTAAATACGAGTCTGAGCTGCTGATCGTTCTGGTGAATTTTGACCTGCAACCCGTAGAAATAGCTGTGAATCTCCCTTCTCACGCGTTTGATTTTATGAAGATCCCGCAACAGGAAACGGTAGAAGCCGTGGATCTGCTTTCCGGAAAGAAAGAGAATCTCTCTCTGTTGCCTTATAAACCGATGGAGACAACGATCGGCAGATATGGAGGGAAGATCCTGAAAATAAATCTGTAAACACGAAGCTTTGCTATTTACGATGGGTCCATTTACAAATCAACGGTTGACCCATCAGTCGAAGATCGGCGTATCCAACCAGACGGTCAGCAAAAGGATTTACGATAAAAAAATACAAGTAGTTTCGATAGTATATATTTATACGGGCTACTGATCTAACGAAATCACCCTCGTTACAACAGTGTAACAAGGGTGATTTTTCATTTGGGGAACACTTCAGACCTTCCTGTATGGATTTGTATCGGTTGTACTACTCGGTTTTACGGAGTACCACAGCCGTACGGGCGGGAATGTATAGTTTGAGCCATTCTTTCTTTTCCTTTGCGTACAAGGGATCGGGAATCGTGAAATGTTTCACTGTATCATCCGTGAGCCCGTTTCCACCATAGAGTACATTGTCTGTATTCAGTATGGCTTCGTATGTGCCAGGAGCCACCAGGAATCCGTAATCGGTAAATGACCGGACCGGATTGAAGTTGAAGACAAACAGCAGATTCCCTCTTTCATAGGCCATGACCTGATCTCCGTCGTTGTGCCAGATCTCCTGTACCGGAGTTGCCTGGAAATTTTTCTCGCTCTTGATCACCCGTAGCATGGCAGCATCAAAATCTCCCAGGTAGTGGAAGGTAAGGTTCTGATTGTCGAGCAGGTCCCATTGACGACGCGCGTATTTATGTGACCAGCCATTGCCTTCCCGGGGAAAATCGATCCATTCCGGATGTCCGAATTCATTACCCATGTAATTCAGATACCCGCCGTTGATCGTAGAGGCTGTTACCAGACGGATCATCTTGTGCAGAGCAATTCCCCGGTGTACAATATAGTTCTCATCTCCCTTCTGCATGTGCCAATACATATCGGCATCTATCAGACGGAAAATGATCGTTTTGTCTCCAACCAGGGCCTGATCGTGACTTTCCGCGTAAGAGATGGTTTTTTCATCTTTTCTGCGATTGGTCACTTCCCACAAAATGCTGGAAGGTTTCCAGTCTTCATCGATCTTCTCCTTGATGATCTTGATCCAATAGTCAGGAATATTCATTGCCATCCGATAGTCGAAGCCATATCCTCCCTCTTTCACGGGAGCAGCCAGACCGGGCATACCCGATACCTCTTCGGCAATGGTTATGGCATGCGGATTCACCTGATGGATCACGTCATTGGCCAGGGTCAGGTAACAGATCGCGTTGTCGTCCTGATGTCCGTTGTAATAATCGCCATAAGACAGGAAAGCCTCTCCCAGTCCGTGACTGTAATAGAGCATAGAGGTTACACCGTCGAAGCGGAAACCATCGAATTTGTACTCTTCCAACCAGTATTTGCAGTTGGAGAGCAGGAAATGGATCACCTCATTCTTGCCATAATCGAAACACAGAGAATCCCATGCCGGATGCTCGCGCCTTGCCCCGGGATAGAAGTACTGATCCGGATCTCCGGCGAAATTGCCCAGCCCTTCTACCTCGTTCTTCACCGCGTGAGAGTGTACAAT
Source organism: Bacteroides sp. (assembly GCA_021202275.1). Lineage (GTDB taxonomy): Bacteria > Bacteroidota > Bacteroidia > Bacteroidales > Bacteroidaceae > Bacteroides. Next base: position 29,447 of record JAJQDI010000006.1, read on the forward strand.
GTCCATGATGACAGTAATTCCCATTTCATGAGCGGTGTCGATCAGCTCCTTCAATTCTTCCGGCGTACCGAAACGCGAGGAGGCCGCGAAGAAACTGGATACGTGATAGCCAAAACTTCCGTAATAGGGATGCTCCTGAATAGCCATGATCTGTATACAGTTGTAACCGGCCTTCGCGATACGGGGCAGTATTTTTTCCCGGAACTCTGTATACGTACCTACCTTTTCCTCCTGTTGAGCCATGCCTATGTGACATTCGTAGATAAGCAACGGATCGGTATGAGGTTTGTAGTTCTTCTTCTTAAATACATACGGCTTGTCCGGGCTCCATACCTGCGCGGAGAATATCTTGGTATGCTCATCCTGGACCACGCGTGTAGCCCAGGCAGGAATACGTTCGCCTTCTCCTCCTTCCCATCTGACGATCAGTTTGTACAGATCTCCGTGATGGATAGCTGTCGGCGGAAGGTCTATTTCCCACTTTCCGTCTTCCAGGCGTGTGAGCGCGTATTCTTTTTTTATCTCCCAGTCATTGAATGTACCGATCAGGTAGATTTCCGTAGCATGAGGTGCCCATTCACGGAAGGTCCATCCGGTCTTCGTGCGGTGCATCCCGAAATAAAGATAGCCCGATGCGAAATCACTTAATGTGATTTTACCTCCCCCGGTGAGTTCTGCTTCTTTGTCAAGTACGTGCTGATGACGACCGTTGATCGCAGTTTCAAATGGTTTCAGCAACGGATCATTCTGGATAAGTTTCAGAGTTTTTCCCATGTATGCAGGTTTATTTCTTTATGCTTTTACTTTAACCACAATCTTCTTTACTCCTGTGGGAGTAATACCCGGCGCATGTCCATCCTGGGGGAAGAAGATGGCAAACATACCCGGCTTCACAGTGATATAATCCTGTGCGAGTCCTTCAAAGAAAGTAATATCTTTTTCCGGATTGTAAGGAGCATCTGCCGGCAGACAATCTTTTCCGGTGGTATAGCCCATTACCTCTTCTCCGGAGAGAGGGATCTGTATATCGATAAATTCATTATGGGTTTCGAGCTTAGCCTGTTCTTTCGTTTTTGGCGAAGTCTGAGAAACATTCACTACCAGATCTCTGGCTTTGAGTTCAATCTTTCCGATTTCCAGCGTGTTCAGATCGGTCGATGTCAAAAAATCAATGGCTTCCTGAAACAAGGGGTTCAGTGAGGCGTAATTCCCCAGATGTTCTAATGTATCTACTACCATAATCCTGTTATTTTAAGTTATATATTTTATTCATAGTCGTCAATCGTATAGTTCAGAAAGTCAGCAAACCGTTTGAACTGCCGGAAGATCTCTCCGATCTGGTCGGGAGCATTGTCCGCGGAGAAAAAGTCGTCAGAGACGTGGCAATCACAAACAAATTGTCTGCATTTGAGGTAATCGATATAAGGAAAATCCTTAGGAAACCCTTTCAGAGCTGTTTTGATCGGGTCCTCTCCTACGGTAGGAAAGAATTTCTTAAACGCCGGATCTTCAACAATAGAAATATATTCTTCAATGTTGTCATATATAGATTGGCGCACGGCTTTCAGAATATGGGGAGGCAAACACAGGCTTCCTCCGGCCAGCATACAATTGCCGGGTTCGATATGTACATAATACCCACAGTGATTGGATTTTTTTCCTTTCGCGTTGATATACCCGCCAAAATGGGTCTTATAGGGTGTCTTATCCTGTGAAAAACGCAGATCCCTGTGGATACGATAGGTACAATCACGGGCTTCGATACCGCGGACAGATTTATCAAAAAAGGAAATACGGGTTATGATCTCAGTGAGTACATTCTCAAACTCCAGACAGGCGGCTTTATATTCGTCTTTATGAGCATGAAACCAGTCGCGATTATTATGAGTTTGAATATCACGAAGAAACTGAAAGACTTTGCTGACGTTCATTGCAGATACATTCTGTTTTAACCTTACAAACATACAAAATAATTTGTTATAAAACATAAAATGCCCCATTAAAAAAGCACCGGTTCGGCCGAACCGGTGCTTTTACACATTTATCAAAAAAAACAGACGCTTCTGTCTTTGATGTACTTACTTGTCACAAGCGGGTACAATCCCTTTAATTAATCTTATATCTAATACTATGAAAAACACACCATTATAACAAAACAGAACAAGGAAAGTTCATTTCATCAGGATTTTATTCTTTTCAGACAAAGGAAAGACAGGATAGGTAGCAAGATTTTTTGAAAGGACAGGTTCCTATATTTTCTCAATATGAAAGGTCATATAGAGAAAATATCCCGGATTTTGTTTCTTTTCCGTATTCCGCCCCGGGCGTTTCCGCGAAGTATAAAAAACGGTACCTCGACTCGCGTCGAAGTACCGCTACAACACAAACACAAAATAAAACACGACAAAACTACTATGCAATCTTACCTGTCTATGCCGGGGAGGCATACGTACTACTTTACGAATATTCACATACGCATAAACAGTTCAGGCTGATTTACAAGATATAAACAAATGTCAAAAAACATTTGTTCAGTCGTTTTTTATTAATAAATGTTAATTACTATTGAATGCCTCTTTCACGCAGTTTGAGCTGCCAGTTCCAGGCAGATCTCAGCGTATCTTCCAGGGTAGATCCGGCTTTCCAGCCCAGTTCGTTGTTGGCGTATTCCGGATCGGCCCATACTTTTTCGATGTCACCCGCGCGCCTGCCTACGATCTGGTAGTTTAGTTTCACACCCGTGGCACTTTCAAACGCGTGGATAAGTTCCAGTACAGACAATCCTTTGCCGGTACCTATATTAAACACTTCAACAGGTTGTTTTTGTTTATCCCACAAGATACGCTCGATGGCGATCACATGTGCTTTGGCCAGATCTACGACATTGATAAAGTCGCGGATGCACGATCCGTCCGGTGTATCGTAGTCATCTCCGAATACACTCAGTTTTTCACGAATGCCTATGGCTGTCTGTGTCAGATAAGGGATGAGATTTTGTGGTACACCGTTGGGCAACTCTCCCAGCAGGGTAGACGGATGAGCGCCGATCGGATTGAAGTATCGCAACAGGATCGCTTGTATGGGAGATCCGGAAGCTACTGTATCGCGGATGATCTCTTCGTTGATCTGTTTGGTGTTGCCATAGGGAGATTCTGCTTTCTTCACCGGAGCGTTTTCTGTTACCGGGAGTTCGTCCGGCTGGCCATAGACCGTACAGGACGAGGAGAAAACCATCCCTTTCACTCCATACTTAGGCATCAGTTCCAACAGGTTGATCAGAGAGACCAGGTTGTTGCGATAGTACAACAGCGGTTTTTCTACAGACTCACCTACCGCCTTACTGGCTGCGAAATGAATAATGGCTTTGATATCCGTATGTTTCCGGAACAAGTTATCCAGCCCTTCCATATCCAGGCAATCCAGTTTTTCGAAGATCGGCCGGACCCCTGAGACTTTTTCTATGTTATCTACAACATCGGCACTCGAATTGGAGAGATTGTCTATGATCACTACTTCATAGCCACTGTTTTGCAATTCAACAACCGTATGCGAACCGATATATCCGGTTCCGCCGGTCACGAGGATCTTTTCTTTCATAAGATGTCTTTATTAGTGGTAGGTTATCATTTATCGGTACAAAAATAGAGAAATAAATTCAGAAAACAGTAAAGACAACAAAGGGATTTACGATTGAAATTACTGTGTTATTTACAATTGGAATGACAATGTTCTGATAATCGATATCATCTACCTGTAGAGACACACGGCGTGTGTCTCCGCGATATACATATTCCTTTTCTTATATGTTCTTATGTTCTTCTGTCTGTTTATATCTATTTATCAGACATAAGAATATAAGAACAAAAGAGAAAACCTGTCCAATCCAACAAAAGTAATTTCAATCGTAAATCCGTCAATCGTAAATCCCTTCACCATTCATTTCTTTTGAAAAGAGCTTCCAGGTATTCTTCTACAATCTCTTTCATGACCTCTTCCACGGTTTGTATCCGCTCGACCAGCGTAGCTACCTGTCCGATCTCTATCTCGCCTTCTGAGAGATCTCCCTGGAAAATACCCATCCAGGCTCTTCCTGAACCCAACAGGCTCAGGAGGTCCTCTTCGGAAGCTCCCCGTGCCTCTGCCTCTTCCACCTGTCTGCGAAACGGATTTTCCGCCAGGCGCACAGGAACGAGTTTTCTGAACATCAGTCGGGTCGCTCCTTCCCCGAGTTCCAGACAGTACTGTTTGAATACTTCACTCGCGGAACTTTCCTGAGTGAGTGCAAAGCGGGTCCCGATCTGTATTCCTTCTGCTCCCAGGGTCATAGCCGCCAGGAACCCCGCACCTGTTGCTATTCCTCCTGCGGCGATAAGAGGAAGAGAACTATTTTTGCGTACAGACGGGATCAGGCAGAAGGTAGTAGTCTCTTCTCTGCCATTGTGCCCACCGGCTTCCACCCCTTCGGCCACAATGAGATCTACACCGGCCTTTTCGGCTTTCTGAGCCTGCCTGGAAGAAGAGACTACATGTGCCACGATCATTCCTTTCCCTTTCAGCCAGCCTGTCCATTCGCAGGGATCTCCGGCGGAAGTAAAGACGATCTTTATTCCCTCTTCTATCAGGATCTCTATGATCTCATTGATCTCCGCGTGTTGTAGCGGAACATTCACTCCAAAAGGGCGATCGGTTGCCTGATGGCATTTCCGGATATGTTCACGAAGCACTTCCGGAGTCATCGATCCGGCTCCCAGCAGTCCCAGGCCTCCGGAATTGCTTACAGCAGACGCGAGCTTCCACCCACTGCACCATGCCATTCCTCCCTGGATAACAGGGAAACGTATGCCCAACAAATTGGTTATTCGATTCATTGTACGGTTGTTCTGAATAGTTAGATACTTCTGTGCAAATCGTTCTGTGGAAAGAGCAAAATACAGAGTATTTTTTTTCTATAACAGCTTACTTTTGCATGTATCTTACATAAACAGGAATATTTATGAAACGGTTTTCCTTATTTACTCTTTTTTTCCTGATTTCCCTGTCCTGTGCCCAGGCTCAGGAACAAGAGGTTCCGGTATCCGATTTTTGCCATTCTCTGACCCCGTTGGGACGCATCCTGGAGACGGAAGACTACTATGTCTGGTGTGTATCTCCTATCTATGATGAGCAGGGACGGGTACATGTCTTTTACTCGCGCTGGCCCTCCACATACGGCATGGGAGGCTGGATACGCGCGTGTGAGATCGCGCACGCGGTGGCCGGGAGTCCGGAAGGTCCTTACACCTATGTGGAGACCGTACTTTCTCCCCGGCCCGGTTTCTGGGACGCGACTTCCTGTCACAATCCTCATATTCAATACGTAGACGGCAGATATTGTTTGTTCTACATGGGCAACAGCAATGGCCGGACAGATACCAAACGGATCGGCCTGGCAACGGCTACCAGCCTGTACGGACCGTGGGAAAGGGCAGATCAGCCTTTGTTGGAAACAGGTCCGGAAGGGAGCTGGGACGACCATTGTACCACGAATCCGGCTTTTCTGAAACATCCCGACGGCAGGTATATGCTCTACTATAAATCGTGGAACCATGTAGAGTACGCATATGAACAACAAGACATCCGGGGTAACCGCAAATACGGCCTGGCCCTGTCGGACAAACTCGACGGTCCGTATATACGCTATGAAAGCAATCCGGTGGTAGACCTGTCTGGGTATGGCAACAATCGCCAGGTAGAAGACGCATATGTATAGCATCAGGAGGGAAAATTTTGTATGCTGATGCGGGATATGGGATTCGTGAACCACGAAGTAGGTCTTTATTTCGAATCGGAAAACGGCATGGACTGGGGCAACCCTCAGATCGCCTGGTGGAGCGCGCGGGAATATTTGGAAGAGCCTCCTGCTCCTTCACATCTGAAGCGTTACGGACGCTTCGAGCGTCCTCAGCTCCTTATGAAAGAGGGTAAGCCGGCCTACCTGTTCAACGCGATGCAGGGAGGAAGATACATGACTGCTTCCGGATTTGTATTCCGGATCGGAGATAAAGGAGAAAAATAAGAGTCTGTTTGCATCTTAACTTCGTCAGCACAACCGTTGACGAATTCAACATCTTGACAGCTACTTAGGTGTTATTTGATGACCGGTTTGATGATCTCTTCTCTGATCTGTATGGTGGTAGAGTCTCCATAATGTCGGAGCACCTCCAGGGTACGTGCCCGGCGCTGCTTTCCTTTTTTGTCCCAGAAGTCTTTTGTAAAGGGGGTCATGAAATCATATCCGGTGGGGTTGCCTGTTTTCTCCCATTGTCCCTGTCCGCCATTGGCCAGCATATTGTATCGCATGCCGGTTGCTTCTATCTGCTCAACAGATTCCCGATACTGGGGATCGAAAGGTTTTTTGGCCCAGTTGGCATAGATCAGCTGAATGGACATGGAAAGCTGTTGATCTCCTCTCCAGGTATTTTCTCTTACTTTTATTTTTTTTTGCTCAATGGGGTCGTAATTGAAACGCGTATTGGGTTTATAAGGAGAAAGGGTAAGGATGATCTTTTTTCTTTCCGGCAATACTTCAGGCAGCGTCAGATCAAATTCCAGCACGTGGCTCCCGCGTTCCATCATTGGAGCCGCGATCTGCTTTATATCGATCTCTTTCACAGCCTGAGGATTGAGCCTGATCTCTCCTTGTCCCTGCAACAGATCCTGCAAACGCAGGGAATCTTTCCGCTCCCATTGCGCGTGGAGAGTCCAGACCCAGACAGATAATAAAATACCCAAAAACAATCTTTTTACCATTCTATCTCTTTTTTACCACCACCGGTATCCACTTCCGCAAAGCGGATCATCCAGGCAAGGCGACACCGTCCATTCCGTATGTGGGTAAACCGAATACTCCCACCACCGGCGGTAACATTCTGCCGCTTCCAGTACATCCTGATCCGACAGGAAATAGATGCCCGCGTAACTTTCGGCGTTGGCATATACCATTTTGCATCCCAGCGAGGGATACCCTCCCATGCGTATGCTTTCAATGATCCACATGATACATTCTCCCAGCCGGGTCTTTCCCTCATAATAAGAGGAGATCGGAGGCAACGGAAAGGAGGCTATCAGTGTCAGGTCATCTACATAACGCAACAACTCAGGGATGTGTTCTGTGGTGAAACAGGGAACTTCTACAAATCCCTCCGGACTACGTGTCGTATAAGTCCCGGATTTGAGTTGTTTGACAAACAGTTTCACGTCCGGATCGTAATAGTCCAGAACCTCATCCGAACAACTTGCGCACAGACTTGTCAGTGCCAGTAACAGGATCCAACAGTGTTTTTTCATACTTACTTGTTTTTCTGTTTGTTTCAATAGGTCATACGCACTCCGCAAAGCAGATTGAAGTTGGTCGGACGCTCGTTACGTAGCGTTCGTGTCTGAGAGTCTGTTTTGAAATGATGTGATACACCAGGCTCCACGAAAAACGCCAGTTTATCATTCAGTTGATAACGCGCCCCTACTCCGGCTATTACACCCAGCTGAACAGGCTCCGCGCGAAAACCATTGTCCGCGGCCCCGGCTACGCATTTTTCCGCGATGCCTCCGGCGGTAGCATACAAATCGATCTTCTGGCTGTGGTAACAGGTATATTTCAGTTTGACAGGTATACCTATATAGTGCAAGGCCTCTTCCGACTTCAGCATGGAATAACGCAGACCTGTTTCTACAGCCAGACGATCGGTAAGTTCTCTTTCTACAGTCACCTCGGCAGTCAGTGGCATTTTATAAGTCCCATGGTCTGCCGGCAACGCGGTGCCTGCCGCGGCCTGCAAAGACCACTGTCGCTTAGCTGTCGTTCTTGTCTTTGACATGGAGTTCCCTTCCGAGGGAGAGTTGCCTTCCCTGGAGTAGTTCCCTGCAGACTGGGTATAATAGGATGCCCAACCCTCCCGGTACGGACTGGTTTGCTCTTCGGTGGAAGAGGTAGCAGATATCGTAACTGACATGGAGAAAGAGAAAGAAATACTATCCTCTTCGGTCTGGTAAGGTGGTCCGGGAACAGTAGTCTGCCTGAGAGATGCCGGAACCGCAACAGCTGTCGGTGGCAAAGAAGGCAATTCGATAGTCACCGCGTCGCCTTGCGGAGTTCCGGTCGCCGCCTGATGGGTGGCCACCTGGGAAAACGCTTCTATGAGTTCTTCCTGAGGGGAGAAAAACAGGAAAGCTGCTGACGCGGCCGACAGTATCAGCAGTACCGACGCGGCGGCAGCCATCTTGGTATACCACAGTTTACGGTGACGGACGGCCAGAGGGATCTCCTTTTCCAGTTCTCCCCAGAGATCCCGCTCTACAGGTATCTCGTATTCTTGCAGCCGGCGAAACAACTGATCCGATTCATTGCTTTCTTTCTTCATGACTGATATATTCTTTTATTCTTTTCGCTAACAAAAACCGTGCTCTGTGCAACTGAGAAGCGGATGAATGCTCTTTGATCCTTAGCATATCCGCGATCTCGCGGTGCGACTTCCCATCCAGGACATACAGGTTGAAGACTGTACGGCAACCGTCGGGCAGTTCGGCTACGAACTTCATCAATTGTTTTTCACTGATCTGCTGTGAGGCCTCCTGCGAATACTCCGGTATTTCCGGAACCTCTTCTTCGTAGGAGATCAGTCTTTCGATCCGTTTTTGCTTACGCAGGTAGTCGAGCGATTGTGCGATCATAACGCGTGTGATCCATGTAGAAAGTGACGATTCGCCGCGAAAAGAAAAACGTGTGAAGATCTTGATAAAGCCATCGTGGAGTACGTCATGGACTGTGTCGAGGTCCCCGGTATAGCGGTAACAGACAGCAAGCATCTTTGCGGAATACAGCGTATAGAGTTTTTTGCGGGCTGTATCTTCGCCAGCCCGGCATCCTCTGATCAGTTCATGCTCGTTTTCCAAGTGTAAAGAGTGCGTTTGAGTCTAACGTATGCTACGATGTTTATCTGTTAGACGTAATGAATAAAAGAATACTGCAAGGTAAATTGCAAAAAAAAAACTTAATACCTTTCCAATGCTTTCAGAAGTTCGTCTGTCTCATCCAGAAATGCCTTGCCGGCATAAATGATTCCGGACAATCTGCCCGGAGCATGAAGGAAATAGTTGCGCGCGATATTGTTTTCCCATATATACTCCCAGGTTTCCCAGGAAGAACCCGTGTTCATTTTTTCTGTTTGCTCCTTATCCGCGCTCATGATCAGAGGCAGAATGTTCTGTTCCCGATCGTGATAATATTCTGCCCGGATCAGTTGAAAATCTTCGTAAGAGGTGTATATCCCAAATAGTTTCACCAGAAAATCCTTGTCCTTTATTTCCTGTACCAAACCGGAAGTCTTCAACGCCTCCATCGCATTTTTCCTTGCCACCCGATTGTAAGAGAGAAAAGGAGCGAAACGGTATTTCTGTAAACTATCTTCCGGTAGTTGACGGATGTCGTGACGAACAGAGTCCAGCTGCTTATAGAAAGTATATTCCTGTTCCAGGAACTGAAGGGATGTGTGCAGCAATTCTTTGTTTATGATCAATTCATTGCGCACGGCATACATCACTTCATTCAATTCTTTCTTGCGCGAACAGCGTTCGATCAGGCCGCTACCCGCGAAAGTGATCAGGATCCCGATCACGACTGTTGAGAGCTGAGACAAGTAGCTGAGGATACGTTTTTTCTGAAACAGACTGTTTAAGAGATCATTTGTCATGGTGTTCTATCTTTTGTCAGAGATCAGGAAGTATATCATTAAAAATCTCCCGCATACAAAAGTCGCCTGTTGCATACGAGAGATGTATATTCTTTATCTTTTCGCGATCAGCAGGCTTTGAAGCTCATATCCAGCCCTTTCACCGAGTGGGTCAATGCCCCTACTGAAATATAGTCCACTCCGCACTCCGCATAGTCACGTAGCGTATCAAAAGTGATACCGCCCGAAGATTCGGTTTCGTACTTACCAGCTATCATCTGTACGGCTTTGCAGGTATCTTCCGGTGTGAAGTTATCCAGCATGATGCGATCCACTCCACCTATCTCCAGCACTTGTTGCAATTCGTCGAAGTTGCGCACCTCAATCTCAATTTTCAGATCTTTCCCATGTTCCCTGCAATACTCCTGCGCGCGCAGGATGGCTTTGTCAATGCCACCGGCAAAGTCTACATGGTTGTCCTTGAGCAGGATCATATCGAAAAGCCCGATCCGGTGGTTCACTCCCCCTCCTATCTTCACCGCTGCTTTCTCCAGCATACGCAGTCCCGGAGTGGTTTTGCGGGTATCCAACACACGGGTCCGGGTACCTTCGAGCTGTTTTACATATTTGCGTGTCATGGTAGCGATACCGCTCATGCGTTGCATCACATTGAGCATCAGACGCTCGGTTTGCAGCAGAGACTGTACACGTCCTTCCACTACCATAGCTACATCTCCCGGCTTCACCTCTTCGCCGTCACCGATCAGCACCTCTACTTTCATGTCCGGGTCGAACCGGTGAAAGATCTCTCTGGCGATCTCTACACCCGCCAGTACACCGGGCTCTTTGATAAGTAATTTAGATTTTCCCATGGCTGTGGCCGGGATACAGGAAAGTGTGGTATGATCGCCGTCGCCGATGTCTTCCGCGAAAGCCAGATCGATAAGTTGGTCAATCCATTTATTCATTGCTAGTATCTATTCGGATTTGATGTATTAAAAAACTATTCTCTACACGTTTGAAAAAACAGGTCACCCTGAAATTCCCCTGGGTGGTAGTCAGAGTTCCTATCACAAAACTCGACTCGTCCCGTTTGCCCTGATGGTTCAGAGCATATCCCGTCACTTTGTGTTCGCTGAAAAAGGTTGCCAATGCCTTTTCTCCGGTCTGACGATTGTGTTTGGTTGAACGATTCTGAATGATCAGGTCTACTTTATCACCCAGAAAGGGGGCAAGGCCGCTGGCATCTCCTTTTTTGAAAGCTGTTGTTACTTGAGCAGGAACCTCCTGCGCCTGCAAAGAGGCTACAGTCAGAAATGCCAAAACCCACCCGATAATTACGCTTTTTCTCATACTACCCAGTTTTTCCGGCCCAACGATACAGGCAACCCCGGCCCTACTCTCTCTCCTCTCTCCCTTCCTCGTTCAGTTAGCCTCAGTAGCAACTTCCTGTATCAGGCACATGTGACAAAGGTAAGCATTTATTGCAAAAGATCACAGAAAAGAGTTACTTTTGTATCCGTATACAATCTGCACATGCATGAAAACAACCCTTCTTGTCGTAGGAAAGACAATAGAGCAACATTACATTACAGCCATCAACGACTATATACAACGTACCCGGCACTTCATGAGTTTCGAGATGGAAGTGATCCCGGAACTGAAGCATACGCGTAGCCTGTCGCCCGAGCAACAGAAGGAAAAAGAGGGCGAGCTGATCTGCAAAACCTTTCAGCCCGGAGATGTGATCGTGCTGCTGGATGAGAACGGCAAAGAGATGCGTTCGGTGGAATTTGCCCGGTGGATGGAGAAAAAGCTCACTCACGTCAACAAACGTCTGGTATTTGTGATCGGTGGTCCCTATGGATTTTCTCCGAAAGTATACCAGGCCGCTCACGAAAAGTTATCCCTCTCCAAAATGACCTTTTCCCACCAGATGATCCGGCTTATATTCGTGGAGCAACTCTACCGTGCCATGTCTATTCTGCATGGCGGGCCCTATCATCACGAATAGAGACCGGGCACCTCTTTTTTCTACTCCCTGTTCATCAACCGATGCTCAGCCATCTGCTTGTATTTCGTTCCCGGACGGCCATAGTTGGCATACGGATAGATAGATATACCGCCGCGGGCAGTGAACAGACCTGTTACTTCCAGATAGCGGGGATCCATCAGCCGCACCAGATCTTTCAGGATTATATTGATGCAATCTTCATGGAAAGCTCCGTGATTGCGAAAGCTGAACAGATAGAGTTTCAGACTTTTACTTTCTACCATCTTTATGTCGGGAATGTAACTGATGCGGATCTCCGCGAAATCGGGCTGTCCGGTGATCGGACACAGACTGGTAAATTCCGGACAATTGAAACGTACCCAGTAGTCATGTTCGGGATGTTTGTTATCAAAAGATTCCAGTACTTCCGGAGCGTAGTCCTGCTTGTATTCTGTTTTTCTTCCCAACAGGGAAAGTTGTTGTTCGGGATTTTCCATCATTCTATGTTATTTGTATATGTAATTATTTAAAAAGCAGATGTATGCTTTAACGGTAAATAGATATTCATCATTTATTGTATGATGCTATTCCGGTATCCTGTAGAGACGCACGGCGTGCGTCTCTACAGGAAATCCCTTTCTCCGTAGACCAAGTAATAAAAAATCATGCAATGAAGATCAGATAAATATCTTTTTTAGATACATACCATTCCCACATAAGCATTATTACCCTATAACCATCTTCATCCCTAATAAACCCCATTTTCTGATAATCGCCCTTTTCAACCAAACTGTATTTTCAAACTTCAATCATACCTAGTAGCGCTCTTTTGAAGGAGTGATCGGAGAATAGTCATAACCGAAGGGCTCAGATCGCACTTCTCTTCCTGTATTCTTCCAGTCCCTGCCTCCGCAATTTACAGGCCAGGCATTCGCCGCATCCCTCTGCCATCACTCCATTGTAGCAGGTGAGGGTTTCCTGGCGGATGATCTCAAACACACCCAGTTCGTCAACCATTCCCCAGGTCTGTGCTTTATCCAGCCACATCAGGGGAGTATGTATTACAAACTGCTCATCCATGGCCAAGTTCAGGGTCACATTCAACGATTTGATGAAGGAATCCCGACAGTCGGGATATCCGCTGTAATCGGTCTGGGAAACCCCGGTCACTAAATGCCGGATTCCGTGTTCCCGGGCGAACACAGCCGCGATGCTCAGGAAGAAAAGGTTGCGTCCGGGTACGAAGGTATTGGGAAAAGCACCGTCCGGCATCTCTTTGTCCATTTCTATCGTTGTATCGGTGAGCGAATTGCTGCCCAGCTTTCCGATAAATCCGGCATCCATAACCGTGAATTCCACTCCGGCTTTCCAGGCAATCTCACGGGCCAGTTCCACTTCGTGCGCGTGTTTCTGTCCGTACAGGAAGCTCAGCGCGTATACGTTCTCAAAATGTTTCTTTGCCCAGTACAGACAAGTGGTAGAGTCTTGTCCGCCACTGAACAAAACCACAACTTTTTTATCTATCATCGTTCAAATGTCTTTTACGTTCAGAATGTTATAGGAAATATCGGTGTCGTATACATCGCAATCATCGACCTTCTTGATGTAGCTTACCACGCGTATGGTCACAGGCAGGATCAGGATCTCATAGAAGGTTTTCAGAACGATCTGTACGCCTATCATCACCAGCAGATCCGGCCAGTCGATAATAAAAACAAAAGCGATCGGGAAAAAGATCAGCGAATCGGCTGTCTCTCCTACCACTGTAGACCAGATGGCACGCGCGGAAAAGTTCTTTCCTTTACTGGCTATCTTCATCCGGCTCATGACATAGGCATTCAGGAACGACCCCACCAGAAAAGCCAATAGACTGGCCACTACAATGCGCGGAGCCAGTCCGAACACAAAATTGAAATGTTCTTCTCCTTCCCAGAACGGGGCCGCGGGAAGAGCCACAGCAATAAGCCCCAGGGAGACGACAAAGAAGTTCATCGCGAAACCACTCCAGATGATCAGGCGCGCTTTCTTGAATCCCCATACTTCGGCGATGCAGTCATTGATGATATACGAGATCGGAAACACAAGCAGCCCGGCAGTCACATAGACACCACCGATATTTACGACCTTAGTCTCCAATATATTGGCTGCGATGAGGCATACATTGAACAGAATGCCCAGCAACATGAAAGGAACGGATACTTTATTTTTCATATTCTTGTTTTTTACGTGGTGTTCAAGCACACGCCCTTTGCAGGGAAATGTATATGTTAGTGAATTGGGGCGCAAAGATACACAGAATTCCGCAAAAATCGATACGCTTTCTCCGGAATTTGCATACTCAAAATCCGAACATCTGTTTCTCCGGATCAGAGGCACAAGCCCCCCTCCTCTGGCGGATATTTCTCAGCCTCTTTTCTTCGTAACAAACTCCTCAAAAAAGGTATCCCTGTAGCTGTTGCCGATCCCTATCTCATGGTTACCCATGAAAATATCGTTGTTATCAAAAGAATCTATCTGATCGGTATTCACGATATAGGATTTGTTGACACGCATAAATTGTCGGCGGGGCAACAATTCATGAATGTTTTTCAGGTTCATCTTGGTAATGATCTTCTGATCTTTCAGCTGGAGGATCACATAGTCTTTCAGGCCTTCGATAAACAGGATATTGTTGAAGATCACTTTGAAATACCGCCTTTCCGACTTGACGAAAAAATAATCCGCCTCCGGAGATTCTATATCCTCTTTCTCTTCCTCCGTCAGCAAGTTATGATAGGCCAATGCTTTCTGCACGGCTTTGTCAAACCGCTCCGGGTCTACAGGTTTGATCAGGTAATCAATAGCATCTACTTCGTAGCTATCCAACGCGTATTCCGAATAGGCGGTTGTGAAGATCACCAAAGTCTCTTTCGGGATTGTACGGGCAAATTCAAGCCCGGTGATCCCCGGCATCTGTATATCCAGGAATACCAGATCCACAGGATGCTGCATCATATACCGCGAAGCAGCCAGAGCGCTGTTAAACTCTCCGGCCAGTTCCAGTCCCGACGCGTCTTCCAGTAGTAATCGGATGGCTTCACGCGCCAGGGGCTCATCGTCTACAACGATACATTTCATCTTCCAAATTATTTATATATGTTATTTTCATCTGATCTTTTATCCCTGTTTCCGGCTGTTCCTCCTGTCCGGCCTGTATATACCGACGAACGTCTCACATCCGGATAAACAATTGTACCCGGTATTCCGTTTCCGCATCCCGGATATGCAACGAATACCTGTCGGCGTACAGCAACTCCAGGCGTCGTTTTATATTGGCAAGTCCCAGCCCACCGACTTTCCCGGAAGGTAGAGCAGGAACAGGCTTGGTATTGCGGCAACAGAATTCCAGTTGTTTGCCCCGCACCCGGAAACAAACCTCTACCACAGACGTTTGTTCGCTGTCGAAACTGTATTTCACAGCATTTTCTACAAAAGGGATGAAAAGCAACGGAGGCAGACCGACTTGTCCAATGTCCCCCTCTTGCGAGAGCGTATATTCAAACCTGTCGCGCCGGATCTTTTCCAGGTTGAGAAAATCGTTCAGGAAGCGTATTTCCGATACCAGCAACACCCTGTCACGGCTGCTTTCGTGGATCTGGTAGCGCAACAGATCTTCCAGTTTCAATAACACCTTCGATGCCTCTTCCGGATTGCGCCGGATCAGTACATTGGCATTGTTGAGCATATTGAAAAGAAAATGCGGATTGATCTGGTTCTTGAGCAGGGTAAGCTCCGCCTGCAGGCTGTTTTGCTGTAATTCTTCTTTTTTCAGATTGGTCTGTATCCAGTAGCGCAACAGCAAGAGTGTAGATACTCCGGCTACCAACAGTCCGATAGCCAGGGGAGAGGAGATCGCGTTGAGCCAGATCTCAAAAGAGATCTGATCCGATGGTTCAGCCATCACAGGATGGGATACCAGACTTGCCAGGTGAAAGATCACCAACATACATAGGGCCAGCGCAACAATAGTAGCTCCCAGGTATTTCCACAGTTTATCTTTCAATAAATAACGGGGCACCAGGATATAGATATTCAAATAGATCAGCGCGTTCATAACTAGGAAATACACCAGCCAGCTGAAAAAACGTTCACGCGATAGATTCATATCCGTTTCCAGCGGATCCCGGAGCACGTCTGTCGTAATTACGAGAATGAACACCTGTAGCAACAGATGCCTGTAGAGCCTCAAATCGGGGCGTAACAGAAAATCCGCGAATACATGGTTTTCTGAAGTGCTTTTCACAACTGCCTCCTTTCTGTTACAGTATATAATTTCAACTCCGCCTTGCCGGCAGACAAGGTAAGGGTGTATAACTCCGGATACAAGAAATCCAGGCGCTGACGCACCCGCAGGAGCTCTTCGCTGTTCATCTCTGTTTTCACAGGGACCTCACAGGAAAAAGATAAGGTGTGCTCTCCGGCTACAATGTATATCTGAAGGTGAGGAGACTCCGCGCCGGAAGATGCTACAGCCCATTTATCTGGTCTGCTGCCATCCTTGTCGGATAATTGTCCGACGGCCGTTTGCACAAAAGGTATCGTCAGCAGCGGAGAGATCATCCAGCTGTTTATATCTCCTTCTGTCTGAATATCAAACGTGAATGTAGCAGAACAACGTTGCGACAGCAGGAGGTAATGGGTCAGAAAAGCAATCTCCGACCGGAGCAAAACCTTCTCCCGGCTGCAATCGTACAACTGATAGCGCAATAGCTGACTCAGTTTTACCAGCATATCCGAAGCCAGAGCCGGATCTTCCTTTGTCTGTAGCGCCGTACCATGCAATACATCGAAAAGCAGCGTGGGACTCACTTGTTCTTTCAGTTGCTCCACTTCCGCCCGCAGGTGGTTCTGCTGCATTTCACTGATCTCTTTCCTTCCTGTTAGCCAGTATTTCATCAATACCGTCATGGAACTTCCGGTGAAACAGATCACATCGATCATATAGATCGAAATAAATTCGATGACAGCGGCACCATTCAGTACAGGGGTCGGTATACCGGTCAGATCTTTCTTCACATACGCTTCCGCAATCAACTGGATACCTACCATGACCCCGACCAACAACAGGAACCAGAAAACATACCTGCCATATCGTTTGGCGCGCAGGAAACGGGGAAGTAAAAAAAAGAGATTGAAATATCCCATCACCAGATAGGTCAGTAAATAGAATCCGGCAATCAGATACACCCTATTCCCTAACTGATCCAGTACCTGTGAAAAATAGACGAGCACCTGATTGAAAGAGATAAAAGATAGTACCACCAGCAAAATCACATGCCTCCATATCCGATAATGTGGAGCTACCAGCAAGTTTTGAAGGAAAGAGTGGTTTGCTGTATGTACAGATGATATAAATGTAGTATCTTTCATTGGATGGTTCAAAAGTAGTGTTTTTATCCGATTCCATGCCTACAGAGAGGTAGTTTTTCCGAAGGAGCAGACACAACGTAGTTCGGACACAACCGTTGGGCTATCCCTCATATCATACATAAAAGGGTAAAAAGAACAGGGTATGTGGAGAGAAACTGAGCGCTCAAATCCATCAAACTGAATAGTGTATTTGATGAAACTAAGCGCTTAGTTTGCGGAAGGTATTTTATCTCTCTGTATGGCTATCCGGATTTTGTATATAAAAAAGAATGATCTCTCCGGAAATCAAAATTCAATCTTATAACTCAGGTTGGGCAGTGAGATCATCGATCTCTGAGCCTCCGTTTTTCCTGTCTTCTGGTTGTATTCGTGTCCGTAGTACTCTTTGCATCCGTTCACATTCAGTACTTTCAGGGCGATCCCATGGGCACTGTGCCGTTTGTTCATCCGGTAGCTCACCGTCAGGTTACTGATAAACATGGGAGAAAACTGTTTCGAGTAGGGCCGGCTCTCATCGTATTGTACTTCCCTGTCGGGATGTGCCCGTGTAGCGGCCTCATCCACAGGTGTGTATCGGTCTCCTCCCTGCAAGGTTAGTTTCAGATTGACACCCAGCATGTTTTGTTTGTGACGCCCCACCATCCACTCTTTTCCTCCCAGGACATTGAGTATGAAGTTGCGGTTAAATTTGGTAGCATGCCATTTTTTATCGCCACCCCGATAGCGCGAATCGAACAGTGAACCGGTAAACATATAATACATTCCCCCTGACAGGTATTTTTCCAGTGTCAGATCCACTCCGTAGTTGTAGCCGTTGCCTTCGTTCACCAGGGCCGACTCTACATAGAATACATCTCTGTTCAGTACCGAATAAGAGCTGTCCGCGATCACAGGCACATCGTACAAATACTGGAAATAAGGCTCTACCTTCAGATGCAGATCATCAGTGAGTTTGTGACTGAAAGAGAACATCACATGATGCGCTTTGGTAAAGTCCAGGTTTTTATTGACCAATTGCTCTCCCGTCTCCGGAGTTTTCACAAAATATACATCTATTTTCTCCATGCGGCTGTGGTTTCCATAGGCCCAGGCAAGTGAAGTTCGTTCTGTGGCCTGCCACTTCAGTCCCAGGCGTGGTTCCACCGTCCAGCAGTTGTTCAGTGTGAGTACCTGTCCGTTCACTCCCAGGTTTAACAACCACTTGTCTCCCAGGCCGATCGAAGTACTCACATACCCTGAAACCAGATCTGTGCCTCCTTTTCCCCGTGCGATGGTCTGCAACGGATCTTTCTCGAAAGGTGCCATTTCCAGTTCCATATCATACAACATGCGCGTATAGGTCAGCCCCGCTTTTCCGGTGAAGCGCGCGCTGAACTTCCGGTTATAGATGCTGGTCGCGATCAGATGGGTTGCTTGTGTGTTCAGCCGGATGTCCGGCGCAGGGATCAATACCTCATCGTTCAGATCCTGTTTGGCATCCTGGTAATAATAAGTCGTGGCCAGAGTGGTTTTCAGAGAGGCGTCGTTGGAGAAGAAATAGCGGTGACTCACTCCTCCGGCAGCCATATACTGTTTCACTGTAGATTCCATGCGATCCGACTGGAACTCCCACTTCTCCGGCAATTCTTCAAAGTCGTTCGTATATTTGTCTATCAGGCTGGTGCCCCAGAGAGAGAAAATTCCGGCACGCCGGGTCGGGAAATGGAGTTTCAGGTTCAGATCCTGATAGTTAAATACTCCTCCCAGATCCACCACTCCCATGTTGTTCAATAGACCGGTGGTGGAGTAGCGATAATTGAAGATATAAGACGAGTTGTGTTTTCTGCTTAGCGGGCCTTCCGAAGCCACATCCAATCCCAGTAGACCTGCCTGAAAAGTGTGCTGGTAGTTACGGTTGTTTCCGTTGCGTAATTTCATATCGAATACCCCGGAAACCGCGTTTCCGAATTCTGCGGGAAACGCGCCTGTGTAGAAGTCTGAATTTCCCAGTACCTGGCTGCTGAGTGAAGAGAGGATGCCCCCTCCCAACGTGGAGATATCCGCGAAATGGTTGGGGTTGGGTATCTCCACATCTTCCATGCGCCATTGCAACAGATGGGGCGCGTTGCCATGTACGGAAATCCCATTGTTAGACACGTTAGGGGCTACTCCGGCAAAGGAGCTGGCCAGTCGCGCCGGATCGTCCATGCCTCCGGCATATCTGCTGGCCTCCTCTACACTCAGCATACGTGCTCCGGTCACCGCCATCGGGTTCATGGCCTTTTCTTTGTTTACCTGCGGACGCACAGACACCTCTTCCAGCTCTGTGACACTCTCGCGAAGGGAGATCTCCAGCCAGGTCTCTCTGGCAGAGGTCACCAGAACTTCTTTAAACTCCATGGGTTCATAGCCCATGAAAGAGGCATGGATCGTGTGTCGCCCCACCGGAACGGAAGGCAGGCTGAATTGCCCTTTCTCATCCGTAACTGCCCCTTTGCCCGGTTGCTCACCCAGCCAAACCGTGGCATAGGGTATGGGATGTCCGGAAGCGGCATCCGTAATCACTCCCCGAATCGTCTGTACGGGAATGCCCGGCTGATCCTGAGCAGATGTGGTGTTGGATATTCCCAGGAAAAAGAACAATGGAAATAAATAGGTATAAACTGAATGTGACATATGGATTCTTTTTAAGTGTGTTGTATGGAACAGGTGTTTTTGATGGTTCTTATAGCTCCTCCTGATCTCCTGACTTTTCTCTTTTATTACGTATACGCGAAAGGATGAAATAGGCAAAATCTATCATTTTTCTTCGTCCTCCGGACAAATTTGCTTCCTGGGTCAGTACTTCTTCCAGGGTGTCGATCACTGTGAGATAGATGCTCTCCTCGATTCCCGATTCCAGAACTACTTTGGTAATCATTTCTCTTTTATTCATCGTTGTCATTTGTAAAGGGTTTGTTTTTGATTTCTGCAACAAAGGTAATGTCCGCCGGAAGACGGATCGGGAATGGTATACCAACGCGCGATTCTGGTATACGAAACGTGCGGTTTCGTAGATTTCTATAAAAAGATAGTATAGGAAACGGACTTTTTTACAAAGCATACACGTGTACCTGTTGACTTGGGAAATACGTTTTGACATTCAGGATCAACTTGTCTGATGCGATATGACAGGTATTCTGGTTTTGTCTGCATGGTGTCGGTCTGTAGAATGAAAGGTTTATTTTATGAAGTAGATGTACACCATCCGGTGTATATTTTGTTATTCCGGTATGCTGTAGAGACGCACGTCGTGCACTAGTGTCCGGAATAAATTGTTAACATTTGATC
>JAJQDI010000023.1 GCA_021202275.1 Bacteroides sp.
ACGATATACGAACTGAATTTGTAAATAAGTGAAATATCCGGAAATCCCTTATCAACCCTGGGAATCAGATAAATAAAAAAGAATAGAATAAACAACAAAATACCTATTAAGAATTATGTTAAGAATCGCAGTACAGGCCAAAGGCCGGTTGTATGAAGAGACCATGGCTCTGTTGGCAGAGTCGGATATCAAGTTGAACTCTTCCAAACGTACGTTGCTCGTACAGTCGTCCAATTTCCCTATTGAGGTATTGTTCCTTCGGGACGACGATATTCCTCAATCAGTGGCTACCGGAGTAGCGGATCTGGGAGTGGTAGGAGAAAATGAATTTGTAGAAAAAGGAGAAGATGCCGATATCATCAAGCGGCTGGGTTTCAGTAAATGCCGGCTTTCTTTGGCTATTCCCAAAGACATAGACTACAACGGACTTTCCTGGTTCCATGGAAAAAAGATCGCCACTTCCTATCCGGTCATTCTCAACAATCACATGAAGGCCCATGGAGTGAAAGCGGAAGTACACGTGATCACCGGATCGGTAGAAGTAGCACCTGGTATCGGGTTGGCCGATGCCATTTTCGATATTGTAAGTTCCGGCTCTACACTCGTAAGCAATCGGTTGAGAGAGGTGGAAGTGGTGATGAAATCCGAAGCTTTATTGATCGGTAATAAGAACCTGAGCCCGGAAAAGAAAGAGGTGCTCGAACAGCTTCTTTTCCGTATGGATGCCGTGAAGACTGCCGAAGATAAGAAATATGTACTTATGAATGCCCCCAAACAGAATCTGGAGGCTATTCTGGATGTGTTGCCAGGCATGAAAAGCCCCACGGTGATGCCGTTGGCTCAGGAAGGATGGTGTTCTGTACATACCGTGCTGGATGAAGCATGCTTCTGGGAGATCATCGGCAAACTCAAAGCTCTGGGAGCCGAAGGCATATTGGTGTTACCCATTGAGAAAATGATCCCCTGAAAAGAGTGGTGCTCAGACAATGTACGATGGAAGTTGCACAGCTGTCAGGTGACTAACTGATCATTATAAATGTGTGTGTAGCCTGCTGATGCAGCGATTGTAAAAATGAAATCATATCCCTTGTAAAGGGTCTCATCATCCATCGTCATATATGCAGTACCTTATAACATTCATATAAGGATCAGGGTACTATCAATTGTAAATAGTAAATCGTCTAGTTGTAAATACATGTATGGAAACCATAAAATATCCCCTCCGTGAGACCTGGGACGAATTGCTCCGACGTCCGGTATTTGAAACAGAAGGACTGTTTGGGAGAGTACGGAAGATCATCGACCGGGTACAGGCCGAGGGAGATCGGGCCGTATTGGAGTATGGTGCTTTGTTCGACAAGGCACAGTTAGACAGCCTGCTTGTCTCTGAAGAAGAGATAGAGGAAGCTGATAAAAAAGTGGGTATCGATCTGAAGGCCGCCATCTATCTGGCACAACGCAATATTGCCGCTTTTCATGCTTCGCAGAAAACCGAAGTCCGCAAAGTAGAGACCATCGAAGGGGTTATCTGCTGGCAGAAAGCAGTAGCGATTGAAAAAGTAGGTCTGTATGTGCCCGGCGGCACAGCTCCTCTCTTCTCTACCGTATTGATGCTTGCCGTACCGGCAAAGATTGCCGGATGCAAAGAAATCGTGTTGTGTACACCCCCCGATAAAGAGGGGAAGATACACCCGGCCATTCTGTTTGCCGCGCGTGTGGCAGGGGTAAGCAAGATTTTCAAGGCCGGAGGGGTACAGGCAATTGCCGCTATGGCCTACGGCACGGAGAGTGTACCTAAGGTGTATAAGATATTTGGTCCCGGCAATCAGTATGTGACGGCAGCCAAGCAATTAGTGAGCCTGCGGGATGTAGCTATCGATATGCCTGCCGGACCTTCCGAAGTGGAAGTGCTGGCCGACGAAACGGCCGATCCGACCTTTGTTGCTGCCGATCTGCTGTCGCAGGCCGAGCACGGGGCAGACAGCCAGTCTGTATTGATAACAACCTCTGCTACCTTGCTGGATAAGGTCGTATACGAACTGGAGCGTCAGTTGAGCTACCTGCCCCGACGCGCGTACATCGAGCAGTCCCTGGCACACAGCAAACTGATCTTGGTAGAGAGTATGGAGGTCGCTCTGGAAATGACCAATGCCTATGCTCCGGAACATCTGATCATTCAGACCCGCGACTATGCTTCATGGGGAGAAAAAGTAATGAATGCCGGATCGGTATTCCTGGGGCCGCTTTCTCCGGAGAGCGCGGGCGACTATGCCTCCGGCACCAATCACACGTTGCCCACCAATGGCTATGCAAAGGCCTACAGCGGGGTCAGTCTCGATAGTTTTATCCGTAAGATCACCTTCCAGGAGATCAGTCCGGAGGGCATCCAAAGCATAGGCCCTGCCATCGAAGTAATGGCTGCCAACGAGCAATTAGACGCACATAAGAACGCAGTCACTGTTCGTCTGAATAAAATCCGTAAATCCTGATATATGAGAACCATCGAACAACTTACCCGACCCAATATACGCGGACTGAAACCCTATTCGTCGGCACGCGACGAGTACAAAGGAATAGAGGCTTCCGTGTTCCTGGATGCCAATGAGAATCCTTACAGTCCGTCCTATAACCGGTATCCCGATCCGTTGCAGCACCAGCTCAAAGAGCGTCTGGCAAAGATGAAAGGAGTAGATCCCGGACAGATCTTCCTGGGCAACGGCAGTGACGAGGCCATCGACCTGCTTTTCCGCGCGTTCTGTGAGCCCGCAGTAGATAATGTGGTAGCTATCGACCCTACCTACGGTATGTATCAGGTATGTGCGGATATCAACGATGTAGCCTACCGGAAAGTATGGCTCGATGCTGATTTTCAGTTTCGTGCCGACGCTCTGCTGGCAGCTGCCGACGAACACACCAAACTGATCTTTCTCTGTTCTCCCAACAACCCCACAGGCAATGACCTGTGCCGGGAAGAGATCGACCACCTGCTTGATAAGTTCGACGGCCTGGTCGTATTGGATGAAGCGTATATCGACTTTTCCGGACAACCTTCTTATGTCGGCCAACTGAACAGACGTCCCAACCTGGTTGTTCTTCAGACCTTTTCCAAAGCCTGGGGAAGTGCTGCCATCCGGTTGGGCATGGCTTTTGCCTCGCCGGAGATCATTGCGGTGTTCAACAAGATCAAATATCCCTACAATGTCAATCAACTGACCCAGGAGCAAGCACTGCGTCTGCTCAGCGAACCGGAAAAGATACAAAACTGGGTGTCTGTTCTCAACAAAGAACGTAGACAATTGATGGAGCGTTTTGCCGCCCTGCCTTTCACGGAATACGTCTTTCCTTCGGATGCCAATTTCTTTCTGGCACGTGTTTCGGATGCCGAAGCTATCTACAACTATCTGGTAGGGCAGGGCATTATTGTGCGCAATCGCCATTCCGTATCGTTGTGTGGCAACTGCCTCCGCATTACCGTCGGTACATCGGAAGAGAACAACATACTTCTGGAAGCACTAAGAAAATTTACGATGTACTGATTTACAATGTACGATTAAAAGGACATCGGATTGTTACCAATTGAATGATTTATAGAAATGTTAAGTAAGTTCTGATATACAGATGAAGAAAAAAGTACTTTTTATAGACCGTGATGGTACGCTGGTGATCGAACCTCCTGTGGACTATCAGCTGGATTCACTCGAAAAACTGGAATTCTATCCGAAGGTAATGCGCAATCTGGGCTTTATTCGCAGCAAGCTCGATTTTGAATTTGTGATGGTCACCAATCAGGACGGACTCGGTACCTCTTCTTTTCCCGAAGAGACTTTCTGGCCGGCACACAACCTGATGATGAAAACCCTGGAAGGAGAGGGGATCACCTTTGACGATGTCCTGATCGATCGCAGTTTTCCGGAAGACCATGCGCCTACACGGAAACCCCGTACAGGTATGCTCAAACGCTATCTGAATGGCGCGGAGTACGACCTGCCGGGTAGTTTTGTGATAGGTGACCGGGCCACCGACGTAGAACTGGCCCGCAACCTGGGATGTCGTGCCATCTTGCTACAGGATTCTCCGGATAACCTGAAAGGTACCGGACTGGATGAGGTCTGCGCGTTGGCTACGACCGACTGGGATCGTGTCGCGGATTTTCTTTTTGCCGGTGAGCGCAAGGCAGAAGTACGTCGTACTACCAAAGAGACTGATATTCTGGTTTCGCTGGATCTGGACGGGAACGGACAGTGCGACATTCATACCGGACTGGGATTTTTCGATCACATGCTGGAACAGATCGGCAAACATTCCGGGATAGATCTGACGATCCGTGTCAAAGGAGATTTGGAGGTAGACGAACACCATACCATGGAAGATACAGCCATTGCCCTGGGCGAATGTCTATCTCAGGCCTTGGGTAGCAAACGAGGGATCGAACGGTATGGATACTCTCTGCCCATGGACGATTGCCTGTGTCAGGTCTGTCTCGACTTCGGTGGCCGGCCGTGGTTGGTCTGGGAAGCAGAGTTTCACCGGGAAAAGATCGGTGATATGCCTACCGAAATGTTCCTTCATTTCTTCAAATCACTCAGTGATGGCGCGAAGATGAATCTGAATATCAAAGCCGAAGGTCAGAACGAACACCACAAGATTGAAGGCATATTCAAAGCCCTGGCCCGTGCCATAAAGATGGCTATCCGCCGGGATATTTATCGGTACGAACTGCCTTCCAGTAAAGGAGTCTTGTAGCTTGTCATCCATTTACCAAAGATAAGCAAAGATTTCCGGAGCCATGCGGAGGGGTGCCTGGAGATACAGGTAAAGAACATTCGGTGCAGGTAAATAAAATAAATTTTGCTTCTTCAAAAGAAGCACGCACACACAGGAAAAACGTTTATTCTTGTGTGTGTATTTTTCTTTATTTTTATTTTTTTCTTTTGTTTATATCTTATATTTTTATATATCTGTTTTCTTTATTCTTATTTATAACTCTTATAGTGCTGAATATCAATATCTCCGATTTTCATTTGAATCACAAATGATACACAAACGGCATGTATATGGATCAGATGTACTTACTTTCTATCTTTTTCTTATTCTTTTTTCTATTTAAAAATAAGTTTGGATCGGGTATTACGGTTATGGAACGGATGTATAGAACTTCAATTGTGAGTGATTTGGAGTTGTAAAGACAACCTGATAGAAGAAGTAATATACTTAAAGAAAATAGCAGGGACACACGAGGCGGATAGAATAGGTAAAAAATAGTCAACCGGATTCCGGTTACGGGAAATTAAAGTAAGAAAATAGAGCCTGTTTCCGTTTGCACCTGGCAACCCATCCGTTTGCCAGGTGCAAACAGGTCGTTCGCCAGGTGCAAACGGATGGTTTGCTAGGTGCAAACGGATGGTTTGCCAGGTGCAAACAGACACTCTTTTCATACAAGAGATGTGGAACATGGTTCACAGGAGTGGGATGCTCTGCTGTGGCTATAGACGTTCGTTGCCATTCGGATCGGAAATACTTCTCTCGTGGCAGAATTTCCGGATAAATCTTTTTCCATCCCGGGACGACAACCAATAGTAGAATCTTCGTTGGGCATCCCGGACAGTGTTGATGCGCTCTTCTTCACCGACAAGTACAAGATAAGTTTCAAACTCTGTCCGGAACAAATTGAAATTTTTACAGAAATACTCCCCGAGTTTGCAATGTACACCCATCTGTTCTATCCAGGAGGTCAGTCCGGTCAGCCGGTAGATACATTCCACATAATCTCCATCGTACTCATCTTCTTCTTCTTTCTTCTCTTTCTCTTTCCACTCTACTTGCCGATCTTCCTGTATGGTCTGGCCCAGATGATACGGCAATCGTTTGTGTACCCGTTTGAGATAGTCTTTCATACGGTTGATCATACCTGTAGAATAGAAATATTCGTCTTCGATAACAAACAGGTCGTAGTTATAAACGATGCGATGTAGAAAATCGGGTTTTACACGGAATCTTCGCGCGATTACCGGAATAGACTCTACGGAAAGACTCAGGTCGTCCTGCACACGGAGAGCTTCCATCAATATCCAGTAGGCTCCGTATCCTTTCAGACCCTCTTTCTGGATCAGGATCATTAGTTTGAGATTAGCGGCGGCACCCGCGTCGTGTTTGATAAACTTGTCGTGGATCATAGTCAGGATCTATCAGGTTAAACAAATCATTTTCTTTGGAGCATATAGTCAGCGCCGAACCACGGATCCAACTTGTCTGAGTGAGTTTGAGGCGTATTCTATAGTTCCCAAATATAGTGAAAGCAAAGAGTAGAGTCGAACTTGTTTCAACCATACCGATGCGTATCCTATACGTTCCAAATATAGCAAAAAAAACAATAAGATGATCTTTTTGTGTCTATAAATTAGCGATATACGGAGAAATGAGTGCAGGAAACATATTCCGGATAGAGCCGCCTTTCCCGTAGGTAGTTTTTTCAGATGGATACAAAGAAAATAAATGTGAAAAGTTTATATATCACATATAATATGTACCTTTGCAAAACAAACCGGATTTGCTGGCAACTATTTTATTCTCTCTTTGCGGACCCGGCAGGAACTGAAACGCTCACACCGACTATTATTTATGAAAAAGATATTACTACTATTATGTGCTGTTACCTTATTGGTTGCCTGTAACGATGATCCGGACGATGCCTATGTTTTTGACAGCATCTTGTATACTTTACAAAAAGGAGATGGCCAGACGACCATCGAAAACTACATGCTTTATCAACCGCTCACCTATGTCAATGATTCGCCGGTCACTAAAGAGTTTCGGTTTATTCCCGGCGACCGTTCCATTGAGACCTCCTGGTTCGAGATAGACCGGGCCGATCTGGGGCTTATCGCTGCCAACGCACCCATCTGGGTACAGACTCCGGTGGCTGTAATCAACGGCAACATTAAATTGGGCAATGTGGAGTGGGAGTACACCAAAGACATGATAGAATGGTATGAAGCCGAAGAAAGTACCGTGAGCCTCCCCGTGGGGCCTTATCAGCGGATCACGATCTTTGAAGAAGGGTTCCTGGACGAGATCACAGTCTCCTATACCGCGTTTTTTATTAACCCAGATACCGGAGACGAACGGCAGATCCGGGGCAAGTGGATGGGTAGTTATTACCTGCGTACTCATATCCGCTGCGAATATAGTTCGGTGCTGACCCACTGATCCGGAGTTGCCGCAGTCTATGATCTCCTTGAGGCAGACAGGAAAAAAACGGCGACCTCTGTCGGGACTGACACATTGTCTGTACCCAATCCGGATCGTCTCTCTGCTGGGCATGCTGTGCCTGTGGCCGTGCTTTGTTTGTGCTTCCGGGCTGTCTTCTGAACGTGTGCCCGACTGCCCCGAAGATACCCTTACCTTGCTTTTCACGGAAAAGACTACCTCTGTATCTCCCTCTTCCTGCGCTACCCGTTCTTTTGCCCGGAGTTGTATACACCGGATAGGAGTAGAGGCGCATCCTTCCTATATCCTGCCTACCAATCCTTTTTTCGACGGTAACAATAAAAACTTACGTCCGATCCGTATTTCCTTCCCGATACATCTGAAATACTCTTTTCAGGGACAGCCTGATACCTATACCGACCGGATCTACGGAGGACCTTATCAGGGTATCGGATTGGGATATTATGCCCTGGAAGACCGGGAAGAGTTGGGAACTCCGGTCGCGCTTTACCTGTTCCAGGGAGCCCGTATCGCCCGTCTGGATCCTCGTATCTCCGTCAATTACAAATGGAACTTCGGTATCTCGGCCGGATGGAAGCCTTACGACTACTACAAGAATGACAACAATAAAGCGATCGGTTCCCGGATGAACGCCTATATCCATCTGGGTGTCTATCTCAACTGGATGCTTTCCCGGCAGTTCGATCTCGTGACCGGCGTCGGGTTCAGTCATTTCTCCAACGGAAATACCAAAATGCCCAATGCCGGGATGAATACCGTAGGGATGAACATCGGGCTGGTATATTATATGAACAGGGAACAACCTTCTTTTTCCGCGGCCTCCTCCTGTCCCGCTATTCCGGCGTTCGACAAACACATCAGCTACGATCTGCTCCTGTTCGGCTCCTGGCGACGGAAGACCAACGAGTCTAAGACCGAGCCTGCCATCTCTCCCAAGGCCTATATGGTATCGGGGTTTAACTTCGCTCCCATGTACAACTTCTGCTACAAATGGCGTGCGGGGCTGTCAGTAGACGGGGTGTACGATGAGAGCGCCAATACCTATGTGGAGGACTATAGATCGGGGTATTACAACCAGGAGTTCCGCAAGCCCGGGCTCAGCAGGCAACTGGCTCTGGGCGTGTCTGTCCGGACAGAATATGTAATGCCTTATTTCACGGTAGGAGTAGGTATCGGAATGAATGTGTTGCACAGAGGAGGCGATCTGAGAGCCTGCTACCAGATACTCTCTCTGAAGACAGACCTCACCCGCAACAGTTATCTGCATGTCGGCTACAGCATACAGGATTTCCACTCGCCCAACTTCCTGATGTTGGGAGTGGGCTATCGGTTCCATAACAAACGCCCTTTCTGCCGACCCTGATCTGCTGCCGGACGACCGGGAGGATCGTTTCTGCCCGGCCTCACACCGGATAGTTGCCGATCTTCATCAGTTCTTTTTCAAAACTCTCTTTATGGACTGCTTTGTTCCTTACTTTGGTACGGTTGTTATAGATCGTCTGCGGAGAATAGCGCAGGAAAGATGCGATGCGCGAACTGTCGTCGATGCCCAGGCGTATCAATGCGAAGATGCGTAGTTCCCGGTTCAGTATCTCTCCTTTCCTGGGCAGGATCTGTTCATCCGGCAGCAGCAATTTATTGAAGTCTTCGATGAAGGTAGGGTAGAGTTTCAGGAAGGCACTGTCGAAACTGTGGAAAAAATCGTCCAGTTCCGATTCGATGGCCCGGGTAGAACTGGCCATCTTATAGAGATCGTCCACTTGTTTGGCAATCAGTTTTCTCTTCACCGTTTCCCGGTATTTGTCTAATTTATCGATATACGAAGAACACAAGTCGATAAACAAGCCCACATATTCCTCTTTGGTATGGTTGGAATCGTTGAGTTTCTCATTCAGGATATGCAGTTCCTGATTCAGTATCTCCAACGCCCGTCGGCTCTTTTTCACCTGGCGCATCTGTTTGTCTACATACAACAGCGAGGCCATTGTGATCACGGACAGCAGTGTGATGGCCGCCAGTGCCAGGGTGAGGTTGCGTTTCTCCTGTTCACTTTTCTCCTGATAGGCCTTCACGATCACCGGCAGTTTTTCGGAGATCTGCAACATACGCAGGCGGTTGTTGTAGAAGCGCGCGTCTTCCATAGCACACTGGATGTAGGTATAGGCCCGGTTCAGATCTTCCGGTTTGTTGCGGAAGAGATACAACGCCAGCTCCTGCATCGCCAGGTTCTCTTTCAGCGGACATACCTGATCCGAGATGGCTGCCAGTATCAGAAACTTCTCATACAGATCCTGATTGCCGAAGCGGTGGTATATGTTGGCGATGTCATACGTTACGATCGCATACAGGCGGGTGTCTATCCGCAAGGTAGGGTAGAGATCCAGGTAGGTGTGCAGTGCCCCTTCCGCTTTTCCGTTCTGCAACAGGATTTTGGCCTGGTAGTATAGGTATGGATCCGTACCTGGTGTCAGCACCGAAAAGACCGAGTCTGTATAGAGCCTTTCCATCTGTCTGTATTCCGGAGTGTACCGGTTGTCGTTGGTATATTCTCCGGCCGCGTAGCAAGCCCATTCATAGGTAGAGTAGTAGTCATACAACAGGGCACTGTCCAACGTTGAGGGGTCTATCTGTTGCAGGTGCGTCAACGATTCCATATACATGCCTGTGGTAGATAATAGCAGGCAGGCATGGATCGCTGCTTCGTCTCTGTACCTTTTGATCCCTGCCTTTGCTGCAAGTTCTTCCCCTTTGAGCATGTATTTCCAGGCCGAGTCGTACCGGTAGGTCGTGTACTCGTGAGAGATCTGTTGGTAGAGATCCAATTGCCCTTCCACAGGAGCATCGGCAGAGAGTAGCCTGCGCAGACTGTCGATGCGATGTTCTTTGATATCCATATACATCTGTCTGTGGGTTACAACCCGGTCCAGTTCTTTCAGCAGATCTTCTCTTTCATCGGCCCATACCGATCCGGTAAATAAAATCAGAAACGGCAGCAGATAGATTTGTCTTTTCATGGTGTGATGGTTTCATACGATGTTACATACTGCTCCGAATATACGATATTTTTTTCTACCTGCAAGCACCTGAGATCTACCTGATGAGGAAATATGCAAAAAAATAAGGGTCAGACAATCAGATGAATATCTGCATCCTCATCTCCCTGTCGTCTACTTAGTCTCTACCCGCGTCCGGATGCTGTGCAAATACCCTGTAGATTTGCAGCAGACCCGGATCTGAATATCCATTCCATTAAATCTGCAACCATGAAACAAATGACAAAACTGGGAACGCTCACAGGCATCCTTCTTTTTCCTCTTCTCTGTGTCACCGCGCAGGAGGTACATCCTACAGATACCCTACAGATAAAGCATGCGGGAGGTGACCGCAATGTGATGCTTAACGCCTCCAATGCCAACGGTCCGCGTGAGATATCCATCGGTCTGCCCAGCGAAGATGTCAGTGTCTATGAAAACGGTCTTCCTGCCGTCTACTCCTCCGTGCTCCAGGCCGTCTCTACACACTGGCGCAGCGATGCCAGCCTGCGCCAGGTAGCACTGATGCCAATCTCTGAGACCGCCATTGCCACAGGCAATATCACCTATGCGGTAAACTCCTTTTCCAATACGGGAACAGAAGCCTTGCGGGGTATCCTCCACTACCAGAGCAACCATTTCGGCATGCAACGGTTCAACCTAGGTATGTCGGGCAGACTGTCCGGCGACTGGTTGTTTGCCGGTAGTATCTATCAGAACTTCGATCCGGGAAGTTTCAAACTCCGGTTCACCAATTACCAGGACCGTACCCAACTGTACAAAGCGGCCATTACCCGTAAACTGGGACACAGCGGACACATCAGCCTGCAATACAAATATTCCAACTCCTATCGGTTGGATGGAGTTGTGGAACTTGCCCCCTTCATCTATGTTGGCGACGGAAGTGTGAAGGAGGTACCTGGGTTTTCCCTGGGAACCAGTTCCTACCTGCCCGTCGGCGGACGTTTCCGTATGCTGGATATGCGTACCGGCAAAGAAACAGAGGTCGGGCTCAACGACGAGTCTGCCAACCGGGGTCAGGAGCTGATGCTCAACCTCGACTATACCTTCCGCAGTGGTCTGCAATGGAAGTTCCATGCCAAGGCCATGAAATCTTACAACAGTTTTGTCTGGATAGGTGCCCCTTCTGTCAACCGGGTTTCCCAGGGCATAGAAGAAAGCGCACAGGACGATGCCGATCCGGCTGTCTATTACTTGCAGGGCACCGACGAACGCTTTTCGGGTATGAAGCAAAACCGTATGTCTTATTTCCATTACGGAGACATCCGCTCGGTGATGCTCACCTCCGAATGGCTGAAAACCTTTTCTGCTCATCGGCTTCGTCTGGGACTGAACCAATGGTACTACGATGTGACCTATTGGTCCAATACCACCCGGTTCGACCAGGAAGTGACTGCCTATCCGCGTTTGTTGTCTCATACGTCTTCTTCCGCCTCTTCCGCACAAATAAGCAATTATGCCTATAACTACGGCGGATCGGAATATTACGACGGTCACGAAAACAAACTCGCTTTTTACCTGACAGACCATTGGGACATCACCGACAGGTTCAACCTCTATCTGGGAGCCCGGGCCGAATATTACAGTTTGCAAGGGAAGAACCTGCCTTTCGAACGGTTCGATCGTTTCCATATCGGAGCCATCGTCCCCGGTACGCAGCAAAAAGTGGAACCAGTATCTTTCAGTGGCGACTATTTCAACTATGCGTTCACTGCTACGGGTACCTACCGTCTGACGGATTCCTTTGGAGTTACCGCAGATGGTACAATGGTCACCCGGCGTCCGCGCATCGAAGACTATGCTACTCCCGACTATCCCTCTACGGCGCAGACCTTCATCCGTCTGGCACGCGCAGGCGTCTTTTTCAACAACAACTGGCTCAGCCTCACTTCGCTGGTCTCTTATATCGGCAAGGACAACAACCGCACGGTGGTCAACATCAGTCATCCCGATCCTGCCCGCAGCGAGACCAAAGCTACGGCTTTCAATTACGATATACAAACCATCGGATGGACCACAGATCTGGTAGCCACTCCTGTTACAAACTTCGACCTGCACTTTCTGTTCACCTATCAGAAACCGACTTACAAGAAATTTGAGACGGACGTGGTCTTTTCCGATGGTACTGCCAGCCGTATCCATGCCACAGGAAACAATGTGACGGAGATCCCGGAAATCCTGATCGAGATCGATCCCAGCTATACGATTGGTGATAAGGTTCGCATCTGGACGAGCTTCCGCTACTTCAGCAAGACCTATGCCAACCTGAGCAATGCCCTCTATTTCAACGGACATTGGGAAACTTTCGGTGGTGTGAATTACCGGGTCAATGACAAACTCACTTTGGGTGCTACTGTGATCAACTTTTTCAACCAGACCGGGGCTACAGGTACCATTGCCGGTTCCGAGCTGATACAAAAGGAGGATGCCGCACAGTTCCGGGATACCTGGATGGCCGGGAAATACATCCGACCCTTTACCCTGGAGTTCTCGGCTTCTGTGAGTTTCTGATCCCATCTTTCTGATATTTCATCATTTTAAAAACCCTATATCATGAAACACGTATCTTTTTTCGCGTTGCTGCTTCTGGTATCTGTACTTACCCTGAACGCACAACAGACCGTGATCTGTATCTCTACAGAGGAGACCGATCTGATCTTTAAGACTGCTCCCAGCGGCAGATTGTACCAGAGCTATTTCGGCAAGAGGCTGATGCACGAAACCGACATACAATCGTTGCCTTACTACATTGCCCGTCCCGCATCCGACGATTCCGTGGTTCCCCGCGGTTGGGAAGTGTATCCCGGATCGGGAGCGGAAGATTTTTTCGAACCCGCTTTTGCCGTGCGGCACAACGATGGCAATCTGACCTCTATCTTGTATTATCGTTCCCACCAGGTGAACGAGATAGAGCCTGGTGTGGTGCAAACTGTCATCCGGCTGGCAGACGACTCCTATCCGTTGGAAGTAACGTTGTATTATGTCTCTTTTGTCCGGGAGAATGTGATCAAATCCTGGACAGAGATCCGTCACCACGAGAAGAAACCGGTAGTCCTCAGTCAGTATGCCTCTTCCATGCTCTATTTCGAAAGTGCGGCTTATTTCCTGCGTGAATACAGCGGCGACTGGGCCAGGGAGGCCCAACGGAGCGATCAGGAACTGAAATTCGGCAAAAAGATCATCGATACCAAACTGGGTTCCCGCGCGGCTATGCACGCCTATCCTTTCTTTCAACTGGGACTGGGACAGGAAGTAGAAGAGGACCGGGGACGGGTCTTGGCAGGTACCATCGGCTGGACAGGTAATTTCCGGTTCACCTTCGAGGTAGACAATGTGGGCAACCTGCGTGTGATCTCCGGCATCAATCCTTATGCTTCGGACTATGAGCTGCAACCTGCCGAGGTGTTCCGTACGCCGGAATTTATCTATACCCTCAGTGAAGAAGGAGTGGGAAAGGCCAGCCGCGACCTGCACCGGTGGGCTGTCAACCATCAGTTGAAAGACGGGAAGGGAGACCGGCTTACTCTGCTCAACAACTGGGAGGCTACAGGATGCGATTTCGACGAAGCGATGCTTGCCGGACTGATGCGTGAAGCCAAAGAGCTGGGCGTAGATATGTTCCTGCTCGACGATGGCTGGTTTGGTAACAAGTATCCGCGTGTAGACGATCATGCCGGACTGGGCGATTGGGAAGCTATGCGCAGCAAACTTCCGAACGGTATTCCGGGATTGATTGCGTCAGCGAAAGAGGCCGGTGTGAAGTTCGGTATCTGGATAGAGCCGGAGATGGTGAATCCCGGGAGCGAACTGTTTGAGAAACATCCCGAATGGGCCATTACGTTGCCCAACCGGGATACCTATTACTACCGCAATCAGTTGGTATTGGATCTGAGCAATCCGCAGGTACAGGATCATGTCTTTGGCGTAGTAGACCGTCTCCTGACAGAGAATCCGGAGATCTCCTATTTCAAATGGGACTGCAACAGTCCCATCACCAATGTCTATTCTCCTTACCTCAAAGAGAAACAGAACCATCTCTACATCCATCATATACGTGGGATATACAATGTATTGCAACGGGTAGAGAGCAAATATCCGCATGTGGCCATGATGATGTGTTCAGGAGGTGGAGCACGCTGCGACTACGAAGGACTGAAGTATTACTCCGAATTCTGGCCCAGTGACAATACCGATCCGGTGGATCGGCTGTATATCCAGTGGAACTTCTCTCAATTCTTCCCCATCAAGTCTATGGCTGCGCATGTGACCAGCTGGAATCCTTCGGCGAGTATCAAATTCCGTACCGATGTGGCAATGATGTGTAAGTTCGGATTCGATATTAGCCTGAAAGAGATGACACCGGACGAATAGCAGTTCTGCGCTGCCGCGGTAGCTCATTACAACCGGTTGAAACGGGTGATTCTGGATGGCAGCTTCTATCGGCTGGTATCTCCTTACGAGAGCGATCATACCGCGGTGATGCATGTGTCAGAGGGCCGGGATCATGCGGTCTTATTTACCTACGATATACATCCGTTGTTCCGGAGCAGGCTGTTGCCTGTGATCCTGCGGGGACTCGATCCGGTGAAGAAATACCGTATACGGGAAATCAATCTGATGCCAGGTGAGACCTCAGATCTGCCCGAAAACGAAAAGGTCTATTCGGGAGATTACCTGATGAAAGTCGGTTTGGACGCGTTGACAGCAACACGCATGCATAGCCGGGTAATTGAACTTATCGCAGAATGAGGATAGTCATTTACTTGTAATCCACTTGTGAGATCCGCGGCCTGTATGGGTTGCGGATTTTTTTTCGCGGCCGGTGGTTATTCCCAGGAAGGCCCTTCGCGCTTTTACCTGGATGCTTACTACTTATGATGGATGACCTGTAGGTGAACGACCAGGACAATAATGCTTATAAACTACTACTATTTACCATTTATATCCTCTTACTCAGAACTAATAACTTATCACTTATTCCTTATCCCTTCTAAACAAAGCCTTTAACTTTCTGTTATGTGAGAATAAATTCCTCGATTTCTCATTTAATGAAATTAATTATGAAGAAGTTTTTATTCCTATCATTAGTAGCAGTTGCTATGATTTTTTCGATACAAACCATAGCACAGGTGCAGCCTGCGCCGGATTACCTCAGTGATCCGCATCTGAGTGAAGGTACAAAAGCGTATCTGAAAGTCTTGAATGCCAGCAGTACACCTGTAGAATCTTTAGGACCTCAAGGTGCACGTGAAGTTCTGATCAATGCACAAAAGGCGGTGAATGTCGACGTTTCCGGTATCGATGAGTCTGAAAAAACAATCCAGGTAGATGGCATGAGTATCAAGCTGAACCTGGTTCGTCCGTCAGGAGTGAGCGGTAAACTTCCGGTCTTTATCTTTATTCACGGTGGAGGCTGGGTACTGGGAGATTATCAGACTCACAAACGTCTGGTCCGGGATATCGTAGTAGAATCTGGATACGCGTGTGTTTTTGTCAACTATACTCCTTCGCCGGAAGCCCGCTTTCCGGTAGCTATCAATGAGATCTATGCGGCCACCAAATGGGTAGCCGAACACGGAGATGAAATCCATGTAGACGGCAGACGACTGGCCGTTGTAGGAAACAGTGTAGGAGGAAATATGACCATGGCAACCAGTATGCAGGCCAAAGAAAAAGGAGGACCGGAAATCAAATGCCAGATACTGATGTGGCTGGTGACAGATGCTCATATGAATTATGATTCATGGAAAGAATACGGATCGCAACGTTTTCTGACTTCTTCCCTGATGACATGGATGTATGACAATTACATCAGTTCCCCGGCAGATCGGGATAACATCCTGGTATCACCGGTACGCGCAACCAGAGAACAGTTAAGCGGATTGCCTCCGACACTGATACAGGTGGCCGAGAATGATATTTTACGGGATGAAGGTGAGTTGCTGGGACAGAAGCTGGATGAGGCCGGTGTATATGTAACCACTTTGCGTTACGATGGAGTGACACATGACTGGGGATTGCTGAATGGTTTTGCTACTCTGCCCCCGACCCGTACATTGATTACGGTGACAGCGGCTACGCTGAAAAAGTTCCTGGAATAAGTAGGTGAGATGAGTAAAGAGGGGCTGTCTGAATGGTCAGGCAGCCCCTCTTTGTATATTTAGTTACTATCTATATAGCATAGACCGCGTGAACTGTATCCTGTATAAGATATAAGCTGATACTATCCGTATGAG
Organism: Bacteroides sp.; assembly: GCA_021202275.1. Taxonomy (GTDB): domain Bacteria; phylum Bacteroidota; class Bacteroidia; order Bacteroidales; family Bacteroidaceae; genus Bacteroides. The sequence continues at coordinate 16,517 of JAJQDI010000023.1, forward strand.
TAATCCGTATCATGTAGAGACGCACGGCGTGCGTCTCTACAGTCCGAAGGGTACATCCTATAATATTTTATTTAATGAATAACTATACCACACATTTTGTTTGTATCTTACGGGCCGGCTGTTACGTATGGGTGGCTGCCGGACAAAAACGTATCGGTACTATATATGTCTATACAGAATGGAACTTACCCTACCGCAGGGTACTCCCTGTCAGTCCGGTAGGTTCCCTCCTGTGTTTATCCGAGTTCTTCGATCTCTTTCAGCCATCCGGCTACGCTGGCATCGCTGGGCATCCGCCAGTCGCCCCGTGGACTGATAGCCACAGTTCCTACTTTGGGTCCGTCGGGCAGGCAGGAACGTTTGAATTGCTGACTGAAAAACCTGCGGAAGAAGGTATGTAGCCATTTTCTGATGGTGGCCCTATCGTATTTGTCTTTGAAGGTACGTTGTGCCAGATAGTCTATCTTTTCCGGGCGGAATCCAAAGCGCATGAAGTAATACAGGAAGAAATCATGCAGTTCGTACGGCCCCACCAGATCCTCTGTCTTTTGCTGTATTTCTCCCCGATCGTTGGCAGGTACCAGCTCCGGACTGATGGGAGTATCTACAATATCCAGCAGAGTGGCTCCCGATTCTTGGTCCATTTCGTTTTCCGCTACCCAGCGCACTAAGTACTGCACCAGGGTCTTGGGAATGCTGGCGTTTACTCCGTACATCGACATGTGGTCTCCGTTGTAGGTAGCCCATCCCAGGGCCAGTTCGGACAGATCGCCTGTTCCCACTACCAGTCCCCCTGTCTGGTTGGCTATGTCCATCAGTATCTGGGTGCGTTCACGTGCCTGTCCGTTCTCAAAGGTGGTATCGTGTACGTTCATATCGTGGCCAATGTCTTTGAAATGCTGTATGCAGGCCGCTCTGATACTGATCTCCCGGGTGCTGATGCCTAAAGAGCGCATCAGGTTCAGTGCGTTGTTGTAGGTACGGTCTGTGGTACCGAAACCAGGCATGGTAACACCCAGGATCCGTTTACGGTCCCATCCCAGCTTGTCGAACGTCTTTACACACACCAAAAGTGCCAGGGTGGAGTCGAGCCCGCCCGATATACCGATCACCGCGGTCTGTGCCTGCGTATGGTTGAGACGCTGTGCCAGCCCGTTTACCTGTATCGAGAATATCTCTTCGCACCGTTCAGCAAACTCCTCCACAGGAGGAACGAAAGGGAAAGGTTCGAATACACGTGTCAGCCTGAACTCCTCTTCGTTGTGGCGGTAATCTACCCGTACCCGTTCCGCTTTGGGTCCCGGACAATTGGCTTTGTTTGCCGAGAAGGTCGTATTCATCCGGCGCTCCGTACGTAACCGTTCCACATCGATCTCGCTGATGATCAGTTGCTCCTCCAACCGGAAACGTTCGCTCTGTGCCAACAGAGAACCGTTCTCATAGATCAGTCCGTTGCCTGCGAACACCACATCCGTGGTCGACTCACCAAATCCGCAGGAAGAGAACACATATCCCGCGATGCAGCGGGCCGATTGCTGGCTGATCAGTGACCGCACGTAGTTGTGCTTGCCGATACATTCGTTGTCTGCCGACAGGTTGAACAGGATCTCCGCTCCTTTCAGTGCCAGCATCGAACTGGGGGGGATCACCGCCCACATATCTTCACAGATCTCCACACCGAAGGTAGTGTCCGGAGTTTCGAACAGCAGGTTTGTGCCCAGCGGTACCGATTGCCCGCAGAGTTGTATCTGCGTCTCTTCTACAGCCAGTGCCGAGGTGAACCAGCGCATTTCGTAAAACTCCTTGTAATTGGGCAGATAGGTTTTGGGTACCGCTCCCAGGATCTTTCCCCGGTGTATCACCACTGCCACGTTGAGCAGGGTAGAATCCAGTGCCAGGGGCATTCCCAGGATAGAGATCACCTCCAGTTGCCGGGTCTGGTTGAGGAGATACAGCAGCGCACGTTCCGCATCCTCCAATAGGAGTTGCTGGGCAAACAGATCGCCACAGGTATACGATGTGATACAGAGTTCCGGAAAAGCTACGATCTGTACCCCGGCCTCTTCGGCCTGTAGGATCAGTTTCTCGATATGTTGAGCGTTGTAGCTGCAATCGGCCACTTTCAGGGTAGGCACGGCAGCAGCTACCTTTACAAATCCGTAATTCATAAGGATCTATTATGTGATGTCATTTTTTCATTCCGGTTTTCCCTTGTTTCAACAAAGGAAATTCCGTGCAGGTTCATTTCCCACGATGCAAATATAGTGAAAGCCGAAAGCAGAACATCGAAATTATTCGAATGTTTTGCTAAGGCGCCTCCTATATTCTACAAATATAGTGAAAGCCGAAAGCAGAACATCGAAATTATTCGAATGTTTTGCTAAGGCGCATCCTATATTCTACAAAAATAGGAAATAAATATGAGTTACGATGGATGGAGGTACTGATTTACGATTGCGAACGTGTCTATAAGATAGCCGGGAGTAATGTGTTTGTAAGAGGATGGTTTGCATCTTTCACTCAAAACATGTATCTTTCGGCTATTATCCATACCATGTCCATTATGCGCAAAGGAGCATTCATCATTGCTTTTCTATCATTCTGTATGGCTATACAGGCACAGTTTGCCGTTTTCTATGATCCTACGGCAGGAGGGTATTATTTGGCAGAGAAGGTAGAAGACTTTCTTGTACCTCCCCGTACATACATGAACTGGGGATACCTGAAGGAGATAAAAACAGAAGATAACAGCAACTTGTGTTTTACCTACCGGTACATCCTGGGGATGAGTAGTCAGGATCTGGTCACCGACAGCTGGTATATATATAGATATTATCAGGATCGGTTTGAACTCATCAGAGAGGGCAGAGACTACCTGGGTGGTAGATTCGCTCCACCTCATTACAAAGTAAAAGACTATTTGCAGGGTACGGTAAGAACAAGTACAGACGGCTTAACCTGGGAAGAAGAGACCTTTGAGTGTCAGGTTCCGTTCGGGCTCGAACGTACTGTTGTGAAAGGCAGAATGGTACCATTGGATGTTGGATTATAGTATTTATATTCATTCTAAATTCTAAAAAAAACTTCCCGAAACCTTGAATGCTTCGAATAAATCCCTAAATTTGCAAAAGATTTAAAATTGTAATGATTACAATTTTGATTTGAAAGTAAAAAGAGAATAGATATGGAATCGTATAACCGTCTTCTGGCTTATAACATCAAACCTTCTGTGCAGCGCATCGCTATCATGGAATACCTGATGAATCATTATACCCATCCGACGGTAGATGATATTTATACGGCTTTGTTTCCTTCTATCCCTACGCTTTCCAAGACTACGGTCTACAATACGTTGAAACTTTTTGCCGAGCAGGGTGCGGTGCAGATGCTCACCATCGACGAGCGCAACACCTGTTTTGACGCAGATACTTCTATGCACGGTCATTTTTTGTGCAGGAATTGCGGAAAGATCTATGATTTTCCTCTGCCTGTGATCGCTGCCGGCATACAGGGGATACACTCCGAAGGGCACCAGATCAATGAGATGCACTATTATTGCAAAGGCATCTGCCGGCATTGCCTGGAGGCGGCTAAAAATTAAATGAATTTCTGACAAACACGTAATAAGAGTATTGGCTAATTAATTAAAAACTGAAAAAATGAAACAATTCAGATGTACTGTGTGCGGTCATGTACACGAAGGAGATGCAGCTCCTGACAAATGTCCGTTGTGTAAGGCTCCCGCGAGCAAGTTTGTAGAAGTGGTTGTTACCGAAGGTGGCCCGCTGGCATTTGCCGATGAGCACGTGATTGGTGTTGCCAAAGGATGCGACGAAGAGATGATCAAAGACCTGAACAACCACTTTATCGGTGAATGTACTGAAGTAGGTATGTATCTGGCTATGAGCCGTCAGGCAGATCGTGAAGGCTATCCCGAGGTGGCCGAGGCTTTCAAGCGCTATGCGTGGGAAGAAGCCGAACACGCGTCTAAGTTTGCCGAACTGTTGGGTGATTGCGTGTGGGATACCAAAACCAACCTGCAGAAACGTCGCGATGCCGAGCAAGGTGCGTGTGAAGATAAAAAACGTATCGCTACCCGTGCCAAAGCATTGAATCTGGACGCGATCCACGACACTGTATATGAAATGTGCAAGGACGAAGCCCGTCACGGCAAAGGTTTTGAAGGGTTGTACAACCGGTATTTCGGCGAATAAACCCTTCCTGAACCTTTCGGAGGTAGAGAGGGTAAATCCATAGAAAAGGCTGTCTGACAAAAATGTGCAGACAGCCTTATTTGTAGTTATAAGTTGATCTGAAATCCTCTTTTTCTGCGCGTTTTTTTCACAGAGAAGTATGGCTATCCGGGTTTTCCGGGCGCACAACTTTCCTTGTATAACTTGTATACAACGTATGATCAGACTGGGGGATCAACCCAAAGAGCAAGGAAGAACATGATGGTCCGATAAGTCTGCCGGAAATTCTTCCGGTTTCTATCAGCTATCTCTTCTCTCAGACCAGTCTCCTTTCTGACGGAGCCTGTCGGGATCGTATATCTTACTTAATAGCGTCTTCTGTCGTTTCCACCGCCATAGCCGCCACCGTAGCCACCGCCATAACCGCCGTTACCACCACGGTTGTTGTTGTAGCCTCTGTTGTTTCTTTCGGGTCTGGGACGGGCGACACTTACGCTGAGGTTTTTACCTTCAAATTCAGTATCGTTCAGTTCGTCAATCGCTTTCTGGGCATCGGTGTCATTGCTCATCTCTACAAAGCCAAAACCGCGCGACCGGCCGGTCTCTCTGTCGTTGACAATGTGTGCGGAAGTCACTTCTCCGTACCCTTCGAATAATCCCTGTAAACTTTCGCTTGTTGTGCTGAAGTTTAACCCTGCTACATAAATGTTCATTTTTCTTTATTTAATTAATTATTGATATCAGTCGCTTTCTCACCGGCAAAACGGACCTGTACGGCATTCATTCCTTTGGGTCCGCGTTCCAGTTCAAAAGTGACTTTTTTCCTTCGGTAATGGTTGCAGGCGCGCTGCTGATGTGGAAGAAATATCTTTCTGATTTGCCTCCGGTTTCCCGAATGAAACCGAAGCCTTTACTTTCGTTGAAAAATTCGACCTGGCCCTGTCGTACCGGACTTTCTTCTACTTCCTCTTTCCTGGGGGTAGAGACAGCGATCTGCTCCACATCGATCTCCTCTTTTTTTGACCGTGAGATCGGGTGGTGTATTGGTGATCCTGCCATTCTCATCTACATAAGCGATCATATCATCCAGCGATCCGCCACCGCTTGCTTTGCGTTCTTCTTTACGCTTTTGTTTTTCGAGCCGTTTGCTCTACTTCTTTTTTTCCAACTCTCTTTTGTTGGACGAAATGGATTTGGCCATAGGTGGTATAGTTATTATAAGGGTTCTGATCCGTTACGCGGGAATGGATATGGTTTTCAGTTTCTTTCCCGTGAGTTTCTGAATGTCCCGGATCATGATTTTCTCTTCCTGGGAACAGAACGTGAGCGCGGTACCTGTGTTGCCTGCCCGTCCGGTACGTCCGATGCGATGTACATACGTCTCTGCCACATCGGGCAGATCGTAGTTGATCACCATTTCCAGGTTGGCAATGTCGATGCCTCGGGCAGCGATATCCGTAGCAATGATCACGCGGGTTTTTCCCGATTTGAAGTTGGTCAGTGCCCGTTGCCGGGCCACCTGGGTCTTATTGCCGTGGATGGCTTCGCAGCCGATCCCCTTTTTGTTGAGTACCCGCGCGATGCGGTCTGCTCCGTGTTTGGTACGTGAAAAGACAAGCACCGCTTTGCGCTTCTCTTTTTCCAGAATAGAAAGCAGAAGTTTGCTCTTTTCCGGTTTTTCCACATAGAATAGTCTCTGCTCTATCGTATCTACAACCGAAGAGACGGGAGCTACCTCTACCTTCACCGGTTTGTAAAGGATAGACTTCGACAGGTTGGCAATGGCCAGAGGCATCGTAGCGGAGAAAAACAGCGTTTGTCTGCGCCGGGGCAGCAGAGGCAACAGTTTCCGGATGTTATGGATAAATCCCATGTCCAGCATACGGTCTGCCTCGTCGAGCACAAAATATCGGATGTGTTCCAGCGTGATGTATTTCTGTGCGATCAGATCGAGCAGTCTTCCCGGAGTAGCAATGAGGATATCAACCCCCTGCTGGAGCTGTTGTACCTGTGGTTTCTGATTTACTCCGCCGAAGATCACCGTGTGGCGAAGCGACGTGTAACAACTATAGTCGGAGAAGCATTCATCGATCTGTATGGCCAGTTCCCGGGTAGGAGTGAGGATCAGTGCCTGGATCTGCCGCTTCTGACCGCGTGGCTGCGGTTGGTTCAGTAACTGAATGATAGGAATGGCAAATGCTGCTGTCTTGCCGGTACCGGTCTGTGCGATGCCCAGCAGGTCACGCTTTTGCAAGGCTACGGGTATGGCCTGCTCCTGAATAGGAGTAGGGATCTCGTATTTCTTTTTTTCCAGAGCTTTCAATATGGGCTCCGCGATATGAAGTTCTTTAAATGTCATAAATTATATAGCTACTTTCTAAGGATAGCCTTTTGGTGAATACTTACGTTCTCACTGTATATCAGAGAACAGAAAAATGAGCCGGAGGTTTCAGTTTTACTCTAAAATATCCGGGTGCGCTATAAACAAGTAAGTTGATTTTGATGTCGATGTGGACGATGAAAAGATCCGCCGGACAGTAAAGCGGAGCAAAGCATGGCTACGATAGATCCAATATAAACTTGATTGTTCCGGCGTAAAGATACGAATTTTTTAATTAGGATGTGCAAACAGGGAGGATAGATTTTACTTTTGTTTACTGTTGCATCTGAGTCAGTGCCCTGTACACCTCTCCGGCAATCAGCCGGGCACCCGCTTCATTGGGGTGTACCCGATCCGGAAAATGTTCCTCCTGGCCGCTGAGCGCGGTATACAAGTCGATCAGAGGTAGTTCACGCTCGTGTGCCACCTCGCTGATCCATTGCCGGATGGGCCCTGCTACATATTCCGGATCGATCGTGTAGTCGTTGATACCGAAGGCAGGTACAGGCAGGCAGAGGTAGATGCGGGTGTGGGGGGTGACAGCCAGGAAAGAGTCGATCAGTTCGTTCAATGTCGTTTGCACAGACTCTTTGTCCGTTCGGTAGCGGGGTTGAGCGTCGTTGGTGCCTAATTTGATCACCACGATATCGGGTGTGTAGGCAAGTGCTTCCTGATAGCGGGGTTCCCGTACATAGGGTCTGCCTGTATCCCGGCTCAGCGTACGTCCGCTCAGACCGAAGTTCTCTACCTGATACTCCTTTCCCAGCAGACTTCCCAGCACAGCAGGATAGGAGTCTGTATCGCGATCGGTAATCCGTGCGCCGTAGGTGATGCTGTTACCTATACAAGCTACACGGATGGGCTCCGCGGCAGAAACAGAAAAGCTGACACACAGCCACAGCAAACAGAGGAAGATATTCTTTTTCATAACGTGTTTTTTGCAGACAAAGGCAAAGATAGTCTTTTCTGGCGAGTCTGAGACCGGAAGATGAGGGAACTTTGCTGAAAGCACGAGGCACAACGGTTGTTTTACCTCTTTATAGGTAGATCGGTATGCCGGATTTACCCCGGAATGTGTATAGGGGATGTGAACGGAAAGTCCGAACTTTGCAGGACAGATGAAGCAGAAAAAAGGGAATTTGTTATATTTGTAAAACCCTTCTGCCTGCTTTCTGTTTTTTTTGTTTTAGTAAAAAAGAGACGATGATGGATCAGAATATAATAATACCTTTTCTGCTTACCTTGTTCGCGGGATTAGCTACCGGCATTGGCAGTCTGATCGCTATACTGGCACGTAACACAAGTAAGAAGTTTCTCTCCTTTTCCCTGGGTCTTTCGGCGGGAGTGATGATCTATGTCTCCTTTGTGGAGATCTTTGCCCAGGCACAGGATTCGCTCACCGGAGAGATGGGAGACACCGCCGGACGGGTGATCACGGTATGCTGTTTCTTCGCGGGAATGCTGCTTATCGGACTGATCGACCGGTTGGTCCCGTCGGTAGAAAATCCGCATGAAGTACGCAGTGTGGAATCTATGGATACCCCTCCCCAAGATCACCGGTTGATGAAGATGGGGATACTGACGGCGCTGGCCATTGGTATACATAATTTCCCGGAAGGTATCGCCACCTTTGTGGCAGCCATTGAGAACCCGACACTGGGACTGGCCATCGCCGTAGCCATCGCCATACATAATATCCCGGAAGGAATTGCCGTGGCTGTACCTATCTATTATGCTACAGGCAGCCGCAAACGGGCTTTCTGGCTGTCGTTGCTTTCCGGACTGGCAGAGCCGGTAGGGGCCATACTGGCCTACCTGATCCTGATGCCTTTTCTCTCGGCTACACTGATGGGGTGCCTCTTTGCCGGAGTAGCGGGGATCATGGTGTTTATCTCGCTGGACGAACTGTTGCCGGCCGCCCGCGAATACGGCGAACATCATATCTCTATCTACGGAATGATTGCCGGCATGGCAATCATGGCGGTGAGCCTGATCGGGTTAACATGAAGGGATTTACGATTTACTGATTTACGATTTACGATTTATTCCTTTGTTAGGACCATTATTGACTGATTAACGTTAAGGAACGTTGGCAGACAAATAATTTAAGGGGATGGTTTATGTGAAGAGATTTACGATTGGACGATTTACGATTTATTCTTTTGTTGGGGCCATTATTGAATGATTAATGTTAAGGAACGTTGGAACATAAGTAATCAAACAGGAACGTTTATATAAATGGATTTTCGATGGAAATGACATCAGATGATTAAGATCCATTCAGTTGTATTTCCAGGGAAAACCTGCTCTTGTAGAGACGCATACTTGCGTCTCCATAGGTATGTCTTTATACTTATATCTCCATCTCCGCATCGCAACTACCCACTACGGATTTTGGATGTTCCTTTTTTACTCTTCCGGCCCCAGCGAATCAAATGCCTTTTCAAACTCCTGATGTACGGAAGGCAACGGGTCTATCCTGAAGGTTTTTTCTATCAATTCCCGGGAAGAACGGTTCTCCTGCTGGTCCGCGAGTGCCTCCTGTGTAATGATCCAGCAGGAGCGTCCCTCGGTGCGCAGGATAAAGATCTTGCCTGTATAGGGTTTGTCCCGGTCGGTACCTGTATAACTGACAGACCAGCCGGAGTATGAACCATACGAGTCCGGGATTCTTTCTTCCATCCGCATATTTTCCAGGATCCCTTCCTGCTGCATGCCCGTTGTATACGAATCAATATAGGTTTCGGCCATATCTTCCTCATCGAAGATGCGGATAATAAGGATGCCTCCGTCATGCGAATCTGTCCGCGTCAGTTGGATGCGGGAAGTTGTCTTTGATTCCGCGTTGTCCCTTAGCTGCCATCCGGAAGGATAGGTGAAAGAGATACCGTATTTGCTGAAAGTCCTCTCTGGTGTCTGGCAGGCAGTCGCGAAAACTGTGAAAAGTAGCAGGAATATGGTTTTTCTCATGGGCAGAAGATATGCGTTGTACCGGATATTCTTTCGATGAAGCACGAAAGTCTATACAAAGGAAAGAAACTCATGGGAAAGCAGCAAATATATAGGGTAAATTTACAAATAAAAATGCTCTTTGTCTCTTTCATTTTATCTTGTGGCACATCCTTTGTTATACAGAGAAAGGAAGGTGGTTCCCGGAAATATTTTTTAGTGTTGTATGTCTTTGATTCTTAGTGTGTAACTGAAAAAAATCAGGAGGTATCCGAAAAAAATGTTCCGGTCTAAAATATTTTCCTTTTCCGTCCGTCTTATTCTGTAGAGACATGTCTGCGCTCGGGCCCGAAAAAAGAGAACAGAAGTCGGATGTCTAATAGAAACAAAGAGAATAATGTTTGGAAGAGGAAGAGCCGGACTTTTTGTACCGGTAGTAAACAGAGATAAATGTACAGGATGCGAGTCTTGTGTCAATCGTTGCAAACGCAGAGTGTTTGATATGACCTACCAGGAAGGTCGTTTATATGCCATCCCGCGTTTTGAAGAGGACTGTGTCGGATGTGGCAGGTGCGAACGGCATTGCGAAGCCATCAGTCTGCAGGCAGTGGAGCAGGTGACTCCTCATTGGTTCATAAGGTAAGAGTATAAAATATAGAAAAAACAAAAGAGATGAAAAGAGGAAAACATAGCAAATTGTGGCATCTGTTTGCCGGTATCGCTTGTTTTGCCGCGGCTATCGCAGTAGTGATGTGTTTGTGGAACGCGATTATTCCCGGAGTGACAGGGTGGGGTGGTATCAGTTATCTGCAGGCGGCAGGCCTGTTCCTGCTTACCCGTATTCTTTTCGGAGGACATGGCCCCGGCCATATGGGACACTGGCACAACCGTTGGCACGATCGCAGGGAACACACCCATATGCATGAAGACATGAAAGGTATGTCGTTTAACGAGAGGAAGGAATATATCCGTAAACGTATGTGCTCGATGCACGAAGGAGAAGAACATAATGGAAAGCGTCCTTCTGACCCCTACACTGGCGATGAACAACCTGGAGCTTAACAGCCCGGAGTCCAGCCGAAACCGACGGATCACAGAACTTTTCCGGAAATATCAGTCGCAACTCAGACAGTTTATCAAGCGGCGGGTCACTTCTGTAGAGGAGGGAGAAGATATCCTGCAGGATGTTTTCTACCAGCTCATCAAAGTAGACTTTGACGAAGATACGGTAGAAAAAGCCTCTTCCTGGCTCTATACCGTGACCCGGAATCTGATCATCGACCGCCACCGCAAACAGCGGGAAGAGGAGATGCCCTATCTCAAAGAGTCTGACGGAGAAGGAACGTTTGTGCAGGAGATAGCTACCCTGATGTTTGACGAAGACGCTTCGCCGGAGTCCGATATGCTTCGTGCCGTGGTCTGGGAAGAATTGGAAAAAGCGCTCTGTGAGTTGCCCGAAGAACAGCGGGTTGTGTTTGAAATGACCGAATTGCAGGGAATCCCTTTCCGGGAGATAGCCGACTCTACAGGCATAGCGATCAATACACTGATCTCGCGCAAACGATATGCTGTGATGCATTTGCGCCAGCGACTTTATCACGTATATCAGGAACTGGTCTATGACGCGGAAACCTGAGTAAGTAATCACTGTTTTAAAAAGGTAGAAAAATGATAAATATAGAATATAACTTGTTTTCATTGATAGCCCTTCTACTGGGCTATAAAAGATAGAAAGTCTTTCTTGTGTGTGTAATATATATAGGTGAAAAGAACGTATGTTTTAGGATTGTGTGTTTATTTTTAATGTGTGTGAAACCGGGAGGGAAGATAGAAATATCTCTTTCCCGGTTTTTTAAGAATGAGAAGAGCGGTGATGCCATGTTTTTTCCGGCAACAGATCGTGTCGTATAATTTGTTGCAGATAAGAAAATTGAATGTGTGAGTGGCCTCTCCCAGGCTTCCGGATAGGAGGCTGAGGTGGTATTTATTTAAAGTTTTTGTACAAGGATGATGCAGTATATCCGGAGTTGCTACATTTTCTAAGGGTACATTATCATTTAAATATTTAATTTATGAAAACGACTTTTTTATCCGGGATCTTAGTCATGTCCCTTTGCGCGTTTAGCCTAACATCTTGTAACGACGACAAAGTATCGCCTATTTCCTTAAAAGATCATAAGGGAACTGATCTGAGTTTGTATTATCCGGATTCGGAAGCTCACAGCTATGAGCTCACGGGTGGGGAAGGAGCTTATAAAGCAAGTAGTTCAGACATCAAAGTGGTGACAGCCGAGATAGATTCTAAAGGAGATCTGTCTATGAAAGCAGTCGCACCTGGTAAAGCTGACGTAACTATTACCGACGAAGCTGAGAACAAATTAGTGTTGAAAGTCGTTGTGGTGTATCCTACGCTGGACCTGGTAGTCGAAAAACTGGGTGTTACCATCAAAGGAGAAGAACTCACAGACGACCAGAAGAAAGAGATCGAAGAAGAAGCGTTGAACACAGTCCCTGTACAGGCAGGGGTGGATATAAATTCACTTATACCAACGAAGCGCGTACGAAAGGAGAGGTGAATGTCTATCCGGAAAAATTCGGGGACAAAGCGGTAAGAGGCGAGTTCCGGATCGTACCTGCGGCAGCGGAAAAAGATACGAAAGACACCCAACGTCAGGTATATGAACTGACTCTGGATAAAAGTGTGAGAACCCTGATCCTGGAAACGACTGTGGCTACCCGTGCCCAGATGACTACGAAAAATGTCAGCAGAGTATTGCTGGAAGATGTAACAGCGGATTTCGAAGAAGAGTATGAAGGTGTGGAAGAGGTGTGTACCGTACAGACGATTGCTTCTGAGGAGAAATAAATAAAGGATCATTTTCCTATACTCCTTTCCGGGAGTATGTATGAGCCAGGACCGGACAGCGACCCGATAAGGAGTCACTGTCCGGTTTTTCTATGTCCTTCACCGGGACCGGAACCAGACAGTCTGTCGGGAGGTGGAAGCATCTCCGGAGTAAAAAACACATAGAAAATAAAATATTCCGGATGTCCCGATGCAGTAAATAAAGATACCATACATTTATACTATTATACACTACATCTCTTTTTGATCTATGAAACATATACATTGGGCCGCAATCTGTTTTGTTTTTTTATGGGGCGTATTTCTGACCGCTTGTGACGATGAAAAATCGTCTCCCATCAGACTGGCAGATCAGGAAGATACCACATTGAATCTGTGGTATCCCTACGAAAAAGATACCTATACCTATTCTCTGGTGGGAGGAGACGGGACTTATACCGCTTTTTCTTATGCTCCGGATGTGGTAGGCGCCCGCATCGTTTCCGGTGAGATCGAACTTAGCATACAGGGACTGGGATATACGGAAGTGGTGATAAGGGACAACTCCGGCAACTCTCTTTCCCTGGATGTACATGTAGACCATTATACACAGCGGATGCTTGTGGATCGCTGTCAGGTGTATATCACCGGAGATCCGGAAGAATCCGAAAGAGAGGAAATAGAAAAAGCAGCTCTTTCCACACTTCCCGTGGAGGAGGGCGGAGGATATAAATTTGTTTTTACGGACAAAGAATCTACGAAAGGCAGTGTGTATGTCTATCCCGTGAAGTTCGGAGAGGATGCTGTGGAGGGGACTTTTGTAACCAGACAACTGCAGGAGGGAGGATCAGGTACGGAATACGGGAGTTATTTTTATGACCTGACGATCGGTGGTAAGAAAAGGACTTTCGCGCTGACTACCTGGGATTTCAGAGGAACCAGGACTTCGGAAATATTGCCTGTGGTACTGTTGGAAGATGTGACCGAACAGCTTATCACGGATTATCCGGAGGCGGAGACGGTGTATACTTTACAGAGATTGGAACTGCTCACCTTCTGAGAAACCGTTTTTATCCTGCGAAACAAGGACGATATGTATACGGGTGAGTACTGAATGAGAATGCATAGGAAATAGGATCTTTTTTCTTGGGTCGTACTTTTAATGAGACATAACGGCTGACGAAGATCTTTTCCGCGGATCAGGGTGGATAGATCGCAAAACACGGTCGGGTAGTACGGCATAAGATATACCTGACAGAGGACCTCACAAAATGAACTATATAGTGAGCTGTATGCTCACATGCCCTATTTCTTTAAGTTTGCAGACAGGCGGGTGGTAAATGACAATGTGTCCTTACTGCCCGTTTTTTATGGGGCAAAGGCAGGGATGAGTTTCTCCGGTCAGAGAGTTAAAATCGTTATAAGATGGTTTTTCCTTTCACCTCTCTACTTTTTTATGTAATTTTGCGGCCAGAAACCAATTTGTTGATTTCATGTTTACCGACCTCTTAAATTCATCGTATTTCGCGCTCTTTCTGATCGTAGCCCTCGGCTTTATTCTGGGGCGCATTCGTTTCAAAGGACTTTCATTGGATGTTTCCGCTGTCATATTTATCGCTCTGCTGTTTGGACATTTCGGGGTGACGATCCCTAAGGAACTGGGCAACTTCGGGCTGGTACTGTTTATCTTTACGATCGGCATACAGGCTGGTCCGGGATTTTTTGACTCTTTCCGCAGCAAAGGAAAGACTCTGATAGCCATTACCTTGCTGATCGTTGGCTCTGCCTGCCTCACAGGCATCGGATTGAAGTATGCTTTCGATCTCGATACCCCTAGTATAGTAGGACTGATTGCCGGAGCTCTTACCAGTACCCCAGGTCTGGCGGTAGCTATAGACAGTACGCATTCGCCTTTAGCCTCCATTGCTTATGGGATCGCTTATCCGTTCGGGGTGATCGGGGTGATCCTGTTTGTCAAGTTACTTCCCAGGATCTTACGGGTAGATCTGGAAAAAGAAGCACGTCGTCTGGAACTGGAACGCCGGGGGGGCAGTATCCTTCTTTAGAGACTGCCCTTTTCCGCATTACCAATCCGAATGTATACGGAAAGACATTGGTACAACTGAACGCGCGCGCCATGACCGGTGCGGTGATCTCCCGCCTGAAGCATGGGGAGAAATTACTGATACCTACCGCGCAGACTGTACTACATGAAGACGATGTGATAAAGGCCGTAGGCAGTGAAGATTCGATGAAGCAACTGGCGGTGTTAGTGGGCGAACAGATCGAGGGAGACCTGCCGCTGGAAGTATCGCAGGAGATCGAATCCATTTTGCTGACCAAGAAAGATATGATCAACCGCAGTCTGGGCAATCTGAACCTGCAGCGGAATTTCGGCTGTACAGTGACCCGGGTGCGACGCAGCGGTATAGACCTGGCACCCAATCCGGAGTTGCAACTGAAATTTGGAGACAAACTCACCGTAGTAGGTGAGAAAGAGGGCTTGCAGGGAGTGGCGCGGTTGTTGGGCAACAATGCCAAGCAACTCTCCGATACCGATTTCTTTCCCATCGCTATGGGGATTGTGCTGGGAGTCCTGTTCGGGCAGATCCATATCTCGTTCAGCGATAGTTTCTCTTTCTCTCCGGGTCTTACCGGAGGTATTCTGATGACGGCTCTGGTGCTGAGCGCGATCGGGAAAACGGGTCCTATCCTGTGGTCTATGTCGGGCTCTTCCAATCAATTGTTGCGCCAGCTGGGCTTGCTGCTCTTTCTGGCGGAAGTGGGAACTTCGGCAGGAGCCAACCTGGTGCAGACCTTTCAGGAGAGTGGATTGCTGCTTTTCGGGGTGGGAGCCATCATCACGCTGGTACCGATGATAGTAGCCGTATTGGTGGGCTATTTTGCCTGCAAGATCAGTCTGCTCGATTTGCTGGGTACGATCACAGGAGGGATGACGAGTACACCCGGACTTGCCGCGGCCGACTCCATGACCGATAGCGATATACCCAGTGTTGCCTACGCGACGGTCTATCCGATAGCGATGGTGTTTCTGATCCTCTTTATCCAGTTTATAGCCCGTCTGATCCTCTGACCGGTGTGAAAGAGTCCCGTAGCGCTTTGGCACGAATATATAATGGAGAACGGTTTCCGGTCAGTCCGGTCAGAACGTTTTCTGATAAACCCCTATATATAGGGATTGTCCAGGTGAAAGATAATCTCTATCTTTGTGAAAAATTAATCAGACAGTGAGTCGGACGTTGCGTCATATCATAAAGATATTCCTGCCCTTGCTTTTTGTCGGCTATGTGACAGGTATTTCTCTCTTCACCCATACACACGTGGTGAACGGGGTGACGATCCGGCACTCTCACCCTTTTGACCGGGGCACGGAACACAGTCACAGTTCGGCCGAATTCCAGTTGCTTCACCTGCTTTCGCAGGTAGTGACGGACACGGTTGGCTTTCTGTCAGGTCTGCTCCCGTTTTTTATCCCTGCCGTCACTTGTGTGGTATTGGCTGCTCCCTGCGCCGGTACGTTCGGACGTTTCCGGGGAATCCTTTCTTTACGTGCTCCCCCTTTCTGAGTTACAATTTACGATGTACGATTTTTCCTTCGTCATGACCTTTATCAGATCATGAATGCCAGGGAACGTTGAAAAGACACATCTCTAAACGCCGGGTTGCATCCGCATGTAGAGACGCACGGCGTGCGTCTCCGCGGTACAGGTGGTCCAACGTAAGGTATGGTATCCGGACGATCTGCGTCCCGGAATCCTGTCGCATCCGGGCGGTGTATGTCCAACGTATAGATATGTTCCCTATAAATGTATCTGATCAATCATTTTCCATCAGGCAGATGAGGGCATATAAGTGTATGGAAACATATACCCGCATGAAAGGTAAGGCATCGCGTATACATACCTGTGCCGGGCCTGTATGACTGAGACCTATCTATATAAAACGTACATCGCGGAGACGCACGCCGTGCGTCTCTACAGGTGGACGATGACGTTTGGGTACTTACAGGACATTTCAGTATTTGCATACCGTCACAGGGTATTTGTCTCTCCGGGCGTACATCCTCCATCCATTTCTTTCTGTTTTTTTTCTATACAAGAACATACACAATGAAAAAATATATTTCTATTCTGTTTTTGCTCTGCTTGGTTGCAGGCCATCTTTCTGCTCAGTTCTCACAGGCTCCGTTGCAAAGATCGGACGCCAATATCATCGGACATGTGTTGGACAAACATACAGGTGAACACCTTCCTTATATAACTATTACGCTGAGAGGGACTACCATTGGTACGGTGACCGATGCTACAGGACACTATTTCCTGAAAAACCTGCCCGAAGGAGAATTCGTAATGGAAGTCTCTTCCATTGGTTACAAGACTGTGCAACGTCCGGTGACTTTGAAGAAAGGCATTACCCTGGAAGAGGATTTTGAGATCGAAGAAGATGCCATTACCCTGGATGGGGTGGTGGTGTCGGCCAACCGGAACGAGACTACCCGGCGTATGGCCCCGACGCTGGTGAATGTGGTAGATATGAAATTGTTCGAGTCGACCAACTCAGCCACCTTGTCACAAGGGCTCAACTTCCAGCCGGGAGTGCGTGTAGAGACCAACTGCCAGAACTGCGGTTTCCAGCAGGTACGTATCAACGGGTTGGACGGACCCTATACACAGATCCTGATCGATTCGCGTCCTATCTTCAGCGCGCTGGCAGGCGTCTATGGCCTGGAACAGATCCCGGCCAGTATGATCGAACGGGTAGAGGTGATGCGTGGCGGAGGATCGGCCCTGTTTGGCTCATCGGCCATTGCCGGAACCATCAATATCATCACGAAAGAACCGTTGCGCACTTCGGGACAACTGGCTCATACTCTTACTTCGATAGGGAATAAAGGAGTGTTTGACAACAATACTTCGCTCAATGCTTCGCTGGTGACAGACGATCACAAAGCCGGATTGTATATCTTCGGGCAGAACAGGCACCGCTCGGCCTACGATGCCGACGGCGACGGATTCAGCGAACTGCCTCAACTCAAAAACCAGACTGTGGGTATGCGTTCGTATTTCAAGACAAGTACCTATTCGAAGCTCACTTTCGAGTATCACCACATGCAGGAGTTTCGCCGGGGAGGGGATAAACTCAATCTGCCCCCTCACGAAGCGGATATAGCCGAACAGCTCGAACACTCTATTGACGGGGGCGGATTGAAGTTAGACTATTTCTCACCCAATGAAAAACACCGGCTGAGTATTTTTACCTCGGCTCAATATACAGACCGCGACAGTTATTACGGTCCGGGCGAAGAGCCGCTCAATGCCTATGGTAAGACTACCGATATGACTTTCCTGGCCGGTACACAGTATATCCGGAGTTTGGACCGTGCTTTCTTTATGCCGGCCGATCTGACGGTAGGTATCGAATACAACCGGGACAACCTGGAAGATAATATGTGGGGATACGAGCGTTACCTGCACCAGATCATCAACATCGGAAGCGCGTTTGTGCAGAACGAGTGGAAGAACGATCGGTGGGGCATACTGATCGGCGGACGCTTTGACAAGCATAGCCTGATGGATCATCTGATTTTCAGTCCGCGTGCCAACCTGCGTTTCAATCCCACACCGGACGTGAATCTGCGCGTGAGTTACGCATCCGGATTCCGCGCTCCCCAGGCTTTCGATGAAGATCTGCATGTAGAGAATGTAGGGGGTAATGTAGCCATGATCGAACGTGACCCGAACCTGAAAGAGGAGAGATCACACAGTCTCAGTGTCTCGGCCGATATGTACCGGCGGGTAGGAGCCTGGCAGTTCAACCTCCTGGTGGAAGGATTCTATACCCGACTGAAAGACGTGTTCGTTCTGGAAGATACGGATACCTACCGGGACGGAGTCCTGATCCGTGAACGTCGCAACGGGTCAGGTGCCCGGGTCATGGGACTGACCCTGGAGGGAAAAGCCGCCTGGCTCACACAGGTGCAGATACAGGCCGGAGCTACACTGCAACGCAGCCGGTACGATGAGGCCGAAACCTGAAGCCAGGCGGCACCGGCAGAAAAGAAGATCATACGTACTCCCGATCTGTACGGATACTTCACGGCTACGTATACCCCTGTAAAGCCGCTGTCTGTAGCACTTTCGGGTACGTACACCGGAAAAATGCTGGTGCCTCACTTCGCTGGATATATAGATCAGGATGTAGCGGTAAAAACTTCCGATTTCTGGGACATAGGGATGAAGGTTGCGTATGACTTCAATGTATACCGTTCGACCGTGCTGCAACTCAACGCGGGTATACAGAATGTCTTTAATGCCTACCAGAAGGACTTCGACAAAGGTGCGGATCGGGATTCCGGATATATCTATGGTCCGGCCATGCCACGCAGTTACTATGCCGGGTTCAAGATTAGTTATTGAAAGGGTTGAACGTGGATGAGGGTGTATCGAAAGTGCAATTGTCCTTTTCTGAAATTATAAACTGTAAGTGGTGCCCGAATAGCGGCTCACATTCAAGTCCTTCGGAC
Organism: Bacteroides sp.; assembly: GCA_021202275.1. Taxonomy (GTDB): domain Bacteria; phylum Bacteroidota; class Bacteroidia; order Bacteroidales; family Bacteroidaceae; genus Bacteroides. The sequence goes on from JAJQDI010000023.1 coordinate 35,428, forward strand.
CTGGCTGTTTACAGATCGTAACCACATTTCATCTGAAATTTACTTTGGATCCATCTGCATCCGCCTTCCATTGAAAAATATATAGGATCCCTCTATTCTCCTACCGGATGAATGGAGGGATTTTTTATATTCTTTTTCTCCCTCAACAGGTGAGATCATTTGTTGCCTCCCATGGATTCCCCATTCTTTTGTCATACGATTGTCTTTTTGGAAAATCTCTTACTTTTACTTGTCTTTTATGTAATTATTATCCTTTCAGAGTGGACAAAAGACCGGTTTTATGGCTATATCCTAAATAAGAATTCTTAACCAAACACAAGGCCTGATTCATTAATTATTCTTACCGTTGTTTGCTGATAACTCTTCTGTGGCCATTCGTGTGTTAAAAAAACATTTATTATAATGATAATTCTTAGTCGGGGAACAATGACATTTTTGGGTTGTTGTATAAGAACACTTGTGGGTGTACGACCCGGGCGAAATACTTGCGGATCCTTTACGTTGAGGATGCCGGTGGACCTGCTGCCACCGGACCATTTTTCGTGAATGATCCTGACAGGAGAGCCTCTGTGGGGTTTGTCCATGTCCGGTGCCATGCACCTGAAAGTGAATACGGAACGGTGGACAATGTATGACTAACTAATCCGGTGAAAACAGTAACCAAATAAAAATTGAAGTGATTCAGATGAAAAAAAGAGTTCTATTTCTACTGGCGCTACTGATCAGTGGTACATGGGCGATGTATGGACAGAAGGCAGCGATCAAGAGCAATCTGATTGCTGACTTTACCACAACATTTAATCTGGCAACAGAGTTTGGAGTAGGTTCCAAAACAACTCTGGACCTGTATGCCAACTACAATCCCTGGACGTTTGACAACGGTAAGAAGTTTAAGCATTTCCTGTTCCAGCCGGAGGTACGTCACTGGTTTTGTGACAAGTTCAACGGGCATTTCGTCGGGCTGCACGGACATGTGGGTGTATTCAATGTCGGTGGTGTGAAGATGCCTTTCGGTATGTGGAACAAGCTGCGGGACAATCGGTACGAAGGAAATTTCTATGGAGGCGGTATCTCCTACGGATACCAATGGATACTGGGTAAACACTGGAACCTGGAGGCCAATATCGGTGTGGGATATGCTTATATCAGGTACGATCAGTACGAGTGTGGCAACTGCGGCGAACGGATAGCCAAAGGTCGCAGTTACAACTACTTTGGCCCTACGAAAGCTGCCATCAGTCTCATGTATGTATTTTAAAAAACAGCCGGAACCATGAAAAAGAATCTGTTATTTATATTTGTCTGCCTGTGCGCCCTGGGAATGTACGGACAGACCGGCTCGGAAGGTATCCGGGCTACTGATCTGACCTTTATGAAAGCCTCTGATGGCCAACTCAACATACAGATGAACCTGCAACTGGCACGTGGGCTGGATATGCGCTCCAATCAGTATGTGACACTGACCCCGGTGATCCGTGGCGGTGGACAGGAACGTACATTGCCCGATGTATATGTATACGGCCGCAAGCGGGAGATCGTCTCCGAACGAAATGACCTGTTGCCTCTGGATGCCTATCGTATCGTACGGCGTAACCGCCACTCGGAACAAAACATTCCTTATCAGACCGTGGTACCTTACGAAGCCTGGATGAGGGATGCGCAACTCTATCTGGAAGAGGACTGGTGCGGATGCGACAACCGGCAGGAAGAACATTACCAACGCTTGCTGGCAGGTATTCCTACCTTCATTGATGAATCGTATGTACCGCGCTTGCGCGGATCTTATATCGTACCAGAGAAGGAAATCGTAAAGAACCGCTTCAAAGAGAGCAGTGCATTTATCGATTTCCCGGTAAACCGTACGGAATTGCATCCCGACTTCCGCAACAACCCCGCAGAGCTGGCCCGTATCCGTGCTTCGATCGAAGATTCGGATATGCAGGAGGTTTCTCAGATCAGTATTCACGGGTATGCTTCTCCCGAAGGAGGCTATGCCAACAATGCCCGTCTGGCACAGGGACGCGCGGAGACGCTGCGCAAATACATTATAGATAAATATAACTATCCGATGTCGCATTTTACGGTGACTTCCACCCCGGAAGATTGGGTCGGTTTCCGCAAACAGGTAGTAGATTCCGATCTGGCCGAGAAAGACCGTATCCTGGCTATTATAGACAGCGGGGCGGCGGAAGATGCGAAAGAACAACAGTTGAAGCAGTTTGGCGCTACCTATACCATGATCATTCGTGACTGGTTCCCGGCGCTGCGTCGCTCCGACTACCGGATCAATTATATCGCGGCTCCTTTTACCGCCGAAGAGGCTCGCCGGGTAGCTGTAGATCGTCCGCAGAATCTCAGCCTGTACGAATTCTATGAGGCTGCGCAATTAGCCGGAAGAGGTACGGATGAGTACAATTATCTGACAGAGACAGCGGTGCGGATGTTTCCGGATGATCCGGTGGCCAATCTGAACGCGGCTTCCATGGAGATAGAACGAGGAAATGTAGCTGCCGCCCGCAGGTATATGCAGAAAGCTCCGTCCAACACTCCGCAGGCCATACTTAATATGGGAAATATTGCGTTGCTGGAAGGAAATTATGACGAAGCAGAGCAGTTGCTGGAACGTGCCCATGCGGCAGGTGTAGGTGAGGCTACACACAACATCAGCGAACTTAACCGCAAACGTGGAACAGGTATTGTGACAGTAAATTAAGCAACATACGATATATGGATCTGCGATGTCGGATTGACATCATACCGTGGTACTGAGCACCCGGGCAAGGGAGTCGTCCATCGCAGATTCGTATATCCTCCGTTCTCTGATCGGGTTCTCTGAGGCATTGCGTAGAGAACCCGCAAGGAAAAGTACCGGAAACAGATAGAATAAAAAAGGGGATTGCCAGGAATCGCTGTGTGTTTGCATGCTGTAAATCATAGATTCCGCAGATCCCTTATCCAGTGTATAAAATGAGTTTGTATGAAGAAGAGGATTGTATATATAACCGCCCTCTGTATACTGACGCTGATGACAGCGTGTTCGGTGAAGGAGGGGTTCATTGATAAAGATTGTCCCGAGCCGGGACCGGATCCCGGGACCGGGACGGATACAGAGAGCCTGCGTATTGTCTTCGATTGGAGTGAGGCTACCCAGCAACATCCAAACGAACTGATCCGGATAGATATTGCTGCCACAGACGGTACGGAAACCTCCCTGCAATCGGGACCCGAGGGTACGACTGCCGAACTGGATGCCGGCATGTACCGGGTGACCGGATACGAACTTGCGGAAAATGTGACGGTAGCCGATGAGATCGTCACTGTGGCCACGCGTGACGACGGATCGGCAGAGGACCCCGGAACGTTCACCGGAGGTGCTGTGCAGGCGGAGGTGAAACAGGATGTGGACAACCAGGTGATCACGATACCGATGAGGTATCAGACCCGTATGCTCATCATCCGGATACGTTTCACGGGTGAAGGGGTTCCCGAACTGGTGGAATCTGACGGGTATGTGGATGGAGTGACATTCTCCCGCCCGATCAATGAAGGATTCGCTCCGTTGGATGGACAACCTCGTCATGCGGCACTGACCAGCGGGACGGTGGATTACACCTTTGCCCCGGGAGCCGATGATTGGTACGTAGGTTCGAGAAACTTGTTGGGAGTGGATGGAGATGCCACTCAGAGATTGTGTGTGGTCCTTTACTTTGCCGACGGGTTCAGCAGGGAACTGCACATGGATGTAACAGAAGAAATGTATGAATTCCACACGTACAACGTGGAAGAACCCTGGGTGATCTCTATCACATTGAGTCTGGGGACCAGTTTTGACATAGTCCTGGAAGATTGGAACTCAGGACCCAGTTCGGTGATTATAGCCGAATAGCGAGCGATTTTTAGAAACCCTAACCAGATAGTTATGAAATTGAGAAAATGTTTGTATGCCGGTATGGCCTTGTGGTCATTCTGGCTGGTAGGATGCGCCAGTGATGACGCGACTACAGGGCCGGATCCCAGTGTAGATCCGGATGAGAAAGTAGCCATTCATGTCTCGGCAGGTTTTGTCACTACACGTGCGGCCGATGACCATTGGGACACGCTGGATTCTATTGGGATCAGTATGTTCCAGCCCGGTAACCGGGAGGTAATTGATGGCAGTTTTAACAGAGAGTACATCACCCCCGGTGGGAACGGTACCTTTACTCCGGCTAATTCGGCCACTACCATTTACTTCCCTCAGGACGGCAGTCAGGTAGCATTCAAAGCCTATTACCCTTACTGGCCTGCGCTGAGTGCAGACAATATGGATTATCCCGTGTCTGTGACCAATCAGAGCAACCTGCCCCGTATCGACCTGATGACCTCGGAACACGTTTCCGGAACTTCACGCTCCACTCCGAATGTGGTGCTTCGCTTCCACCACCGCCTTTCCAAGCTGGTATTCAACATCAAATTTGAAGAAGAGTACTTCACACTCGAAGGAGGTTCTCTCATGATAAAGGGAATGAAAACCCAGGGATCGTACAAACTCTACGAGGATGTACTTACTGTAGACCAGTCGAGTACGGCTGATATATCCGTACCGCTGACTGTCGCCAGTGATTCGCTCACGGGACGTGCGATCGTACTGCCCCGCGAGGCTGCGGATGGAATTGACTTTGTGATCACTACCTCTACGGGTGAAGTCTTTACCGCACGTATGGACGATGACCTGGATCTGGAAAGTGGCTACAGATACATTTTTACTATTTACCTGCGTAAAACAGGTGTTTCCACCATACGGACTACTATTGAAGACTGGATAGAGGGAAGGACTTCTGACCTGGAAGCCAGTTGATCGGTCCGGCAGAAGGACCCTACATCACTTTATAGATGAGTATAGGCGGAGGATGAATACCGCCCTGTGAATGAAAATAAGAAAGTGTGTATACAGACGCACTACCAGTGTATAAGAAAATGAGGACTCAGACAGGCAGGGGCCTGTATCTGTAGACTTTCCTCTCTCTGTATGGATTTGGTACGGCGACAGGAAAGACAGATCGCAACCAGGCAGATCACCCGATGAAAAGAGAACCCGCTTTTCAGTCGGGGATCAGCGTAGATATACAGAACCGGAGAATGCTTGCTGAGTGCTGAAAAACAGAGGATAACCTATGAAATTGAGAATTAACCCGTTTATCCCTATGGCGGCCTTTGTGCTGTCCATATGTTCCTGTACCGACAGCGATACCTATCGATCTTCTTCGGGAGACAGGACAGCAATCAGTGTGTCGGCGGGATTTACAGATAAGACCCGTGCTTCCGACAGCAGTTGGGACGCACAGGATGCGATCGGGATCACCATGGTGCAACCCGGTACCTCCACAGTCGTGGAAGGATATAGCAACAGACAATATGTAACCAGCAACGGACAAGGAGAGTTTGCTCCCGCAACGGACGTTGCAACCATCTATTTCCCACAGGATGGCAGCCAGGTAGGATTCAAAGCCTACTATCCGTATTTATCCACCTTAGGATCGGATCAGATCTATCCGGTGAATGTATCCAACCAGAACGCGTTGGCCCAGATAGACCTCATGACAGCCGATCACCTGGCAGGTACTTCCAAAGAGGATCCGGATGTGGAATTCCGGTTCTATCACCGACTATCCAAACTGATCTTCAACCTGACTGTCGAAGAGGGTATCTCTCTCGATAACAGTGTACTCACCATCAAAGGGATGTATACCGAAGCGAGTTATGACCTGAAGGTAGATGACAGGAACCAGACCACGCTCACTGTGAATCAGTCTTCACAAGCGGATGTGACCATTCCGTTGCGTACCGGCAACGGAGTGCGTACCGGAACGGGGATCCTCCTGCCTCGTAGTGCCGGTACGGGTGTGACCTTTGAGATCACTACCCCCGACGGCGGACAATATATAGCCATTATGGACGAGAGCCTGGCATTGGAGAGAGGATACAAATATACCTTCAATATCAATCTCAAACGTACGCCTGTCACAGTTAGTGCTACCATAGAAGACTGGATCGAGGGAACCGAAGTCTATGAAGATGTGCTGAACGTGAGTGTGCCTGCCGGTGACAGTTACGGTGTGTCGGTAGGAGATTCGCTGAATGTCTATCTCAAAGGCGGAAGCAGCTATACCTTGCTGGAGAAATTCGGTTACCAGGCCGATGGCAAATGGTATCCGCGTTCACCGGTATATTGGGAAGATATTGCCGACAATCCGGCTACCCTGCGGGCTACCCTCACCCCGGCCGAAGGGCTCAACGATACACAGTTGCCCGATATCCTGATCTCGGAAGATATCTCCGTGGTACGGAATACAGGAGCGGATTTCGATCTCTATCATGCTACATCCAAAGTGATCGTGCGGCTGACCTCTTCTACATTCGACGCGGATGATCTGGACAATGCCACCATTGTATTGCCCAACTACCTGACCGGTGCGTATGAAGAGAATGGAGAATGGGTGTCGGGTAGCGACCGTGTGAATGTAACAGTAGATCGTACCGATCCGCAGAACGGGATCGCGCTGATACAACCCCAGACGATCGGGGTAGGCGAAACAGTAGCACGCGTGACCATCAACGGACGCACCTATAATGCTACGGCAAGCAACGCGGTCGAATTCATGGCAGGAGTAGCTACCTTACTGACCCTGAATATCGAGATGGCGGAGATGACCGTCAGTGTCCGTGTCGTGGACTGGGATGAGAACGAACTGGATCTGGATGCCATCACCATCGGCGTAGCTACTTCCGGAGCGGAAGGTGTGCTGGACGGTGAGCAACTGAATGTGTATACAGGGAATGCCGATGCGCGCACGCTGATGAATATGTATATCTATAACGCGGCAAACGATACGTTTGGCGCGGTGACCCCTACCTACTGGGAAAGTCTGGCCGACCCGACCACTTTCTATGCCTCTATCACCCGACATGCAGCTTACAACAGTACACAGCTACCGGATTATCTGGTGGCGCAACCGACTACGGTAGCAGCCAGCAACGGGATCACGTTTATCCTGTCCCATGCCGCGGCACAGGTAGTGGTACGTCTGGGATCATCGGACGGAACTTTCAGCCCGGATGAACTGAATGCCGCAACACTCACCCTGCCTGGATATCTGACCGGTGGAACGATGGATAACGGTCTCTTTGTTCCGGGTACTGCACAGTCTACTGTGGAGTTTGCCAAAAACGTAGGTGAGAACAACAACAGCACCATTGCGCTGATCCAGCCACAGACCATCGCGGCAGGAGACGAGCTGGTACGGATCGTGGCAGGTGCTACAAATCCGCGTACCTACAATGTACGGTATGACCAGGCTGTAGAGTTCCGGGCGGGTGTCACTACCTATCTGGATATTGATATGAAGAAATCGGCTGTGACTCTCAGTGCCCAGGTACTGGATTGGGAAGATGGACAGGAGATCGACTTTGTACTCCAGGCGATTACGGTAGGTGGAACGTTGGACGGTACGAACGACTTTTTCCAGGATCAATCGATCCGTATCTATAAGCTGGGTACTTCTCCGGAAACATCCGATTATTCCTATACGCTGCAAAACGGAGCCTATGCCTGGTCACAGGGAACGATTTACTGGGACGACCAGGATCCGACTACTATGAACCTGGGAGCGGCGTATACGCTGGGGCTGCAAGGGCTGCCGCAAAGTATGGCTGCCAATGTGACTACCTTCCCGTGGACAGTTCCGGTGGACCAGAGCGGAGGATACCAGGAGTATGACCTGTTGCTCAGCCACCTGTATCTGGATACTCCGACGGTTGCCCATTTTGTGTTTACCCATGTATTGAGCAAGGTGAGGGTAGAACTGGAAGCGGGTATCGGATTTGAGGAGTCGGAACTTACGGGTGCTACCGTGCGGCTGAACAATATGTATCTGTCGGGTACGGCCGATCTGAATACGGCGAAGGTAACCGCGACCGGTACAAAGACTGCGACGATCACCCCGTATACGCAGACAGCGGGTAAGGTGTATTCGGCCTTAGTTATGCCACAGGCCTTGTTGGCTACGGATCCGATCGTCACGGTGACGCTGCCCGGTTATCCGGGAGAGACCTTTACCGGTGTATTGTCCGCGGGGCTGACCCTGCAGGCCGGCAAAGAACATGTGATTCGGGTAACCCTGAACAAGACCGGTATTTCCCTGTATGCTACCGTGGAAGACTGGACAACCGGTGATTCGGGAAATGTGATAATTGATTAATAGATGGATAGCGCGGAAGCAGGTAGATGAACAGGTGAGCAGGAGTATCTGCGCTTTTATATACAAGTGGCCTGATGTGCGTTCGGAGCACATCGGGCAACTCTAAAAAGATGAGATATGAAAAATAAATATTGGATGGCACTGGGAGTAACGCTCGCGATGCTGACCGGGTGTAACGACAATGACGACGGGGGTAGTGCGGATATCGACCGGCAGATCCTAGCATTGTCGGCAGGCATACAGTCGGAAACCGCCGGAACCCGTGCCGGTAGTACAAATTTTCCCAATGACGGGGTGATTGCCGTAACTGCTGCTTACTATGCGGGAGCGGGAACTACAGACTGGACTTCGTACAGCGATATACAGAACGCCCGCGCGGAGACCGATCAGGATCTGGGTAGCGGAGCTACTTATACCTTTGCCTGGGATACTCCCCGCTACTGGCCTTTCGACGGCAGGGAACTGGTCTTTATAGCCTACAGTCCGCAGGCGGTTGCCGGGTCGGGTGTAGAACTGATGGATGCTACAAACCTGCGACTGACCCTGAAAGAGGATATGCCGGACGTGATGTATGCTTCTGTCAATGCCACAGCGGCCGACAATCCGTACTCCAAAGCGGATCAGGGTACAAACTACAATACGGTGAATCTGGGAGAATTCCGTCATGCGCTCAGTCAGGTGTCTGTCCGTGTGACCGCCGATGCTTCCATGAACCCGGCCGTAAGGCTGATGGGGGTACAGCCGAAGACCACCCGGCCTTTTGCTACACTCGATCTGCTGGGAGGAGATACCGGGCTCACGGTGTTGCCCGATCAGCAGAATTTTGTTTGGGACCTGTATTCCGGTGGTTCGTACAATTTCAACGATGACGACTATACGGGGCTGGCTATGTTCTACCCTGGAACGGAAGGCGATACCAGCCTGATCGTTACCCTGGAAGATGGCCCCATCACTCAGACGTGGGAGTTTGATGTGGATGAGTTCTTAATAAGTAATACCCAGAATTCTGTCACCTTCCGTCGCGCCCAGCGTGCCGAACTGATCGTTACCGTAAAGGGCGTAGATGTGATCCATCCCAACGATCAGGTGACGTTGCAGGGTGTGCTGGCCGACTGGGTCGATCGGGGAGACTACCGGATCGTTATTAACTAACAGACGAAATGAGATCCCTGGCGGAGAAATACAGCGAGGAAAGGAAGAGAACGATTTCCGCGGGGACTCAACGTTAAAATAAACTATTCTGATTATGAAAAGGATAAAACAGATCATGGGCTGGTGCTCCGGACTTTGTATCGGTCTGTTGGCTTGTACGGACGACCGGACGGAGAACCCGGATGTGACCGGCAATGTGGCTATTGAACTTTCGGGGCTGGCGACGGATGTTGCCGCGGCGACACGCGCGCCGGGGCAGGCCGAATCGAACCTGTACCTGAAAGCTATAGTCGACGAGACAGGAACCACTTATATAGACGAGACACGGATCAACTATCCGCAGGGACTCTCGGATACGGATCCGCGGGATCTGGAGTTTGCCTCGGGGAAGTATTATTATCCCCTGGGCCAGAAGGTTATCCGGTTTTTTGCGTACAGCGGAACGGCTACCGGAGAATATATGTCTCTGACGGCAGGAAATACGGCCAGCCAGGATGCGTTGCTGAGCAACTTCGGAAAGCGGGCCGACACTATCTATTCCGATGAAGGAGAAGGCACACCGGGAAGTTCGGACAATCCGGCTGCTGTGTTGAATTTCCGGCATGTGATGACGCAATTGAAGGTGGAAGTAAAGATAGATGAAGACGAGAAGCCGGGTACGGTGACCCAGGTACCGAAAACAGTGAAGTTCCGGATGGCCGATATTCCCCGCACCGGGAAATATTCTATCTATGCCGAAGCTCCTGATCCGGCCGATGATTCCACCGCGGAAAAGGCCATTGATACGGATGGAACCTATACGGTGCAACTGGGAACCAACTATCTGATACCGAATGGAGCGGATCTGACGGGTAAGCAACTTACTTACCTCGAGATAGATGATTTTACAGCTACCGCGCCGGATCTGGCGGGATACACAGTAGAACTCAGTCCGGGCAATACCGTAAGCACCAGCATGAAGCTGCTTCCCGGATATGCCTATACCCTGACTTTCCTGATACGCAGGCTCAAGGTGGCAGGGATCATGTTGCGTAAAATAGACTGGGATCCGGAAGAGATCGACCAGGATGGGGTGACCTATGTACCGAAATACCTCGAACTGGATCTGGGAGACTATAAAAATGAAGGAGCCGATACTATCACCAAAGCGGTGCTGTTTACGACCGGTATGTTGCAATACGTCGGCCGTCCGGAAGACGGTGGCGGAGACAATGCCCGGATGCAGTATGTGACCCTGCCTGCTGCTAATGATGTAGACAGTATACAGCTATATACCAAAAGCGGACTGCTTATCGCTACTTCTGTACAGACCTCTGTCTACGATGGCAACACCCTGACTTTGCCTCTTTCGGCTGCCGGTATGCTTCCGGTAAACAACAGTCTGCCTTATCACGCGGACACCAATCCGTACGCGGTCACCAACGCGCATCAGTTTATCAATATAGGGAAAGCACCCGGCGACTCTTACAGGCAGATGATCAATATAGATATGGATGCCCTGGTGAAAGAAGAAGATGAAATGGTATCTGCCCTCAGTGAGTTTACCGGACATTACGACGGACAAGACTACTGGGTGTCCAATGTGCGTATAGCGGGGCCGGGACTGATCCGTACCAACAAAGGCGTATTGGAAAACGTACGGCTCGAATCGGGAGAAATTGATGCATCGGGAGAGACAGCCGCGGTAGGTTCTTTCTGTGGTACCAATGAAGGTACGCTGCTGGCCTGCATCAATCAGGCCCAGATCACTGGTGCTACGGGAACCGTAGGCGGGATATGTGGCATCAATACCGCATCCGGCGAGATTGTGGCTTGTATGAATATGGGAGATATACCCCAGGGGAGCACGGTAGGCGGCATCTGCGGAGACAACCGCAATACAGCGGCCAATACCGTTGTCTCCAGTTTCAGCACGGGAATGCTCAACCGGAGTGCAACCAATCTGGGGGGTATCTGCGGTGTGGTGTCTGCAAGTGGAAGTACGGTCTTGAATACCTGTTTCTGGCTGGTAGGAACAGCTGGTAGAGGCATTGGTACCTCTGAAGTGGCGGTAGGAGGCAGCAATACGGTAGATATGACGGATGTCTCCGACGTGAGTCCGGAACGATTGAGAAATGCGGTGAGTGATACCGAAAACCCGCTTACGGATGGGGTGGTGGCACTGTTGAACGCCGCGCTGTCTGTATCGCCTGTGACGGAGGCTACCCAGTATCTGTTTGTGCTGGATCAGAGCCGGACAGCAAGTGTGTGGCCCATACCCCTGAAACAGTAATAACCCTCTAAACCAGGAAACAATGAAAAAGATTTTTCAATACAACATATATATCTGCCTCCTTCTCTCCGCAGTGCTGTTTGCCTGTACGGACGATAAGGTGACAGGAGGAACTGCCCCTTCGGAGGATGGAGCCCCTCTGATCCTTTCGGTTGGGTTTGAGTCCTATGTCTCTACCCGTCTGGCCGAATTGCCCGATCCGGATGCCATGAACGATGCGGTGGTTGATGGAGAAAACTATGGACTTAACCACGTGGGACTCTATATCTATTATACCGATGATTATGAAGCCAACGGTGGTAAGGGCGATCTGAGCAAGCCTTATGTGCGTAATATGGAATGTGAGATCGTGGACAACCGGCTGGTACCTGTGGACCCGCTGCAAAGCGAATACATCTATATCTATGACCGGATGACGGTGGTGGCTTTCTATCCCTACAATGCGGACATGAGCGATCCTGACAATTATTTCGATGTGAAGGCTGATGAAGAGAATTATCCGATCACACGCCGTGACTATGCGGAGCAGTATTACATCCCCTATCGGGCAGAGTTGGAAACAAATCCGACCATTGCCTACGCGGCGCAGTTGTGGTTCTATCCCAGACAGACGGTCAAATTTGAGATCGTACTGGTGAGTGATGATCCGTCGATGCTGCCTCAGGAGGCGGATGTACAGATCGTGCCCCGTATGGACCCCATAGACAATGATGAAATGATCGTGGGTGGAAGACGTGAGAAAGGAGTGGATCATGTAAATACCCTGAACCCGTCTCCGGTAGCAAGCGGATCGTATGTTAAACAATATGTGGCGTATGTGTGGAAAAACGAAACGTTTGATAACAACCTCAACCAGGGCGAACTCTTGTTGGAAAGTGACCTGATCACTCTGTTTGCTTCACAGGATGTAGAACTTCAGGAACAGTATGTATACCGTTACGGATACAACCTGAGCACCGGAGAGATTTTTATACCGACCTCTTCCTACCTGATCCACGACGCTACCAGCCTGCAGGGACTGAATGGAGTGAAAAATACCAGTTATCAGGTGTGTGACATCGATGTATCCTCCATCTCGAACTGGAAGCCTCTGTCGTTGCTCAATGCTACGTTTGACGGAGGTGGCCATAAAGTAGAGGGGCTCACGATCAATGGCAGCGATTCGTCTGCCGGACTGTTTGGTCAGATCAAAGGAAATTCCTCTATACGTAATGTGAACCTGATAGAGCCTCAGATTACCATCAACTCTACGGCCGACTCCTGTAGTGTAGGGGGCATTTGTGGTACGGTGAACGGGGTAATGACCGAGGCCGAGAAAGAGAGCCTGCTCGGAAGTCTGCCCGAAGGACTGTCGGAAGTGGTGAAACAGGAACTGATCAAAGAACTCTTATTGGATATTGTCAACAGTACTTCACGTGTAATAGCCAGTCGGGTAGAAGATCCGGTGATCACCGTGAACGGAAAGAGCCCGCGTGTGGGTACCATCTGTGGTAGCAACGGGGATAAGGACAAGGAAGATAATTATTACGGTACGATCTCGGACAGTTATTCGCTGGGTGGAACGATCCGCGTCAATGAAGGCGATCCTTCCCTGAACGCGGGAGCCTACGTAGGTGGGTTCTGCGGGCTCAACAACGGAAAGATCGTCCGTGGGTATGTGACTATTGATGATATGAGTACTCCGTATACTACCACCAATTCTTCCGGAGAGACGGTGACGGATGATCTTTCTGCCGGATTTACCCACAACGGAAATCTGTTTACCGGAGGTGAGATCGCTGTCACAGACAGTTATTCCGTATGGCCCGATACGACTTCCGGTGTGCAGCAACTGCCTGCCAGCTGGCCGACGGGCTGGGTAGACTATACGGGGATCTGGCCGGTGAATACGTCCGGATGGACCGAAAGTAACAGCTTCTGGTATGATCTGGGTACACAGGGAACAGAGAACTATCCGATCCTGCAATGGGAGAGGAGATAACCCAACTAAATAGATAGAACCATGAAATATAACCCTATATGTATCGTTGTTTGGTTGCTGGCTTTCACAGGCCTTTCAGGCTGTACCGATGACGATGGAAAACAACCGAAAACCGGAGAAGAGACCGGGAGTGGTGAACTGACCTTTATGCCGTATGTACAGGAAAGTGGTATCCTGACGCGTGACCTGGGAAATACTTTTTTTCCGAGGGATATGAGATCGATGTGACATTGAAGTCCAATGCCATCAGCAGTACTTCACAGACCTATATCTATGAGTACGGAGCGGATGGTATCTTCCGGGGAAAGCCTTCGGGGTATTTCTTCCCGCTGGATAATACCTATATTGATGAACTCACGGCCATCTGGCCCCGGGAAGCGATCAGGCAACAAGGACTTGTGACCGACCAGCGCGAGCTGGATGCGTATCGCCTTTCCGACCAGTTGATCGCTGTAGCCTCTACCGTAGGTATCATGCCTACCGATGCTCCCGTACCGCTGACATTTGTCCGGGAAACAACCTTGCTGGAATTCCAGCTGGCCGGGCGGAACGTGGCCGGGCTGGGTATCGTATCCCTGATCCTGGAACTGGAGCTGGACGGAAGCACTCCGACGGCCTTCTGGGCCTATTGTGGAAATGAGAATGGACATGCCCAGCTGATCTTACCTGCCGGTACCGCTATTGAAGCTCCGGACGGATATATGATCGGACGCATCCGGGGTTCCGACGGAGCCGATTATACCATCATCATGGAAGCTACGGATATTACGTTGCAGGCAGGGACCAAATATGTAATAACCCTTACACCCAGGGGCTATGATATGCTGGGGAGTGTAGGTATCGGAGGCTGGATACAGGAAATAGAAAGCGGTATTGCTATTCCGTTTGTACAGCCGGTACCCAATACCGACGGTGATTATCTGGTACAGACAGCCGCGCAATTGATAACTATGTCTTACCTGATCCGCCATTATACCGACGGTACTACCATCCAATGGCCTGATAAACGGTACATTCTTTCGGAAGATCTGGATCTGACCGATGAAGAAGCACAGCAGTATATTCCTGTTCCTGCTTCCCTCTTCAACGGAAAGGTGACACAGGATGGAGAAGAGGTGACTTCCATTATCTATGGAGACGGACAGGTGTTGGAATTGTTTGATGAGAACCAGTAACAGAAAGTGTCCGGAAAGTACATCGGTTCTGAGAAAAGGATCAGGGATATATTTTCCGACAACTTTTCACAGGTAATGACCTGTCTGTCACCTGTTGCAGTACGAAGGTTCCTGATCCTGTCAACGAGAGAAGGGATCACTGAATGGCAGACAGACGGATGACTGTATAAATAAAATAATAGAGATATGAAAAAGTATAAGATAGCAGCATGGGCTTTTCTGCTTCTGGGCATGGGGGCCTGTTCGGAGAACGAACAGACAGTTTCTCCCCAGGATACGCAGGAGAATGTACGTGTGGATGGGATAACAGCCCGTCTGTATGGGAGGGATGCTTCTGCCTCTACCTCAACCCGGGCAGATGGCGATGACTATGTAGTGAACAAAAATGCAGACCCTACTTCTCCCGATATGCCTTTCGGGCGTGAGAAATGGTTGCTGGATGTGCAGATCTATGATGGCAATGATCCCTATCAGTACGGTAGCGCGACGATGCATTATGTAGAGGCGGATTTCCGATGGGAGACATTGGTCAGTGATTCGATCTTCTTTCCCAATTACCTGACCCAACAGGTCGCCTGCCGGTTGTACGATCCGGCTTTCACTGAGATCGTAAAGGATCAGCGGGATGCCACAGGAGAGATCCTGTTTGCACAGGACGTACTGATCCAGAACGGAGATAGTACCATAAGAGTCGTACCTTCACATGCACCTGCCATCTATGTCAAGCACGCACATAGTATGTTTGACTTTCGTCTGATGAATGTGGATAAGACCCGTATCAGCAGTATATCGCTGGAGGTAGATGGAGATGTATATTATCCGTATGATACCCAACAGACTGTTCCTGAATATCTGGTGATTGTACCGGTAGGGTCTTCGGAACCGCTGATAAAGGTAGTTACCACAGACGGAGCACAATACGAACAAACGGTAGAGATGGAAGGGAACACGGAGGTCAATATCTGTTACTGTTTTACCCTGCACGGGCTGGAATTGACCCTTTCCCCTATTACCGTTGTCGATTGGGTGACCGGAGAGGCACTGTACGCGCAATACACAGCCGTTACAGCTTATCCCACGTTCTACGGTCCGGCAGGCGTAACCTGTACCCTCTTCTTTGACAATGGTCTCTCACAGGAGATTACTTTCAACGATCGGGGAGAAGCTACTGTGAAACCCGCGGGACGCACCATTATCCGGCTGGTAGTAAACGGGAAAGAAAATGTGCTGAGCCCTCCGGTTGTACTGACCAATATGATCATTGACCTCACAGAGGAGATTGATGCCGCGGTCTGAGAGCGTTTACATAGAATCGTAAAATTCATGGTAGATATACTACTCCGGTAACCTGTAGAGACGCCCGGCGTGCGTCTCGGCACACCGAATAGGAAGGTATAGAGACCATGTGGGACGCTTTTTTTGTTGGACCTGCATCCTGGAGATATACACCAGGTACATCTCGGAGGCGTACACCGTCGTGTGTCTCTACAGAGAGAAAGAAGAGAAACTCATGTTGGGAATGGGTCTTTAAATAGTATATCTACCTGTTGCTATACAGGTGGAGGAGTGCGAAGATACAGGAGGAGAATGGTTCGCATAGATATACTTTCGTGATCCCACGCCGTGGGATCATTCGTCCTACGTCGTGGGACTACTCATCCCACGGCGTGAAACTTATTGTCCCATATCGTGGGACCACAAAGGTTCCATGGAGGAAACAACAAACCATCAGGGAGAGAACAAGCGTATATAATATAGCCTACACTGTATAACAGATTGTTGTACAAATACATAGTAAGGAAGAGAGCAGGACCTCTGTTACAGCAAAAGAAGAAACTACTGGTTCAGGAGCCGTACCCAAAGTCTGTCCAGACTTTGGGTACGGTTCACTTGAAACCTCATTTATAATAATAGCTATGCAAAGAATCTACACGTGTTACTGTACAGGAGGGTCAGTGAATGCATTCTGTCCTTAGTTGTGCGATCCATTTGTCGATCCGCGCTTCGGTCTGGCTGCTTTCGTTGTCTTCATCCAGAGGAAGTCCGGCAAATTTTCCATGGACTACCGCTATGGATTTGTCAAATGTATAGCCCGAAGGGTCTGTCATTCCGCAGAATGTACATCCCGATTCTTTCAGCTCTTCGTAAATAATACCGATCGCGTCACAGAATGTATCTGCATAGGAATCTGAATCGCCACAACCGAAGAGCACGACAAATTTATTGCCCAGATCCTGTGCTTTCAGAGTCTTCAACGCGTCGTACCAATCATCTTGCAACTCTCCGGCTCCCCAGGTAGAGGAGCCCAGGAGCAGTACTTCATACCTGATTATGCACTCAGTGTTCAGAGAAGAAGCCTCGTGAATGTCGGAAGCAGCAACTCCCAGTTTGTCGCCTATGCGACGTGCCACCTCTTCGGTTGTGCCGGTGGTGGAACCATAAAAAATACCAATTTGACTCATGTTGTGTATATGATTAAGGAACTGTGCCGTTCGGCTGGATAAAGTGTACAGCTCCGGTTTCTACGGGCAAATTTAAGGAACGTAATGGTACGGATAAATCCCTATAAAATATGATTTTAAAGCCTGTATATCCTATAAGTAGGTAGAATGGATGGTTCACGTGAAAAGAAGGTTTTTAAGGTGTAAATAGTTAAAATACCTAATTCTTGTTATTGTGTTCCCACGGAATATTGACTTTCTTTGTACCTTTATCATATATATCAGGTATACAATGAATACATTACAAAAATATCAGGCCGAGGACAAACTGTTTGACATCATCAGTGACGATTACTCTCTGTTGCAGGTGATGAGCCGCTTCGGTATTTCGTTGGGGTTTGGTGACAAAACCGTACGTGAAGTCTGTGAATCCAACGGAGTAGATTGCCGTACATTTCTGGTGGTTGCCAATTTCATGACCGAAGGTTTCTCCCGGCTCAAGGATCCGGAAAAGGACCTCTCTATTCCGGCGCTGGTAGGCTATCTGCGGCAGTCTCACATCTATTTCCTGGAGTTCAGCCTGCCGGCTATCCGGCGAAAGCTGATCGAAGCCATTGATTGCTCCGGAAATGAAGTAGCTATCCTTATCATTAAGTTTTACGACGAATACATGCGTGAAGTCAGGCGACACATGGAGTACGAAGAAAAGACCGTATTTAAATATGTGGATGCTCTGATAGATGACCAGGGAATAGATAACTATAAGATCAGTACCTACTCCAGGCATCACGATTTGGTAGGAGAGAAACTGAGTGAACTGAAAAACATCATCATCCGGTATTGCCCGGCACAGCTCAACAGTAACCTGCTCAATGCCGTGCTGTTCAATATCTATGCCTGTGAAGAGGAACTCAATGTCCATTGCAAGGTAGAGGACTATCTGCTTGTCCCGTCGATATTGAAACTGGAAAGGAGGGTACGCAGTCATGAAGAACAGTGAACTCATACGGATCGGTATCGCTGAATCCTCGGTTATCATCCGGAGTGGGATCGCGCTTGTGCTGAAGCGACTGCCCAATCTGAAAATACAACCGGTGGAGCTGTTCTCTCCCGAATCTCTGGAAGATTGTATGCGTACGCAGCCTCCCGACATCCTCCTGGTGAATCCGGCTTTTGGGGATTATTTCGATATTGCGCGGTTTCGCAACGAAGCGGCTGGTATGGGGATCAAAGTAGTGGCCTTGCTGAGCTCCTTTATAGATGCCTCTCTGGTGGCCCGGTACGATCAGAGCCTTTCGATTTACGATGATCTGGAAACCATCTCACAGAAAATAAAAGAATTGCAACACACGGAAGAAGCAGAAGACGACGAGTCTCAGGAGTCTCTGAGCCAGAGAGAGAAAGAGATTGTGGTCTGCGTGGTCAAGGGAATGATAAATAAAGAGATAGCAGAGCATTTGTATTTGTCCATTCATACCGTGATCACTCACCGGCGGAACATCAGTAAAAAACTGCAGATACACAGTGCAGCCGGACTCACCATTTATGCCATTGTCAATAAGCTGGTAGAGCTTAATGACATCAAAGATCTATGAGTATAAAACAATGTTATAAAATATAAAATGCATCTACACATCCAATGAAAATCTTTATCTTTGTATCAGCAATTGGGAAATTGTTGGTATAAACAGTAAGGTTTTAAAAAAATAGGTTTATTAGAATAGGATCTTTCATAGGTTAGTTTATAAGGTAAAAAATATAGGTAAGAAGTTTTTAGGTAAAAGAAGATCTTGTTTTCAGGAAAACAGTAGAGGTAAAAAAGAAAAGCCTTATAAGGCTTTTCTTCAAGTGACGAGCAGTTCGAAAGAAAAAGAATGGGCTCGTTTTTTTATGTTGTACAGCAACCAGTCTGTCGCTGTCTCTTCTATTCCAGGTAATAACTCTTTATTTTATTCAGCTCTTCATCCAGTTCATATACCTGAGGGATTCCGGTAGGGATCTCTACTCCTACGATCTCTTCATCATTCAACCGGTCTAAGTATTTGACCAATGCGCGCAGACTGTTGCCATGTGCTACCACTAACACGGTCTTGTTATCCAGCAACGCGGGTGCCAGATAATCCTGCCAGAAGGGGAGTACACGCTGAATGGTCAGTTCCAGAGACTCTCCGCGTGGGATTACATTCCGATCCAGCATTTTATATCTGTCCTCGTTCCAGGCAGCGCGTTCATCTCCCTCTTCGAGCAGAGGAGGCACTACATCGAAACTACGCCGCCAGATGTGCACCTGCTCGTCTCCGTATTTTTCCGCGGTTTCTGCTTTATTGAGACCTTGCAAAGCCCCATAGTGTCGTTCGTTGAGCCGCCAATGATGGAATTCCGGTACCCACATCCGTTCTGCTTCTTCCTGTAGCAGGTGTTGGGTCTGGATGGCACGTGTCAGTACCGAAGAAAAAACAAGATCATAGAGTAGTCCTGCCTCTTTGATCCGTTTTCCGGCCTGCCGGGCCTCTTCTTTGCCTTTTTCACTCAGCTTCACATCTGCCCAGCCCGTAAAACGATTCTGGCTGTTCCACTCACTCTCTCCATGCCTTACCAATATTAATTTACTCATAGCTGTTGGTTTTAGATATTCATTGAATCAATAACGCACAGAGGTAAAGAAAGTTTGAACAACTTTCCGGGAAATGAGGGATCGTTCTTTCCTGTCTGTGAACCGATTCCCGGAGCACACAGAAAGAGACTTCCACAGTTCAGAAAGGAATTTCCGGGAATACTTTCCAGGGGAACTCCGGGTTGCATAAAAACATAAAAGGTACCCTCACAGGCACCTTTTTGTTTCATTTTACTTAAATGTGGCTACGTAATAAAATTATGACTAACTAATTAAATTCTGATACTGCAAAGATAGCTGGTCTTCACGTAGTACGCAATCACTTATTTAAGGTATATTTTCCGGAGGGTTCTCCCTATTTGTGGGTAGAAAGGAATGGATCCGGCCTTTTCCATTCTTTGCTTTGCGGATCGTACCGGCGGATCACCCGGGCCGGTGTACCTGCGCAGACGGAGTAGGGAGGGATGGATCTGTTGACTACACTTCCGGCGGCTACAATGCAATGTCTGCCTATGGTCACACCTGCCAGGACTACGGAATTGGCTCCGATCCATACATCATCTTCAATAACGATCGGTTCGGTAGAGACTCCCTGCTCATCGATGCGTTTCTCTACATCTAAGTAGTTATGATTGAGTCCGGATACCGTGATGTTCTGAGCCAGGTTGACATGATTGCCGATCGTTACCGGGCCGATCAGTGTATTTCCCAACCCGATCCGCGTATGATTGCCAATGATCAGATCTCCCACACCGTTGTTGAGACAACAGAAATCTTCGATTACAGAATAATCTCCCAGGGAAAAGCGGTTGAAAGGAGGAAGATCCTTGCGCACACTGCGGTAGATAACCGATTTCCTGCCTCGTTTCAGATAAAGAAAGTCGAACATACGGATCCACCAGTTGGGGCGTGTCTTTACCGGATGCATAATGAATCGGTGGATGGCACGTTTCATACCAGGATTCTTTTTGATCTTTTCTTTCAATGATTGCAGGCTCATAATCGGATGTTTTAGAAAGGGATATAGGATGTATGCAAGAACGGAACTTTCATTTCTCAGGCAGATGGTTTGCCGAACAAGGAAAGAAACCATCCCGGTATATAGAACGGAGTACGTTTCATGGCTCTGTTGAAGGGTTTGTCTACCAGGTAATCGGGAGTAGCCAGGGCAAGAGCGAAAAGTAACACCACCAGCAGTCCCCACCATTTCAGAGCAAGTGCCCATTGCAGCCAGGTGGTCAGCACAGCCATGAAGATAAGAAGATGGATCAACCAGACAGGGGGCAGGATGGCCCACTGAATACATCTGTCTATCAGATCAGCGTTGAGGCTAAATATCCCTTCCGGAAGGCGGCTCAGCGCACGGAACCAGCTTTTATACTGTGTTCCGAAAGACCGACGCTGCCTGTGATAGAAGGTGGAGAGATTGATCTTTTCTTCATACCTCAGTTGTATATGGTCCTGGAAATCTATATACTGTCTGTCGGATGCCAGATACAATTCCAATTGCTGGCAGGTAAAATCCTCAGGTAGTTCGTCCAGATTTTCTTCCAGCCAGTCACATTCCAGTACAAAACCACTTTTTTCCAGCGAAGCCGACAAGCCGCATCTGTTGTGTCCTCTGCCGGAGATGGAACGTCTGATCTCTTCACCAACAGCACTCCACAGAACAGGAGAAGTATTTCTTTTCGTATATATACGGTGAAGCTGGAGAACAGAAGGGCTTTCGTTGTAGGCGGTATTGATCTGTGCCAGCAGATTATGGGATACTGTAGCTGATGCATCCAGGAATACCAGCAGATCGTATCTCCCCGGTAAAGAGGAAAAGGCGGATTGTATCAGCTGTCCGTCGGAGCTACTTTCTTCCACCGATAGCAGGATAGCCTGTTGCGACAACGCAGCAGGGATCTGCTCTTTAGGTATGGAGGTAGCGATCAGTAACTTGAAAAGCTCGTGCGGATAGGTTTGCCGGTGATACATATCCGATAGCCGATCCCAGTCTGTTGCCGGAGAAACAGTTCGTATCAATACCGCTATGCGGTATTGTTTTTCTGCTTCTGTTTCCTCTTCTTCACTTTTACGGAAACACCCCAGAAAAGCAAAAAAACAGCATGTAACCTGTAGAAACAGACAGGCAAAGGAACAGGATCCATTCGGCAGTATGTAGGAAAGAATATCCCATTACACATTTTCTTTTTGTACGAAAGCAGTGACTGTTTTCAGGATAATTCTGATATCCAGCCAGAAGGAGAAAGTCTTGGCATATTTGATGTCCAATTGTTTACGCTCTTCCGCCGACATCTTTCCGGAGTCTCCTCTTTTCTCTACCTGCCACAGACCCGTGAGTCCGGCAGGAGCCATGAACCGATCGATATATTCGTCGCTGGTCAGCAATTCAGCTTCGTAGATAGGCAGAGGACGGTTGCCTACGATAGACATATCCCCTTTCAGAATGTTGAACAGCTGAGGCAGTTCGTCTATACTATATTTCCGGATGAAACGTCCTACACGGGTAATACGCGGATCGTTCTCCAGTTTCACAAAAGAGTTTTTCTTTTCCTGAGTCTTCTGCGTGATATACTCCTGTTCGGAGATCACAAAATCGTCGGAGATCAGGATGATCTCTTCTTCCTCCGGCATTTCCGTATCGTCGCCTACCAGGATGTCTTCTTCCTCCTCAAATTGATATTGGTTGAGCTTGTTGAAATCTTTCAGATGCTTGTCTGCGTTGGTATACATGGAGCGGAATTTGAGAAAATCGAAAATACGATAGTTGCTCCCTACACGCTTGGATTTATATACCACCGCACCTTTGCTTTCCAGACGGATGGCAAGTGCGGTAGCCAGCAGGATCGGGGAAAGACACAAAATAGCCATGCTGGAAAAGACAATGTCAAAACAACGTTTCCAGGTGGGGAGAATAAATGTGTTGGTCAGTTCTCCTTTCTCATACAGATCCTTCATCTTCTGCATTTTCCGGATACGCAGAAACCTTATCAGGTCATTGATGCTATCCGTGTCGGCTGTGTGAGGTAATGTATTGTGTATACCTGCTTTGAGATATTCGGTACGGTCTTCTTCTGCCAGCTTGTCTGTCACCAGTACGATGTATACATCGGGATATCTCTCTGTCAGGAAGTTCAATTGTCTGATATCTTCCTGCAATTCTTCTCCTTTTTCCAATAAGATAGCTACATCGTATTTTTCACCGATGTTATCCAGTAGTTCCGTAAGAGTTTTACAAGAAGGAAGGGCACAGAATACCCCGGTTGTGTGTTCCCAGAACCTGTCTATAGTGGTCCGGTTCTTTCCAAGATAGAGGAGATATTGCATATCTAATTCATCCGATGATTTTTTTTATTCTTACTTTCAGTTCCAGGGGGTTAAAGGGTTTCAGTACATAGTCCGCAGCTCCTGCTTCCAGAAGTTTGATGCGCTCCGTAGTACTTTCTTCACTGGATAGTATCATCACAGGGATCGATTTGAACAATTCATTCTTTTTCAGATAATACAGGAATTCATTTCCCATCATTTCGGGCATACGAATGTCTGAAATGATCAGATCCGGAACATTTCCCTGTTGCAACCACTCTATGGCTTTGATCGGATTCTCCAGATAAGTAAAATCATATTCCTTTCCTAAATAAATAGCAGCAACTTTCCCAATAGTGGCTTTATCGTCTACAAGTAGTATTTTTTTTCATATCAGCAATGTATGTTTATCTGAATAATTAGTATCTTATCAAGATATTCTTGTGGTTCCCTAAGGTCACAAATATAAACTATATTTTAGATATTTAAATCAAAATGTGTGTATTTTTTACAACTATAGCATGAAAATCAATATTTCTGAAGTGAAATAACAATTCAGATGCCATGCTGGTTCATGGTTAGTTCCTTTAGGAGAATAGAGATATATGCTTCCAGTAAGGGAGGTAAACATCTTGACCATTGGAGCGGGTCGAATGATACAGCTGATCTTTTATAGGAGTTAAGTCCTTGATTTCATAAATAGAACAAATGCACTTATATACAAAAATCTCCGGAGAAACATGTTTCTCCGGAGATTTTCAATGATTGACTATGAGAATGAGTTTATTTACGGGTATATACCAGATCCTGTTCCGGATTAGTGTACCACTCCTGGTTGGTAGTACGGTTTGCTGCCCATCCGGTGAAATCCGGATATGCCTCAGTAATAGTTACCCCTTCTTTAGGGTAGGTAAAGATACCGGGAACACATACTGCCCAGGTATATCTGCCACCAATGGCAACTTCCGCAGCACCGTCTGCATATACCTCTCCGTTAGGAGTCGCATTGGCGATCCATTCAAACAGGTGTACTTCTGTACGTTTGTTTAATGCACCGGCAAATCCGATGAAGAAATCCATATTTTCCATGCTGATCATAGGATTGGTTTTGGATTGGTCAGCCATTACCAATACGATCTTCATGGTATAAGGAGTAATGGCATTTGCTGCCGCCGTGTTCAGGATAAGGCGTCTCTGATAGTCGTACTGATCATTATATACCTTATGAGCATCTCCGAATAAGGGAATGACAGCTGCTGAAGTAGTTCCGCTTTCGTAAGTTGAAGCATCAAACAGACTACCGCTCAGTGTACTTCTCATATTGTTAGGATCTACAAATGTAATAGATGCGATATCTGACTGAGCAACTCCCATCAGACGAAGTCCGGCACCGATTTGTTTGGTTGCTCCGACAGTTGCCAGGGTTATCTCGATCTCAACACTTTCGATCGCATTGTTGTTTGCTCTGTTATAAGTAGTAGCTATATCCAGAACAATGTCATTGAAGTCGTAGTCTCCCATTTCCGGGTAAAGATCTTCAAATGCATAACTGTAGGAGAGTACCTGCGGATCAACCGGATCGGGATCACCACCGTCTCCTTCGTAACCGGCACCGGAACAATCACTCGGTTCCATTACAAAATTAGCTTGTCCGGGCAGGCAGATAGAGGCTGTACTACCCCCTTTAGTGATAAATGTTTCGAGGAAAGGATATGTATTTTCGTCATAAGCAGAGGCCGGAAGATCGAAAATAACATTTCCTGTGATGGTATAACTTCCTTCCCACACACCGTTGGAACGCTGGATTGTATTTGCTACAATGATCGCACCTCCGTCGGCCGGACCGGTAACATTCCTGTATACATCATAATAGTCTTCTACCACCAGCATAGACGGGCTATCCATGGTCATACTTGCAGAAGCGGTACCATCGTTATAGAATGTATGACAATAGATCGCGGCATTTGCTCCCAATATGATTTCATGTGCCTACAGGGTATTCTTCACTTCCAGGTAACAACCATTTTCCAAAACAGAATTTGTATCTCCGTCAAATGTGTCGATGACCGCTTTGCCTCTGTTTATGAAAGTCGTTGTGCCATTGCTCGCCTGGTAACTGATTCCACCTGTTCCGGTTTTACAGATAAATTCGCCGTCGTTATAGAACGCACCACCGTTTGTGGTCAGATTAAGCGCTGATACTTCCATGTTACCCGCGTTGTAAAGGAAATATTTGCCTTCAGGCATAATATATCCGTCACCCGTGATCTTTCCACCTTTCATGACAGTCAGGCTACCATATAAAGTGATCTGTCCACTGGGAATTTCAAGTTCTCCTCCTTCGGCGATAATGAGATGTACACCTGCAGAAGCACCATTACCATATACCATGCCATCATTTAATGTTAGCTTAGAGGCAATGATCAGAGTGGTTTTTGAAGAACTGGTGGTCCATGTGAAATTGTTACGTGAGGTAGAAGCATCTGATGTGATCTTATAAGTCTTATCATTTGCTAACCAGCTAACCCCCCAGCTTGGAATTTCTATTTCTTCCGCGCTTGCGAGCATGGCGTCCACGTCTGCTTTCGTAAGAACACTCGTATTGAATGATTCGGCCCATGATTCGGGAGTTGAGATCTCCACTGAACCTGATGCGCGGGTCACATTCGTACTTCCGAATGTTGCGGATAGATTACCATTTTTCACTTCCACGGGTTTTACCGCATACCGTCCGCGTTCATCTACACGTGCGGCGTAGAGCGTAGTAAGTGCACTTGGATAGTCCAGAGTAGTGGCGAATGCATAGTTTGTATGGTCATTTGCATATCCTGATGCCAATAATTTAGCACCACTTTTGCTATTTAAAGGATTGGCGGTGAAAACCTGTATCTTATAATTTGTATAAGAATCCTCATTCACGCTTAAAGTGGCTCTGGTAGAAGCTACTGTTTTCCAATCCTGACTGGGATCTACGTTCTCTACCGGGAAGTTGTCCTGATATTCTTTTTCCACTTCATCCGGATCATACAGGCTTTTGTCACTGTCAATACAACCTGTGACTGCTATACCCGTCAGGGCAAACAGAAAGAAATAGCGACTTAAATAACTCTTTTTCATAATCAATTATTTTATGATAACGTATTCCGATAGTAAGAGGTAAACGAAACAGAAGAACAGTGATGATATTCACAAGTAATAGTCAGGATCATCAACTTTTATCTATTCCGTGGCAAAAATAAATTAATTTTTATTTCTACTATCTAAATATGTATACAATTGTTTCTTATTTTAACATATTTTATATATGTAATGGCCGGATAAGTCAATTATATTATCCTATTTGTTTATCAGCTATATTTTGCTGTTTTACAGTATTATATCTCCAATAAACAGGAGTAAGGAAGTTTTGTTCACGAAAAAAGTTGTATATTATGACCATTGAAATAGTCTGGTGTTTTAACTGCTTTTATAGGGTTCCGGAGCAATCTGGAACGGGTAGAACAGGTAAAATGAAGAGTGGATGGAACAGGGTTTTTATGAGATAGGTATGTCTGATCGGGAATGAAGAATAGGTCCGTTACTTATAAAAATCAAATTTCTATAAAAAACAGCAAGCGAGCAGAGAATAAAAAAACGGATCTGTTCTGGATGGAATGGGAAATAAGGGTGAACCGTAGATCGGAGAGATTAGGAATTCTTAGTGATCTCTCCGGCCAGGTCTGAGTTCATTTTGCGGCGGATCTCTGCTTGTGAGAGCCCATGTCCGAGCAGGAACATCAGTTTGGTAACGGCGCATTCGGGTGTGCTGTCGTATCCGCTGATCACACCTGCCTGCAACAGTTGTATTCCCGTTTCGTACCGCTCCATTTCTACCGCGCCCGAAGAGCACTGGGTGATGTTGACAATGATGATCCCACGTTCGGTGGCCTCTTTCAGTTCCCGCAGCAGCCACTCTTTACGGGGGGCGTTGCCCGAACCATAGGTCTTCAGTACCACCGCTTTCAGTCCCGGTACCTGGAGCAGAGAATGTATGATCTCCTCTCTGATACCTGGGAACAGGGTTAGGATCACTACATTGTGATCAAACAGATAGTGAGGCTTCATGGGCTTGTCCGGATCGGGGCGGCGGATCAGGTGCGGCTCGTATTTGATATGTATCCCAGCTTCGGCCAGGGGAGGAAAATTGAATGAACGGAAGGCATTGAAGTTTTCCGCGTTGATCTTTGTCGTACGGTTGCCACGCATCAGGTGGTTTTCAAAGAAGATACAGACTTCCGGTACCATGGGAGCTCCTTCCGCATTTTTGGCAGCGGCGATCTCAATGGCAGTGATCAGATTTTCCTTGCCATCGGTACGAAGCATACCTATAGGTAGCTGTGATCCGGTGAGGATCACAGGCTTACCCAGATTTTCAAGCATGAAACTCAGTGCTGAAGCTGTGTAGGACATGGTATCCGTTCCGTGCAGGATCACAAACCCATCGAAATGTTCGTAATTGTAATTGATAATACGTACCAGTTTGGCCCAGAAAGCCGGCTCCATATCAGAAGAGTCGATGGGAGGGTCGAACTGGTATGAGGAAATGCGATAATTGAATTTTTTGAGTTCGGGAACATGCTCCATCAACTGATCGAAATTGAAATTCTCCAACGCGCCGGTCTCAGGGTTTTCTATCATTCCGATAGTTCCTCCGGTATAAATTAACAAAACTGAAGGGTTCCTTGCTAACATAAAACTCTATTTTTCGTTATTTTCCTGACAAAGATAAAGAAATTTACGATTTACTGATTTACGATTTACGATTTACGATTTAAATTACAATTTATATATACTATGCTTTGTTTCTATAGGTTTTTCCGTATGAATGCACATTCAACACCATGGCTGGCAAGAAGATTACGTCCGTCGGATGAATATACAAGGAAAGCTGTAAAAAGCAAGATCCTGCAATAAGGTATGTAACTCCGGTCATAAATCGTCAATCTTCCTTTAGGTTAAGAATCGAATCATGGTCATGACCGCAAGGAATAAATCGTAGAACTCTTGCGTTTTCAATCGTAAATCTGTAAATCGTAAATCATTTCAGGTCTTGTTTCAGACGCAGGATCGCTTTTTCCGGATCTTTTTCTTCTTCCAGCAGGGTAACGAAACGGCTGCCGATGATGGCTCCCGAGGCGTGGTCGCAAGCTGCCCGGAAAGTCGCCTGGTTACTGATGCCGAAGCCTACCATGCGTGGATTGCGCAGTTGAAGAGATTCGATCCGGCGGAAGTAAGCCAGCTTCCCGGCATCGAAATCCGTCTGTGCGCCGGTAGTAGCAGCGGAAGATACCATATAGATAAATCCGTCTGTATTGTTGTCTATCTCCCGTACACGTTCTTCACTGGTTTCGGGGGTGATAAGCATGATCATGCGCAGGTCATATCTCTCGGCAATGGCACGGTATTCGTTGCGATAGTCGCGGTAGGGCAGATCGGGGATGATCATGCCATCTATGCCACAAGCAACACATTCCCGGCAAAAATTCTCAAAACCGAATTTCATAATGGGATTGAGATATCCCATCAGGATAAGTGGTATAGAAACCTCCTTGCGTATGTCACGAAGCTGATCGAAAAGGATCTTGAGTGACATACCGTTGCGCAGGGCGGTAGTGGCCGCATTCTGGATCACAATGCCGTCTGCCATCGGATCACTGAAAGGGATGCCGATCTCAATCATGGCTACTCCGTGCTGTTCCAGGGTACGTATCACTTCGGCGGCACCTTCCAGGGTAGGATGTCCGGCACAGAAGTAAATAGAGAGCAGGTCTTTTTTATTTGTATCGAATAACTGATTAATTCTGTTCATGGGTTTGTCTGATAAATATGTTAACTAACGAAAGAAATGATTCCGGAAAAAGAAATGATTATTTCAGTTCCCGCAGAAAATGGCGGATATGTTCTATGTTTTTCCGTGCCGGAGCCGTTTCAAAGCAACTGTTTATGTCGAAACCGGCAAGTCGCGGATGTTGCAATACGTTGAGGGCTTTGCCACTCTGAGGGGTAATGCCACCGCTGAGCAGAAAAGGAGTATCCTCTTTGTAGCTGTAGAGCAAGCTCCATTCAAACTGTTTTCCCGACCCTCCATAGCCCTGAGTCTTTGTATCAAAGAGATAATAATCACAGATTCCTGTATATTCTTTAACGGCGTGCAGGTCTTTGTGAGTTTCCACAGAGAATGCCTTGATGAGGCGTAGTCCTGTTTGTCTCAGGCTGCGGCAATAGCCGGGAGATTCGTTTCCATGCAGCTGCACATAATCCAGTCCGAAACGATCTGCTATCATCTGTACCTCTTCCTTGGATTCATTTACAAATACACCGACTTTTTGGGCTCTTTCGGGTAGATAGCCAGGCAATTCATATACATAGCGTGGCGATCGTGGATAAAAGATGAAGCCGATCATGTCAACTCCCAATTCTTCTACCTGGCGGATATTTTCCGCTTCACTCATTCCACAGACTTTGATCAATTTTCCGTTTATCATGATACATCCTCCGTTGGTTTGAAATTATTCGGGTGCAACGATCTGTTGTATAAATCCGCTGAGACTCGCTCCCGGATCGGTTGTTTTCATAAAATTCTCTCCGATCAGGAAACCACGGAATCCTGCTTTTCTCAGGTCACGTACGGTTTGCGGATCAGAGATCCCACTTTCGGATACCAGCAACATCTCTTTGGGAAGTTGCTCCGCCAGCCGGAACGAATTCTCCACACTGGTATGGAAAGTTCCCAGGTTGCGGTTGTTGATCCCTATCATATCTATTTCCGGAGAGATATACTCCAATTCGTTTTCGTGATGCAGTTCCAAGAGTACTTCCAGCCCCAGTTCGCAGGCTTTACCTGCCAACTCCCGGCATTGCCCCAGTTCCAGGGCCGCGGCGATCAGCAGTACGGCATCTGCTCCGATCACCCGTGCCTGATACAATTGATAGTCATCTACAATAAACTCTTTCCGCAGGATCGGCAGATTCACCAGAGGACGGGCAACACGTATATCTTTCAGCGTACCACCGAAATACACCTCGTCCGTGAGAATGGAGAGTGCCGAAGCTCCCGCCTGTTCATACGCCACAGTGATCTCTTCGGGCTTTGCCTCCTTTTGTATCCATCCTTTGGAGGGAGAGCGTCGTTTGAATTCGGCAATGATACCGGAGGGCGATTCAGCCAGAGAAGTCCGCATAGACCGGAAAGAGCGGGGTTCGGTAGCTGCTTCGCGCAACTGCTCCGGGGAGATGGAACGTTTCTGTACATCCAGTTCAAATCGTTTGTTGGCAACGATCTCTGCCAGTATATCTTTTTTCATACGTCATTATTTTATTTTTTACACAGAGGTCCTATGCAATTTACATGCTTCAGGGGAAACCGTCTGAAATACTCGTCTCATATCCGGTCAGCTATTGATCTCAATGAAAGTTTTCAGTACCTGATACGCTCTGCCGCTTTCCAGAGACTCTTTAGCCAGTGCGATACAGTCTTCAACAGACTTTTCCGGACAGATCACCTGGATAGCAAAGGCCGCGTTGGCTACTACCGCGTTGGTCTGCGCTTCTGTTGCTTTGTTTTCGAGTACCTGATCGAATATGCGGGCAGCTTCTTCTACCGTATCTCCGCCGGATAATTCATTTTCCCGGCAGCGACGGAAACCCAGTGATTCCGGAGTATATATTTTCTCTGTGCCACAGATAGCCACCTTGAAGTCGTCGGTCAGAGAGATCTCGTCGTATCCGTCCAGACTATGTACAACAGCAAACCGGGTGTTGCTCTCCTGATAAGTATAGTTGTACAGACGCAGTAGAGGGAGGTTGTACACCCCCAAGAGTTGATAAGCAGGCATCGCCGGATTCACCAATGGGCCCAGCATATTGAAGAAGGTACGCACAGCCAGGGATTTGCGTACGGGTGCCACCGCTTTCATGGCAGGACTGAAGAAAGGGGCATGCAGATAGGCCATGTTGCAGGCTTCCATACTCCGGCGCAGGACATCTGCGTCGTTGGTAAACTTCACACCGTGCTGTTCCATCACATTACTGGCACCGCTCACTGAGGTGGCTCCGTAATTGCCATGTTTCACTACCGGAAAGCCGGCACCGGCCACGGTGAAACACGCGGCGGTAGAGATATTGAACGTATTCTTTCCGTCTCCTCCCGTACCTACAATGTCGATCGGCTGGTACTGCTCCAGGTCTACCGGAACACGCATTTCCAGCAACGCGTCGCGGAAGCCACTGAGTTCTTCCACAGAGATGTTACGCATCAGGAATACGGTGATCAGTGAAGCCACCTGCATATCGTTGTACTTGCCCTGAGCGATGTTTTGCAGGATCTCCCGGGCCTCTTCCCGGCCCAGGTATTGGTGCTCAAATAATTTGTATAATATCTGTTTCATATCTGTTTCTTTTTTAACGGGATAAGAAGTTCTCCAGAATGTTTTTTCCCAGTGGGGTCAGTACCGATTCCGGATGGAATTGAATACCATGCACATCATAGGTCTTGTGGCGGATGGCCATGATCTGCCCTTCCGCGCTTTCCGCGGTGATCTCCAGTTCCTGGGGGAAGTTGTCGCGACCGATCACCCAGGAGTGATACCGGCCTACATGTATGTCACTGTTCAGCCCTTCAAACAGAGTATCGGGACGGATGATCCGGATCTGCGATTGTATACCGTGATATACATCTGTCAGGTTGGTCAGGCCCGCACCGAATGCTTCACCGATGGCCTGATGTCCCAGGCAGACCCCCAACATACTTTTGCTGGGAGCATACCGGCGTATCACAGGCAACAACAGCCCGGCTTCCTGCGGAATGCCAGGTCCCGGAGAGAGGATGATCTTGTCGAAACGATCTACCTCTTCCAGAGCGATCCTGTCGTTACGGTGCACCTCTATGTCGTTGTATCCTAACTCCTTTACCAGGTGGTAAAGATTGTAGGTAAATGAATCGTAGTTATCTAAAATAAGTATCATATACGTTGTTTCAAACTTGTATCTGGATTAGTTTTTCAGTGTTGCGGCCAGGTCTATCGCTTTTTTCAGTGCCCCCAGCTTGTTATTCACCTCCTGCAATTCGCCTTCTTCGTTGCTGCGGGCCACGATCCCTCCTCCGGCCTGGAACCACAATTCATTGTTACGGCTCACAAAAGTGCGGATGGTAATGGCCTGATTGAGTTCCCCGTTGAGCCCGATGAAACCGATACAGCCTCCGTAAGCTCCCCGGTTGTGCGGTTCGATCTCGCTGATGAGCTGCATCGCGCGTACTTTCGGCGCTCCGCTCAGGGTACCTGCCGGGAAGGTATCGATAAAGGTTTTTATCGGTCTGGCGTCTTCGTTGAGAATGCCACTGACACGGCTCACCAGGTGGATCACATGGCTGTAGTATTGCGGTTCTTTGTAGAAAACCACCTTCACATCGTGGCAGTTGCGGCTCAGATCGTTCCGGGCCAGATCCACTAGCATCACGTGCTCCGCGTTCTCCTTCGGATCGGCCAGTAAGGCTTCTGTCAGCTCTTTGTCTTTCAGGGCATCTCCTGTACGGCGGGTAGTACCTGCGATGGGGTCGATATAGGCTTGATTGCCTTCGATCTTACAGTGTGTTTCGGGAGAAGATCCGAAGATCCGGTATCCACCGAAATCGAAATAGAACAGGTAGGGAGACGGATTGATGCTACGCAGTGCGCGGTATACTTTGAAGTCGTCTCCGCTGTAGGGCTGGATAAACCGTCGGGAAAGTACGATCTGGAAAACATCTCCCCGCAGGCAGTGAGCGATCCCTTTCCGGACGTTCGCTTTGTGCTCTTCGTCTGTCAGTGTGCTGGTCACCGGTCCTGTTGCCGAGAAATTATAAGAAGCATAGTTGCGGTTTTCGAGAGCAGCTTCCAGCTGGTGCATGGTGCTTTCTTCTCCTTCCGCTGCCATTTCTACCAGCGTGAGCTCATTGGTGAAGTGGTTGAAAACAATCACATACTTATATAGTATATAAAGTACATCCGGAGCGTCGTTCATTTCGTCGTGACTCTCTTTCACGGGAATGTTCTCAAAGTATTTCACCGCGTTGAATGTGGTATAGCCATACAGCCCGCATACATTCTTATTCTCTCCTTCTACGCGGAAAGAACCGATGAATTCATTGATCGCGGATTCTACCGTGTAGCTTTCCGAGAGCGGTGTTTCCTTCCGGCTGTTGTCCGGAAAAGTCGCAGTAGCTATGCCCCGGTTGATGCCGATACTTGCCAACGGGCATAACGCTATGAAAGATAGCGAGTTCTCATTGGCCTGATAGTCCGAACTCTCCATCAGTGCCGATTGCGGATATATATCACGCACTTTCAGATAGATACTCACCGGAGTGTGCATATCACCCAGTACTTTCTTGCTGTGGGTCTGATAGTTGTAAGTTTTCATATAAACAAATATATTTACGATTTACGATTTGACGATTTACGATTTACGATTGAAGGTACAAAGCATGGATGATTTACGATTTACTTCCTTCGGTCAGGACCATGATCCGGTGTTTAACCTTAAGGACCATTGACGATTTACTGCTTAACATTAAAGTTACAAATGATTGATGATTTACGATTTACTCTCTTCGATCCTGACAGTTATTCGATCCTTACCCTCAAGGGATACTCACGATTGAAACGTCATTACATCTTCTATTACATTTACTAACGTTCGATCCCTGTTTTGTAATTTCAATCGTAAATCGTAATTGACTTCGTCGACCGTTGGTTCAGTAAATCGTAAATCTCTTCATTTTTCCCTTCTGTTTTTCAGTTTACTCAGGTAAGTATCAATGTCTTTGTCGCCGCGTCCTGACACAGTCAGTACCACTACATCTTCAGGTTGGAACTTTACCTTTTTCAAAACACCCAGTGCGTGCGCCGATTCCAGGGCAGGGATGATGCCTTCCAGCTGAGTGAGTTCGAAAGCGGCGTCGATGGCTTCGTCATCGTCCACACTCAGTACGGTAGCCCGTTTCTGCGCGGCTAAGTTGGCATGGATGGGGCCGATGCCCGGGTAGTCCAGTCCGGCAGAGATGGAATAAGGCTCTTCTATCTGGCCATCCTCATCCTGCATCACGAAGGTGCGTGATCCGTGGATAATACCTGTTTTTCCCAGTTGGATGGTAGCAGCCGTGAGCCCGGTATCTATTCCTTTTCCTCCCGCTTCGGCCAGGACCAGTTTCACCCTTTCGTCATCAATATAGTGGTAGATGGTACCGGCGGCATTGCTTCCGCCTCCCACACAGGCGATCAGGTAATCGGGATAGTCTCTTCCCTCTTTCTCCTGAAGCTGTTTGCGGATCTCTTCACTGATCACCGATTGCAGGCGGGCCACCATATCCGGATAGGGGTGAGGTCCCACGGTAGAACCGATCACATAATACGTATCGGCAGGATGGCAGCACCAGTCGCGGATGGCTTCGTTGGTGGCATCTTTCAGTGTCATATTGCCTGAAGTCACAGGCATTACAGTGGCTCCCAGCATCTTCATCTTTTCTACATTTACATGCTGGCGCTCTACATCCGTCTTACCCATATATACCACACACTCCAGGTCCATCAACGCGCATACGGTGGCAGTAGCTACTCCGTGCTGGCCGGCCCCGGTTTCGGCGATGATGCGTTTTTTGCCCATCCGCTTTGCCAGGAGGATCTGCCCGATCGTATTGTTGATCTTGTGTGCTCCGGTATGATTGAGATCTTCCCGTTTCAGATACAGTTTGCAGCCATACTGCCTGGAAAGACGGTTGGAGAAGTAGAGAGGAGAAGGGCGACCCACATAGTCGCGGAGCAGTTGTTCAAACTCTTTTCTGAATTCCTCACTCTCCAATACTCCGAGATAAGTCTGCTGCAACTCTTCCACACATTTGTGAAGGATCTCGGGGACATAGGCACCTCCGAACTCTCCGTAATAGCCTTCCTGATCTACTAAAAAACTTTTCATTGTTCTGATTATTGTGTTACTGGGTTATTTATGGTTTATCTGATTGTCTGAAACGAAAGAGCCCCGTCGCAGGTGCGACAGGGCTCTTTCATGTATTTTTATATATCAGTTGTATATATACGAGCGCTGCTCCCTTACGATAAACGGAGTTCTGACGGGCGCCACCACCAATATGTATTAACTACTGATCTCATTTTCTCTATAGATTGTGAATTTGTTATTCAACGGGGACAAATGTAAACACTTTGTTTGAAATGACCAAATGTTTGTGACATTTTTTATGGTTCGTTCCGTTGTTCCGGTAAAGGAACGCGTCAAAAAACCGACACCAGGGCATTTACCCTACACGGAAACAGGATGTAGGAATGAGAATACTTCATACCCAAATGCAAATGAAGTATCTCCGT
This sequence comes from Bacteroides sp., assembly GCA_021202275.1. Lineage (GTDB taxonomy): Bacteria > Bacteroidota > Bacteroidia > Bacteroidales > Bacteroidaceae > Bacteroides. The sequence continues at coordinate 71,007 of JAJQDI010000023.1, forward strand.
GCATACGCCTCGTAAACCTTTTCCGGATCCTCAGACTCAGGTAAGAAAAAGCAAAAAGAAAATAATTTCTCAGGAGCAGGTTTCTTCGGGAAAGAAACATTTTTATATCCGGGAATGTTCTTATGCGGTAAATCGAAAACCTGAGAAACGAATAGGAAACGAGTCTGATATCTCCTCTATAGCCGGAGGCGATACAGACAAACAGGAAGTTCCATATGCTCTCAATATTAAAAATAAGTTCTGTATATGATGAAACATAGGAAGATCTGGGTCTCCATAGGAGTGACCATTGCTACTATTCTGTTATTGTATTGGTTGTTTATGGCTGAAACGCTGGAAGAAACCGTTGCCTGTCTCCACTCTGTTCCATAACTTCTGAAACGCTCTTCTTTTACCGGAACAATGGCCATACGTTCCATCTTTTTTATCAGCCAGGAGCGACTGCATACCGGAGTTCTGACAATCACAGGGAGTACATCCGGAAAGAGTTTCCGGAACAGAAGAAGGAGGGCTCCGTAGTTACTGGTATCCAGGCATAATAACGTATTGTTTTTCAGAGAAGGAAACAGAATATATACATTTTATAAAAAAAGTTTTATCTTCGCATATAAAAAAATAGTTATTTACCCGAACAGTAGAATATGAAAACATTGAACTACTCTTTCGTACGTACTGTCTGTGCGTTGGTCATTGGGCTGGTACTCGTACTATGGCCCGACGCGGCTTCGGATTATATTGTGATCACCATTGGTATTTTGTTTATGATACCCGGGCTGATCGGGCTGATCAATTACTTCGCGGTGAAGAGTCGTCATACGGTTGTTCGTGGATTTCCGGTCCAGAGTATCGGGAGTCTGTTGTTCGGATTGTGGCTGTTGATCATGCCTGGTTTTTTCGCCGACATTCTGATGTTTGTGCTGGGAGTGCTTCTGATGGCCGGAGGTATCCAGCAACTTGTTCATCTGGCTGTGGCCCGTCGGTGGATAGAGGTACCCGGAGTTTTTTACATACTTCCGGTTTTGATCGTGATTGCCGGTGGTGTCATTCTTTTCAATCCTACTGCCGCGCGTCATACCACACTGATCATGATAGGAATAGCCTCTATGGTATATGCGTTGGGCGAACTGATCGCCTGGTTCCGTTTTCTGCGTCGTCGTCCGCAGACACCTGTGGGAAGAGGTGATATACAGGATGTCGAGATCATAGAATAACTATTCTCTTGTATCGGGCTGCGCAAGCCGGGACATCTGTTTGTCCCACTGAACAAACCATGCGGATCGGTTCCTGATTTTTTATATCCGTATGTAAGAAGAATGGTAAAAACAAACGGAGTTTCTTTTTTGCAGAAAAGCCATACGGCATAACTTGTCCGTACGTTGTCCCAAACGATATGTTCTTCCGCATCGAATGGGTGGTCCCTTACTGCGTCGTCTACCTATCCTTTTTTTTCTTTCTTTCCCTGTTTTTTCCGGTTTGGGGAAAACAAAATGTCGGTGTTTATATTATATTTGTTAGGTAACCCCGTTTGTAAGCGTAGAACCGGATAGGAAAAAGGGCCTTTTTGTTTGGGATTATGCATGTAAAATGTAAATAAAAGAAGAGAAAACAGAGATCGTGCGGTATATATTCTGTAACTACCCGTCCGGAAAAAGAAATCGATGTTTTTTTGTGATCTGCGCAGGGCTGTTTTGACAAGTTATGCCCCTGGGGGTAAAGGGGATAGATGGAACAAATGATTTGCTATTCGAGATAAAAAGAGATATGTCGGTCGATTTCAACCAGCTTAGTTTTGATGAGGTCTTTCTGCACTACAAAGAAAAGTTCATCGGTTTTGCTATGTCCTATGTCGGACATCGTCAGGCAGCCGAGGATATTGTCGTAGACGCGTTTATGACCTATTGGGAAAACCGTGACAGGCTGGCTGCTGATACCAATATTCCGGCCTATGTACTTACCGTAGTCAAGAATCGTTGCCTCACCTGGCTGCGCGACCGTAAACTGCATGAAAATATCCTGGACAAGATGGCCCGGCGTGAGCAGTGGCGTGTACAGATGCAGATCGCTTCTCTGGAATCTCTCGAACCGCACCATATATTCACGCAGGAGATGCAGGCAACCGTTCGTCGTACACTGAACCTGTTGCCCAAAAAGACCCGGCAAGTCTTTCTCATGAGCCGTTATCAGCATAAAAGCCACAAAGAGATCGCCGCTTTGCTGGGTATTTCCCTGAAAACGGTAGAGTTTCACATCACCAGGGCTACCAAAGTATTACGGGAACGGCTCAAAGACTATTCTTTTTTACTTTTCTTTATCTGACCAGGTCTCTTTTCCGGTCATCTGCTTTTCATTCTCTTTTCTAATCTACTTTTAATGTTGCTCTAATTTACATCTAACCCCTTTTGATTGTAAGTAGACAAGCAGGCAGATATCTTTGCGGCGTTTTCAAACACGCACGATATGAAAAGATATTTATTCCTGTTGGGAATATTTTTATTTGCCCTGCCTTCCCGCGGTCAGGATACCCTTTTTCTTGGCCTGGCAGAGGTAGAGGCACTTTTTATCCGGAACAACCTTCAGTTGATCGCCGGACGCTTTCAGATAGATATAGCCGAGGCAGAAGTAATGCAGGCCCGTCTGTGGGAAAATCCGACCCTGACCCTCAGCGATCTGAACCTGTGGAGCAGCCGTTCGCAACGTGACGGAGAAACCATCCCTCCCTTGTTCGGCTCTTTCGCGCGTAATACCGAATTCAGTATAGAACTTAGCCAGCTGATCCGAACCGCAGGCAAACGACGCAAACTGGTGCGCCGGGAGCAGGTCTCCGGGCAGATGGCAGCCGAAGAATTTGAGGAGTTGCTTCGCAACCTGAAAACGGAACTGCGCGAACAGGTGATCTCCCTCTCTTACCTACAGGATTATCTGGAAGTCCTTCTGACGCAGTCGGCTTCTCTTTCCCGGCTGCTGGAGTCGCACCGGAGGCAGGTAGCCCTGGGCAATCTTTCCCGAAGCGAGCTTATCCGTTTGCAGGCAGCTGCCCTTGAACTGGAGAATGAGCTGTACGAAACCCGTACCCAGTACAACGAGCAGCAACGGACCTTAAGATCTCTGCTGTGCTGCGACGCGTTTACGCACATTCGCATCCTGTCTGCAGGAGAGCGGCAGATGGTCATACCCCGGCAGCTATCGGTACACGAACTGGTGGAGAAAGCCATGCTGCATCGTCCCGATCTGCGGACAGCCAGGCTACATACCGATTATCATCGTCGCACACTCTCGTATGAAAAGGCACTCCGCATGCCCGACCTCACCGTAGGAGCCAGTTACGACCGGTGGGGGGGAGTATGGAAAAACTTCATCGGTCTGGGTGTCAGTGTCGATCTGCCCCTGTTCAACCGCAATCAGGGAGCCATCCGGGCCGCGCGGCTGAATAGGGATCAGAATCATTATCTGGTACAGCAACAGGAGAATGAGATCGCTCACGATGTGGTAGCAGCCTACAACAACTACGGCATCGCTTACGAATTTTACCATACTCTTTCACAGGAAGGGCTCCGGGAAGAACTGGACGCGATGTATGAGGTCTACTCCCGCAACCTTACCGAACGTCATATCTCTATGATGGAGTTCATCGATTTCATGGAAGCGTACCGTACCAATCGTCAGACCCTGCTTACGGCCCGTAAGAACCTGCATATACAGTGGGAAACGCTTCAATACACCATAGGCAAAGACTTTTGATAAGTACGATGTACTGAACCGTTGGTCGACGAAGTCGGCCAACAGTCAGCGAAACTAAGTACGATTTTACTGATTTACGATCGAAAATAAAGAAATATGCAACACATACAATTACCTTTCGGGGCTGCTACCCGTGTCATTTCCATCTTGTGTTTATCTGTTCTGAGTCTGATCTATACGGCCTGTACAGGCAGTCGGAAAGAAGACCGGAAAGAAGAGAATGCGTATGCAGATAGCTTTCGCCGGCACATACAAACCACTGAGACCGTGCAGGCCTATCCCAGACAGGAACTGTTCCTGACCGGTAAGGTCGAATACGATCCGGATCGCATGATACGCTACACCCCTCTGATGAGCGGGGTGGTAGATGCTACTTATTTCTCTCTGGGAGATCGTGTGGCGAAAGGACAGCTACTGGCAGATGTACGCAGCGTGGAGTACAGCAGTCTGCGTTCGGAGATCGTCGCGGCCCGGTCTGCTGTACAGCTGGCTGAGCGTGAACTCCGTGCTGCCCGTGCGTTGTTTGACGATGGCATGCTTTCCGAAAGAGAATGGATGGAAGCTCAGGCAGCGGTGAGTCAGGCAGAAGCCGAACTCCGGAAGACCGAACATGACATGACGGTTCTGGGCTCAGACAGGCCAGACGGTGCTTTCTCGCTACAGGCTCCCATGTTCGGGTTTGTGGTAGAGAAAAACATCTCTTCCGGCAGCACGATCTCCGCGGAAGGAGAACCGTTGTATACCATAGCCGATCTGTCTCAGGTCTGGGTCACGGTAAATGTCTACGCGGGCGACCTGCGTTTTGTGAAGGAGGGAATGGAAGTAGAGATGACTATGCTTGCTTATCCCGGAGAGGTGTTTACCGGTACCATAAGTACCCTTTCTCAGGTATTCGATCCGGAAGAACGTGTGCTGAAGGCACGGATCGTGATGCCCAATCCCGATCTGCGCCTGAAACCGGAAATGTCAGTAACAGTCAAACTCAAAGACCAGGGACGGGAAAAGGCCATAGCCATCCCTTCCGAGGCGTTGATCTTTGACAACGATCGGTACTACGTGGTTGTGGAAGACGCCACCGGACAGTATGAAGTGCGCCAGGTGATACCCGATAGCCACCAGGGCCACCGTACTTTCCTCTCTTCGGGACTCGCGGAAGGGGAGAAGGTAGTGATACAAAATCAACTGTTGATCTATGCCGATCGGAAAGGAGGATATTGAAAGATGCATAAATTTGTAGATCATATCATAGCCTTCGCGCTACGCAACCATGTGCTGGTCCTGTTCCTTACGGCGATTCTATTGATTTCCGGGATCTTCTGTTACCGACATACTCCCATCGAAGCCTATCCGGACGTGACCAATACCCGGGTGATGATCATTGCCCAGTGGCCGGGACGCAGTGCCGAAGAGGTGGAGAAATTCGTAACGCTTCCCATCATGCAGCAGCTCAATACCATCCCCCGCAAGACGGATGTACGTTCTACCTCTCTGTTCGGGTTGTCTGTGGTGAACGTTCTGTTCGAAGACGGCGTTGACGATTTCTATGCGCAACAATACGCCTCCAACCGTATGCAGGACATCAACCTGCCCGATGGGGTGGAGCTATCCATCGAACCCCCTTCCGGTGCCACCGGAGAGATCTTCCGGTACGTATTGCGGAGCGATCTGCCCATCAACGAAGTAGCCGCTATTCACGAATGGGTGGTAGAGCGTGAATTGCTCGTGGTTCCCGGAGTAGCCACGGTGGCTAGTTTCGGAGGAGAGGAGAAAATCTATGAGATCAAAGTAAACCCCGCCGAATTGCAAAATTACGATCTCTCTCCGTTGCAGGTCTATGAGGCCGTTGCCGCCAGCAACATCAATGTCGGGGGCGATGTGATCCGGAAAGGGAGTCAGGCCTATGTGGTGCGTGGCATCGGTCTGCTGGAAAGTATAGAAGATATAGAAAATATCCTGATCGAGGTCAAAGGAAACACGCCTGTGCGCATCAGACAGGTAGCCACAGTAAGTGTGTCGTCGAAGCCCCGGTTGGGACAGGTAGGGCTGGATGATGCCGACGATGTGGTGCAGGGGATCGTGATCATGCTGCGCGGACAGAATCCCGGTGAAGTAATTGCCCGCCTGAAGGAAAAGATGGACGAACTCAACGAGCGTATCCTGCCGCCGGAAGTGCGCATCGAACCCTTTATGGATCGTACTAAACTGGTAGATGCCACCATCCATACCGTAGTGCGCAACATGGTAGAAGGGGTGTTGCTGGTCTCTCTCATCGTTTTCATCTTCCTGTACAACTGGCGTACCACGCTCATCGTGGCCAGTGTCATTCCCCTTTCTTTCCTGTTTGCCATCATTATGCTGCGTGTCCAGGGCTTACCTGCCAATCTGATCTCCATGGGAGCACTGGATTTCGGTCTGTTGCTGGAAGGGACACTCGTCATTGTAGAAGCTGTATTCGTCGCTTTGGTGAGCCGTTCCGCCCGGCTGGGCAGTCGCTACACGCTCTCTTCCAAAGGAGGGACCATCAAAAGAAGTGCCGGAAAGGTTGCCTCACATATTTTCTTCGCACAGCTCATCTTAGTGGTGGCCCTGTTCCCGATCTTCTCTTTTCAGAAAGTAGAAGGGAAGATGTTCTCTCCGTTGGCCTTCACCCTGGGATATGCTTTGCTGGGCTCGCTCATCCTGTCACTCACCTATGTGCCCGTGATGTGTAAAGTGCTGCTCAACCGTCCGCTCCGGGAGAAGGAGAACCGGATCAGTCGTCTGTTTACCCGCAGTCTGTACCGGCTCTACCGGTTCAGCAGCCGCTATCGCAAAGGAACACTACTGGCATTTGCCGGTCTGTTGCTGATCTGCATAGTTAGGTTCTGTTTCTGGGGCACGGAGTTTATCCCCAGCATGAACGAAGGCGCCATCTATGTACGCGCTACCTTGCCCAACAGTGTCAATCTGGACGAGTCGGTACGTATCACCCGGGAGATGAAAGAGAAGCTCAGGCAGTTTGATGAAGTAGATTTCGTACTCACGCAGACCGGGCGGCCCAACGACGGCACGGACGCGACCGGATTCTTCAATATCGAACTGCATACGGAACTCAAACCGGAGAAGGAGTGGCGCCGGAAGATCTCCAAAGACGAACTGATCGCTCAGATACAGGACTCGCTCAGCATCTATCCGGGAGTAGTATTCGCATTCAGCCAGCCCATCCAGGACAATGTAGAGGAGTATGTGGCCGGGGTCAAGAGCGCGCTGGTGATCAAGATATTCGGGCACGATCTTCATCAGCTGGAACACCTGGCCGACCAGACGGCGGCTGTGCTGGCAGAGGTGCGGGGCATCGAAGATGTGAATGTGTTCCGCAGCATCGGGCTGCCGGAGTTGCAGATCCGTCTGGAGGAGTCGCGCATGGTCCGCTATGCCGTCTCCATGGCCGACGCGCAGGCAGTGGTAGAGATGGCCATCGGAGGGAAGGCCGCGAATGTATTCTATGAGAACGAGCGTATGTTCGATATCATGGTACGTTTTCAGAAGGAGTACCGCGACAATGAAGACAAGATCGGTAACATACTGATCCCTACCATGGACGATAAGTATGTACCACTGAAAGAGATAGCCGATATCTCTTTCATCACCGGACCCGCTTTTATCTATCGCGAGGGAAGCAGCAGGTACATCGGTATCGGATTCAGCATCCGCGACCGTGATCTCGGCTCTGCCATAGCCGAGGCGCAGCGCAAGGTAGGAGACGCGGTACAGTTGCTTCCGGAAAATAAAATGGTATGGGCCGGGGAATTTGAGAGCCAGCAGCGTGCCACTGCCCGGCTTATGGTCATTGTTCCTGCTGCTCTGTTGCTGATCCTGTTTCTGCTCTATATGCATTTCGGTACAGTCAAAGACACCCTGATCGCTGCCAGTGCCATGCCCTACGCGTTTGTGGGAGGATTCCTGTCGTTGTGGTTCACCGGCACTGTTTTTGGCATATCCGCCGGCATTGGGTTTATCATTCTGTTCGGGATTGTTTCAATAGACAGTATCCTGCTGATCGCGCTCATGAAGAGCCGCATGCAGCAGGTACGGAATCTGCGGCTGGCCATCGACGAAGCAGTACGCGAGCGCGTACGTCCGGTATTGATGATCGCCCTGATGGGATCTATGGGACTGTTGCCTGCCGCTCTTTCCGACGGGATGGGCTCCGAGGTACAGAAACCGCTGGCTATCATGATCGTAGGAGGTATCCTCACCTGTATGGTCTTGTCCTTTACCGTACTGCCGCAGGTCTTTTATTTTGTCTATCGCAGAGATAAAAGACTCCGGAAATAGGGGGCGAACGTATCCGGAGAGAGGGTGTCAACAGTTTGCCTGTCTGATGAACTGCTGACACCCTTTTCTTTAAGTACCTGACAATGTCCCGATACTGGCAAAAGTCGACCTGGTTAAGAGAGTGACAGTTGCCATAGTCACCCCTGCTACATAGAAGGGGACATACGCATAGTACCCGATCGTTTCGAACACAAAACCATATATCAATTGCCCTGCCGGCAATAAACACATACAAATGCAGATAACGAAAGAGATCACTTTGCCTACCAGCTCTTTAGGGGTCAGGATCTGAATATAACTCATTACCTGGATCTGGAACAGGGTGGATAATGCTGTCAGAGAACCGGCTCCCAGGGTCAGGACAACATATATCGTCAGGGGATCTGTCAGCATTTGCAAAGCCATCCCTCCCGCGAGAATGGAGAACGCGCAACCGGTCAGAATAAACGGAATGGTTGGTGGCTTTAATTTCGACGCGACCACTCCGGCAATAGCTCCGCCTGTTATCGCTCCGCCCGCCATGACTCCCAATGCGTATCCGTACAGGCGGTTAGCCGTGTCGGGAGCAAACCCTAAACGCTGGGTGATCAATACCGGCAGTGCAATTAAAACCAATGAGGTCAGCAACAGACCCACGCCGGAGAAAACGACAGAAATCTTCCACAAAACCGGCTTTTCCCTAAACATGAATCTGAAACCATCTTTCAGGTCGCTGAGCCCGGTGCGGATCATGTTTTTTTCACGTTGTTGTTTCACAAACGGAATATGAATAAACATCTCCATGATCGCGGAAGCCAGAAAACAGCCGATGCTTACATACAGGATCGGATCAAGTCCGACCCACGAGAACAATACGCCTCCCATTACCGGACCTGCCATGCCCGACAGAGAGGTCACGGTATTGACGATCGAATTGCCCTGTATGAGATATTCCGGTGGTACAAGTATAGGAATGCTGGCCTGTACCGCAGGCTGATAAGCTCCTTGTATCGCATATAAAGCGATCATCATAGTCGCTATAAGCGAAACAATCTCTACGCTTCCGGCAAGCAAACAGAAGATAAAAACCAATATAGAAGTACTGAGATCCAGCACCACCATCACTTTCTTCTTGTTAAGCCTGTCTGCAAGGATCCCACCTACCGGATACAGCAAAAGCATGGGAATAAATGCCACTGCCGAAATAGTTCCGAACAGAGCGGATGATCCTGTCTGGTTCAATACATACAACGGAAGTGCGTACCTGAGTATCTGGTTCCCGAATATGGACACGATCTGTCCGGTGACTACGAGTATAAAATCTCTTGAAAATCTGGTTCTTTTCATTTTTTCGTTCATTTACTTATTGTCCTGAAATGTCTCTATCTGGATCCGGGACAAAAATATGGCGCATTTTAGAGATAAAATAGCTATATTAGCGATATAAATAGTCGTAAAAGATCTCTTATGAAGCATTGCAGCAAATCTACTGTTCCTGCCATCCTTGTGCGGCTTGCGCATTTGTTAGGAACAGAGATAAACAACGGACGACTGGAAATCCCGGCAACATACGGAACAGGATATTCCGAAGGATTTATTCTGAATGAGAATATCCGATTGATTATCAGTAACTACCACCTTAACGAAGATATACAGATCGACAATCCAGAGGTCGGATCTAAAAAGGTGATCGTCTTCAAGTTCTGGAATATTTTCCCTCAGACAGAAACTCTGTTTGTGGAGAAACCATCGGACGCCATACCCTCGGTATTGATCGCCACCAGTCGGATACATACAGATGATATCATCTCGATCCACTCAAACAGGGCCACTGTCAATATCGAAGTCGATGCCACTTACCTGAATCAATTGTTTGATTACCCGGAAAAGTCACCGGCCCTCAAAAGCCTGTTAGAGAATACACAACCGCTACTGTTCGAACAGATCATCTACCCTTCGGTACAGCATGTCATTGATGAGATCCTGACAGAGAAAGCAGACGAGGCTTTTCGGTTCTTTTTCCTGCGCATTAAATCGGAAGAACTGATTTGCCGGTTGTTGATGGAGCTGGAAAAGCGTGACCAAACACCTCTTTATCCTTTGAGCAGTCAGGATATAGATACCATTTACAAAGTAAAAGCACGGATACTGGATCATCCGGAGACTCCTCCGGTGATTGATGAACTGGCTGTATATGCCCATATGAGTCCATCCAAACTCAAACGTTTGTTCAGGCAGGTTTTTGGAAACAGTATCTTCAGGTACTATCAGCAGTTCCGGATGAAAGAAGCTGCCCGTTTATTGAAAGAGGAGAAGCTGTCTGTCTCCGAAGCAGGATATCGGATGGGGTTTACCAACCTGAGTCATTTTTCCAGGGTATTTTATGAACATATCGGAATGAAGCCGAAACAATACACCAGGTCTTAATATTACTCGCAGAAAGTACTTGTTTTTACTAATAAATTGTACATTTGTAACATCAAGAGAGTTCGTTGAGAAGTATCGGGAACGAAATGCATCTTAGCACTTACCTGATTCTTTATTCGTAAACGTGTGCACGCGAAGTTCTTTAATCACCATGGAAAGCCTAACGCAGATCGAAGTCTATTTCAAGTGTACTTAGGCGCATCTTACATGGTATATCTTTCAGAAAACCTTTGCGTCTTGCAACGGATCTTCGGATAAGAATTTTTATAAACTAAAATCGTAAATCCGTCAATCGTACATACATTCATGCAGGTCTTACTGATAGAAGATAACAGCCGCATCAGCGAGTTCATTGTCAAAGGGCTTGAGAGCAACGACATGTCTGTGGTACTGGCCCAGACAGGTGGGGAAGCACGTCGGTTGCTCGATGAGCAGAAGTGGGATATCATCCTGCTCGATATCATGCTGCCGGATATAGACGGTCTGGAATTGTTGCAATATGCCCGGTTCCGGAAGGTCTATACCCCTATCTTAGTGATCAGCGCGTTGGGAGAGCCGGACGATAAAGTAAAGGCGCTGGATTGTGGTGCGGACGACCACCTGTCCAAACCGTTCCATTTCACGGAGATGATTGCCCGCATCCATGCACTCACCCGCAGAGCCCGTATGCACTACGAACAGCCGGTGGCGGAAGAACTGCGCTGTGCCGATCTCTGTCTGAACATAGACCGGCATCAGGTCGAGCGTGGAGGACAGGAGATCTCCCTGACCTTGCAGGAGTTCAAACTGCTTCGCCTGCTGATGGAGAATGCAGATAAAGTCCTGTCCCGGGCGCAGATCCTGGAATCTGTATGGGGCATCAATTTCGATACTAATACCAATGTCATAGATGTGTATATCTCTTACCTGCGCAATAAGATCGACGCAGGCCAGGAGCATAAGCTGATCCATACAGTCAAGGGAAGAGGATATCTTATAAGGACCGGTATATAAAGAATAAGGGATTGATTAAAACTGATTTCACCCTTTCCCCGGAGGTAGGAGTTCGTTTTCGGATATAAGGTGGAGGTCAACGGTTAATCTGTACTCTCTCTGGGTAGTGCTCTCCAACTCGCTCCGCATGAATGAAGGATAGGTATCAAAGGCGGACATCCCTTTATGGGCGCTTTTCCCGTTACACAATTCTAACTGAAGAGTTGGAATATATATAGACTTGTCTTTTCATTTCATTGTATCAGCCAATTGCTTTTATGGGATCCTTACCTGAAGAATAAAAAGTCCTCCGTCTTCTTGCCATGCATAATTCCGGTAAAGGGCTTTTTGACCATGGAAGACTATGGGATGAGGGAGAAGTTCTTCCTGCCAGGTTGTACCTGAATCTTCACTGTAATAATAGGAGGTTTTTGTTCCTTTTTCAATAAAAGTACCTATATATCCGTTACTTATTGTATAATAACCTGTCTCTCCGGGAAATGCTACGGTTAAAACGTCCTGGTTATTGATATGTAAGATCTTTTTGGTGGAGGCCATCGCCGGATATTCCATTTCCATTAATTTTTGATCATATAGTTCCACATAGTATTCTCCTGTACTATCGTCTTTGATCATTCTGCCATATTCCATCGTCTCCTGTGGAGTACCCGGTAGAGTCGTTCGTGTTATTTCTTTGCTTTCTGTATGGTATAATAAGGCAGTCCGGGATTGCTCTACCGGAGAAAGGATCACATTCTCAGATAAAAACACACCATTAACTATCAGTTGGCTTTCTTCTTCTGTTAATAAATGAGAAACCCAGTTCATACCCCCGTCAGAAGTGGTCAAAATGTATTTCTTATCTTTTTCTTTAAAACTGATAAAGCCACGTCGGTTGTCATAGAACTGGCAGGAATAGAATTCTACGTGATTCTTTTCAAAAATAGTTTTCCATGTCCTGCCATGATCTTCCGAAACGAGAAGCTGTTGTAATCCCTCTGTAAACCGATTCACCAGGATGTAGATATTCTCAGATTTCAGTGCACCGAATATTCTTTCTACATTGCCTTGTCCCAGGTCTGATTTTGTAAAATTCATACCACTGTCTTCTGTGTAAAATACAATAGCCTGATTGTTAGCTTTATTGATTCTCCTTTGCTCTTTTCTGGCTGCTTCCCATTCTATTTGGTGGTAATTACCTACGATGTATCCATGCAGGCTATCCTGAATGTAAAATTGAGATACCTGATAAGGTTTCCGCAACTCTTCAGGTTTCATGCGATATACATCTATTTCTTTCCAGTTCATGATAGTATGATTTATATTTTTTGTTTGACATGCGGGAAAAAATACTATACCTATTAGTGCCAGTACATACATGGTATGATAGAGTCTGTTCTTTTTCTTCATAGAGTATATTTTCTTTTTCTTTTCAGTTTTTCCAATAAGTTGTTTGCTGTTTTCCATATGGAATAGACTTTTATGAACAAATATATATATTTTTCAGCCTCCTGTACAGCTCTCTGAACATCCTGATTCCATTGTTGTACTTGTACCTCCAGTACCTCCCAGATTTGCTTCCAGGTTTCAGGATCCAGAAACTCTTTTATTTCCGGAGTAGTGGCAATCTTAATTTTATCAGATAATGGTAATCTGACCAATCCGGCATCCAGGTATGCATTTGAATGGGTAGCAAAGGCAAATTTCCGGAATCTGGAATTATTTAATTCAATATCCGTATAAAATTCATTCACATTTCCCGGATGTATACGATTCCGTTCATTATATTTTGTATTGTTCAGAAATTTTTTTCTACCACTCCTTCATCCATATATTCCTGTAGTAGAAGAGTCGTCTCCATTAACCATTCTTGTCCTTTTTCAGATAATTCAGGAAAAAGAATCTCATTGAATATTGCACAGTATTTGTATCCATAACTTTTGGAAGTCCTGGGTTTATATCTTCTCCCAAGCCTTGTATACTCATAGGGAACATCGTCCAGATCTTTGGCAAAGAAATAGTTTAAAGAATCAAAGACAATATTTACCGGAATTTTCACCAAAGGGCCAAGATAATATTCGGGAGGAGAGAAATGACAGCCTTTGTGTCTTTCCAGAAAATCTTCAAATCTAAAGCGATAATAATCTTTATCTCCGGTTGTGATTTTATTAGGTTGTCTGTTACAGATCAAAAGAAGTATTTTTTTATCACTTCCGATACCATTTTTTTTGCTTTGTAACTGTAGTCCGATCTCTTTGTTGGTTGTCTGGTCAAATGTTTTGCTCATGGCATTAAATTTTAAAGTTTTGCACTTCTACTACTCCATTTCTGCCAACTTGGGTTTCTACTTCTAAAGTATCTCCCCAAGGTAGTTCCATTTTGAATTCAATGTCCTCACCTTCTGCAAAACCGCGTGTTTCTCCATATAAAGTTACGATACCGTCTGCCGGGATCTGGTCTATTTCCCGTTCTCCCCTGGCATCTTTCCATATCACTTTCACTATCTCCTTTGCTACTTCATCAGGTACAGGTATATTGCCTGGCTTTATCTCTTCCTTATACTGATCCCACCAGAATCCATAAGTCTGTGGAAATCTTCTGTCGATTTTTAACGTGCAGTTGATATCCATCCGCAAGGGGGTGATGGAGATCGTCTGTGTCATGGGCTGGCCGGAGTTGCCCCACAGGGTTTCACCTGCCGCATAGATATAACCTTCCTGCCATTCAATAGTTCGGATAGTCATGTAGTTCTCTTCATCTACAAATTCAAGTTTACCAGGTACGGATACAGGTTCTTTGGTGAACATTCTTTCCAGTAGCAATGTACTTTCTGTGGATTCTAACATCAGTAGGATCTCTCCCGAAAGCATGCCTCCCTGCGGATAGCCTTTAGAGTTTACTTTACGATGGAATCCATATCGGCACCTGAGTATCGGAAACGAATCATTGGCCAGGGTTAATGTCACTTTGATTGGCATGTTGTGTGTATGTATAAGGTTCATTCATATACTTATTTGGGGGGTCACGGCAGGGCTTGCAAAGGAAGAAAGAAATAGGTTTCTCCTGCCGGAGAAGTCACCTCTTCCACTGGTACGGCAAGTGCTTCTATTTGTCCTTTGGATTCTTCGAAATATTCGATCAGCAGATCCAGTTGTTTGTCAGAGAAGCGCGATCTTTTCTTCAGTCCTTTGAGGGTGACCCCTCCCAGTTGAGGAGAAAGTGTCGGTTGGGTGGTGATGTATTCCTGGGCCCGGGCAAGGGTAAGTCTGCCTGGTTTGCCTTCGATCACACAGTTTTTCAGAGCATGCAGATACGTTCTGCGCAGGTGTTTGCGGATTTTCCGGGTAGACTGATAGAAAGAGGTTTCCATCGTTTCTTTGGTCACTGTGCCGATACTGTCCCGTTTGGTTACCGCCAGGTCTGCCGGTATATCCCGCAGGCTTTTGCGCACTTTCTTCACATGACGTACCTTCACCCTCCTGCCTGCTGGTACCTCTCCTTTGAGATCCGGCTTGCGGGAGGATAGCTTTTCTACAAATTCCTTTACTTCCTCCAGTTCATCCCCAGTGAGAAGCAGTCCCATCGGGGCCATACTGACCGAATCCAACGGCAACCCGATCCTTTCGGTAACTGTCACTTGATGGGGCATCGTCTTGCGGAATGCGCTACCAATATGCGGATCGATCGGGGATTGCGGTTCAATGCCCAGCTGTGCGGCGATCTCCGGCACAAACCGGCTCCGGTGGCGCCCTACCTGTGCGAATGCTTTGTCCAGGCTGGAAATAAGGGTAAGGTTGTCCCTCTCTATCTGTCTGACCATCGAATCGACACCTGCGATAAACAGTTCTGTTTCGGCAAACCGCCTTTTCTCAGGAAATACCACCATACCCTGTGACATACTCCGGACGGGGAAATCCAGCGCGTAGACATTTTTCGCTCCTTCCAGGAAAACGTCTGTCCGACGTATCTGGTCCGAATATACCAGGATCTCCTGTTTGCTTTTCCGGTAGAAAGCAGCGTACCCTTCGATGAGTTCAAGCGATTGCAGTACGAAGTTGTTGTAACTGTCTTCATTGTCTGCATATACCTGATAGCTCATCAACCGGCAATTGTTACGGATCAGGCCACTGTAGAGATGAGCAGGCAGTTTTTTCAGCGACGAATGTTCTCCGACCAGTACGATCAGGTTAGTAGCCTCCGGTTCGCCGGAAGCCAGACGCAGGGCATCTTCCAGGGTCTTTACAAACACAGCAGAGTCACCCGGTGTGACAGATTGGCACGCCTCTATCACCTGTTCACTGAAAGAGAGATAATCCCGGCCCGGAGAGATTGTTTTTCCACCGATGGTAGCCGCGAACCGGTAATCAAAGTCTCCCGCGGATACTTCGAACACCGGTTTCAGGTTTTGCACGGCATTGGAGAGGATCGGCAATTGCCAGATTACATGCGTAGAGGGGGCAAACGAAAAGATCACATTCACTTTCCTGAGCCGGGCAGCGATTTCCCGGCTCTGTTCCAGGGTGATGGCCTGGCCATTAACGTTATAGATCCGGTTGTTGCTGTGGTCGATCAGCTCTCTGGTATCCAGTGTCCGGAACAGCAGTGCCGTATCGGTTCGGTGGGCAAACAGCATCGGGCTCAGGGAGACCGGGGAGTGGGAGAGAGGTAGCAGTCGCGTGCCGCTACTTTCCGGAACGAAAGTCCCGGCAGACACATCCGGTGGTTGGCTGAGTGCCAGCCGTTGTCCGAAAGGAACCACCAGCGAAGCATCTACCCAGCCCACAACCTGTTCTTCCACCCCTTCCGGTGTCAGTCCCGTTTTCCGGGCGAGCAGTATCCTGTCGCCCGCATCGGAGGATTTCAGTTCATACACAATATGCCCCGGTGCCACGCTGCCAAATGCCGTTTCCAGCTTCGGGTCGCTGTATACCCGGATGGAATCATGGCTGAAATGCTTCTCCGCTTCCAGGATCATTTCGCAATCGGTCAGTGCCGTCAGACTTTTGAGCTTAATGCCGTTGCGGATCTCCGTCAGGGAGTTGTTGAAAAGCAACAGCAGGTCTTTGTGGAGCCATCCGTAGAACTCCGCCTCTTTGTGTTTCACCAGCCGCAGGTTTTTCAATACCACAGGGTCGTATTTGATCAGTTTGTAATAGTCTCCCTTCCTGCCAATTACCAGCATGGGCTCCATAAATCCCAGTTCCTGTTGCGGCAGGGCGCCTCCGGGTTCCATCGTAGCCACGTTACCCTGCCGGTCCGAATAGACCACCCACGGCTGTTTATTGATCTCCGAACGTTCCGACTTTACGTGTTCATAATTGTAATTTACCGAATGGTCTCTCGGCACTTTCCTGGCCCGTGACAGGAAGTGTACCGGTCCGCAGGAAGAGAGGGTAACCAATGCCAGAAGTATACTGATTTTTCTTGATTTCATACAGAAAGTATTAGTGCGGACCGGAAGTTACAGCCGCTGTTTTTTCATACTGCAGCACCACGATATGGTCCAGGCATTCATTCTCCGGGTCGGCAGACTCCACATACACCGTTTCAATCACCGTATTGTTTGCGCCGGCAAACCTTAGTCCCTGGCAGTATGAGTAAAAATCGTTCCGCTTGTTGTTATTCACCGTCACCAGTACGTCCGGATCACCGCACAGATATTTCTCCAGGATGTAGTTGTAGTGGCTGTTAAAAGATCTGCCATCGGCAATGTGCTGCAACCGTACCCGGATGTCGTTGCTGGCCACCGTGATGGCATCCAGACTGTCGGTCTCCATGTATTTGGGGAGCACTTCGATCGTATGATAGATCGGATACTGCGTATTCTCAGTCGTGAGCCTGACCTGGTAGATTCCGTGGTTCTGGTAAGCATAGATCGCGGTTTTCTCCCGTGAGTCGATAATCCCACTCTCTCCGAACTCCCATTTCCAGTCCTGATCGCTACCTTCGGCGGCAAACATCACATACTCTCCCTGTATGGCCTGGCTGGCTGCATGGATACGTATCACATACTCGTTCCGGCTGTCCGAACTGCGGAGTCTTACCCGTACCAGGAAAAGTTTCTCCTGCTCCCCGTCCACCCGCAGACGGATCTGGTAGCGCCCTTCGTCGGGAAACTGATACTGTCCGGAGCGTTCGTCGCTGTAGTCTCCGTTGCCGAATTCCCAGAGCCAGCTCCCGGCTCCCGGTGTACTGTCTGTAAAGTGTATGTATTCGCCCAGTGTGATCTCTGAAGCCGATACCGAAGCGCTGATCAGTCGGTTGCTGCTGCAAGAACGCGCCGTGACAAAGATCACCCCTATGACTGCCGCGATCACTACCAGAGCGATCAGCGATCGTATATTAAAAAATTTATCCATCGGTTTGTGCTGTTTGCCTGTTTGGCTATTTGTTGTTCTTCCGTTCCTCCTTCTTCCGGTTCAGTCCCAGTTCGCAGTCTTCCAGGTTACGTTTCAGGTACTCCAGGTTGGCTGTCAGGCTCCACAGGTATTGCCGGTCGCTGAACCACATCTGGTAGAAATCACTGATATGCAGGAACATAATGTATCTCTTGTCATGGCGGTTGTCTTCGTACAACTTGCGTATCTCATTGATGATATACTGGATATCATTCTTTTCGTACACTGCGTTCACTCCCGGATCGTATGCCGCAATGCGTGCGGTGAGCAGGTCGCTTACCGCCACATTCTGCTCCTGTACCCTGCGGAAACTCTGTTGCCGTTCCATTTTGATCTGTACACTGTCTTTGCGCGAAAAGATATGGTTGAGGTTGTTGCCCGCCACAAACAGCCAGGCCAGTAGTCCGGTCCCCAGGGCGAAAAGCAGGAACACATATATCATTCCTCCGATCCGCTCGTTGCGGTTGATGTAGTTTTTTGTCGTACTGTTCTTCATCTCTCCTTAATTTCCTGTGTGACTGAATATCATTTTCCTGGCTTCTGCCCGGTTGTCCTGTATGCAACGCTGCAGGTCGCCCTTTACCATATCCACCTGTGAGTTGAGCAGCCGGATCGAATCTTTCACCTGCAGCACCGTGTTCACCTGTGCCGACATCTTGCCATATAGCAGGGCTTCTCCACTCTCCAGCTGGTCCAGCGTGGAGATGAGGCTCATCTTCTGCGAACTGATTCGGTTTTGCAACACCACTTCGTTGACCCGGTTGTTCGAGTTCAGGAGGGTCAGGTTGTAATACAGGGAATCTACTTTTTCCGTGAGGTTGATCTGTCGGGCAAACGAAGCGTCGTATTGCTGCGAACGGATGTCCATTCGTACCACTTCGCGTTCGGCCGTCTGTATAAACGCCCCTATACAGGCCGCGCCGGTCAGTATGGAGCAGCACATCGCCACGGTGAATAGAAGGTAGCCTCTGGTCACTTCTCTACTGTTCTTTGCTTTCATCTGTCGTTATTTTTCTTTTGAGTGTTGAATTGACTCCCAGTATGCAGGGAAGTTGTGGATGGCTGGGGCGGCAGCTCCGGTCTTCCTGCCGGGGTATTACCACGATCCGGAAGTCTGCACTGTGGGGAAGGAACAGCCGGAGCAGCTCTTCCAGGATCCGGCGGCGTTCTCCTCCCGGAAGCAACTCTTTGAGATGCTCCCGATGCGGTGTCACACCCACCCGGATATACCGGTCGGGGAATGTCCCTTTCAGCAGTGCGTTTACTCCCAGCCGCATGGCACCCAGTCGTGGATACCTCACCTGCGGTATCTCCCGGCTCCCGGCCCACGCGAGGTGAATGCCGTATCCGGTGATCCGGGAAATGGCTCCTGCAATGTCCCGGTGGCGGTTGCGTATGTCGGAGACATGGGGGATCGTGCGTACAAACAGTAGCGCCGTGCGCAGATCCATCTGCCGGACCACCGGCCAGAGTTGTGCCAGCGTATCTGCCAGTGTGCGGTGTTTGCCGGGACGGTCGTAACCGAGTTCGGTCAGTTGCAGGTCTATCCGGGTACGCTCTACCTCGGCCTCATACAAGGAGAAAAACCTCCGGATGTAAAACTCCTTTTTCTGCTGGTCCCGCAGCGTTTCCAATACCCGTTCGCGGGAGTTGCTTTTCTGCCCGGCGGTATCGTGAAACAATCCTTCGGGCAGGTTGTCGTAGATACCCGGCCGGTTGGTACGCATCAGCAGCACATCCTTTCCGTTGCCTTCGTAGTCCCGTTTCACATCCACCTCCACGATCTCTTTATCGGTCTTCCGCGCGCCCGGCTGCCGGCGCAGCACCACGATCCGGTCGGGGTCGATGCCGTTGTCTACCATCCCCGCCGCCACCACATCGCTGCGCAGGTCGCTGCCGATTGTATTGATGTATTCCAGGTTTTCTCTGTCTATCATCTGCTGCGGCATTAATCGGTGATACTCCAGGATCTTTTGGGTGTGCCCGATTCCATCTCCTGGCTGCGTTCCGAAACCACAATGCTCTCCTTGTGTTGTCCGATGAATTCCAGGCGGGCCAGCCGTTCCCACAGTTCGGAGAGGGTACGCAGGAAGTTCTCGCTTCGTACCATCATGGCCCGCAGGTTGTCGTGCTCATACATGATCTCCAGCGTGTCGGCCAGCAGTTCTTTGAACGATCCGGGCGATACATCGGTCCATTCGTAGAAGTACTTCAGCATCTCCTCCTGCTGGCGGCTGCTGATCAGCGTAAGGGCAGCGTAGCAGGTATGGGCCGTACTGGCCACGTAATTGATGATCTCCACCGGAGGTGCCAGCCGACCCCTGTTGCGGAAATCGAAATAGATCCGGGCGATGTAGAGCAGCAGGTCGCGGCACATGCCCTGTATGTTCACGGCCAGTTCGCTGCGGTTGGCACGCTCCTGTATCTTGTCTATAATGGCTTTGGACGATTTTTCCAGGCTGCTAAACATTGTAGCAAACCGGTTGTAATAGTCGGTCAGGTCGGGGTGCGACGACATACTGGCGCACGGCGGTATATACTGGCTGTCTACCACATAGCGTTCGCCGTCTTTACGCAGCCTTCCAATCGTGAGGAAATGGTGTCCAAACTCCTGCGTGTTGATCTCTCCTGCCGGCATCACATAGAGCGCGTAGGTACTCTGGCAGTCAGGATGGCGCGGCGGCTGCTCGTTGGGGTCGGGAATCCCTGAGGGAGTGCGTTTGAAGGGGTCTACCGAGAGGATGATGTCCCACTGCCGTATGTCGCGGTTGCGTACATTGGTATCCTGTGCAGGCGAATAGCTTTTGATCAGGGGGCCGCCGTTTTCCTGCGCTTCAAAGCAGATGCGGAATCCGGAAGCGGTCACGGCGTTGCAACTGTACAGGTTCACCTCGATGTGCCCGGTGACGTGCTCGTTCACCCGGATGCCGTTGTAACTATCTGCGGCGGTTCCGGCCGGCAGCAATCCGTAGTTGCAGCCGTTCAGTCCCAGCCCTGCTGTATCCGCAATCGCGGAGAGAAAGAAGTTTTCGCTCTGGATAAACTGGTCGGCCCGTATCTCCATGCTGTCTACCCAGTTCACCTGTTTTATTCTGCTCATATCGTGTGTATGTATTAGTTTGTATATTTCTTTACCCGTTGTGCTACGATCAGGTCTTTTTCCCGGATGCCATTCTCTTTCACGGTCTTTTCAAAGTCCAGGTAGTTCCGGGGAGCCAGCATCCAGGACTTCACGTAAAAGATCCAGCCACCCCCCCTCTCCGTATACATCAATGGGGGTATGTGCCGATTTGATGTTGTAGTCCTCGAACAGTAGTTTGATCCAGTCTCCCAGCAGCATCTCATCCGGTACCTTGGCATTGATACGGATGGGCTCGGCATCCTCTTCCTGTTTGAATACCTGCATGGTCACTACTTTCAGCTTGCTGTGGTCGATGTCTTCGGGTGCGGAGTATCCTGATGTACGATCGTATTCCCATACTTTATAGATAAGTGAGGGAATATGGATCAAAATCTCATAGCTGCGTACCAATAAAGAGATCAGCAGGAAAGGGAGCAGGGTAGTGGTGGCCCAGAGTCCGTATTTGAGTTCGTTGCAGAGATTGAACAGCAACGTAAACAGCAATACAGATACTGCCAGTTGAAATAAAATATATCCTATCTTTATGTGATATTTCACCTCCTTTTTATTAAAGACCCAAAGCAGCAACCGGTAGTTCCAGTAACCGGCAATCAGATAAGCAGTGGCAAGGGCCATGTAACCATAAGGCATAAAGTTGTAGTCCAGAAAACCCAGTAAGGCACCGCTCACCAATATAAGAATGCTCAGTAAAGTGTAGGTGACAAGGCGTTTGTTTCTTAACAGATTGTTTTTCTTCCCGATAAAAAAACTTACGCCTATCAGCACCATAGCCAGTAATGGATAGATAAGATAAGTCGTAAACAAAAATAGTAGTGAGCCGTTCATTGAATTATTATATATGTTGTTTGTTATTTATTTTATTCAGTTCGGCGGAGTTGGCGTCGAAACTGTGATTTGCTCAGTCCTCACAATCCTCGCACAAGGGCAACAGGAGATTCGCTTGCAGACATCCCAGTGCACTGCTTTTCCGCCAGTCATCACAGGCGCCTTTCTTGTCACCTGACTGGTTGCGTGCCAGTCCCCTGCCATAGTATAATTCGTAATCGTCAGGAAAATGACTAATCCCTTCTCCATACGCTTCTGCTGCTTCTTTAAATCGTTTCAAATCGTACAAGGCACGACCGAGATTATTGTAAGTGTCCTGATCTTTAGGATCTAACTTTATTGCCATGCGGTAGTCTGAAATTTCACCTTCAAAATCTCCTATAGCAAATCTTGCAAGACCACGGTTATAGTAAAAAATAGCAAAATGTGGATTTATTTCTATGGCTTTGTCGTAATCTTTTATTGCCTCTTTCTTGTCCCCTAAGCTTGATTTGGCATTTCCGCGGGCAAAATATGAATCACTCTTTAGTGAATCAATTTTTATTGCCGTATTAAAATCTATAATAGCCTCTTTTTTATTTCCAATAAAAGACTTTACTACACCTCTATTGTGATAGGCGATTGCATAATTAGGTGAAATCCTGACAGCCTGCGTATAGTCTTCTATGGCTCCTTGTTTATCCCCCTTGGCAGATTTTATTTTTCCATTGTCTTTATATATCACAGCCAATGAATCTATATCTTTCATGAGCTCTGTATTGGTTACACTGACATATTCGACAGCCAAAGAGTCTGTCTGCTTTTTGTTTGACAAGCCTATACAACTCTTGCAGCATAGACATAATACCACTATATAAATGTGACTCAATACTTTCATAATTAATTCTCTCTTTCTGTTTTTTGATTTTTCCTTTCAAACGGTTTAATCCTTCCTTCGTCGATAGCCTGTTGTATCAGTTCCGGGGAGTTGGCGTTGAAACTATGGTTTGCTTAGTCCTCACAATCTTCGCACAAGGGCAACAGGAGGTTTGCCTGCAGACATCCCAGTGCACTGCTTTTTCGCCAATCCTCGCAGGCGCCTTTTTTATCACCTGACTGGTTGCGTGCCAGTCCCCTGCCATAGTATAATCCACAATCTTCTGGAAAATGACTAATCCCTTCTCCATACGCTTCTGCCGCTTCTTTAAATCGTTTCAAATCGTACAAGGCACGGCCGAGGTTGTTGTACGCATTGTAGTATGTCGGATTTATCCTTATCGCCATATGATAGTCATGAATCTCTCCTTCAAAATCCCCTATTGCAGATTTAGCAATACCCCGGTTATTATAATAAACAGCAAAATGTGGATTTATTTCTATGGCTTTGTCATAATCCTCAATTGCGCCCTTTTTATTTCCTAGATTGGACTTCACTACTCCCCTGTTGTAATATGCGGTGTCATATTGAGGATTTAGCTCTATAGCTTTTGTATAAGCTTTGATAGCCTCTTGTTTGTCACCTTCTGCACTCAGGCTCTTGCCTAATTCTTTATAATACTTTGCGTCATGATTCTGTTCTTGAGCGCATGAGTACATACACATAATAAACGTGACTGATGTAAATATATATTTTTTCATAGTTATTAGAATTCTGTTTCTTCAATCTTTTCAAACGGTTTAATCCTTCCTTCGTCAATAGCCTGTTGTATCAGTTCCGGGGAGTTAGTGTCGAAACTGTGGTTATCTACTCCGTCGGTTAAGTATTTTATACCTTCCCTAAATACAATACCTCCTATGGGGCCTGCCAATGCGTTCCCTGCGGCACCCCCCAGTTTTTTGCATTTGGAGCCGTTCTATCGGCCTTCGTTCGTGCATTGAATGCCTCAATTCCTTCGATTTCTTTGGTTAGCCTGTCTATTTCCAAGTCAATCTTTTTCAGATTGGGGCTCCTGAAGTCGGGAGTGTTCACATCTACCGCATACGGGTATTCTTTCAGTAAGGGAGAGTTTGATTCCCTGTTGAAATTTGCTACAAAATTCTTGAACCCTACTCCCTCGAAAAGGATATGCATCTCTTCGAGCCGCATAGTATTTATGTTTTTCAGTTTGATAGCTGCAGGAGGATTATTTAAATATTCCTGATAAGTCAGAATTTTAAATTCGGGCAATGTAGAAATCTTCCGGTAGCCTGAAAGTTCATAGGCTATAGTATGGATGGCGACTCTGGTGTTGTCCTGATCCCTGTTTGTAGAAGTTTGTGCAGGAACCATTTTCATGGGCATTTCCGCATTAGAAATGATACTGCGCAGTTTCCTGAGCATCGATATCCGGTGTGAGCAGTGGTTGCGGTATTCGAATCGTTTTTTTTCGTTGGCATTTATCCGGGATAGTATTTCGACATTGACATCCTTATTATAGGCGAAACAGGACGTTTCGGAGGTCATTCTTGAACTCTCGAGGATACCGTCTCCCACCTTGGCAATACCGTCGACCCTGTCGTACCTGTTGTATAAAGACAAGTGTTTTATTTTATTCTTTAATTGCCAGTTTGCCGGATTCTCCGGATTAAAGTATGTGTAAGTATGTACTTCCATCGAAGGGGGACTATAGACCCCGCCTCCAGGGAGTATTCTAAAGGTAATCTTCATTTCCTTCTCTTCTCTCAAGCCTGGTATAACAGTCTCAGTTGTAAAGATTGTTTCATTAAACACCGGAGTTCCCACTGTAATAACATATATGGTTGAAATGGACACTTCTTTTGCCAGCATATCTGCCGTCATGATAGCCACATTGCCCCCGTGGCTGTGTCCCACAAGGACGATCTCTCCAAACCCTCTTGCTTTCTCTTTGACATACGCACATAACCTTTTCGCTACCGGCCATCTGTCTTTCAATACATTGAACTGTGTGGCTTCCTTTCCCCAGTCAAATCCGGTATCGACCGCGTCAGGAAAAGTTATCTGATTCAACGTTTCGACCCCTTCCGGCCATTTTTTCCATCTTTCGGGAGTCGAGGTTGTTCCATGTATATAGAAAGCCATCCTCTTCGAATTATTGACACCTAAGGGTGCTACGTTTACTTTTGCAGAAACCTTGTCGGTAGGGTCATTCAGGTGCGGCATCAAAAGAACCTTTTTGCCTGCCCATTCCTGTTTCATCTCCACCGTAATCCTGTCAGACATCACCGGATAGCCGTCCTCAGACAAAAGCAACTCTTCCTTTCCGTCGACCCTGATTTGCCATTTTATACTTTGTCTGGTCGAGTCGTTGACCTTCCTTGTATCGATGGAGTAGGCTGTCACCCGGAATTCTACCTTATCCCATACCAGGGCATTGCAGGATTTGGGTTCAACATCCCGGATCAGTATCTGTTGAGGCTTCGGCTGTACATAACAGGAGATCTCCTGCCTGAGGTAACCAAATTGCCATGCAAGCTGGACACCTTCTCTATAGGCGGTAAAAACAACGATCTTATCGATATACTCTTCTCCAAGTGTGTATGTGATGCGCCTGCCTGCTCCTATTTCCTCAGAACTGGCCGGAGATCCCAGAACCTTCATTTCCCATTTAATTTCTTCTTCCGATAGTAATGTACCTGACAGAAGGGTGACCTCCAGAGGAAATTCCTTTCCGGCAATCACAATCTTTTGATAATCAATCGACATTGCTGTGTTGTTTTTGGTTTATTTCTTTGAATTCCACCCTGATCACAGGGCTCTTACTTACTATATAACCGGTTTCCCGGCCGATATAGAGAGTGTCTGCCGGAACGGGTGCGGAATATCGGTTTTTAAGTAAAACCTCTTGTTTCTCAAAATCGACAGATGCGGGGATCGGATCAAATTCCTCGTAGGTACCGTAAGTGATATAAAGACACTGGCGGGCTTTGTTGTAAAATATATAACTGCTGCCACCACCGGCATTATTATATACCTCAAAACAATTATAACCAGACGTGTGATCCCCGGCACTGAAAAGGAATGTGATGGATGAACCGTCTGCGGTGAACAGCGTGTACAGGGTAGTTACTTTACCCTGCCGGCAAAGGATCAGTTCGTCCTTTTCCGTGGAAGGCCATTGCGTACTACGGACATATATCGTATCTATGCCTGTACGCACCTCCGGTGGTTCACCGGCCGACTGAGCACAACACATATTACTCAATAGCCATACAAATGCTATGGCAAACGAACTCATTCTTTTTTTCATTATCAAAAAACCGCCATTAATGTTTCGTTATTGTCTGCATCGACTTTTTTCACTCCGACTGCTGCCTGATTTGTTTTAGATTCATCCTGGGAGTAAAATTTGGTCGCAACGATGTTGTTCGGGTTCTCCCTGCCTGTCATCCCGGTTCCCGGCTTCGATGCCGTCCTGCATTCAAAATGCAGGTGCTGGTCATTGCCGGTATATGAACTGGCATTGCCGGTAATGCCGCTTTGCCCGAGTACATCTCCTTTATTTACCGTATCGCCCACAGCAACGTCGATTTCGGATAGATGGGCATAAAAGGCATAATACGTACTGTTGTCAATTTTCACTACCAACTGTTTGCCGTAATCACCCTCTGCCGGATCTACAATCCGGTCTACCTTCCCGTTTGAAACCGCATAAATATCGGTTCCGTCAGCGGCATAATAATCGAATCCCTGGTGATTTTTGGTGGAACTGTTTCTCACTTTTCCAAACAGGTGACTTGCCTTGTTGTACCGGATCTGCATATTTTCCAGCGGATCGCCGAACTGGGCCTCTATATGCACCTCAGGACAGGAATCGGGTTTTACGATGTCATCCGTTACGACGACGGTAAGGTCTTTATCTTTCCAGTCTGCTAAAATATCAAAAGGATCGGTTTTTCCCATGCAATTTGTCACTTTTACTGAAAAAGTTTGCAGGTCTTCCTCACCACCCACTTCCCTGACAGCGATTTGTATGTTCGTTCCGTTCGGAACATTTTCGGTAGCAAGTTTTATGATCGCTTTTGCTTTTACCAGATATCCTGTTGCCGATGCTTCAGCTTTGTTCAGCCATTCTATCTGGGTCACTTCAAGCGGCTCTGAAGTTTCCGTAAGTTCTATGGCAACCACCTCAGTCTGTGAGCAAGGTTGCTTCAGGTCATCGCTAATGTTTACACTGTTACACATCCTGTTTTTGTTTTTCGTGGGTTAATTCCAAAAAATCCTGTAGCCGGTCTATTTTATCACGTTGTTTGTCCGGTGAGCTCAATATATTTATGATATCTCCCGATAGAGGTACCTCCTGCAACAGCGGGTAGGAGAAACTCAGTTGGAGGAATTTTAAAATAGGCTCCACCTCGGTAAAACCAAATACGATGATATGTTCGGTTTGCCGGTGGACGATCTCTCTGATCATCCCCTCAGCTACTTCGGGCGAATCCAGGCGTTGTATAATGGATTTGCATACCTGGCGTTCAAACTCGGCCCGCCGGGTTGCCTTCATGTTGGCTAACTGTTGGTTACTGATGGTCCACATAACATTTGTCTTATAAAATATGTATATCCAGCCTGCACGCAGACTTTGAAAACCGGTACAACTTCTCTTCTCCGAATCCGTCTCTGGAGAGTTTTATGTAATGGATCATAGAGAAAAATTCTTTTGATTGCTCTTCCGTTAGATTCGGCAAGATGTAAGGCAGTACCAGAGGGTCATAAAACCGGAAATACATAAAATCACCGGATTCATCTTTCACCCTCAGGAATCTCCTCAGGTGTTTTCGCAGGTCGTCTATGGAGGCATCCGATGCCAGCCAGGTAACTCGTCTGGCTGTTTGTCTTTTATTTGTCTGACGTTGGATCCATTTTTCAAAATCGCTCTCTTTTTCCACAGCAAACAGAAACGGGGCTACCCCATGAAGTTCTTCTGCCGCTTTGCCCCTGAAAAGAGATCTGTATTCCTTACACAGGTCTCTGGCTCTGTCCATGTCCTCCTCCCAGAGGGCCGCGTCCATCAAAACATACTCCGGAGTTATCTCTCCGATTTCGCCGGTTGGGTACACTGAATATTCCATGAGCGTATATTTAAGTTCTACTTATTTTTTATACTGCCTGTCTTTATAAATAACACCTTTGTTGTCAGTTACTTGCGGTTGGATTCGTTCCTCACCTGTCTGAGCAAAGGGATGGCAGATACATCCACCTCCGGCAAATGATTATTGTAAGAATAATCCAATGTTTTCAGTTGCTTTAGCCGGGAGATATCCAGTTCCGTCAGATCATTGTGTGAACAGTCCAGATACCTCAATACATTGTTGCTCTGAGGGAGTTTTAGAGAGCGCAAGCCACAAGATGAACATCGCAGTGAAATCAATTTATGTTGGGCACTTACATCCAGCTGCCCCATCTTTACATCCTGTATGTTTATGTAGACTAAATTGCTGCTTTCCGGAGGGAAAATAATATCTCCCACGGTAAGGAATTCGGCTGTAAAATACCCAAGTTTTGTATGACGGCTCAGGTCTATACGTGTCATCACTCCGCTTCCTGACACTGATAAGTATTCGAGTTCAGTATTATGGACTATATCGATATCTCTATGGACATCGCTTAAACCCAATGCTTTCAGATGCTTATTGTGGGAGAAATCAAGATTTTCGTTCGGTGAACCCATATAATCAAGCTCTTCCAGAAACGGCAATTTTTTCAAATCTAAATTATTCCCCCAATACCGTACGGATCTTATCTTATTCCCGGACGGGAAAATGACACAAGATAAACCATTTCCGGTATGGGTAAAGCTTACCAACTCTGTGTTATGTACCAAAGAAAGAGTGTCCAGAATATTCAGGGAGGTGTCCAGTTCTACTAACCTGGGGTTGCCGGAAAGATTTAGACGTTCGAGGTAATTATCCGTTAAGTTCAGGATTTCCAGACTGTCACATAGAGATAGATCTATCTCTTGCAGACCGCATTTAACTACTTCGAGGGTGGTTAGTTTTCGTAATCTGCGAAAGTCCAGATGTGCCCGCGCACTGTTCGGTTTCGTGTTATATGCCGCATTGTTGCTGCAATCTCCATATATACTCAGATGTCTCAGTTCGGAGAGTTTTTCGATTTGATCGAATATCTTCTCAGTCAGCCCACTATTTATTGTTAGGTCTTTCAGACGCACGCAATGGGATAGGACCAGATCGGATAGTTTACTTGGTTCCATATATATAAGCTCCAAATCTATAGATGCCATTTTATCAGGATCGATCTCGCCAACCTCACGATGTACAGTGATGTCTATGGATTCCAGGGATGCCGGAAGGGTATTGCCTTTAAAATCGACACCGGACAATGTTAATTTTCTCAGGCGGGAAAAGCGCTTTAAATCGATTACTTTTTCACTGCTGAAGATATATAACTCCTCCACTGTATCCGGAATGAAGTCTTCCCTGTAGGCTCCTCTGTATCTTTTGAGTGGCTGTGCTCCGGGCAATATATTGCATTGGTTCCCTACACGAAGTTCCTCCAGGGTTTTGTTGTCCGACAGATCGATCCGGCAATTGGGCTCTCCTGAAACCGACAATGTTTTCAAATACACCATGGGGCTCAAGTCAATCGATTCCAGGGCATCCAGATCTATACTAAGTTCCCGAAGGTTTCCAAGTGCTCCACTATTCAGGTGTGACAAACACTCACTGGATATGTCAAGTTTCTCAATAGCCGATTCGTTGGGAAGTATCAGACTACCTAAGGAGGTTATGTTCAGCGTAAGTTCTCTAAGCAGATCAAATTCGCTTAGGTCGAGGTAGGTAATGGTATTGCTGCTCAGTTCCAATATTTCTAAATTTTTAGGTAGAATGATGCTGTCTATTCCCTTATTAATGATTAATTTCCTCAGTTTGCTACTGCCCGACAGATCCAGACAACCCGTCAGAGGACTGCTATAACGATCCCATATAATTTCTGTTATTTCGGAACCGATACCATCCTGCCAGGAGATACCCGGCCAGGTTTCCGGATTTCTGGCATCCATATATCTATT
The DNA here is from genome assembly GCA_021202275.1 of Bacteroides sp. Lineage (GTDB taxonomy): Bacteria > Bacteroidota > Bacteroidia > Bacteroidales > Bacteroidaceae > Bacteroides. Next base: position 100,772 of record JAJQDI010000023.1, read on the forward strand.
GAACTTTTCTTGGTTTTCCCTGAAAGAGACAGAGTTCGTCTGCAGAAAGAAATCGGAAATTATCTTTATCTCAGATGAAGGAGTTGACTTGTCACACGAAATGAAAAGTATCCATGCAAGCAAAAATGAGGCTATATGTAAAGTTTTTGAAAACATATCTTTATTTGATGGTAAAGTGTTTCTTGATATTGATTAGCAAACCGTCTGTTAATTTCTGTGCCAGAGTTTCTTGTCCTTCCTTGGACGCTAAAACCAATACCTCTTCCGGATGACTATGCGAGGCTATTTCAACCAAGATTCGGTGTGGTACTTTTAAGTTATCATAGGATAATACATATAGATTCTGAACTTTAGGATTCTCTTTTTTTATGGTGATAGACTTTGCATAAGTAAAATCTGTACCATCATCATCATTGTTAACTTTGTATTGTATTGTAATACCGTTGGGAAATTGAACAGGATATTGACTCATAATATCTTCAGCCAGTTCTTTACTGTTTGCCGATTCTTTTTTATATTCGGACCTGGCATCTTCACGGTAAATGGCAAATCCATTTCTAGTTGAGGCATGATATCCATTGCTATGCAAGGATACAAAATAGTCTGCCTTTGCGGCATTTGCCGGGTCGCATCTGTATTTCTGTTTGTTTACATTGGTTTCATGTAAAGTGTCATCCGTTTCTTTATCCCTGGACAATAAAACATCGATATACCCACCCAAATTAAGCAAATTCTCTTTCATCTTTTTAGCTATATGATAAGCCCAAACAGCCTCTCCCCAGTATCTATATGTACTGCCATTGATTTCACCTGAATTTTAAAGAATTAAATTCGGAACATGTTCCGGCTCTAATTGATGTATTTTGATAATGTTACCTTTTTTATCTTTATAAGGCCGTATAACTCCTCCCGTATTATACCCACCCTCCACACGAGGGATTATATTCATAAAACCATGTCCGGGATCCAGGAAAACTATGATTTTCGAAATTTCTATATCTTCTACTTTTAATTCTGATATGGGATTATCATAATCCACATCGTTTCTCATTTGCTGCCAAGATTGATAATTAAGGGGGAGATAATTGCTCCCACATAGGAATGCCTCTACGGTGGTCGACGATTTGTACTTAGACTGATCTTTCAGCCAGCCTGGTTCTGCGGAGAATTCCAGTTTGAAAACCTGAATCTTTTTTCCATCCGGTGATGAGGAGTTATAGGCAATCATACACTCATGCATGGAATACTCTTTTATCTGTTTCCAATCGGGATTTGACACCCTGATCGCAATGTAATTATACTCTGTGAGTCCTGTTGCTCCCACCTCAATAATGACCTTATCTCCGTACTTGAATTTCTCTTTTTTGAACCCCCTTTTATCTACAACCTGAAGCGTGGTTAATGTAGGTCGAGGAGTATTAATGGTAACGCTTGCTGCCACGCTGCGACAAATCGTCTGAACCTGTATGCTATCATTGTCTCCCATATCTTTATGCTATTCGTATTCAACAATAAAATGATCTATATAAGCAGTTCCATCCTGCTCCACATTAGGGGAGAATTTCATCTCTTCTCCGAAATTTTTAAACCGTCTCCCTTGACCGGAATTTATTACCACATCCACAGTTTCACCCTCCTCTACACCTTTCACGTCAATGCACAATACTACTTCTTTGCCGGGAGGTAAATCGTCCAGACCGAAGATATTATTTTCTTCCTCTGCCCAATAGATCCGTGTGATCACAGGCTTATACTCTTTTTTCTTCTTTTCGCACTCCTCACAAAACGGTATGCCTGCGATGGCGGCTTTCTTCAATGCCTCTATCTGGGCTGAGGAGGGGTTGACCACAACTTTGGTGCTTTTCTTCTGTCCCGAATCCTGGAAGGAGATCATACCTCCGCATCCGCATTGCAGCATAGAGGTCTTCAACAACGGGTTTCCACCGGGCAGGTTGACAGAGGCTACAAACCCACTCCATGCCGTAGGGGCGGGTACACAGGGTAGGAAACCACTGATAGAGGGTTTCATGGTACAGGTGCCGAAAACGGGTATATTGGCCATGGGGGCTTTGTCTGATACGGTAGCAATGGGCTGTCCCTGTGCCGAAACGGTCAGATTGCTGGTCACCTGCAGGTTTCCCGGGGCGGAGCCGCAGGTGCAGACGATCATAGCTCCACTTGTTGCATATTCACTCATACTCCTGGTTTTTACTGGTTCATCTTAATGGTCCCGGCCTTCACATCCATCTTACTGCCTCCGTTGAGTGCCAGGGAAGAGTCTGCTTTGGCAGTTATGTTTTTACCACTCATACCCAGTTCGCTTTGAGCTTCCGCGGTAATATCTGCCCCCATAAGTTCCATCTGATCCGCAGATTCCAGGTGCAGGTTATTTTCCGCTACCATCTCTATCTTGTCGTCGGCTTTGGCCTGTATGGTCTCTTCGGCAAGCAGGATAATGTTTTTAGCTTCGAACTGGATCAGTTCGGGTGCTTTGATATAGATATCTTTAGAGGTCTGTATGGCCAGTGTCCCCTCGTCTTCGTTCACCGTCAGTACAATGCCATTGTCTTCGTTATAACGGAGTTCGATCTTGTAGGCGTTCTCCTCTTCCAGGTCGGTAAACCGCAACACACTTCCGCTGCGGGTGGTGATGCTTTTCACGCTGTTGCTGGCAGCGGCTCCTTCGGAGTTGTCCCTGTGGAAGAGGCTTCCCATCACATAGGGGCGGCTGGGATCTCCGTACTGGAACCCTACCATCACCTGGTCTTCGATCTCGGGGATGAATACAAATCCCCGGTTGGCTGCTACCACATCGCTGCTTCCCGCGTCGGGGGTCTGTACCCGTACCCAGTCCGTACTCTCGTCTTCGGCCTGCCAGAAGAAGCGTACCTTCACCCGTCCCTGCTCGCGCGGATCGTCATTGTCTACCACTATTGCCGGTTCCGGGAAGGCCTGCGGGGCCACGATATGGTCGTCCGGTAGCGTCTCGGTCAGGGCCGTGATGCCCGTGAATGTATTTTCGTATTGTCCCTCCTTGTCTACCTGGTGGTGTATCTCCGTCACCCGGAAACTTCCCAGGTCTTTGATGCTGACCTCCGGCATATCGGGCAGGAAGACGGTTGCGATCTCTCCGATGCGGATGCCGCAACTGTTGCACCGGGCGGTGAATTCCGAGGTCTGTGTATACACCCGGTTCTGCCTGGTGCGTACCACGTTGCTGATGTCGGTCTCTCCGAGCACCGTGCGGCCCACCGGCAGCTTGTACGGGTTAGGATAGAGTTCGTCGGCTATCTGTTTGGCTGTTTTCATGGCCAGGTTGGCATTGCTGATGGTAGCCGATGCCTCCTCGAAATAGCTGTTCTCCGTGGGATCGTAGTCATAATAGCGGGTGTTCAGGTTGCGTACGCCCGCTTTGCTGCGTACCTCCAGCAGCTCCATGTCGAAGGTCACCCTTTTCTCCTGCTGGTTCATGGGATTACCTACCACCAGTTTGCGGCCGTCGTAGTAGCACCACTCGCCGAAGTCGGCGAGCACCCGGCTCAGGAAGGCGTAGCTGGTCTCCTTGTAGCGTGCCAGGTAGGGGATGGGGCGTTCGAGCTGTATCTTGTTCTCGATCTCCAGGTCGATGCCTGTATGCTCAATGGTCTCCGCCACCACGTTGTAGAGGGTATATTCTGTGAAGCTGGCCATGCCCGGGTCGCGGTCGAGCAGCAGGGTAGGGCTTCCTCCGCGCAGCACCACAGTTCCTTTGTCTCCGTCCACGCCTGCCACCTCGATGTCGGTGACTATGCCTTCAAACTCGTTCATCTCTCCGCTTTCCCGGTGCTTCATCCCGATATACACCTTCTTGTTGAGGTATTGCCGGAAGATCTCATCTACCGTGATGGCCCATACGCTCTCTTTCTCATGGCGGTGACTCACTGTGATCGCGAACGTATGATGTCCGGTTACATACTGGTCCAGATTCATTGTGATAAAATCACAGGGCTTTCCGTCTACTGTGATGTGGGTTTCTACCGTGTTCAGATCCATAATATTGTGGTTTTGTAAGTTGTATTCAATTCAGTTCGATCCTGTAATTCATCCCTTCGGGTGAGCGTTGTTCCAGTCCGGCCAGCAAGTCCCTGACCAGCAGATCCGGCTCCATGGCCTTTTTGTTTTTCGCACCGTGCAGGACGATCTGTGTCACCCGGATCATCCCCTCGCGGGGAGTATGGCTCACCTCATACCCGTTGCGCACCTCCACCTCGTCGAAGCAGTCGCTGTAGTAGCAGCGGCAGAAGAGGCGTACATCTTCCCGGGTATAGATCCTGTCGCGCGAGGTGAGCAGGTACTGGTAGATGTCTTTGCGTCCCGACTCCGGCGGAGACTTCCTTCCGCCCCGGGTGGTGGTCATCAGAACGGCCGAAGCAGGCTCTATGTCACAGATCTCCGGTACGGAGAGCCGCTCGGCTACCTGTATGTGGTTGGCTATGGCTCCGTTGGTCATGCTGTACCGGACAGTCAGATTGGTCCGTTGGCGGATGTCTCCACTCAGTACGATATAGGAAGACTGCTCATCGTCGTTGTCATACGATTTCAGCTTTCTCTCGAAGTCCGCCAGGTATTTCATCAGGTTCTCGGCCGTGCCGGCAATATCTTTGTCGATGCTTGCGAAAGACATCGACTCGTCGCGGTACAGATCCAGCAACCGTTCCAGGAAGTCGCGGGCATTGATGGTATTGAACCGTTCGCTGCCGCCGCGGCGCACCACATAGGTACCCAGTCCGGCATCGTCGCCGTGGTTTCTGACCTCCTTGTAGATCCTGCCTTCCGAGTCGTATACCGAGTCGATAAAGAGGAAATACTCGTTGGCTTCCTTTTCCAGCGGCACGATCGAGGAGAGTGGGGTCACGGTCGTAAGCGACTGTTTCCCGTAGATGTTGGCCACCGGCATGCAGTTGATATGTACCACCAGGGTGGAGAGGATCTCCTGTCCGAAGGCGGGAGGAAAATCGACCCGCAGCCAGACGAGTTTTTGTTTGCGCTCTGTCAGGAATTCATCGTCGAACAGGGGCTGTATCTCTTCCGGCATCACCCTGTAGTCTGCCTCTGTGACAGGGAGGGTACCCTCTGCCGTGATAAACTGGCTGTCGTATTTCTTCCGGATCTCCTTTTTCAGGTGCAGGTAGGGGTCGTAACTTCCGAATACCTCCTGTTCCTGTTGCCTGATCTCCGGGATACCTACCCGGGTCTGCAGTTCCCTGCCTGTCAGGCTCCACCGCGTATGTCCCAGCAACCGGATATACTCTTCACTGTTGTCGGTGAGGGGAAATTCGAAGTAGAACGGCAGGTTGTCCAGGCTTTTCACCCCTTTGCCTAGTTCCAGCCCTATCCATATGCTGTGGCCAAACAGCGGGTCTCTCTGCCGGCTGTGGGCAATGGGCTCCTTTCCGCCCCGTGGGGTCACTGTCCAGAAGCGTCCACCGGCGATGATCGCCGCTACATCTCCCTCGGCCAGGGGCATTTCGCAGACCGGGGAGAGGGTCAGTTTGCGCAGGTTGAATTTCTGTATGAAATGGGGAGCTTTGTAGACAAACTCCATGTCAGTGTCCACGGTGATGACCCCACTGATCGCCCGGGCGTGCAACACACCGTGTGCGGGTGAGGCCGCCATCAGGAAGGAGGGGGTAAAGGCCCGGGCCATCTTCTCCACAATGCGGTCTTCGATGGTATCCAGATCGGCCGAAAGCCTGAATACTTCCGAAGCCAGGGATTCTACCAGCAGTTTGACTACCGGGTCCAGTTCGTCCACACTGCGGATGTCCCACAGGGTAGCGATCCGGCCAAACATCCGGGACTTTATACTCTCTTTTGTATTTGAATTCTTTTTGCTCATACACCTTTCCTATTGCTATACTGTGCTCCCTGTTGGTCAGCTCCGTGACAGGGGACCCAGATAGATCGTATGTTTAAATCCGTGCTGCCGGCCGGTAGAGATCACGGTGCCCAGGATGATGATATCCACCCGCTTGCGCACGCTGTATCCCTGCATAGAGGCCTCTTCCTGGAGCGTGTCCCGCACATTGATCTGTATGGTGGTCTCCGTGAGTCGTTTTTCGTTGTGCTCTATGGCCTCACTGATAAACTTCACAAAGGTATCTTCCCAGGCAGACCGCGACACGATGTTCTCAAAGTCGATCTCCCACAACCGGGTACCAAACTCCTTGTCGAAGCCGTGTTCCCCGCAATGGGTGGTCAGCAGCAGCCCGATGTGCTGGTCGATGGACTCCAGTTCGCTGCATGTCTCCAGGTGTCCTCCTTGTTCGGAGAAAAACCGGCTGATGTCCAGGGGCAGTTTATAGTTTTGTTTCTTCATCTTATCATCTCCTTCCCGGGGTAGCTATCCGGCCGCTTCTCCAGCTGGAATGGATGGCCTGGTAACGCCTTCTCTCCTGCAGGGAGATGGAGCGTCCGGTGAGCCCCTGTGTATAGATCTGCCCGGACTGTTCCAGCAGGGTCTGTATTGTTTCATACACCTCTCCTTCCGTCGACAGCGTGGCGGTCAGTTCGTAAAAATCGTATCTGTCTGCATACGGGTCATAGACCGAGAAGGTCATCGCTGCGCTGCTTCCTTCTCCCGGGCGGTGCTTTTCCAGGGTGATCCCGTTCCCAATCTTCCGGCCACCAAGCCCTGCCAGGGAACTATCTCCTTCCGTGGGGCGGGCTGCCGACAGGTATCCCAGTTCCGGTATCCTCCCGCCGCTCCAGAGTCCCAGTCGCAGCAGGGAAGCAAATTCATAGATCCTGTATGTTTTCATGTCCACTCCTCCGCTCCGTATGCTTCATCGCCGATGCGTATGCCGCGCGCCGTCAGTACCAGGGTGGTCACCGGATCATCGCCCCGGGTGGTCTTGCGGTAGCGCATACAGGCTGCTTCGCAGAGTACCACTGTAAACAGTGCCCCCTCCTGCATCTCGTCGATGTTCCTGTAAAACTTGACCGTCACCTCTTTCCGCTGGCTGCTGCGTGTGATCCAGGCCTCCAGCTCCGGCGATAGCTTTTCCCGGAACACTGCGTAGAAGGGAACGTATCGTTTACTGCCTCCCCGCTCGAAATCCATATCAAACTCCTCCAGCAGGTATCGCTCTCCTTCGATGCTGAGTTCACAGGCCAGCATCGGATTCCGTTTGCCCGCGTAGGCCTTTCCCCGCCTGAATATATTGTCAAAAAATCCCATACTTATCTTTGGTTGTAATAGAGTTCGCCTTCCGTACTGATCACTCCTGCCTCTATGGTGACTACTGCCGATACGGCTTCCCTGCTGTCTGCGTCAAAACGCAGGCGGTACTGCACGGCCCTGGCCCGGTCGAAGGTGAATTTCTCTACCACACGCTTGTCCGGGTCCATTGTTACAATCTCCCCGTCTTCCTCCTGGAGCGCGTCAAACAGCCAGGTAAACAGCTCTTCGTCGCCGAACCCTTCGAGCACCATCCGGATCTTTCCTCCGGTAATGTCCGAGATGATTTCACCTTTCTGATTGACACTGCGACTCAGTTCGTAGTCCATGTGCCGTACTTCGTACCTGCTCCGGTAGTGGTGCTGCACGGTATCAGTCGGTAGTTTGTGTATGTGCAAGTAGGTTGGCATAGTTTTATTCTTTGCTTTTATTTGTCAGGATTCAACAAGAGGCTACTAAGTTTCTGGTTGGAGATCACTTTGTTCCGGCTCCTGTGTTGACCTGTCTCTGTTTATCTTTTTTTATTTAAGTATTTGATTTCCGGTTCCAAATATTGTTTTATATGTTTTACCATCTTGTTCTTTCTGATTTACCACCATTTTACCTGACCATACCTACAAATTCTATATACACAAAATGCAGTTATGGGCAATCCCCAGAATAGAATCAGATACATCAAATACATGATTTTTGATTTAGTCGGACTGAAACTTTCTCTCCATCTCACTATGGATGCATACTCTATATATCGGAAATAACGGATAAATATAATGAACGCACACACTACGCCAAATACAGAAAATATCAGAGAATCATTTATAATGCTATTTGTAAGCTTATTGGTGTATAGTTTTTCAATATATGAAATAGGTATCAACGAAACAAAAGCAACCCATAGTCCCAGAAGCATCGAACTGGTGAATCTGGAGTCTTCTTCACTTCCTCTAGCATTTATCTGACACTGGGTCAGTACATAGAAAAAATAATCCAATAATCTCATACTCTTCTGTTTTTTACATCCATATGTTTATGCCTTCTCTTAAATCAAAAGTTTATAACCTTGTTGTCGGAAAAGTATGACAATACTTGATAAGTATATGACTCCTATAATTAGGAGTATATTTTCAGACAGCAAATTCCAAAAAATAAATATTATAAAAAATACATCCGAAATTTTTCTAAGGATTTTATCCATGTATTTATAATTACCACCATTTCACATACCCATATAGATAAAGTCTGAAAGCTATAAATGCAGCTACAGGTGCTCCCCAAAAGGTAATGAGAAAAAATATATATATAGATTTTGCTTTAAATCTACCTAAATTCCGTCTCCAACTTATTAATTCTTCATATTCTGTGTACCTGAAATACCGAATAAATATAAGTGCAGCAAGAAAAATTCCTGATGAAACAAACCCTAAAACATTATTTAAAATTGAATGAGTCAACTTATTAGGATATAATTTCTCTATATAAGAGAAAGGGACTAAAAGGGCAAGAGCCAGCCATTCACCTAATATGAGTGAAGAACTAAATCTTGAATCTTCTTCGTTCCTCTTCAAAATGCTGATTTGGAAATTAGTAACTACATAGAAAAAATAATCCATTAATCTCATGCTCTTATATCTTTTACTTCCAAATTATCATATCATCTCTTCCGGGTACCAGCCCGTGGTCCAGCATGGTTTTGGTATAATGCTGCATACCTTTGACGTTTAATTTTCCATATAGATATGCAGGTCCTATGGGTCAATAGATTAACCCACCTATTCCAAATCCAGTATCTAATCCATCTTCCCAATTAGGGTCTTCCACAAACTGTACTCCACTATATCCGGTGGAAAAAACACCAAATGCATTTCCTCCCCATCTTAAATATTTGAATACAGAGACTCCTTTTGCTATGTTCGAACTGTTGGCTCTGAAATTCCACCCTCTGCCTGAGCTGGGAAGCGCCTCAGCCATATTATAGTAATTTCCGTTTGCTCCTCTCCAGAATCCTCCTATTCCGGTTCCCGGAATATTTTTTGTATATTTTAATCCACCTATAGCGGAAGAGATAAGGCTGCCATATTCTACAAATCCCATTACTCCTGCCAGATAATTTGACTGCTCTTCATCCATGCGGATACTGTTCTTTATTTCATGGGTGGATTGCAACATTTTACGTCGCCACTCCAATTCCTCGATCAGTCTTTCCCTGGATCGGTTAGTGTCATACAAAAGAATTTGTCCGGCATCTATTCTATTGGGATCTTTGATGTTGTTCCAGACGACCAGTTCGTCCACTGTCACACACAGATCTCTTGAAATGCTGGTTAGGGTATCGTTTCTTTTCACTGTATATTCGGCATATTCTCCCGACATATGAGCGCGCAGACTAAGTTCTATCATTTCCGCAGAACGATCTATCTCCTGTTTGCGGAATCCCGTGAAACAGTAATCGGACAGGGAGCTATCCCGGACGTCGGCAGATCCGTTGAAAACGGCAGGATACTGATAGAGATAGTTGATATAAGCATATCCTTCTCCTATGACAAACCCTTCATACAATTTGCCATTTGCCAGACCCTCTTCGAAATCACTCTTCGTTTTATATACAGGTCTTGTATTCATATGCTATTTTACCCAGTGATTTTCCAGATTAAATCCATTGATAGAAATTTCTTCCGCTGAGATGACCAGAGCTGTGTTTAAGCCGGTACCGCTATCAATCACCCTGTTGAAGTTTACACAAAATCCATTCATAAACTCTATTTTCAAAGGTGCATTCGAGGTTTTGGAACGGAATTCTATCTCTCCGTTCATCATACAGGAGGTCATAGCCCATTTGTATATATTGTCCGGAACAGCTTCTGTAAGTGTCAGTAAGATCTGTCCTCCTCGTACTTCATCCTGTGGTTGCCCTTTAAAATCCACAGCCTGTCCGAAACTGATGTTGAACTGAGCCAGTTCATATTCCTTGCCTTCAAATACAAACCATACTTCCAGATTACTGTCTACCTGAGTAAAATTGAACAGGCCCGAAGCAGTCTCTTTGATTTTAGTGGCAGCACTACTGCCTGCTAATACACTACTGCCTGCTAATACACTACTGGTTGCTGCGGTGATCGCCGTATTTTTTAGTGTGTCTGCCATATCGCTGTTTTTTTAATCATCAAACCCGGTCCATCTGTTATTCAGTTCTGTATCTCCCACAGTCATTTTGCGTACCTGCAAAGTCAGTTTGGTGGCTATATATCCTTTCCCTTTCTGAGAGTAGTTGATCTCCATACCGATGCAGGCCGCATCCTGAAAATTTATCTTTTCAAGTGCCATATCGTTGTCGTCGCAGATCACGAGCACGCCGTCGTTGTATTTCCTGGAATCAATGGCCCACTGTATGATATCCATGGCCGGGATTCCCGGAATAGCTACCGATATACATCCGCCCCGAACTTCGGTCTGGGCTTTGCCATCGGTATTGATTCCCTGTGAAAAGCCATAACTGCAACTTTCCAGTTCATAACTCTCTTTGTACAGTCCCATGATGCTTGCATCACTGAGCATACCCAGTTTTAAAAAGCTTTTATGTCCGAACATATTCGTACTGTATTTTTATGCTGATAATTTATCACGCTGTTGCCAGAAGTAGGCAAACACACTTACCAAATAAATCACAATGATTGCAATAAGCAACACATTGGGTAGCACTTCCGGGAAAAACACACAAAAGAGAAAAACAAGAGTTGATATTCTGATGGTTCTCCTATACCATTGTTTTTGTATAAAGGTGTTTTCCGGAGTATATGTATGGTTTGAGTTTGTGATCATAGATTTTACTTTCTTCCATAAATCCCACTCTCCAACCCATAATAGAATGAATATGGCTGTAATAATATAAACCATAGCTACAGAAATAGAAGTGAGAATATACGTATCATACAGTAGGATGCCATACAAAAGTGTATGGAATAATGTTGCCACGATAACATATATGTTGACTCTTTTTCTCATTTCTCTTTTTTCTTTCCCCGTGGATAAATATATGAAATTTTTCTAACATTTTTCTCTCTATTTCATTTTACTTCCCATATCAATTCCCTTTTCTCATTACCCCCACTACAATGGTGTCTCCGGTTTTTACTTTCCCGCTGATCAGCATCTTAGATATCGGGCGGCGCACGTGGTTACGTATGGTTCCTGCCATCTGATAATATGCTTATTACTAGACAGATGATAGGTAACTTATATTTCATCTCTAACTAAAACTGTAAGTGATAAACATCAATAAAATTAAAATACAATAGAAACATACTCCATACAAAGTCCATTTCCATACTTCACGGGTTTTCTTATCGTACCCATCTGCTTTGTAAATAAAAGCAAGGAAAAAATTAAATAAGAACGGAAATATAAATACCCATACTCTTACTTTCCATGTTAAAGGTTCATTAACTTTTGTATTCTTTATTAATTTAGCATCTTCTAATGTATCTATTAACTGTTGTATATGAGATTCATTTAATTGTCGGACACTTAATTCTGTTTCAGCTGCTGATATGGCTTCTGGATGATAATCTTCTTTTTCGATATAAATTATTCTGACCAGATCTTCATCTAATTTGGTCTTCATAATTTCAGAATATTTATTACATTCTTTCATACTAAATAAAGTAGAATTATATAGTTAACCACACAAAAAATAAAAATAGGATTAACCCTAAACCACAATAGAATATATCATGCCCCAAATTATTAAGATAATCACTTGTTTGGTTACCATTCCAAATTTCGCTATAAGGTTTGTAAGATTTACGAAAAAACTTATTTAGGATATTAATAATTATCCAACTAACAGAAACACCGATGGTTTTAAATATATTAAATCCTAACATTATTATCTATTTGAACCATCTTCGAGGATATATGGAATAGCTGTCGAGGGGTAACTCGTCCAATTATAGATTTTTTTAATAGACTCAAATTCTCGTACATTCATATTATGTTGTCTAAGCATTCTCGTTCCAGATTCTTTTACTGTGTTTATACCAGTTCCTTTGTGTAAGGAATTAAATTGAGCAACATTTATAACCTTATTACCTTTTTGGAGATTACCAAGAGGGATGAAAGTTGTTAATGTACCTATTCCAGCCTCTAATACTTCATTACTAGTAGTGCCTGCTCTTGATAAATGTTTTGTATCTACATGTCCTGTGAAACGCTGTGCGGTAATATAGGCATCGTCAAGTATACCATACATTACTTTTCCGACCCAGGTTTGCCCTGTTCTACTGGTGTGGAATTTTTCCCAAAAATTAGGAATGTGTGGTTTTATTTCTCCATGTTGTGATATTAATGTTCCATCCTCATTAAAATATTGTTTATAAGTCACTTTCATTGTCGGATTATATGGATTATTAAGAGTATATACAACATGAATAGAGGATTTCTTTTCATCTATTACAGTTCCATTATTTGCTTCTGCAAATTCTTTAGCTGCAAACCGTTGAAGTTTGGTTGATCCAAAAAAATCAGTCCATTTATTCGGATCTTCTCCTAAACTTTTCATTTTCATTTCTGGGGAAGTATCTAAATATTGCATCCATATAACGATACATTCACTTGGTAAAAATGAAGAGTTCGGTTTCACTCCTATTGTATTCTCTGGGGATTGATATAGAATTTTAGGGGCGTAATAGGCATATCCTTCTCCTATAACAAATCCTGCATACAAATCATTAGTTGATAATTTCCTTTCAAATTCTTCTAATGATATATAAGTATGTTCTGGTTGACTCATTTATACCCAGTGATTATCTAATCTTAAACCATTTATATTAATTTCTTCTGAGGATATAGCAAGAGCTGTATTTAATCCTCCTCCAGCATCGACTATTCTATTGAAGTTTATACAAAACCCATTACTAAATTCAACTTTTAGAGGAGCATTTGAAGTTTTCGAACGGAATTCTATACTTCCATCTTTCAGGCAGGAAGTCATAGCCCATTTGTATATATTGTCCGGAACAGCTTCTGTAAGTGTCAGTAAAATCTGTCCTCCCCGGACTTCATCCTGAGGCTGCCCTTTAAAATCCACAGCCTGTCCGAAACTGATGTGGAACTGTGCCAGTTCATATTCCTTGCCTTCAAATACAAACCATACTTCGAGATTGCTGTCTACCTGGGCAAAATTGAATAAGCCTGAGGTCGCTTCTTTTACTTTGCCGGCTATCGTACTGTTTGCGACTGCGTTTGTTGCTGCGGTGATCGCCGTATTTTTTAGTGTGTCTGCCATATCGCTGTTTTTTAATCGTCAAACCCGGTCCATCTGTTATTCAGTTCTGTATCTCCCACAGTCATTTTGCGTACCTGCAAAGTCAGTTTGGTGGCTATATATCCTTTCCCTTTCTGAGAGTAGTTGATCTCCATACCGATGCAGGCCGCATCCTGAAAATTTATCTTTTCAAGTGCCATATCGTTGTCGTCGCAGATCACGAGCACGCCGTCGTTGTATTTCCTGGAATCAATGGCCCACTGTATGATATCCATGGCCGGGATTCCCGGAATAGCTACCGATATACATCCGCCCCGAACTTCGGTCTGGGCTTTGCCATCGGTATTGATTCCCTGTGAAAAGCCATAACTGCAACTTTCCAGTTCATAACTCTCTTTGTACAGTCCCATGATGCTTGCATCACTGAGCATACCCAGTTTTAAAAAGCTTTTATGTCCGAACATATTCGTACTGTATTTTTATGCTGATAATTTATCACGCTGTTGCCAGAAGTAGGCAAACACACTTACCAAATAAATCACAATGATTGCAATAAGCAACACATTGGGTAGCACTTCCGGTTTTTTTCCCGTCGATAAATATATGAAACTTTTATAACATCTTCCCTTTATTTCATTTTACTTCCCATATCAATTCTCCTTTCTCATCCAGTCCGGCCACAATCGTATCTCCACTCTTGACCTTTCCGCCGATCAGCATCCTGGAAATGGGTCGCCTGACGTGGTTGCGTATGGTCCCTGCCACCTGGCGCGCCCCGTATTTGGGGTTGAATCCCCGGTGTGCCAGCGTCCGCTTTGCTTCTTGTGAGAGTTCGATGCGGATCTCCTGTTTGTCCAGCAGAGCGGTAACCCCCCCGCATTTGTATCTCAAATATCCTTACCAGCATATCCTCATTGATGGGTGCAAACGGTACGATCTCCGACAGACGGGCCAGGAATTCCGGACGGAAGTAGCTGCCCATGATCTCCATCAGTTTCGTGGTGTCGGGTGTGCGCCCTTCGGTGATCTCTTTGGCCAGCCATTCACTGCCCACGTTCGAGGTAAAGAGTACGATCGCATTGGAGAAGTCACCCTCTTTGCCCAGTCGGTCGTGCAGTTTCCCTTCGTCCATGATCTGCAGGAAGATGTCGTATACCGACGCATGCGCCTTCTCGATCTCGTCGAACAGTACCACCGCATACGGTTGGCGCCGGATCTTATTGACCAGCAATCCGCCTTCTTCGTATCCCACGTATCCCGGAGGGGCGCCCAATAGCAAAGCCGCCGAATGTTCCTCTTTGAACTCCGACATATCCAGGCGTATCATGGCCTTCTCGTCGTTGAAGAGTGCCTCTGCCAGGGCTTTGGCCAGCTCTGTCTTACCCGTACCCGTGGGTCCCAGCAGGAAGAAAGAGCCGATGGGTTGTCCGGGCTTGTTCATTCCGCTACGCGACTCCACAATGGCATCCGCCATCACCTTCAGGGCATTGTCCTGCCCCACCACCCGCCGGCGCAGAATATCTTCCATCTGTAGCAGCTTCTCCTTTTCGCCCGCTTCGATCTTCCCGATGGGGATACCGGTCGATGCCGAGATCACCGCTGCTACCTCGTGTGCGGTGATGCGTGTGATTTCCTCCCGGGTGCAAGTGGTGAGTTGTTGTAGCCTGTCTACCAGGTAGCCGATCCATTCCTCCGCGGTTTCGAATCCCGCCGTATCTGTCTCTCCTTCCATCATGCCTAGCAATATAGGACTCAGCTTGTTGCCGATAGAGAAGGAGAGGAGGCGGAGTTTCTCTATCCGTTCGGCTTCCGGCAGTTCTTTGGCCTCTTCGATGGCCGCCAGTTCGCGGGAGAACTCCGTTATATCTCCCCGGGCCGTCTGGTTCACCAGTTTCACTGCCGACATCGTCCGGTCCAGCAGGTCGATGGCCGCGTCGGGCAGCCGTCGCTCCTTCACATACCTCCGCGCCAGGTCTACACAGTCGCCCAGCGACACCGGATCTATCGCAATGCCGTGGTAGCCGGTATAGCGGTCGAGTACCGCCTCGATCATGCGCACGGTAGATTCCTTGTCCGGCTCACCCACCTGCAGCACCTCAAAGCGGCGGTTGAAGGCATGGTCGGGCTCGATCAACTTGCGGTATTCCTCCACCGTAGTGGCACCGATCACCGTGATCGATCCTTTCGAGAGTTCCGGTTTCAGGATGCTTGCCGCCCCGTGGTTGCCCTGTTTCGGATCGATCAGGACGTGGATCTCATCGATAAACAGGATGGCTCCCGGGGTGGATTCCAATTCCTTGATGATGCTCTTCAGGCGGTCTTCGATCTCCCCTTTGTAGGTAGCACCCGCGATGAGCGTACCCGTATCCAGTTCGTAGATGGTTGCCTCCCTGAGATACTGGGGCACACTGCCCCTGACGATGTTACAGGCCAGGCCATCTACCATCGCCGTCTTTCCTACACCCGCGTCCCCGATAATGAGCACATTGGGTTTGCTGTGTCTGCCTAGCGTCTCCATCATCAGGCGGGTCTCGTTGTCGCGCCTCACGATCGGGAATACCCGGCCCTGTGCAGCCGCTTCGGTCTTGTTGATGCAATATTTGAGCAGGTTGGTTTTCAGCGCCGGCATCTCCCCGCCGGAGGCTTCGGCGCGTGCCATTTCCGCTACCAGCGGAGAATGTCCCGGTGAGCCTCCCAGGAACAGGTCGTGTATGTCCCGCTCCCGGATAGGGAAAGATCTCAGTTCATCCGCACTGAATCCCACCTCCGGGGCGGTCAGTGCCGTGAAGACACAGACCGGATTGATCTCCAGCAGGCCCCATTTGAGGCGCACGTTATCTGCCTGTTCAAACACATCCGCCATCTTTTCGTGTGCCACGATCTCGCCGGCCGGAGCAGCTTTCGGTACACCTTCGATCCGTACCTCGGCCCACTCGCGCAGGTAAGCGGCATCCTGCCCCAGGCCCGATACAAAAGATTCTATACCGATCTCTTTGTGCATCAGTGCATAGAGCATGTGAGCAGGAGTATAGCAGGGATGGCTGTGATCCCGTGCTATCCCTTTGGCAATCCGTATCGCGTTGTGTACCGATTCGTTCAGATTCAGGAACTCCATCTCAGAGGGTTGAAATTATTGCTGTTGGTATTCTGCTGCCCAATCCACGTAGTCGTCTCCCTTGGTTCCGTCGAGCTGGATGATAAAGCTCTTGCCCGGGAAGTAAGGAGTCAGATACAGGTTGAGGTGCACACTGTCTTTCTTTTGTTTGTCCTGCTCGAGACGCAACAGTTTGAACTCCTTGATCAGGCGGTCGGGACCCTGTACGCTGTCGAGGAACTTCACGATCTGGGTGCGCAGGTCTCTCTCCGTCTTGGAGGTCCAGTTCTCAAACGCCCGGCGGTTGAGGAAGTCAAACAATACCTTGGTGATGTAGTCAAACACACGCACCACCGAGTAGGTCTGCAAGCCCAGGTTATCTCCGTTGAAGAGCGTCTTCGCCGAGAAAGCCATCACCTTGCCATATTCGTTCACCACAGGCACCAGTCCCATGCGTTCGAGTTGCGAGAGTTCACTTTTCTTGAGCTGGAAGGCTACCTCGTCCACTTCGTTGAGGCCACCGTATTTCTTACCGGCAGCCACCTGGGCCATACGGGTCGTATAGACACGTCCCATGAGTGCGGCTGCAGGAGAGATATGCAGGTCGTCCTGTTCGCCCAGTTCTTTGTATTTCGGTCGTCCCATCAGCCAGTTGCAGGTCATGATCACATTGCTTTTGTAGTTGTCTCCGCTGGTGTGGTTGGCATTGAAAAACATTTCCACCACATCGTCCGGCTTGTCCAGGTCGGCAAAGTCGGTAAACAACTGTACTTTGTTGGCATGTGCCAGCTTGACCCATTTGTCCAGTGCCTTGTTGGAACCCAGATAGCCCGGTACGGCCAGCAGCGAATAGTTGGTCCGCAGGTCGAGACGGTCATAGTTCTGCTTCAGTTCGGAAGCTACGAAATCAATGAACCGGGGGTTGTCCACATCCCGGATCTGTTCTTTGGAAGCATTGACAATGGTGACGTTGGCCACTTTGTCTGCTTCTGTATTCTTGTAGAACAGCATCACGTTGCGGTACGAGCGTTCCAGTTCGGAAACAGCCTGTACGGCCAGCAACTGACTGTCGGTCAGACGCTGGGTCACCGACTCAGACTTTGTTTTGCACTTGTCCAGCATTTCATTGATACTGGATGAGTTGCTGAGCAGGTCGATCCACATCTCCAGGTTGTTCTTCAGGCTTTCGCGTTCCTGTGCCTTGCTTTCGTCGGTAAGGAATATCTGTTTTCTGGCCTTGCGTTCCGGATTGAGGTTCTGTACCCCATCCACGGAAGATTCCAGGAAGGAGAATCCGCCAAACCTGGAAAGCTTGTCCAGTGAATCTTTCAAACTATGTGCATTTTTCTTCGCACCCGGTGCGGCGCTCTGTGCGGCTGCGGGTTTTGTCATTACAGCTTCTTCTGCCATATTCGTACGCTCTTAATTAATCCAGTTCTTGTTTTACATTGTTGAGTGCTGCTATAAATGCCGCTTTCATCTCTGGGTCTTCGAGTACCCGCTGAAGCACCTTGTTGGAGCGGAGTTGCTTCACGACTCCTTCGTAGAAGTCTTTCTCCTGGCTCAGTTGGTTGAGGAAATCGCTCTGCTGCGTCATGTTCTTTACACTGAAATCCGCCACATTGCCGAAACGGAGATTCTCCTTCACGGGCTGTCCCTCTTCGTTCTCAAATTCGACGTCTACGTTGGGCTGGAATTTGGCGAACACCTCTTCGATGGTGGAAAGGCCGGTCACCGCCTCCGGGATGATGGGTTCATCAGCTGTCAGATGTTCCACGATAAGCGACCTGTTGTCGGGCAGGTTGCCAATTCCCTCCGAGGCATCGATCCTGACTTCATTGCCCCCTATTTCATAATCTAATATTGCCATAATAGTCTTTCGGTTTTTTTAATAAAAGATTACCCGTACAGGCACGCGGCCTGTACGGGCAACCGTACGGATTACGCTTGCGGCCAGTTTTGTTCGAACTGGGCACTACCGATCTTCAATACCTGTGCGGAAACAGCGATCTTGATGGTCATCGGTTTGGAACCTACGATATCAATATCTTCTTCGAAAGATATGATATATCCGTTTTCCCACTCAAGTTCTTTCATCTTCGCTTCTTCATCTCCTTTTTGAAGATGATACTTCCCGAGATAGGTTTGAACTGTGATACCATTTGTTCCAGGATGGATGTGTCTTCCGTAGACTCTACATGTACGTTCACTACTCCCCCGTAGATGTTGGATGATGGACGACCTTTTGAATCCACATCACGTCTGAGTGCATAATTGCAATCCAACACGTCAAACTCTTTGCCACCTAAATGCAGCGTTGCTCTAAATGCCATAATTTTTAAATGTTAGTTATTAATAAATAGTAATTATATATTGATCTGTATGCCACCGGTAGCACACAAATGAAGTACCGTGTTCATATTTTTATGTTCATATTCGCAAATAAAAGTAAATTATTTTTCAATATAAATAAATAAACTATATTTAACATTTTTAGGGCTGATTGATTAATGACTGTATTTGATTATAAATCTTATTTGTCTGAATAATTTTTATATTAACTTTTTCTGAAAAATATGCTTTGTCGTTGTCTGTTGGGAGTGATGTACTTTTTTTGTAAGATTACGGAGCATTTTTCTATGAAAGTTTTATTTATATGAGAAATGAGATTTTAATTTTATGGTATATGGAAGATAAAAATTGCAATCTGTAAACCTGATATTCTGGAGATCTTTTTCGTTCGGAAAGGGCGATACAATAGCTCCTGTCTCATTAAATTAACTAAATTATAAAAGATATTCAGTAATGTTATGTTGTATTTTTAGTAAATAAATTATAGAAAATAAGACAGAAAAAATAATTTAGATAAGAATGATGTTAAATTAATGTTACATATAATTCAGGGGCTATGTATATGCTTTTTTTCTTTCGGTCGATCAGACGAGATTACACCGTCGGCTCCGGGATACGGATCGTGTCACACTGCCGCGACAAGGAATCGAAACGCTTCTGTATTTTAACTTTTGGGATTTAATTATTTACTTGGTATATCAGTATGCCGGAGTTCTTTTGATTGTGCACCCAACAGAAGCTGTTATATTTTTAATCCCATGAAAGTACAAACCCGTCTGAGTCTCTATTCTTCCATCGTTTTCGGAGTGATCTTCCTGATCCTCTCCCTGTTGATCTATGGGCTTTACTACAATCGTACCCGCAAATCGTTATACGAAAACCTGCGTAAGAACGCTTATATCTCCGCTTTTTTCTATCTGGAAGAGGACGAACTCAACTTCGAAGAATTTGAGAAGATCCGCAGGCAGTTTGAGGAATTTGTTCCGGATTCGAGCTATCAGATCTACAACGAACACAACCAACTCAGTTACGGGCTTCCGGTACATAAGATCTCCGATCTGTGGCTGGAACGTATCCGGCGGGAAGAGGCTGTCTCTTTCGAATGGGAAGACTATCTGTGTCACGGTATCTTTTACGAAGACAACCAGGGAGATTTTGTAGTGGTGGTATTTGAAAAGGCAGAGGTGCTTCAGGATCAGGTAAAGCCACTTGTATGGATATTGGCCCTGGCCTTTGGCATTGGTCTGGTGACCTTCGCGCTGCTCAGTAAATGGGTGGCCGGTATGGCCTATCGTCCGTTCAGTACCGTGATCCGGCAGGTCAGAGACATCTCTACCCACGACCTGGGTGTACAGATTGCCTCTCCCGGTACAAAGGACGAATTGCAGGATCTGACAGAGACTTTCAACGACCTGCTGGTGCGTATAGCCGATACGGTAACTATCCAGAAAAATTTCGTCCGCTATGTGTCCCATGAGTTCAAAACTCCGCTGGCCGCCCTGTTGGGCAATCTGGAGGTCTTTTCCATCAAAGAGCGTACACCGGAAGAGTATCGCCGGCTGTGCCAGACGATGATCGCGCAGGTACGCCAGATGGAAGAAACACTGGATACGCTGATCGTTGTTTCGGACCTGCGCAAGGCTGCCGATATGACTACCGCAGTACGTATTGATGAACTGATCTGGGAGATCAGCCGGAAACTGCAAGAGATCTATCCGCAGGCGCGGGTAGCCATCCATATAGACATCCTGCCGGAAGACGAACAGTTGATGGCTGTCTCTCACGATCCATCTCAACTGCTTACTGCACTATATAACCTGGTAGAAAACGCGGTGAAATTTTCACGGGGCAAGCCGGTAGATATTCATATCGGGAAAGAGGAGGATAAGCTCTGTCTTTCCATTGCCGACAAAGGCATTGGTATTCCTGCGGAACAACTGGCTCACATCAGTCGCCCGTTCTATCGGGGCGACAATACCGGACAGATCCAGGGAAGTGGTATCGGACTGTCTATCGCACTGCGTATCCTGGAGAAAAATAAGATCCGATACCGGATACAGTCCGTCCCTCAGAAAAGTACTACGGTATATCTCTTGTTTGGATAATGGATGTCGCGTCTGATCCAGACGAACTTTCGTATGCTTTTTTCTATATCATATTCCTGTAAATAAATCTGTTTTTCCTCTTCCCCGTATCTGTGAAATTGCTGTTTAGCAGCGACTTTACAGGATAAGTGTTTTTTTGTGTATAAATTTTGATTATAAGTTTTCTTTTATAGTTAATGTATATTATAAAGTTATTATTAATGATTTTTTTGATTGTTGAATGTTTTATATATGTTTGTAATCGGGCACGTACAGGTAGAGATGCAGAGCAGAAAGACGTTATGGATCGAACTTCCGATCTTCCTGTGGTCTATTCGGATAGGTGTCGGTTTGTTCCTGTTGTGGATCTGCTGGCGGGTGATGAAGCAAACAAAACGTTGACAGATAACTGGTTCTTAAAGAAATAATCTTACTTGAGTATGTTTTATTTTGCTTTTTTTAATAATTAATTCAGGTATACCTATGGCTTTCCGGTAAACGTCCGGATTCATCTGCGGGATCTGCCCGAAAAAAGGGAAAGGTGGATGGTTTATCCGGATAGACGAGTGTTGATGATGAATAGATACAGTCAAAAATGCTATTTAAATCCCGTTTAAGCGAAAAACACCCCGGTTTGGTAGGGTGGGTTCACTTTGTGGTCGATCGTCCGGTTTCGCAAGAAAAATAAGTGAAGTCATTTTTTGCAGATACGGAGCATTTTCGCAGCAATTGTTTTTCTGACTCAAAAGTATTCTTTTTTTTATACATCAATTTGAGTGTAACTCTCAAAAAAGGAATTTCAACCTAAAAGAGAGAGATTTTCAGAGAGAGATTGTATCTGTCTCTTTATCTGTCTCTATATCTGTCTCTGATTCGCGCGTTAATAAGGTGAGAAAATATACATTTCAGCATCTGCCCGGAGTCCGGATAGCCTCCCGCGGGAATCCGGATAGCATCTCACGGGCATACGAAATGAATATGAATTTCGCTTGTAGGTTCTGAACGCAATATGAATTTGTTTTACGAAAATAGTTTCCGGAAAGACAGGTGCTTCCGTACCAAAACAGAAATGATTCTGGATTATTTTTAATTATTTTAACTTATTGATAAGCGATTTTTATTTTTACTTTTAAACACAAATGCAGGGTGGGGCGGGCTGCTTGTCCGGGAAATCCTACAGAGAGATGAAAAGAGATATTTCCCTGTCAGTAGGTTCTGTATGTCAGTTTTCTGTGGATAGGGTCTTTTTGTGAAAAGACTCGTTTCGGAGGTAAAAGACTCCTTTTTATATATCTGGTTTTTCTGTATGTATCCCTCATACAAACATCTGAAAATGTTCCTTGGAAAGTCTGTTCACTCTCCAAGGAAAGTTTGGCGATTCTCCAAGGAAAGTTGGTATACTCTCCAAGGAAAGTTTGGCAGTTCTCCAGGGAAGGTGTGGCGGTTCTCCAAAGAAGGTTGGTATATTCTTCAAAGAGAAATTCTCGGAGGTCTTCTACTTGTATGATTTCTTCCCTGGAAAAGGTTGTCTCACCATCCTTCTTCTACATAACTGATCCAGAATTCATCCCGTGAGTGATTCACGTTCAGATCAGTGATAGAATTAAACTTATAATAGAAATTCAGATAAGTCTGTAGAGTTTCCCGATCCTGAACACGATATGGGAAGTCATTATTGTCAGTTAGCAAAAAATTCCATTTAAATATCGCATGCTGGCCCATTCCCGGGTCAATGGTAAGTGTAGTAATAGGCTCTTTGGTGTCTATGTCATACCAGCTTACTCTTCTATGTACCCTTTCTCCGCTGAAATTTTCAGAAAATACCGACATATTTGTCAATGAAATTGTATGTGGATAGGAGGTTGTAGTATGGAAAGAAAGTTCTATAAATACTTCACCTGACCGTTGCACTACATACGGGGAATATATAGACGTGTAGCTGCCAAATTCATAATTTCCATGCAGCGATTCTGCCATCCTGAAACGTTGTACGGAAAACTATACTCGGATCGGGTCGAAGGGAAAATGTTCTCTTTCTCCGGTAACTGATCCGGATCTGCCTCATTGCTACAACCGGAAAACCAAAACATAGCAGCGATAGATAAAGAGAGGTAAGTGAGGAACTTTTTCATCATAGGGAATAAATTAAATGATATGACTTTATATGTGAAACAAAAATAATTATTATTTACCTCATATAAAAGTACAAAATGATGTTTTAGAGCAATTTTAATATAAAAAAATCTTATTTCTATGAATGATAGTGTGAAACGGGATCTGTAGTTACATACCCTGTGTCTTCTTACTTGTTTTCCGGAAACTCATTCTCTGGTCTGTCCGGAGATACACAAAGGCAACACGTCCGTTTCATAGCTCCACTACACATCATCTATTTTGCTGTTTCCAATAAATGTCCTGATAAATATCTGATTATTAAATTACTATATAAATTAAGTCTATTTTTCTGAAAAAAAGTTCTTTTTTCGTTAGGGATGCCGGCGAGTTGTGAGTTATACTATTGAACACGGCAATCAGACCTATATGAAAGACATATCCTCATTTATTAAATATTTTGCCCGTCAGACCTCTCCGCAGGAGGAAGAAGAGTTGATGCAGTGGGTAGACGCTTCTCCGGAAAACAGAGAGACTTTCCTGAAATACTGGCACATGTTCGATGCCATCCATCTGTTGCATGAGTCACCCGTAGTGCTTCCGGTTGCCGGTCGGCGGACACGTATGCGCACCTGGCTGGGGCATGCGGCGGCAATGGCTGTGATCTTTGCTATAGGTTATTTTACCTCTTTCTATACAGGCAGAGACACAGAGCCTGTGTGGCAGGAGATCACCGTTCCTTCCGGACAGCGCATCCATCTGGCACTTGCCGATGGTTCTACGGTCTGGCTCAATTCCAATACCACCCTGCGCTACGATCCTTCGTTTTCCGGAAAGACCCGCCGGATGATGGTAGACGGAGAAGCCTATTTTGAAGTCAGTACAAACAAAAAAAAGCCCTTTGTGGTAGAGACTTTCTTAGGGACTATCGAAGTATTGGGTACCTGTTTCAATGTCGAAGCCTATTCCACTTCCCGGCAATTTGTCACCTCACTGATGGAAGGCTCTGTGCAGCTCACTTCCCGGGAGCAGACCGTTGTATTGAAACCCGATCAGATGGCCATCATAGAAGCAGGGGAGAGGCTTACTGTAAAAAAGATCACCGATTTCGAAGAATACAGCTGGAGAGAAGGGCTTATCAGCTTTACCGATGCCTCTTTTGAAGAGATCATGAAGAAGTTTGAAAAACACTACGGCTATGAGATCCGCATCCTGAATGAGAAGGTGAAGGAATACCATTGCTCCGGTAAGTTCCGCCTGTCGGATGGAGTGAGTTACGCCCTGGAAGTACTGAAAGAAGATGTAGACTTTACATACGAACGAAACAAACAACAATCTGTAATAACCATTAAATGACAATGCCTATGAAGTAAAAACCTGTTTAGTACCGCAAAAACACAAGCATGATTAAATGACAAAATGACAAAAGAAGAGTACCGGTCTATGTTGCCCTCAGACCGGTACTCTGAAAAAAATCAACACAAAGTATTAATTTTCAGAACATGGGCCTCACCTTTTGCCGAAGTTTCCGGCCCTGTTCTTTAACAAGCACAAAGATAGTGAAAGCGGAGAGATATCGTAGTGAACTTGTTCGAAAAAGATATCCGGAGCGTATCCTATCTTCTAAAAAGATATGAAAAAAAGTCTTTTCCGGGGAGATCTCACCCCTATATCAGCAGTAATAACCAACTGTTCAGGATTATGAAAATCACATCCGTACTGCTTTTCACGTTCATATTCAACCTCTCCGCTGTCACCAGCAAGTCGCAGAACGTGAAAGTGACCATCAAACGCGATCATTCGTCTGTGCAACAAGTCATACAGGATATAGAAAAACAGACCGAATATCTGTTCATCGTCAATTCCAATGTCGACACCCGTCGTTCCGTTTCTATTGACGCTTCTGAAACTCCTTTGTCCGAGGTACTGGACAAACTGTCCCGGCAGGCCGAAGTCAACTATTCGGTATCCGGCAGTCATATCATCCTTACTAAAGAGGTAAAAGCCAGAGAGGCTGTTCAGGCCACTGCCCAGCAACCCCTGATCCGGGGAGTGGTAGTCGATGATACGGGAGAGCCCCTGATCGGGGTGAATGTGAAAGTAAAAGGAGAGACCCAGGGAGCTATCTCCGATCTCGACGGAAATTTTGAACTGGCTGCTTCCGTAGGTCATACACTCGTCTTTTCGTATGTCGGTTATGTGACCGAGGAGTTGAAACTCACCTCACAAAATCCGTTGAAGGTGGTGCTGCGGGAAGACTCCCATATGCTCGACGAGGTAGTAGCCATCGGCTACGGTACGGTGAAGCGCAAAGACATCACCGGATCTGTAGTATCGCTCGACAATTCCAAAATCGCTTCCGTCCCTGTCAACTCTCCGGTAGAGGCCATGGCGGGTAAGCTGGCGGGGGTGAAGGTGACCATTCCCGAAGGAAATCCCGACGCAGATGTGATCATCCGAGTGCGAGGGGGAGGCTCTATCACCAGCGACAACTCTCCGCTCTTTATCGTAGACGGATTTCCGGTAAACAGCATTTCCGACATTCCCGCTACGGACATCGAATCGATCGATGTACTCAAAGACGCCTCTTCTACAGCGATCTATGGTTCGCGCGGTTCCAACGGTATTGTACTGGTCACCACCAAGAGCGGCCAGAAAGGAAAAGTGTCTGTCAACTACAATGCTTATTATAGTATGCGGAAAGTAGCCTCCAAAATGGATGTATTGGATGTGTACGACTATATGAACTGGCAGTATGAGCTGCACGCGTTGCGCAACAAGACCAGTGAGTTTACCAACCTGTTCGGGGAGTTCAGCGATCTGGGTCAGTACCGGAATGTAAAAGGTACA
The DNA here is from genome assembly GCA_021202275.1 of Bacteroides sp. GTDB lineage: Bacteria > Bacteroidota > Bacteroidia > Bacteroidales > Bacteroidaceae > Bacteroides. Next base: position 126,742 of record JAJQDI010000023.1, read on the forward strand.
GACTGGCAGGACGAGGTGTTCGGCCGCACGGGTACGACCTTCAATCACAATGTGAGTGTGACCGGGGGTACGGACAAGACCCGTTTCAACTTCAGCTACGCCCATGTAGATGACAAGGCCATCCTGCAAATGTCCAATTTCAAGCGCGACAACCTCTCGCTGAAACTCAACTACGAGGTCAACAAGCGTATGCAGTTGGACTTCTCCGCGCGTTACGCACGTACTTTGGTCAAAGGAGACGGGATGACCTCCTCTGTAGGTGGAGCGGATGATACACCTTCCAACTCTTTCGGACGCATCAAGCACTCGGTGATCCAGATGCCTTATATGGTAAGCCTTTCCAACGAGGGTATCGATACCGATGAGCTGGACAACGGACTGTATGATCCGATCACTTCGCTGAGAGACAACTACAAAGACCGGGTTCGCAGCAATTACAACCTCAATGGCTCGTTCAACTGGGAAGTGATAGACAACCTGAAACTGAAGGTAGATGTAGGTCTCGATGAGAACCGCAATACCCTGAAAACGTTCTACGGCAGCAGTACCTCCGAGTCGCAGTCCAACGCGCTACCTGCCAACATCGGTATGCCGCTGGTACAGACCACCGATGTATTCAGTCGTACGCTGCGCAATACCAACACGATCAATTACGATTTCCGCAATTGGTTGCCGCAGGAACATTCCCTGTCCTGGTTGGTAGGGGAGGAGACCATCACCACGAAGTCGGACAAACTCACTGCCCGGTACGAAGGGTTGCCCGATTTCTTTACGGCTGCCGAAGCATTCAGGTTCTCCGGTGAGGGCGATCCTGTGCGTTACAATCAGTTCTACTATCCGAATGACAAGTTATTGTCTTTCTTCAGCCGTGTCAACTACGACTACCAAGGAAAATACCTGGCTACGGCTACTTTCCGCGCCGACGGTTCCAGCAAATTCACCAAAGGCAACCAGTGGGGGTTCTTCCCTTCGGGAGCTCTGGCCTGGCGTTTGTCGGAAGAGGAATTTATGCAGGCCGACTGGCTGGACAACCTCAAGGTACGCGTGAGTTACGGTGTGTTGGGCAACAACAACATCCCTTCGGGGCAGACTGAGAAGGTGTTCAGCATAGCCGATCAGAAGAAGTGGCTCAACATCACAGATACCTGGTGGACAGCGGGAAAGACACTCGACAATGCCCGGTTGAAGTGGGAGTCTACCTACTCGGCCAATGTGGGATTGGATTTCGCCCTGTTCAACAGCCGCCTCAACGGTTCGGTAGATCTGTATAAGAACGTGACCAAAGACCTGCTGATGCAGTTTTCCATCATGGGGTCCGGCTACAATACGCAATACCGCAATGTGGGTGAGACCCAGAACAAAGGGCTGGAACTGACCCTGAACTACGATGCCATCCGTAAGAAAGACTACGGCCTGAGCTTTTCTGTGGTCATGGGCTTCAACAAGAACCGGATCAATGATCTGGGCAGCCTGACCAACGGATACTCCGTATCTACAGGCTGGCAGAATACCGAAGTGGGAGCCGACTATTTGGTGTTGCCAGGCTACTCCATCGGGCAGATGTACGGCTTTGTGACCGACGGACGCTACGAGGTGGATGACTTTGAAGGATTCGACGGTACGCAGTGGATCCTCAAGCCGGGAGTGGCAGACGGCAGTGATGTGCTCGGAGCGGATGCCGTGCGCCCCGGCGGATTGAAACTAAAGGACCTGACCGGGGATCACATGGTGACCGAAGAGGATACATCATCGGGAATGCCAATCCGATCCATACAGGCGGGTTCACACTCTCCGGATATGCTAAAGGATTTGATCTGACGGCGAACTTCACCTGGAGCTACGGCAACGATATCTACAATGCCGACAAGATCGAGTTTACCTCGCCCACGAAATACCAGTTCCGCAACATGATCACTACCATGGAGGCGGGCAAACGCTGGACCAATCTCTCTCCGACCGGAGAGATCGTGAACGATGCGGCTGAGCTGGCGCGGATGAATGAAGGTACTACCATGTGGTCGCCCTTTATAAAGAAATCCGTATTCCATAGCTGGGCGGTGGAAGATGGCTCTTTCCTGCGGCTCAATACGCTCACCATCGGGTATACCTTGCCGAAAGCCTGGTTGCAGAAGGCACATATCAGCAACCTGAGGTTGTACTTTACCGGTTCCAACCTCTTCTGCTGGACCAGCTATTCCGGCTTTGATCCGGAAGTGGATACACGCCGCAACGACCGGGTGACTCCGGGTGTAGACTATTCGGCCTATCCGAAGAGCAGGCAGTATGTGTTCGGGCTTAACCTGAGTTTTTAATCAAACACAAATTTTGCAGATATGAAAAAGATAGTTTATATATCCGTTTGTCTGGTGGTGGGTCTGCTGACGACTGCCTGTTCGGATTATCTGTCCGAGTCTCCTCAGTCTTCGTTTTCCGATGAGGTGGTATACTCCAACGAGAAACTGACCGAGAATATGATCTTCCACATATACAGTGGCTTTGCCGAGACCAATTCGCACCGCGGATGTTTTCAGCCTTTCTATGGTATGAATACGGACATAGAAATATACAACGATACGGACCTCAGCGATCCGGCTGCGTTGTGTACCTATTCGACTTCGACTTCCAACGCGCAGATGTCGGGAACCAGTGATCCCAATACATGGACTTGTTTCTACAATGCCATTGAGTCTGCCAACGTCAGCATCAGAGGCATACAGCAGTATGGCCATCCGACGACCGGCAACCTGATGGGATATTTCTACGCGGAAGCCCTGGTGTTGCGGGCTACGTTCTACTACGATCTGCTGCGTGCCTGGGGAGATGTGCCCGCGCGTTTTGAACCCCTTACAGATGAAACCATCTACCTGGAAAAATCGGATCGCGACGTGATCTTCAAGCAGTTGCTGGCCGATCTGGAAGAGGCGCAGGACTATCTGCCCTGGCCCAACGGAAGCGAGCGCACCCGCACCACCGGACGCATCAATAAGGCGTATGCCAAGGCGTTGCGCGCGCGGCTTTGCCTGATGGCCGCGGGCTACGCGCAGCGTCCGGACGATCTGTCTGCCGCGCAGGGAAGCCAGCTCCGGACGAGCAACGATCCTGAGTTGTAGAAGAGTGTGCTCTACCCCATCGCGAAAAAAGAGTTGGAGGACATCATCAACAGCAACAGTTGCAAACTGGAGGGAACTTTCGAGGAGGTGTTTATCAAGAATTGTCAGGACAAGCTGGAAGCCGGTGGTGAGTCGTTGTTTGCCATTCCATTTGCCGAGGGACGCGGACGCGTGATGCAGCACTTTGCCGTATACCATTACGACCGGAGCAAGTATCTGGATACGACCAACAAAGGTGGACAGAATGTGCCTACTCCTACGCTCTATTACGATTACGATGAAGACGACCTCAGACGTGATGTAACCTGTGTACCCTACAAATGGCAGGGAGGGGTGCAGGTGGTGCGCACCAGCAATACAACCAATCAGGAAGGTTGGAACTGGGGTAAATACCGCTACGAGTGGACAGCCGCGGTGCGGCTGGTGACCGGTGACGACGGACTCAACCAAATGTATATCCGCTATGCCGATGTGTTGCTGATGCTGGCCGAGGTGATCAATGAACTGGGAGACTCTGAGGGAGCGAAAACTTACCTGAAACAGGTGCGCCGACGCGCGTTCCCGGCAGAAGTCCAGGCTGCCAAGGTAGATGCTTACCTGGAGTCTCTTACCGGGAAAGAGCAGGTGTTCCAGGCGATTGTTGAAGAACGCAAGTTCGAACTGGCCGGGGAGATGTTGCGCAAGCAGGATCTGATCCGCTGGAATATGCTGGGTGAGAAAATGGCGGAGACCAAACAGAAGATGACCGACCTGAGGAGTTATCAGGGTGTGTATAGGGATGTACCGCAGGCTGTATACTACCGCTATCTGGAGGATGAAGAGACCCTGGAATTCTATGGGTTCAACCGGGGGGAGAACGGGCAACCTTCCGGAGAGGGCTGGGAATCGGTCAACTGGCAGAAAGCAGTGATCCCCGAATTGCGTATCACCCGGTACTACCTGAATGATCCGGACAGCAGACAATTCTGGCCTATCTTCCAGAGCGACCTGGACAATCAGCTGGGGTATCTGGTGAATAACTACGGATACTAAAAAGAATGTATGATTTGAAAGACATATCCCGACGTCAGGTACATATCCTAATGTCAACATTCACCTGTAGAGACGCACGCCGTGCGTCTCCGCGATACAGGTCCAATACAGGTATATCTTTCTGATGAAGCAAACTTTGTATATTGTAGATTTATCCACTTCTGTAAAATGTATCGGACACTCTATATCATTCTATATGATCTCAGGCGTAAAGTGTTAAATTGTAAATTGTTTACATATGAATAAACCCTATATCTCACTTCTTGTCCTTCTGGGATGGCTGGGTATAGCTGTGCCGGTGGCAGCGGCAGACTATACCCTCACAAGCCGGGAAGGCAATGAACTTGTTTTCGGCAACGGTGTCCGGGCCGTGCGGCTGCAACTTTGTATGCCCGATATGTTCCGGGTTACGAAAAGTCTGCAAACTCAGTTCGGGCCCGATGAGTCCTGGATGGTAGTGCGCTACGCATGGCCGGACGTCTCCTGTCGGGTGACAGAGCAGGCTGATCGCTGGCAGATCGTTACCGCCGCGCTCACCTTGTCGGTATCCAAAACAGATGCGCGTATCACCGTGGGAAATCCGGAAAACCCTCACTTCTGGCAGGAGACAGAGAGCGATCCTTATCCGGAAAAAGAAAAAGTGACCGGAGCAGCCGTGCTGCATCCCGGTGAGCACTTCTTCGGTTTCGGAGAACGGATGGGCTTTCTGGATCAGTTGGGTAAGTGCGTCTATCTGAATGTGGAACGTGGCAGCGGTCCCAAACCGGCTGTAGGCAACAAAGACGTGTTGCGTGCCAACTACTGTCCGGTACCCTATTTCTACAGCACCCGGGGCTACGGGTTGTTTTTCCATACCGCGTTCCCTACTACCTGGGACATGGGATGGAGCCATTCCGACCGGTATACCTTCACGGCCGAAGGGGGAGAGATGGACTACTATTTTTTCCTGGGCGATCTCTACACGGTACTGGATCGGTATACCGATCTGACCGGGAAATCACCGTTGATGCCCAAACGGGCCTACGGGCTGCATCTGGGTAGTTATTCCGGCGGTACGTGGGGGCACGAGCAGTACGCTTCGGACGATTACCCCGCCAGCCTGGCAGAGAAAATGCGTGAACTGGGTATTCCGTTTGACCTGATCTGGCTCGACTCTACCTGGCGCAAATTCCGTCAGGGGGGCAACGGAGCCTCTACTTTTGAGTGGCGCGAGACCTTTACCGACCCCGGACGGATGTTCCGCCGTTTCGAAGAGGCCCATGCCTGGGGAGGGCTGCACATACGCAGTATCTTAGATGATGGAGACTCTCTAAAACTTCTTTCCGAAGCCCGCGGACAGGGTATTCTCTATCCCTATGCCCAACGGGAAGGGCTGGTCAATTTCTTCGATCCGAAAGCGGTAGACTGGTGGTGGGATCATGCGGTAACACGCATCACCGATCTGGGTTGTCAGTTCCTGAAGACCGATGTGGGAAGCGCGCTGAATGTGCGGGAAGATGCTCCCGTGGAGCTGAAATACAAAGCCAGAGCCGATCACAACCTCTTCCCGATCGCCTACGCGGCGGCTCCTTTCCATAAATTCATGCAACTCACCGGCAAGCGGGGATTCAATCATACCCGCGAAGGCTATGCCGGCATACAGCGCTATCCCTTCATCTGGGCAGGTGACTGGGGCAGTGAGTGGCAGTGGTTCGGACCCATGATCACCGGCGGATTGAATATAGGTATTTCCGGTGTGGGGCACTGGTCGCACTGCATGGGTGGATTTGAACAGTATTCTCCCCGCGATACAGAACTCTATATGCGTTGGGTGCAATTCGGGATGCTCAGTCCGGTGTCTATCCTGATCGGGATGGATCATCCGCACTACCACGAGCCCTGGACCTATGGAGAAGAGGCGTTGCGCAACTTCATTACTTACGACTCTTTGCGGTATACGTTGTTGCCCTATATCTATACTACAGCCTATCAGATGAACCGGACCGGAAAGCCGATGATGCGTCCGCTCTTTGCCGAATATCCGGGAGATGTCAATCTCTACAGCATGACCGATCAGTATCTGTTCGGAGACTGGCTGATGGTATGTCCGGTAGTCACCAAAGGAGCCCTCAGCCGTTTTGTCTATTTCCCGGAAGGGGTGTGGTACAAACTGGACAGTGCTGAGAAATACACCGGAAAGCAGTATAAGTCTTTCCTGACTCCGGTAGAGTATATGCCGATGTTTGTGCGGGGAGGGGCTATCCTGCCTACACAGCCCTGTATGCACTATGTGGGAGAAACTCCTGTACAGGAGATCACGCTGAATGTGTATCCGTATGCTTCTTCCTCGTATCGCCTGTTCGACGACGATGGCGAAGGCACAGGCTACGAGCAGGGAGAATACGCGCTGACCGAATTTCGCAGTGAACTCTCGGAAAGTAACTGGAAGTTTACCATAGCTCAGGTCCACAGCGGTTACCGCAATGAAGTGAAGAGCTACCTGATACGTGCTTTCCTGGATCAGGCTCCCCGGCAGGTACAACGGGGAGGGAGTCTGTTGAAAGAGCACGTCGCGGGTGATCTGTCGGAAGTGACTGTCTGTAACGAATGGTACTACGATGCGGAGCAAAATCTGTTTACCCTGCGTGTGGAGGCTCCTGTGAAGAATGAAACAGAACTAATAGTAACCTTCTAAATCATGTGTGGATACGGCTTGTATGCCTTTGCTGTTGTGTGTCGCGGGATACAAACCTACCACATCACTTATATGGTATGAAACTCAGAAAATTAGTTTGGATCGTCTGTCTATTGCCTTTTGTTTTGCAGGGGCAGGAGCAATTCCGTGCCCTGAGCTGGAAAAATAACCTGGCTGTCCACAGCTTCCTCATGAGGGAGGTACACGAACAATACCGGCAACGGGAAGAGAGCCTTGCTGAGGCTTTTCAGTCACCCGAAGCCATGATGGACTATGTGCGGGCGGTGCGTCGGCGTTATCTCGACATCCTGGGTGAGATGCCGGAGAAAACTCCTTTGCAGGCACAGGTGACGGGTGTGGAACATCAGCAGGGCTTCCGGATGGAGAAGATCGTATTCCAAAGCATGCCTGGCAGGTATGTGACCGCCAGTCTTTACCTGCCGGAGGGAAAGGGAAAACACGCGGTCACTGTTTCGCTCTGCGGACACGGATTGCATGGAAAACGTCCCGGAGCGACTCCGGTGTTGCTGGCCCGCAATGGCATTGCTACGTTGGTGGTAGACCCCATCGGGCAGGGCGAGCGCTGGCAGTTTATCAACGAGAAAGGAGAATATGCTACCCGGGGAACTACGACCGAGCATACGTTGCTCAATGCGGGATGTGTGGCGGTAGGTACCAGTCTGGCCGCTTTGCAATGTTGGGACAATCACCGGGCGATCGACTATTTAGTGAGCCGCGCGGATATCGATGCCGACCGGATCGGTGTCTGGGGCAGTTCGGGAGGAGGTACGGAGACAACCTACCTGATCGGGATGGACGAGCGGGTGAAGGTGGCGGCTATATGCAGCTACTTTTCCCGGCGCGGACGTACCTTAGAATTACAGGGACCTTCCGACGGTTGCCAGCACATCCCCCACGAGGGAGAAGCGGGCATTGAACTGGCGGACTTTGCTCTGATGATGGCTCCCAGGCCGGTATTGATCCTGAACGGGAAATATGATTTTGTGGATCTGTGGGGAGCCTATCGGGGGGGTAGAGGAACTGAACCGGGCCTATACGGTGCTGGGTGTGCCTGAACGGGTAAAGCATCTGGTGACGGAGATGGGGCACGGATTGGGAAAGGAGAAGCGTGACGAGCTGGTACAGTGGTTCAAACGCTGGTTGTGCAACGATCTGTCGCCCCTGACGGATGATGAATCTCATTCGCTTACGCTGGAGGACTCTTTTTCTACACCTACCGGACAGGTTTCTACGGCCTACGCCGATGCCGTTTCTGTTCCGGAGCAGAACCTGAAGTTGCATCGGCAATTGCTTCCGCGGCGGGAGGCGTTTCTGAACCGTCCGTTGGCCGAAGTACAGCAGTCTATCCGGGAAAGTCTGAGACTGCCTTCATTAGATGTGCCGGTGCGTACCCAGCTCTATGCACAGAAGGAGATGCGTGGATATACACAATATCACTACGAGATCATCCGGGAAGGACTGTTGCCGATACCATGTATCGTGATCGTGCCCGACCGGCGTACAGACGGCCGGGTAGAGATCCTGCTGACGGATGCGGGAAAAGAAAAGTTCCTCGCTCAGGCAGATCATATACAACGTTGTGTAGATAGCGGTACGGTATGGGTGGCCGCCGACCTGCGTGGCTTCGGAGAGACGGAAGATCCTGCGGCATACAACGATGCCAAATACTGGAACCGGGAATATCGCCTTTCGATGACTGCCCTGCATACGGGGAAACCCCTGATCGGACAGCGGGTGGCAGACCTGATCACCTTGCTGGACGCACTGGCTACGTGGCCCGATACGGCTTCGGAGACATATTCATTGAGGGCAGACGGGCGTTACGGACCGGTAGTTTTGCACGCGGCTGTGCTGGACAAACGGCTGGAGGAGGTAACAGCCATGCGTACGATGCGCAGCTATACGGAATGTATGACCGCGCCGATGCAATACGATCTTTTTTCAAATATGATCTATGGGGTATTGACGCGGTACGATCTGCCCGACCTGGTGCAACTTGCAGGAGGACGTTTCCGGTACGGCGATTGAAGGAAGTTACGATTTACTCCCTTGGGTCATAACCAGTATGGTATTATGTATGCTAAAGAACATTGAAGTGCAAACGCGCATACTCTGAAGGAGTCATACACCTGTAGAAACGCATAGTTGCGTCTTGTGTGTTTGCATATAGGTTGTGCCTGTTGAAGTTTATGAAAGCTTTACATATGTATGCTTTCTGTAATTTCAATCGTACATCGTAAATAAGTACATCGTAAATCTCTTTGCGTCTTTACGGGTGGATGATTTCGTCAAGTCATGTTTATTTCCAATTGTATAATGTATACGTACATCATAAGTTTTTAATTTCACACACCATAAAACCACATCATGAAACATACTCTTTTACTTGGGATCTATATATGGGCTCTCCTGGGAACCGTTCGGGCATTGCCTGTTACCGGAACAGACTATGACCGCTTTCTGAAAGGGCTTCCTTTCGAAATGCCCGCTATCCCGTTGCCTGATATACCCGACAGGCAGGTGAGGCTGGAAACTTTCGGAGGCAGGCCCGACGGTAACCATATCAATACCAAAGCCTTTGCCCGTGCCATAGATCATTTGTCTGAGGCGGGTGGCGGACGGCTGGTAGTGAAAGCCGGTGTCTGGCTCACCGGACCTATCCTGCTGAAAGATCGCATCGAACTGCATCTGGAGAAGAATGCGCTGGTGATCTTTATTCCCGATTTCTGGGCCTATCCCAAACGGGAGACTTTTTTTGAGGAAGCTTCCTTCAAACAATTGCAGAGTCCCATCAGTGCCTATCGGGCTTCGGATATCGCCATTACCGGAGAGGGTGTCTTCGATGGCAACGGACACCACTGGCGTCCGTTCCGGAAAAACAAATTCACAACCGATGAGTGGCAGCGTCTGCTCCGGCGTGAGGGAGTGCTCAACGATGCCGCTACCATCTGGTATCCCATGACTCCCGATGTGCAGGAGTATGCCCGCCGGGAAGAGAACATCATACGTAAATACAATACTCCGGACGAATGGGTGCGGCTCAAAGACTATGTACGTCCCGAACTGCTCCACTTCTACGGATGCGAGCGGGTGCTGCTGCAAGGGGTTACTTTTCAGAATTCCCCTTTCTGGAACCTGCATCCCGAGCTCTGCAACGATCTGGTGATCGACGGCATCCGGGTGCGCAATCCCTGGAACTCTCAGAACGGCGATGGACTGGATCTGGAATCGTGCAACCGGGTATTGGTGGTGGGCAGTACCTTTGATGTGGGAGACGACGCGATCTGTATCAAGTCCGGACGCGACGAAGCAGGTCGGCTTCGGGGGGTGCCTACCTCCTATGTAGTGGTGGAAGACTGTACCGTATTCCACGGGCACGGTGGTTTTGTGGTGGGTAGTGAGATGTCCGGAGGTGTACATCACATCCATGTAGCCAATTGTCGTTTCCTGAATACCGATACCGGCCTGCGCTTCAAAAGTAACCGGCAGCGGGGTGGTCATGTACACGATATCCATATCCGTGACATTGTGATGGCCGATATCGGTGCCGAGCCTATACTTTTTGATATGTACTACCAGGGACATTCGGCCGTAGAAGCTATGGAGTAGGGCAGTCCGGCGGCGGATCAGCAACAGATACCGCCGGTGACAGAAGGAACTCCCCGTTTCAATAGGATCTATATACACAACGTATCCTGTCACGGTGCCGGACGCGCGCTGCTTTTCGACGGCCTGCCTGAGCAACCCATCTCGGAAGTGGTACTGGAAAATGTGACCATTGATGCCGAACGGGGAGCGGTGTTCTCGGAAACGGAAGGAGTGCGGATGCGCAATGTCACCCTGCGTACCACGCAACCTCAGGCACTCCGTATCTACAATTCCCGTGACCTCAGAGGGGAGGGAGTCCGTTGCAACGACCGTCCGCTGGAAGAGAGCACGGTGATACAGGGCAGTCGCTCCCGTGATGTCACGCTTCGGGAGCAGCAGGCAGTAGCAGATACCAAACCTTTCTGGGAGCAATGCCGGGAAGTGGAACGGCAGATAGCCCATACGGAGTTCCCTGATGTCGATTTTGAGTTGCGTCGCTACGGTATACGTACGGGAACAGACATTACACATGCACTGCGCCGGGCCATCCGGGATTGCCATCGGGCAGGCGGAGGACGGGTGGTGGTGCCCGAAGGGATCTATTATACGGCTCCGGTACATTTGCTTTCCCATGTCAATCTGCACCTGAATACAGGGGCCGAACTGCGTTTCTCCACCGATCCGGCAGACTATTTACCTGTGGTACCCTCACGCTGGGAAGGAATGGACTGTCAGACCCTCAGCCCGCTGATCTATGCCTGTGAACAGGAAAATATCGCTGTTACGGGCGAAGGGATACTTGATGGACAGGCCAGCCGGGACAATTGGTGGAGCTGGCGGGGGCGGGGAGAGGCTACCGGCCCGGAAGGATCCGATAAGATCGGAAAAGACAAACTGAACTGGTTCGAACAGAATCACATTCCCCTGGAACAACGGATCTGTACGGCAGATGACAAACTACGACCTGTCTTTGTACAGTTCTATCGTTGCAACCGGGTACTTGTGGAAGGAGTTACCCTGGTGCGCTCTCCTTTCTGGATGATCCATCCGTTGATGTGTGAGGATGTCGTGGTGCGTGGGGTGACCCTGCAAAGTCATGGACCCAATAACGACGGAATAGATCCCGAATCGTGCAACCGGGTATTGATCGAGAATTGCTACTTTGATAATGGGGACGATTGCATTGCCATCAAATCGGGGCGCAACAACGACGGCAGGCGGTGGAATATGCCCAGCAGCAATATCATTGTCCGCAGATGTGTGATGAAAGACGGGCATGCCGGAGTAGCCATTGGCAGTGAGATATCCGGTGGCTGCCGCAATGTATGGGTGGAAGACTGTGAGATGAACAGTCCCCACCTGGACCGCGCGCTCCGTATCAAGTCCAATGCCCTGCGCGGCGGAGTGGTAGAGAACTTCTATGTCCGCCATGTACGCGTAGGAGAGTGCAGGCAGGCTGTCCTGCGGCTGGAACTGATGTATGAACGGGTGACGGAAGGGCCGTATCTGCCCGAGTTTCGCAACATCTATCTGGAACAGGTGACCAGCCGCCACAGTGAGCACGGTATCCGTATCGACGGGTTTCCGGACAAGATCTGTGTACACAACCTGCACCTGATCGATTGTCACCTGGACGGGATCACCTCACCGGAGATCCATTCCATCACCGGGGCCGGGGATATGTCTGTACATCGGACCTCTTTCAATGGGATTGACAGTGAAAAGATCATTCCCGGATCTGTTCCTATGTAGAGAAACAAAGAGAATTATTGATTTACGATTTACTTATTTACGATGTACGATTGGAATTACAGAAAGAATATATTTATAAATCCCTATGCGTAACATTTTATATACAAATATACGAGACGCATAGTTGCGTCTTATTCTTATATCCTGAATATCCATTGAATGAAAGATGCTGATCTGCCTATCTGCGATGTAAAAGTCATTCATTTATCAAACACAACATACATGAAAAAAATAATCCTTTTATCGATGATCTTCTCTCTTACCCTTTGTCTGAGTGCTCAGGGTGGAGATACACCTCCTCCTTTCCCTGCGGAAAATGAGGTATTCTATCAGTCCGGAGAAGAAGTCCTCCGCATCCGCGTGTGCAGCGAACGGATGGTCCGTTTCACCAAACATACTTCCATGCAATTTCCCAAAGAGAGCGATCTGATCGTGATCCGCCGGGACTGGCTTCCGGTACGGTTTACTGTGGATCATCGCAAGGATGGACTGGCGTTGCATACCGATAGCCTATGTGTTGAGGTATCCGGTAGGCCTTTGCGTGTCACCATCTCCGATCAAAGGGGAAAAGTGCTTTACCGGGAATGCGATTATCTCTACTTGGAAGAGGAAGACAAAACGACTCCGCGTAATGTATGCACGCTTTTTCCTGACGATCATTTCTTTGGATTCGGCGAACGTATGGACGCGCTGGACCAGCGTGGCCGGAAACTGTACCTCAATTGTGAACTAGGCAAAGGGCCCAAACCGGCTGTGGGAGGGAAGGATATCCTGCGCGCCAATTACTGTCCGGTACCTTTCTTTATGAATCCGCGGGGCTACGGGCTGTTCCTACATACGGCTTTCCCTACGGAGTGGGATCTGGGTTGGGACCATCGGCAGCAATTTACCTATGGGACCAACGGAGGCACGGCACTTGACTATTATTTTATCTACAGCGAAGATATGTATACGTTGTTGAGCGACTACAACGGACTCACCGGAGGCAACCCCATGCTACCCAAGCCGGCTTACGGACTGCATGTAGGTACCTATTCCGGAGGGACGTGGAAGAATGAGGAAAAAACCTCGGACAAATACCCGGTTGAGCTTTGTCGCCGTTTGTGTGCGGAAGGCATTCCTTTTGATCTGCTCTGGCTCGACTCTACCTGGCGCTATTTCAATGCTACCTTTGGCAATGGGGGAGCCTCCTTTGAATGGCGGGAGACCTTCAAAGACCCGCAGGCCATGATAGACTCGGTCTATGCCATGAACGTGAGTATGATGGGACTGCATATCCGGGCTATTATGGACAACGGTACCCGGCTCCATCTGCTCGATGAGGCCCGTCGGTTGGGTCACGTACATCCCGAAGCCAGTGTGAATGGAGTCGTTAACTTCTTCCGTCCCGAGAGTGTCGACTGGTGGTGGGACAATGCTGTGATGAAGATCGCTTCCATGGGGATCAAATTCGTGAAGACCGATTGCGGGGGTGTGCTCCGGTTTACCGAAGAGGCCCGGCCTGTGAACGGCTTCCAGCCTGCCGAACTGCACAACCTGTATCCCATAGCCTATGCCAAAGCACCCTATCTGAAATTTCAGGAACACAACAACCAGCGTGGGCTCAACCATACCCGGGAAGGCTATGCCGGAGTACAGCGCTATCCGTTTATCTGGGCCGGCGACTGGGGCAGCGAGTGGCAATGGTTCGAGCCGGTGGTGCGGGGAGGTCTGAATATGGCTATGTCCGGCATTGGCTACTGGTCGCACTGTATGGGTGGCTTTGAGCAGTATTCTCCGCACGATACGGATCTCTACAACCGTTGGGTACAATTCGGTATGCTCAGCCCTATAGCTATTCTCTTTGGGATGGATCATCCGCGCTATCACGAACCCTGGACCTATGGCGAGGAAGCGATGCAAAACTTTATCAAATACGATTCTTTGCGGTATGCCCTGCTTCCTTATATGTATTCCAATGCCTACCGGCTCTATCGGGACCATCGTCCGGTAATGTCGGCATTGGTCATGGATCATCCGAAAGACGAGAACACCTATCAGATCTCCGACCAGTATATGTTTGGTCCCTGGATGATGGTCTGCCCGGTGACCACGAAAGGTGCACTCAGCCGTCCGGTCTATTTCCCCGGAGGTGACTGGTACGACTTCTGGACCGGAGAGTTTGTCCGTGGACGGCAATACAAGTCGTTCCTGACCCCTGCTGATCTGATGCCGATCTTTATCAAGGCAGGTGCCATCATCCCCATGCAGGAAGCCATGCAATATGTGGGCGAAAAGCCGGTAGACCGCATCGAATTGTTTGTATATCCCCAGGGCGAATCCTCTTACGAACTGTATGAAGACGACGGTACCAGTACCGATTATGAAAAAGGGGTGTATGCTATCACCCAGATACAAAGCAGTCTGACGGGAAATCAATGGAGCCTGTCTATAGGGAAACCGGAAGGAAAGTTTACCCCAACGGCTCACAGGTATGCTGTAAAGGCTTGTCTGGAGTTTGAACCACAGACGGTGATGGAGAACGGGAAGGTGTTGCCCCGTTTGCTGGGAGCAGGAGATCTGATCCGGGAAACAGGGTGGTTCTATGATAGTGAACTCAATCAATTGCATATCCATACTCAAACAGACAATACAAAAGACATTACTATGCAAATAAATGGATAACTCATCTGTGTGTATGGTATCGGGAGGCTGCTATGTATATAGCAGCTTCCTATTTTAATCAATCAATCACTGGTTGATTTTTCCGGTTCCGGGAAGCATAGGTTTATTTTTCTTCAATCAAACATCTTACCCCAAAGTCTGTTCTCTTTTTATAACAATAACATATAAACTATGGAACGGAGAATGGCTCTGGGGTGTATCATACCCTGTTTCCTGCTGGGGCTTGCCTGTCAGGGAAATACTGTGAAAGAAGGTGAAAAGAAACAGGGAATTGTTCCGGCGGAGCAGCAAGCAGAGGTAGCCCGTAAAATGCCTCAAGATGTGATACTGGAAAAACAATTGCTGTATGATCAGCATACTCTGGCGGATACTTATCCTTATAAAGACACTACCCGGGAATTCCAGTGGGAGAAGATAAAGGTATACCTGGCAGAGGTAGAGAATATCAATGCCACACCTGCACAATGGGGCTATATAGAGAACAGGGGAAATGAACACGGACGGCCTCCGTTGGCTGAGAACCCTACTGACCAGGGTAGAGAGGATAAATACGGTGCGGATCGCAATCAGGGCATACCTCTATATACAGCAGATGAGCTCTCCGTGCCCGAACGCTATGGCGTTGATGGAATGCTGGTGAAGCTTGTGAGTGGACCGGATAGCGCGGGAATGCGCAGGATAGAGGTGGTTTCTTTCGGGGGTCAATGGCTGGTGCCGGAGAAGTATGTAGAGCCTATAAGTGTTAAGGCATTTAACAAACTGGCGGTTGTGGACAGGAAAAACCAGAATATTACTTCTCTGGATTATGTGGATGGTAAGTGGTTGATACGTAGCATGAACCCTGCGACGACGGGGTTAGAACATCCTCCGTATCAGAAAGAAACCCCGCTGGGAGTGTTTGTGGTGCAGGAAAAAAAAGGAAAAAATGTACTATCTGAAAGATGGAACAGAGGAGATCACCGGATTTGCTCCGTATGCCAGCCGGTTCTCCAACGGAGGCTATGTACACGGTGTCCCGGTCAATTATCCCAGAACGCAGATCATTGAATACAGCAATACGCTGGGAACTACGCCACGTTCCCATATGTGCGTACGGAATGCCACTTCCCATGCGAAGTTCTTGTATGACAGATTGTTCGTTAATGAAAGTTTAATAATTGTAATAGAATAGATTGAGTCAATAGCTTTTCGTATATTTGTACTACACCAAAACGGTAGATTAATACTAAACCTAAATTATTGATATGCGAAAACTATTGAATCTGTTTGTAATGATGGGGGTATTTGGGATCACACTTGTATCGTGTGAAAACGAGTTGACCCCCCTGGTAGAGAATATATGGGAACAGCAGGAAGCTGTGGCGATGGAAGAGGAAGAGCCTATTTCGGCCGAACAACTCTATGAAGACATAGGTCTTGCTGAAGTAGTTAATTATCAGGCTTTTGAAGAAGCCGTTGCTGGATTTGAACAAATCGAAGATAAGAAAAAAAGATGTATTGACCATTATTGATTTCAGTCTTCCCTCTGATGAAGAGCGTTTGTATGTGATTGATCTGGAACAGAAAGAGTTACTGTATAAGACCCATGTGTTGCATGGACGTAACAGTGGGGTGAAATACGCTACCTCTTTCTCCAATCAGGTTAATTCTTACAAGAGTTCTCAGGGATTTTTCCTGACCAATGAGACCTATCATGGTAAGTATGGCTATTCCTTGAGAATAGATGGACTGGAAAGTGGGATCAACGATAAGGTACGCGAGCGGGCGGTGGTGTTTCACAGCTCTAAATATGCCGATCCGGCCCGGCTCAAGACCGCGGGCAGATTGGGGCGTAGCCTGGGTTGTCCGGCTTTACCGCCACAGATGTCCAAACCGGTGATCGATGCCATCAGAGACGGAAGTGTGGTTTATATATATGCTGAGAATGAAGATTACAGAGAAAAAAGTGACTTTTTTAGTGAGTCTATGAACCATGGAGGAGCCCAAAAAGAATTCTCATAAAAATAAGATACAATAGAGAGACTTTGAGTTTCATCTGTGGAAACACGAATGCCAGGAAAGAGATCCATCCTTTCCTGGCATTCGTGTTTGTTAGGTATATCCGGGATACTGAGTTGGATCTCTGTAAAACCTCATCAGGTATTCTGCCTCAGCCAGGTAGCTCCGTCCGAACAGGTTTAAATGGTTGAATACATGATATAGCTTGTAGATATTTTCTCTGTACTCCCACTGCGGTTGTAAGGGATAAGTCTGGTGATAAGCTCTGTAAAACTCCGGTGCAAATCCGCCGAACAGTCGTGTCATAGCCAGATCTGCCTCCCGATGTCCGTAATATACAGCCGGATCGATCAGTACCGGTTCGCCTTGTGAGGAACAGAGATAATTCCCTGCCCACAGATCTCCGTGTAACAATGCAGGTGGTTCGTTGCTACCTTGCAGTATCCTGTGTATATGCTTTTCGAGAAAATGGATTCCCGATTTCAGATCAGAGGTAACGATACCCCTGCTTTCGGCCAGTTTATATTGGAAAAGCAGTCGTTTGTTGAAGTAGAAGAGGGCCCAGTCTGCACTCTCTTTGGCTTCTGGTATATTGGGTTGTGGATTGGCACCGATGTAATTATCTTCATAAAAACCATATACTTCGGACGTGGTCCGGTGTAGCTGGGCCAACTGAATACCCAGGTTTTGAAAGAAAGAAGTATCTGCGTGTCCGCTTTCGATAAACTCTGTGAGCAGGAAGTTTTCTCCGGCTGCGATCACTTTCGGGGTCCGGATCACTTTTGCGGTGGCTATTTCCCGGAGCGAATGGGCTTCGCATATATAGGTATGACTTATAGGGCCGGTCTTGAGAAAATAGACCTTCCCTGAAAGAGTAGTGATCTTTCCGGTAGTCAGGCCAGAGTCGGGCAGGGATTCTTTAAGTATCTCTTGCAGTCGTTTCCTGAGATCCATCTAAAGTTATATTTATTATGGGGAGAGGAGATGAATTCGATCATCCGGAATTAAAAATACGGTCTGGAACCAGAGACCGGATGATGTGAAGAGTAGATTCAGGATTCAGGTTTATCTTTCAGAACTTGATCTTCTTCGTACTCTACAGGGAAATATCCCTCTTCTTTTTGTGATTCCTGTTGAAAAAACAATATCTGTTTTCGGCAGATCCTTTCCGTGATCTCTTGCATGATCTCTACTTTAGGGATCAGAATCTCAATCTCTTCTTTGGTAACAACAAAATCGGGATTGTATCGTGCCTGCACATAGGCATCGATCAGTAACTGGAACAAATATTCTTCTTTCTCCGTATTTCTGGGAAAAGGTTTCGCGTATTCCAGTGAATGTATCTTGACTTTAGAAGCAAGGCTTTCGAGATCGTGCCCTTTTTCCGTATAAAGTGTAAATGTCAGCAATACCGTACGGTAAAAATTTTCACAGGCCTGGTGCAGATTGAAGGATGAGATCACATAATTCTCTCTTCTGTAGGAGTCTTTCGCCAGATTGATAAACTCTTGTCCTACGGGAAATTTCTTCCTGAAATATTCTTCCGCCATCTCTTTTACCTCTGACATTCTGAGCTTTCTTAAAGGAGCCAGTTGGTATTTACCACTATCATGAAGTACAATTCCTTTTTTCTTCAGATCGTAATAGAAATATCTTCGTTTGTCTATTGCCTTGTTCAGGTCATAAATACTTTCCGTGATAAACTGTATGGTAGGGATAAAACGTATATTCTCTATTCCTTTCTCTTTGTAGTAGCGTTCTTTGATCTTGGTAAAGATATTGCCTATTACCGCTTTCTTAAACCGGGTGCTTGTCACTACCATGATGTCATAGTCACTCATATAAAAAGTAGGTATGCCATAATCTGTACGCTGGTCATATACTACCTGATTTCCGGTGGCATAACTACCATATAAAATGATCATCTCACACTTATCCGATAGATATTCTAAGATGAGGGTAGAAATAAGTTCAAGATCTTGCCGGCTTTCCGGAGATAAATGATCCAGAGATGTTTTCATGAATAAGCATTTGATACGAAAACTACAAAGATAGGAAACTCTGTGTAAAGGTGAAAAGAATATGACATAAAATTTCCGGGTAGTATTGGAAATAAAGAACAAACCGGAGTATATTCAGATAAAATGGTAATTGTAAAGAAGAGTTTGTTTTCTATAAATAATGATTGGGCACTGCAAGGTATCATGTACCGATAAGGCACACATATATATATTATAATAAACAAAATTTATCCTCGTATGATTTATATAGACGGAAATATAAAAGATATCAGAATCGGTGAAGAGACGGTCAGTAAAGTGTATGCAGGCAACAATCTTGTGTGGCAGACAGATATGGAGAGGCCTCTGGTATTGGAATATGAGATTGAAAGCTGGATGTAGAGCAACATTATATTGCCATTCCCTCAGTCTTTTGAAAGAACGATTGACTGGGGAGACGGGACCATAGAAGATACAAACGCAGAATTTCCTTCGCATACCTATGAAAATACGGGGATATATACAGTTAGAATATATGGTGAAATACGATACATAAATTCTGAAGAAATATCCGGCAAATACAAGGAGCAGTTAAAAAAAGTGATTTCCTGGGGAGACTCTACATCGAACTTAATATCTATGGCAGCTGCTTTCTTGGAATGCGTAAACTTATTCTCTATTCCGGCCGATAAATATCAGGCATTCCATCAGGTAACAGATTTCACTGGTAGCTTTGCCGGATGTAGTTCTTTATCTGCTATTCCGGAAGGTTTGTTTGCAAACTGCACGAATGTAAGGGAATTTACAGGGTGTTTCTATTATTGTTCTATTTTATCAACAATTCCGGAGAATTTATTTATAAATTCTATAAAAGTAACAGACTTTACATTATGCTTTTGTGGCTGTCAGTCATTAATTATTATTCCAGAGAAACTATTTAAAAATTGTCCAAATGTAGAAAGTTTCAATAGTTGCTTTATTGAATGTAGGAATCTAACCCAAATCCCTGAAATTTTATTTGAGAACTGCTTAAAAGTAACAAATTTT
>JAJQDI010000020.1 GCA_021202275.1 Bacteroides sp.
GGCCAAAGGGATGATGAGAGGTCTTCTTCACTCAATAATGCTTTTTATTACTTAATTTCGAATTTTAATCCTAAATTTTATCTTTTAGGACCAAACATAGATGGGATAAGTCCGGGTTTTGAAGAAACATATAATGCTGTTTTTTATAAAAGTTCTTTTTCGTTAGTTGATTCACGGGAAATAAATATTTATGAAGAATATAAAAAACAATTTGGAAAAAAAGGAAAGAAAAAACAATTCAAAGAGAATGTCCTTTTTGAATTGCTTGAATCTTTAAAAGAAGAGCAAACTATAATATATTGTTCTTCTCCTGCTAGAGTAAGATATTTATCAAAAGCCTTTTCTGAATATTTAAAAAGTAACAATTTTAGTCTTAGTTCAAATACATATGATCTTATACCCTGGATAAAGACCTATATTTCTAATGACTGGGCAGTAATTAACTGTTTAAATTATGATATTGGAATTCATGACGGTGCATTGCAAAAGCATATAACTACTACTATTATTGATTATTTCAATAAAGGATTAGTGAAATATTTGTTTTGTACTTCTACTATCATTGAAGGAGTTAATACAAGCGCAAAAAATATTGTATATTATGATGAAATGAAAGGGCCTAATCCTATAGATTACTTTGATTATTCTAATATTAAAGGAAGAGCGGGAAGGATGATGGTACATTATATTGGAAGAATTTATAATTTTAATCCTCCACCAGAAAAAAGGATATAATAATAGATATTCCATTTTTCCAGCAGAATCCTATAAAAGATGAAGTTTTAATTCAATTAAAGGATAACATAGTCCGTAATAAGGCCTCTGAACAGTATAAAGCCATAAAATCTATTCCCGAAGCAGAAAAAGAAGTGATAAAACAAAATGGAATAAATGTTCAAGGCCAGAAAAATATATTTGATATTCTAAGAAAAGAGATTGTTACAAGTTATGATTTAATTGATTGGCATTTTTATCCTTCTTATAAGCAATTATCTTATATTTTAGGATTGGCATGGGATAATTTATTAGTACCAGGTGAGACGACTAAACCCATGACTAAAAATCGATTAATATATATGACTTTTAATTATAGCCAGAATCAAAATATATATAAGTTGATAGAAGAACAGTTTAGTTATTTACAAAACCTGAATACTTATCAAAGTAAAAATTCTGCTGATATTAGAGATGAAGCTATTCAGTTTACTTTTCAAACAATGAAACACTGGTTTCAATATAAAGTACCTAAATGGTTAGCTGTGATGAATGAAATTCAGAAATTTATATGTGCTGAAAGAAGATGGAGAAGCGGAAGTTATATTTATTATGCCAGCCTAATAGAAAATGACTTTCTTCGTGAAAATTTAGCAATATTAATGGAATACGGTGTACCTTCAAGTGCTATAAGAAAATTAGAAAAATATATACCCCAGAATTTAAGCCAAGATAATGTGTTTTCATATATAAAAGATTATTCTTTATATACAAAACAAGAATTTTTAGACTATGAAAGAAATAAAATTATGGAGAATCTTTAATAATATATTTTTCTAAACTTAGTGGAAATAAAAAATGAAATCACTTATCTCACCGGCATCACCTCCGGATCCTGCCTGCAATCCCAGATAGCATAGATATAAATCACATCCCCTGTATAATAATAAATCACTTTATACCTCCCTTTATAAGTAACTAAAGAACGAAAAGTGTAAGCATATTCTTTTAAATCCGATACTACTACCGGACCTGCTGCCGGATGATTTTTCAGTGAAGCTACGCTTTGCGGAATAGTATTCACAATATTCAAAGCTGACTCCGTACTGTATTGAGCATAGTAATCATAAATCTGATCCAGATTATCTTCTGCTAACGGCAACCAGATGATTTTCGTGCAGTACGACTTTTGTATTTCTCTGCTAATTCTTCATGGCTGCGTCCTAATCCCGCTGCCTGATCCTTGATCCCCTGTTCAATTTGGGCACGTTGTTCCTCTTTTGTGAACACACAAGGCATCGGACTATTCAACTTTTGAAGAATCTCATCCAATATATTTATTTTATCATCATCCATATCCAATACTCTGCGGATGATAGATGCTTTTCTTGCTTCCAATTCCAATACTGTCATAACGGTACAATTTAGAGTACTAAAATAATGAATTTCAGCAGACTTTCCAAATTTACCGCCTATCTTTTAAGTTCCATTAATGAAGTTCAAATATATTAAATAAAACTTATTAGAATGGATCAGCCAGAAACTCATCAAAACCACTTGTTATAACTGTTAATTTCCCATTAAAGTAAATACATTTCTTTCCGTCCTTACTATATATAGGATCTGTGCGTTCGTTATTTACAATTTCAGGTATTATATAAATTAGTTTAGGAACCAACTTTTTATTGTAATTATCTACGCCATCGTAAGCAGGATCGATGAGAATTAACTTCATTTTTGGATTATATTTTAGTGCTGTTTTTATGCTTGTATTTATATGTGCATCTCCTAGAGAATAGCCTACTATCCATATTTCATCAGCAACAAGACAATCTTTATCAAATGCGGCTTGCATTTGTCTGAATGGAGTTACGAAAGATTTTTGTGTCTTTTGATAGCCTGTAATGATATTGGTTAATAGAATATTCTTCCCTTTATCCATTTGTAATATAGATGGATCTTCTACACTACTTTTCAAAATTGTACCATCAGATAATGTAATATAAGGGTTAAATAATTGACTGTCCTCATCATGGGCCAAAACTTCCCAGAAAGAAGATCCATGCAGGTTGTAATGAGTGTATGAATTCTGATCTTCTACTATTCTTCTCACGTCGGGATCAATATTGCTATAAGGGAGTTCTGCTCCACATTCAAAACCTTCAAAAATAGGTATATTTATTTTTTCAGTTAGAATCTTGAATATTCTATCATAGTTTAGGGTATACATTCTTATGAGATTGTTCTCTTCTACTAAATCTTTAATCCATTTTTGAAAATTGGTATTCACTATTTCATTTTCAGGTTTATCAGTAGGGTGGTATGCATATTTCATTACTCGAGAATTTATTCCGGCAATAATATCTCTAAGAAGATTCATAAAATATAATTGCTCTGGTGTCTCGTGATTATATGCGGATAATGAATATACATATTCTTTGTTTAAAGGAATATCTAATTTATACCCATGTCTTTTTTCTCCACCATTACGAATAGAAAAATTGGAATATTCTTTAAAGTATTTAGGTTGAAAGAATACACTATTTATAGAAGGAATTTCATCTTGTGGCTCAAACTGTGCATAATGTAAAATCAATTCCTCAATGACGTTGATAATAGTTTCGAAATTTATGTGTTCATTAGTATACTTATTTTGTTTTAGTGTTTTGTAAATATGAGCAGTTACAGAGATTTCGCTATCAAGACAACAATACGTCGAACTTTTGCCTGTTACTAATTCTGTGAGTTCAGATGTAGAAGGACCTCCCCACGGTATAACAGCACCAGCACCAAATAATATCACAGTTCTCTTTTTATCCATACATTCTTTCTTTTATTTGTAAAAATAGCAAAATGAAATAACTTAATGTAGTTAGCACACTATTTATTTAGTATGTCAAGGATCGTTCTTTTGTATATCTTTTATACATAAATAGCCTTATTAATGAAATTATTGAGAATAAAGTATCTCGAATATATACTTTATAGTAAATTCCTGGAGGATAAGATAAGTACTACATATTTCGGCAACAGAATCCATTTTAATCCTTCATATCATATTTACTATTTTATTTGCTCCCGGTTACTAACCGGAGAGCATGAGGTAAACAATCCTTATCCCATAGTGGGGCATCTCTTCCGATGTGGTGCTATTTGACCGTTTGATTTCGTGGGGATTTCTCCCTTTTCCGGAGCCATCTAAAAAATGTGGGGATGTGAAGCGTAGCAAGGGTATGTTTTTGTAAGACAAAAACCCCTTGCTTTCCCTGGCCGGGAAAGGGAAAAAATTGCTCCCGTTGGTCGACAATTTTTTATGGAGGAAGGGCACAGAAATAAGCGTACAGGTGGAAGGCCAAAGAAAGGGAATTCCATTCGGAAAAAGCGGATGATAAGCATTCGATTTTCTGAACCGGAATATTATGTAATAAAAAGAAGAGCGGCACACTGTGGACTGACTATAAGTGCTTATTGTCATTCCGCTATTCTGGAATCAGAAATAAAAGAATCTATAAAAAAGGAAGATATGGAAGTCTTACGAAAGCTCGCAGGAGAAGCCAACAATCTGAATCAGTTAGCCCGGCAAGCTAACACTTATGGAATCCACCATCTGGAAAAGGAGGTAAGGCAAACTCTGGCTGCCGTACAGAATATTATTGAAAAGTTATCGAATGATTGGAAAAATAATAAAAGGTAAGAGTTTTAAAGGTTGCATCTCTTATGTGATGGGAAAAGAGGAAGCCAAACTATTAGATGGTGAAGGAGTACTCCTGACAGATACGAAATCTATTATCAATAGTTTCTATTTGCAAAGCAGAATGAATCCTAAACTTACCCGATGTGTCGGACATATCCCATTAAGCTATTCACCACACGATAAAGAGAGAATGGCGGATGAATTTATGATAAAGTTAGCAAAAGAATATATGAAGGCAATGAAGATAGAAAATACTCAATATATTGTTGTTCGCCACGAAGATCGTAATCATCCACACTGTCATATTATCTTTAATCGGATTGATAACAACGGGAAAACCATTTCGGAAAAGAACGATTATGCAAGAAACGAACGAGTAACCAAAAGTATAAAGGAGAAATACGGACTCTATTTCGGAAAAGGTAAAGAACAGGTAAATATAAACCGTCTTCAGGAACCTGATAAAACTAAATATGAAATACATAGTGTTATTAATAACTCTCTGAAACGTTCCAGGTCATGGAAGCAGTTTAGAGATTATCTGAATCACAACGGAATAGAGATCAAATTTAAGTTTAAAGGAAACAGCCATCAGGTACAAGGTATCTCTTTTATGAAAGGAGATTACTCTTTCAAAGGATCTGACATTGATCGTTCCTTTTCATTTGGCAAACTCCATAAACAACTTGCTACAACCGTATCTCAAATGCAGACACAATCCATACAGCAAGAAGCTCAAAACTACCGCTCTCAACCTTCTGTTGTCGAAAATATACCCGACAGTTTAGGTACTATTTCTCATACTCCTCTTCCTGACTTAAAACAAGAGGAAATCTTATTATCCAAAAAACGAAAAAAGAAATTTAAAAGACGAAGTTTATGAAACATGATCTACAACAGGAAGCTATTTTCGAAATGTTATCCGAATTAAAAGAAAAATTGGATACACTAACTAAAGAGGTATCTGCTTCAACGCCTGCAAGAGAAATCACTACTAATGAAGAGTTGGAAAAATATATTGTGCATATAAGTAAACAGATAAACTCAGGGCATAATAAATTAGTAGATGGAATAAATTCTTTAAGCAGAAATAGTGTACAATTAGCGAATATACTCAAACAGCAACCTAAAGTGAAAGAATGGACACCAGAAGAAATATTAGATTTACTTCCTAAGCCCAGGACAGTAACTATATGGGGGCTTGAATTTGTAAGAACAAACTTTATTATTTTCATTCTTTTTCATTTATTGGTTCTCTCTATAGCACTTAATCTGAAGTTCTTTTTATACTAAAGCGATATACTGCTTTAAATGTATCCCTTGTTCTATGGAATTGGACAAGAGATATAAGATCATATTGCAATATATAATGACATAGATATATTGTAGTGATTCACAAAGTAAGTTAGTTTGTGGGTGAATGGATGGATGAATGGATGAGTGAATGAATGGGTGAATGAATGGATGGTGTATTCATTCAGTAAAGATATAACCCATTCTTTTTTTATTTTCCCTGCAAAGATAGGGCAATCTGTTTTAACCTGTCAAGGTCAAGCCCTTCGGGTTCGTTCAGAAAAAATCTCCACCCTTCGGGTCGTATTTTTTCTTCCGAAACCTTGTCAGCCTAAAAAGATTGTACTTGTTTTCTCATGGAAAATAAAAAAGGAAAAAAATATGTTTGTGGGAGTGCTGAGGTGCTTGTTCCTGCCGTTCGTTTTTCTTGTACTCGTCAGCCAAACCAGCTATAGAAGAATGTTCGTTTAGCTATAGCTGATTGCTCATTTACCTATAGAAGAATGAGTGACTTGCTATAGGTAAAATCGGGACTTTTATGAATGCTTTCAATTATAATTTCGGGAGTCTTGGTAGCGCAATATCAACCGTAACATACTTCCATATATTACGAATCCATTATATGATAGGAACAGCCCACTCGGGTATTTCTTCTATGTATTTCTTTTCCAGATTACCTTCTTTTAGTCTGAACAGCAACTGGGCTTCGACATCGTTTTCAGAGTTATCATAGACATAGGTTCTATCTACCAATCGTGAAGCCAGGCAACAATTTGCTATTGATTTTTCATATCTGGAAATAATCTTTGTAATAGGTACATCGTGACCGCCCTGCATTACTCGCCGGGCAATGCGCGAAGCATTGATTACGGGGGAAGAAGTGCAAACAAAGAACAACCGTACAAAAAACCCTCTTTCTTTGGCACGTGCAATATAATCGACTTTATCTTCTACTGATAAAACCGTTTCAAAAATAAGGCTTCTTTTTTCCAGAAGACACTTTTCACGCAATTCTTCACAATATTTCACGGATTGCAGGATGGCTTCTTTTGAATTCCAATCTCCGAATCTTTCCTGAGCCACTTCATCGGGATTGATGTAAATGGAATCCTCCATCCACTGGTGATGAAGAATACGTCTGGTAATTGAAGTCTTTCCCGACCCATTGGGACCGGCAATAACAATCAGAACAGGTTTACGCATTTTCAAAGTTAATATTATACTTCACCGACCATTCTTTCTTTTTCTGACGAATGTTTTCAAACATCTGTTGGAAATATTTTTGCGTGGCAACTTCCGACTTATATTTTGCCTCCTCTGCTACCTCTTTCATTATTTCCGACAACTGACCTTCTGTCGGTTCACTCAGCTCTGTCAGACGATAATTATCTTTCTTTTCTTTTTCCATAATCAGTAGGGATTCTTTCTTACTACAAATATACTGTAATTATAAGAAACAATCATTCTGATTGTCTGGTTTTTAATTATCTTTCTTATTTATAATGAATTGAGTGTTTCTACTATATGTAAAATGGGAAGTATGTGGTAATCACAACAGAGAATTATCAGAATAAATGAATGGTATCTGATAACTTAGTTTGCTGTACCCTATAAAAAAGAAATATAGGAGCACATGCAAGTTTACTTCTTACAACACCAGACTGGCAATAGCTTCATTGACCAATTTATTCAAAGATATTCTTTTCTTTTTGGCCACCTCCACTGCTTTTTGATGCAGTTCGGGAGAAATACGAATACTGAAACGACCTGTAAATGGCTTCTGCGGTTCTAATCCATGTTCCTCACAATGCTCCAGATACATATCTACAACATTCTGAAATTCTTCTTTAAGCTCTTCTATGGTTTTGGCTTCGTACTGATAAAAACCCTTATCCATACCCAGGAGGACACCGTACAAAGAATTATTCTCTAAGTCTACTTCAATAGAGCCCACATAACCCTTATATTGAAGTACATTTAAATGGTTATCACTATTTATCTTCTTCATCGCTTACTTTTATTAATTCACAATTTTCCAACACACCTTTCACTCCTAATAAAATATATTTCTTTATTATAGTCTGCGGGTGCGGCTTATGAAACATGATCGGTTCAGAAAGAAAGGCACTGTTTACAAACTTTACAGCAGAACCCGAAGTCTTACCTTTTTTCACTTCATAAAACTCAAAATAATTCAATAAACTTACCAGCTCATCGTACGTAAAATCTTTGGGTAGAGATAAAAATCTCTTAAGTAACTTTTCTTTTCTGCTCATCAATCTCTCCGATTACAAAGATAAATAAAGTCAATCATATTGTCACTAAAAAGCAGTGACAAAAATATATAATTATATTTAAGACTAATGTAAATTATTTCTTATTCTCCAACTCAGCAATCCTCTTTTGGGCATCAGATAAATCTCTCTCTATCAAAACTAACTTCACTGTTAATTCCTTATTTTCCTGGATTAATTCTTTATATTCCTCTAATGGAATGCCAACATTTGTAATTTCATCGGCTCTGTTTTGAATAGGATTGGAATTAGAATTTTGAACAATGCTATCATTATAATTATGAATTGAAGCATCTTTCAACGGACAATGTATTCTCACCCATTCTATACTAATCTTTAGAAAATTTACAATCTTATTCAAAAGTGCTTCATTATTGATAACCTTTTGGAGTTCTAAGTTGGAGATATTTTTAGGCTCTTCATTTAACTTTGCAGCAAGCTCTTTCTGCGTATATCCTAATGCCTGACGGGCAGTTCTCACATTTAACCCCTCATGCACCTGATCGAAAGTAGGGTTTATCTCTGTGTTTTCGTTACTCTCTTTCTTAGTCTTATTTTCTTCCATATCGCTATCTTATTTTAATTCTGTGCTAAATTAATAACTTTG
>JAJQDI010000008.1 GCA_021202275.1 Bacteroides sp.
AGAAACAACAAGAAAAAGAAAACTAAAAAAACGAAGACACATTATAATATATAAACACAAAATATCAAACACATATTCAAAATACAACCACAACTCAACTATAACCCCAAAAACAGATCAAATGAAACTAACTACACTGCCAACAACTATCACACATCCAAAGAAAAGATGAATAACGCAAAAAAAATAAGAACCAGATCTACAACCTCTATAAAACAAATCCACAATCCAAACACAACATCTATCATCTAAAATCAACTATATCTCCATAAATAGACATCATTTACTTATTAAACAGAACATCAACAAAAGGATAAAACACTAACGGATTTTTATTTATATTTGTACGAATAACTATTTAATCAATTTTATTATGCTAAAACTTAAACACATCTTTCTCTTTTTCCTGGCTATGACCCTCATTTCATGTCAGACAGAAGAGAAAAAAGCAAATTATGCAGTAATCCCTCTCCCCCAGGAGGTAGTTTTAAAAGGAGGTAACCCTTTTGTTCTTAGTCAAAGTACTGCCATTCTTTATCCGGCAGATAATGAAGTTATGCAACGAAATGCAGACTTTTTAGCCCTTTATCTGCAGGAATCTATGGGAAAGCCTTTCTCCACACATCCCTATGAAACAAAAGAAAACGGAAGATCAAACATCGTACTGGAGTTGGATCCACAAATGGATACTGAAGAAGGATATTCTCTGAATGTAGAAGCAGAACAGATAACTATTTGCGGAAAATCCGAGAAGGGAGTATTCTATGGCATACAAACACTTCGAAAAGCGATCCCGGCTGAAGCAAAGAATGCAAAGGTAATTTTACCTGCCGTGCAAATAACAGATGCTCCCCGCTTCGGATATCGTGGTATGCATCTGGATGTAAGCCGCCATTTCTTCGACGTAGACTTCGTAAAGAAATACATAGATATACTGGCACTTCACAACTTGAATGTATTTCACTGGCATCTGACCGATGACCAGGGTTGGCGTATAGAAAGTAAGAAATATCCGCGTCTTACAGAATTCGGTTCAAAACGTAACAGAACAGTCATTGGCCGGAATTCCCAGGAATATGATGAAACACCTTATGGAGGATACTACACTCAGGAACAGATCAAAGATGTGATCACCTATGCAGCGGATCGCTTTATTGATGTGATCCCAGAAGTAGATCTTCCTGGCCATATGCTTGCCGTACTTGCTTGTTATCCGGAATTCGGATGTACCGGAGGTCCTTACGAAGTATGTCCGCGATGGGGTATATTTGAAGATGTACTCTGTATCGGAAATGAGGATACGATGGTATTTCTGGAAAATATTATAGAAGAAGTCATGGATCTGTTCCCTTCTACATACATACATATAGGTGGTGATGAGGCTCCACGTGTACGATGGGAAAAATGTCCGAAATGCCAGGCACGTATCAAAGCTGAAAATCTCAAAGCAGACAACCGTCATACCGCAGAAGATAGATTACAAAGCTATTGTATGAAACGGATCGAGAAACGGATCAATGACAGAGGTCGCCAAATGATCGGATGGGATGAGATCCTTGAGGGCGATATTGCTCCCAATGCTGTAGTGATGTCATGGAGAGGTCTGGAAGGTGGTATCGAAGCGGCTCAGTTGGGACATGATGTGATCATGGTACCGACCAGCCATGCCTATTTTGACTATTATCAGACTACAGATACCGAATACGAACCGCTGGGTATCGGAGGATTTATTGATGTCGAAAAGGTATACAGCCTGGAACCTGTACCGTCTGTGCTGACAGAGGAACAAAAAGTACATATTCTGGGAGTCCAGGCAAATATATGGACTGAGTATATTCCAGACAGCGATCGTATAGAATATAAGCTGCTTCCCCGTCTGGCTGCTTTGAGCGAAGTACAATGGACCCAGCCTGAAAAAAGGACTATAAAAATTTCACTCAAAGATTGCCTCAATTAATGCAACTATATGAACGCGAAGGATATAATTATGCCAAACATATCTTTGACCTGAAAGCAGATTTTACACCGGATAAAGAGACTAAGGCAGTAAAAGCAGAATTATCTACCATAGATGACGCGCCGATCTACTACACGCTGGATGGTAGCGAACCGACAGAAAAATCATTCTTGTACACCGGCCCGGTATCCATTACTGAATCCGCTACCTTCCGGGCTGTGACTATACGTCCGGTTACAGGTAAAAGTAAAGTACTCACTGAAACGATTGATTTTAACCTGGCTACCATGAAACCGATCAGCCTCTCTTTACAACCCTCAGAAAGATATAAGTACGAAGGTGCTCCTATGTTGGTAGATGCTCTGAGAGGGAATGACAGTTATTCTTCGGGGAGATGGCTTGGATTTATCGGAGGGGATGTAGAAGCTACTATAGATCTGGAAAACGTAGTGACGATACAAAAAGTCACCACACAGGCTATTGTGGATATGAATTCCTGGATCATGGGGTCCACCGGTCTGGTAGTATCTGTATCTGAGAATGGCAGTCAATTTCGTGAAATCTCATCCAAAGATTTTCCGGCAGATACGGACATTACTCAAAAAAAGTGTGGAGACCTATACCATAGAGTTCGAACCAACAGCCACACAATATGTACGCATAAAAATCAAACATACTCCGGGACTACCCAAAGGACATAGTGGAGAAGGGAAAACTCCTTATCTGTTTATTGATGAAATTTCAGTTTATTAGAAACGTAAATAAGAAAAGACCCGAAATCCAATTCCCACTTTTTATTTATATAACCCATCAGATCTGACTAACTTCAGAGTCGATTTTATTTTCAACATTTGATCTGTCCCAAAGCAAATGTTTACAAGGGAGCAGGCAATTCATAAAAAACAGAGATAAAAAATCTCTTGAAAAAAGAAGGAGATTATTTCCGGACATAGCCGGAGATAATCTCCTTTCAACTAAGAAATATATCTGTTCTCAGATCGTTTTCTCGATATTCCAGACAAATGCACGTAACCCCAATTGCTCCGTCATTTTATCCATCTTGTTCAATGCCTCCAACAAAGGATCGACCTTGGCATCATCTACAATTGTGATAATTGCAGAATTCATTCCCGGCCAGGCATGACTTCCATAGTGAGGTTCCCCGGTCTTACTTCCACGTCCCTGAACACGATCCAGATAAGTATAACCCCGGCAATTCAACCGATCAAGCAAAGCGATCATACGTTCGTAATAAGCCTGGTCAAATGTAATCAATACAGATTTCATAAAATATGGTATTAAAGTTTGCCGGTGGACATCTGAGATGTATCAGATATTCCACCAGACAAACAAATAGATCTTATTTTCTAATTATCTCATGTTTGTGAGCCTCAAAATACTCTGACATCTCACGTTGTTTCTTCAGTTTTCTACGCTGACGTTTGATTCCCGTACCGGCAAATGTACAATATAAAGTGGGTACCAATACCAAAGTCAGAACTGTAGAAATGGTTAATCCTCCGATTACCGCGATCCCCATAGGGCTCCACATCTCAGAACCTTCACCACCACCAAAAGCCATCGGGATCATACCCAATACAGTAGTAGCTGTAGTCATAAGTACCGGACGAAGACGACTCTTACCAGAAGTGATTACTGAATTAAGGATTGCCATACCACGCTCTCTACAAAGGATAATATAGTCAATCAATACAATACCGTTCTTCACTACAATACCGATCAACATAATAGACCCCAGTAAACTCATTACACTCAATGTACTTCCTGTAAAGAAAAGCGCCATCAATACCCCACTGAATGCAAATGGAATAGAGAACATGATGATAAAAGGATATGTCAGAGATTCGAACTGAGCCGCCATAACAATAAATACCAATACAACGATCAGAATAGCGAGTACTCCCAGATCCTGGAAAGATTCCTGCTGATCTTCATACGAACCGGCTACCTGAATAGGGATCCCAATGGGTATATCTATTTTTTCAATAATTGCCTGTCCTTCACTCACCACATCCCCTAATGCCGCACCGGATATAATGGCTGATACCGTCACAATACGTTCGCGGTCTTTACGCTCAATAGTAGGAGGAGCAAATTTTTCTACCACTTTACCTACATCCTTGACACGGACAGACTGTCCCTGATTGTTATATATCAGGATATTCTCTATGTTTTCCAGACTGGTACGGAACTCAGGAGCATAACGCACTTTGATATCATATTCTTCTCCATCTTCACGGTATCTGGAAGCTGTTGAACCATTGAAACGATTTCTCAGATAAGCACCCGCAGTAGAAAGATTTAGTCCATGGATAGCTAACTTCTCCCGGTCAAACTCTACCTGATATTCAGGCTGATAATCACTTCGGCTAATATTTACTTCCGATACGCCTTTTATGGAGAAAAGTTCCCGTTTGAGTCGGGCAGCTAAGCTATCGGTGACTTCCATATCATAGCCATATATTTCAAAATCTGCACTTGCCTGCCCTGCTATACCACTTGTGCTACCTCCCAGAATAACTTGTGTCTTATTGAATTCAGGATATTTAGCCAGATCCCTTCTCATTTCATCACAAACCTCTTCCAGTGTCTGCTTACGGTCACCCGGATCGACCAAACGGATATTGAAAGAAATAATATGCGATCCATTGTCCTGCATAGAAGCAAACAGGTTATCTGTATCAGCCTGTCCAACCGTATAGTTACAAACCAACATAATACCTTCGTATTTCTTCATCCACTCTTCTGTGATCTGCTGGGATAGTTCCTGAGCAATTTCCTTACGTGTACCGATAGGCAACTCCAGTTTCACAGCCACACGGGAGTTGTCCTGCGGCGGGAAAAATTCTGTTCCGATATACCTGGCACAAAACAAACTAAGTACGAAGAAAAGAAGACACCCTACAATCACAAAAGCCCGGTGACGCACAGACCAGTTCAACAGTTTTCCATACCATACATCCAAACCATCCAATGCGCGCTGGATCGGACCGTAGAAGGTTTTAAAAGCCTTGGTCTGCTTTTTCTGTAAACGCAACAACTGGGAACACAGCATGGGAGTCAGAGAAAGAGCTGCAACCGTAGAAATAACCATGATCACACACATCATCCACCCCAACTGCTTGAACATGATACCGGAAAGACCGCTCACCATAGTCAATGGGAAGAATACAGCGATCATGGTGAGTGTAGAAGCAATTACAGAGATTGCTACCTCATTGGTACCATGAATAGCTGCCTGCTTCGGATCCGAACCACGTTCAATATGGGTCGTCACATTTTCCAATACCACAATCGCATCATCTACCACCATACCTATCGCGATAGATAGAGAAGAGAGCGAAATGATATTAATGGTATTCCCAGTGATAGCCAGATAGATGAAAGAGGCTATCAAAGACAAAGGTATCGTGATACTGATAATAACCGTAGCACGCCATCTACCTAAGAACAGGAATACGACGATGATCACAAACAACAAAGCATACAATACTGTTTCTGTCAGACTTCCGATCGTATTCAGAATGTTATCTGATGTATTTACAATTATCCCAAGTTTCACGTCACTCGGCAGATTTTTCTGCAAACGTGGCATCGCGTTCAATACCTGCCTGGAAATATTTACCGAATTGGCACCCGATTGCTTCTGTATAGTGATCATTGCACCCTGCTTACCATTCGTATAGGTTTCCTGAGCGCGTTCTTGTACGGTATCTATGACACGGGCTACATCTCTTAAATATACATTGGCGCCATTGTAACTTCCAACCACAATATTTTCCATCTCTCTCGGATCGTTGAACTCACCTTCGACCCGCAGAGAAAATGTCTCATTACCAATATCAAAATTACCACCTGGAATATTCTGATTCTCAGCACCAATAATCGCACTGATCGTCTCAATGGTCAGATTATAGGCTTCCAGTTTATTGGGATCACAGTATACATAGACTTCACGTTGAGGAGCACCGGAAATAGATACGGTACCCACCCCAGGGATACGTGCCAGCGGATTGACAACAATGTCATCTAATATTTTATATAAACCTGCCGTACTTTCCTCAGCCTGAGCCGATAACAATACGATCGGGATCATATCTGTACTAAACTTGAATATAATAGGCGTTTCAGCATCATCCGGCATGCTGGAACTCACCATATCCAGCTTGTCACGCACATCGTTGGTGAGTACATCAATATCATATCCATATTCAAACTCCAGAGTGATCAGTGACATATTCTCTGCCGAACGGGAAGTAATATGCTTCAGATTACTGACAGAGTTGAGTGTATTCTCCAACGGACGTGTCACATTATTCTCTATATCCGAGGCACTGGCTCCCGGATAATCAGTCATTACCATAATCGTGTTTGTATCGATATCCGGATACAGGTCGACCGGCAATTTGGATAAAGAAAACAGACCAAAGATCACTACTGCCACAAAGCAGAGGGAGGTCATAATCGGTTTCTTAACCGCACCTTCATATAAACTCATAATTATTTTCTTCTTTTAAGATGGTATATGTTCGCTGCCTGTGCAGCAGAGCATATCAAATAGATATATACTCCCTTATAACGAAAGTCAGCAATAGAGTAGGTTTATTTTTCCACCTCCACTTCTGCACCGTTTACCAATCGTGTTTGCCCAGCAACAACTACCTGAGAGTTATTTGGTACACCTGAGATCAATTCATATTCCGTTCCCATACGACGACCAAGTTCTACTTTGTTATAAGATACTTTACCATCTTTATAAACATACACGTAACGGTCTCCCGAACCGACCTGTTTCACTATCGCCAGATCCGGAACCACCACATGGTCTTCAGTACCAAAGTTGAGTGTAGCCCGCGCAAACATACCCGGACGTACTTTCTGATCACGGTTTGCCAGTTTGATCTCTACGGGGAATGTACGGGTTGTAGCATCAATGGTCGGATAGATAAGATCGACTTTACCTTCGAACTCTTCATCTCCATATACATCAATCTTTACCGATACGGAAGAGCCTTTCGACACTTTTGAGAAATATTGTTCCGAAACATTGATCAGTAACTTAACAGGAGTGATCTGCTCAACTGTAAGAACAGGAGTAGAACCATTGTAAAGATCACCATTGTCGTAGTTACGGGCAGTCACGACCCCACTGATCGGACTTAACAAAGAAGTATTTTCCAGCAGATTATTATACGAGCTCTGCATAACCTCCAAAGATGTCTTCATACTATCCCATTCTGACTTGGATACTCCACCAATTTTATAAAGTTCATCAATACGATTAAACTCTATCTGTGTATTCTCTAACTGCAAACGAAGTTGAGTGAGATTGGAAGAATCCATTTGTACCAGTTTTTGCCCTTTTGCGACACGATCTCCGACTTCCACATATATTTTTTCAATACGAACCGGGCTGTTTGGAGCAATATTGTTTTTTACTTCCGCTTCTACAGTCGCTGTATATTCCTGGATCTGAGCTACCGGACGTGAAGTTACATTCGACAATTTAACTTTTGGCTTTTCATCTGCTAAAGCAGTATCCTCTTTTCCTTTACCTCCGCTACAAGAGCCCAGAACAACCAATGTAAACAGGGCTATTAATTGGAAACTTTTTTTCATACCTTTTTGTATTATGTTGATTTTATATTATTCTGTAATCATATCATTTCCCAATACCATATCCAGATCAGCTTTAGAGATCAGATAGTCATATATAGACTGATTGTAAGTAAGCTGTGTCTGAGTCAAAGCAACTTCCGAATCATTCAATTCCAGAATAGTCCCTTTTCCTACCTCATATAATTTCTGAGCAATATCTCTTCCCTTTTCCGCCTGAAAAACGCTTTCTTTATTACTCAACACCTGTTCGGAACTGGCAGCCATATTATCCAGATAACTGGATGTCTGCACTTTCAGCTGTTTCTCTGCATAGGCGCGATTCTCTGCCAGTTGGAGCATCTGGATCTTAGTTTGTTTGGCCTTCGAATAATCACTTGCCTTGAACAAAGGAATGGTCAGATTCAATTCTACTGTAGAATAAGGATACCATTTATAGTGAGCAATCCTGAAATCATTATTCAGAGAAGTATACGAATAGTTAAAAGAAGCATCTAAAGTCGGAAGAAAATTAGTGCGCTGCAATTGTAGCGTATTCTTCAAAAGTTCCGCATTTATATCCAACTGTTTCAACGAACTGTTGTTATACAGATTCACAGATCCATAATTCAATTGATCTTCAAATAAGCTCAATTCATAGTCTTTCAAGTTACCAAGCACACCAAGGTCCAGCTCCGGATCGATCCCAATCAGAACCTTCAACTGCAACTTCGCCAGATTGATCCCATTCTGAGCAGAAACTACCGAAGGCCACAAACTACGCATCTGTACATCCGCGCGTATCTTATCATATTCGCTTACAGTGCCTTGCTGATACTTTGCATTTACAATATTGAAATTAGTCTCTGCATTTTCATAACTCTGCAACAAGACTTCATAACTATCCTGAGCCAGAAGCAGCTGGTAATAAGCCTTAGTAACCTGATTGATCAATTCCAGTCTGGAAGATCTGGCCTGTTCTACCGCCAGTTCAATATCGGTCTGAGTCAGATTGATCGTTTTATACAAAGCCGGTGCAAAAATCGGAAGACTGATGTTGAGCCCCCCACTGTAAGAGTTATCGCTTCCGACCTTTAACGTTTGACTTTGTCCATCGAAATCCATAACCATGGTTTGTTTCTTTAAAGTTCGTGAATAACTACCGGAAAGATTGAATTCAGGGATCAGATTATAATAAGCCTCTTTCTTCACCTCTTTCTTCAATTGAATTTCCTGATCCGCGATCTTAATAGTCGGATTTTCGCTCAAAGCGATTTCCAGAGCTTCACTAAGTGTCAGTGTGACTACTCCTCCATTTTGTGCATGTACGGTAAATGCAAATAAAAATGCTCCCGCCAAAAGCATCATCTTTTTACCTATTAAACTTTTCATGTTGTCCATACCTATCTTTTTATATATAAGATTATTTACTGTTATTTTATCTTATCAGAAACATCTGTGCTTTTGGACCTATATTTTTCAATAAATTTATCCAGTTCCTTTGCTCCCAATTCTGTAGAAATACCACGTATGAATGTGAACATAATAGAGTCACATATAGCGGTGAAAGAGAATTTATTACTCATATCCATTAAAGCATCCAGTTGAGCATGTAATAGCAGATTTATTATCTCGAAATTGACATCGTCTCTAAAATATCCCTGCTCTACTCCTTTCTGCAACAATTCCACACTATTTTTATAGTCATCTGCACGTGATTGATGAATCATCTGATGTATCCTGGGATATTTCTTCATATCCTCAAAAAAAAGATTATTGGTAGAATGGTACATCTGCATACTCTTTTCGTAAGCAATCATAAATACCTCCAATACATTTTTAGAATTGTGATACACACTTTCCATACTTTTCTGGAAAAGCCCTTTACGATACAGTATGCATTCTGTCAATAGTTCTTCTTTATCTTTAAAGATCTCATACAGCGTACGTTTAGACATCCCCAATGAAGCAGCAATATCATCCATCTTGACATTCCGGATCCCTTCTTTGGCAAAAGCAGCAGATGCCCCGACAATAATAGTCTGTTTTAGTAAATCCCGTGAAGATTTTTCTGTAGATTCTTTAATAAAGTTTATTTCTTTGCTATCCATCCGAGTTTATAAATTTCACTAAATTTGTTCCTCTAAAAGAGTGGCAAAGATAATCAGAAAACTGAAAAAAAACGAATTGAGTTTTCTTTATATTGTTCACATTTTGATAAATATTATACATAAACGGCAATAATATAAATTATTGTTAAACAGGTAGGACAAAAGGATCATACTTTACAGAGATGCGTATGGGATAAAAACCCTATAACCTCTAACACAGCAATGAATAACCGTTACAGGGAAATTTTCTATTGTTATACGTGTATATAACAATAGAGTAAATATTTGCAAAATAATTCAGATTAAAACAGACTGAAAGCCTATCTGGATTTTACCGCGAGAAGATAAGGTTCCAATGTATCCGCAGATTCGTTATCTTCCTCTAACAGTTTATCCTGCAAAGAATTATTTCCTTCGAGAAGATGCCAGATCCTTTCTTTTCCTACAAATTCAGCTTTACCGGTTTCGGGATTGATCATATAAAATACCCTTTGAGAAATAAGACCTGAAGCAGCAAAAGCGTCTCCTACAGTTCCACCCAGTTTCACATTCATAGAAGTTGTAGCATGAGCAGTTACTGACCCTACAGGAATAGCTTTAAAATAAATACATCCATCTATCCAATAAGCAGGTGCATACCCATATCCAAAACGAAAACGTTTGTATTTAAGTCTTTTGCAATTGACATAGAAGGAATCATCCTGCTTCACGGCATAACATTTCTTTTTCAGATACTTATTCATTTTCTTATCAGAAGGAACAGAAACTTTATAATCAGCTCCCATAATACTTGCTGCCTGTATTTTTGAACGTCTGTCAACTGCTAGTTGCGTCACCTCTTCATACTTATCCGCATATAGATCGGACAGAGTTGCATACAAACCATTCTGAGCTATAGCTATACTTATAGAAAAAAATACAGAAAAAAAGGTCAGCAGGATATATTTCATAGTGATATGTACTTAGATTAAAACAACTTTCCCTTACAAAGCAACTAATTTCTGCTGAACCTACCAACTAAAATACCTCCTTATTTGCTACTTTAATGAACAGGCTATAATACAAAAGCCACTTTCCGAATGAAAAGTGGCTTTCGCATATAAGAACTATAATTATTATTCCGCAGTTTCTTCCTTAGGAGCTTCTTCGGCTGCCGGAGTTTCCTCCACAACAGGATTTTCCACCTTTTCAGCCACAGCTGCAACTACAGGTTCTTTGTCAGAAGTAGCTTTTTTGGAACGACGTGTACGAGTCTTCTTAACCACTTTTTCCTTAGCCATATTTTCGTTGTAATCTACCAATTCGATAAAGCACATTTCTGCATTATCGCCCAGACGATTACCTGTTTTGATAATACGGGTATATCCACCCGGACGATCACCGATCTTCACAGAGATCTCTTTGAATAATTCGGTTACTGCAATTTTATCCTGCAGGTTGCTGAATACAACACGACGTGAATTAGTGGTATCATCTTTTGATTTGGTAATCAAAGGCTCGATGAACTTTTTCAACGCCTTTGCTTTCGCCACAGTCGTAGTGATTCTTTTGTGCTTGATCAGAGAACATGCCATATTGGATAACATAGCCGATCTATGAGAAGCAGTACGACCTAAGTGATTAAATTTTTTATTGTGTCTCATTGTTTATTCTTTATCTAATTTGTATTTAGAAATATCGGTTCCAAACGACAGATTCAGACTTTCCAGCAAATCATCAAGCTCGGTAAGCGATTTCTTTCCGAAATTTCTGAACTTCAATAAGTCTGTCTTATTGAATTGGACCAGATCGCCAAGCGTCTCTACATCA
Organism: Bacteroides sp.; assembly: GCA_021202275.1. Classification (GTDB taxonomy): domain Bacteria; phylum Bacteroidota; class Bacteroidia; order Bacteroidales; family Bacteroidaceae; genus Bacteroides. Next base: position 11,494 of record JAJQDI010000008.1, read on the forward strand.
GCTGCCTTCAGACAGTTAAGAGCGCGCACAGAAAGGTCCATATCCACCAACTTAGTCTTCAGCAACTGACGCATATGAAGTACTTCTTCATCAAACTCTTCATTACCATCTACATCAGTACTTTCTAATGTGATCTTTTCGTCAGAGAAGAGCATAAAGTGATAGATCAGAATTTTAGCTGCTTCTTTCAAAGCATCTTTCGGATGTATGGAACCATCGGTACTAATTTCAAGTATCAGTTTCTCGTAGTCGGTTTTCTGTTCTACACGGAAATTGTCTACCAGATACTTGACATTACGTATCGGAGTATAAATAGAATCGATTGGTATCACATTCACATCAGTACAGTATTCGCGGTTCTCCTCAGCAGGAACATACCCACGTCCTTTGTTGATGGTAATATCAATCTGCATCGAAGCCTTAGTATCTAAATGACAAATAACTAATTCAGGATTTAACACTTCAAATCCAGTCAAATACTTACCAATGTCACCTGCTTTAAATTCACTCGAATTCTCTATCGTGATACTTACTTTCTCACTTTCGAATTCTTCAACTACTTGTTTGAACCGTACCTGCTTCAGATTTAAGATAATGTTGGTAACATCCTCTTTTACTCCCGGCACACTGGAAAACTCATGTTCCACACCTTCAATTTTGATGGTAGTGATTGCGAACCCTTCCAGAGAAGACAAAAGGATACGGCGTAGTGCATTACCTACAGTAATACCAAACCCAGGTTCCAACGGACGAAATTCGAATTTACCGAATCTGGAGTCCGCTTCCAACATTAATACTTTATCAGGTTTTTGAGATGCTAATATCGCCATGAAGTTAATTATTATTTAGAATATAATTCTACGATCAAATGTTCTTTAATGTTTTCAGGGATGTCGGCTCTTTCAGGTATATGCAACATCTTACCTACTTTGGAAGTATCGTCCCACTCCATCCACGCATATTTGCTGTGGTTGAATCCTGCCAGGGAATTAGCAATTACTTCCAGTGACTTTGATCTTTCACGAACACCGACCAACTGTCCCGGTTTTACGGAATAAGAAGGGATGTTCACCACTTTACCATCTACAGTGATATGTCTGTGACTTACCAACTGACGGGCTGCGGCTCTGGTAGGAGCAATTCCTAAACGGAACACTACATTATCCAGACGGCATTCGAGCAATTGAAGAAGAATCTCACCGGTAATCCCTTTTGCGGATTCGGCCTTTTCAAACAGATTACGGAATTGTTTTTCCAATACTCCATATGTGTATTTAGCTTTTTGCTTTTCACGAAGTTGAATACCATATTCCGAGGTTTTTCTCTTTCTTGAATTGCCATGCTGTCCGGGAGGATAGTTCTTCTTTGATAATACTTTATCAGCTCCAAAAATAGCTTCCCCGAATTTACGGGCGATTCTTGATTTTGGTCCAGTGTATCTCGCCATTTTACTTTAATAATTTAATTGTTTTAGTGATGAACTCAATTTGTTGCAGCCGCGATTACAGAGAAGAATTGATGCAATCCAAAAACAAAATCAAGTCTCATTTTAATAAAAGGAAAATCTTAAACTCTACGTCTTTTCGGAGGACGGCATCCGTTGTGCGGAAGTGGAGTAACGTCTATAATTTCGACAACTTCAATTCCGGCTCCATGAATGGTTCGGATAGCAGACTCACGTCCGTTACCAGGACCTTTCACATACGCTTTTACCTTTCTCAGGCCCAGATCGTATGCTATTTTTGCACAATCCTGTGCAGCCATCTGAGCTGCATAGGGAGTGTTCTTTTTAGAACCTCTGAATCCCATTTTTCCGGCAGATGACCAAGAAATAATCTGCCCTTCACTGTTTGCCAGAGAGACAATGATATTATTAAAAGATGAATGAACATGCAATTGTCCATTGGCATCTACTTTTACATTTCTCTTCTTTGCTGCAACTGTTTTTTTTGCCATATCAACAATTATTATTTAGTAGCTTTTTTCTTATTTGCGACTGTCTTTTTCCTTCCCTTACGGGTACGGGCATTGTTTTTAGTACTTTGACCTCTTACCGGCAAGCCAATACGATGACGAACCCCACGATAACAACCAATGTCCATCAGTCGTTTGATATTCAACTGTACTTCCGAACGAAGATCTCCTTCTACTTTAAACTCAGCTCCGATAACTTCACGTACTTTACCAGCCTGCTCATCCGTCCAGTCTTTTACTTTCAGGTCTCTGTCTACACCAGCTTTATCTAAAATTTTCCCTGCACTGCTACGACCTATTCCATATATATAGGTCAATGCGATCTCACCTCTCTTGTTCTGAGGTATATCTACACCAACTATTCTTATAGCCATATACTTGATTATTTTTTTTGCAAAAATAATAAATTATCCTTGACGTTGTTTATACTTAGGATTTTTCTTATTAATAACATACAAACGGCCATTACGACGAACGATCTTACATTCTGGCGTACGTTTTTTTAAAGATGCTCTTACTTTCATATCTAATTTTTATTTATATCTGAACACGATTCTTCCTTTCGACAGGTCGTAAGGAGACATTTCCACACACACTTTATCTCCCGGCAAAATCTTGATATAATGCATACGCATTTTACCTGAAATATGAGCGGTTATCTCATGACCGTTTTCTAATTCCACCCGGAACATTGCGTTTGACAATGCTTCCACAATTACTCCATCTTGTTCTATTGCAGATTGTTTAGCCATATTATATTGCTTTATCTCCTAAAACTTCTTCAATATATTCGAATGTTGATAACACATCAGCTTTTCCTGGTCCAACTGCTACCGTATGCTCAAAATGCGCCGCATATTTACGGTCTTTTGTACGTACAGTCCAACCATCCGACTCCATAATAACCTGGCGATTCCCCAAAGTAATCATTGGTTCAATAGCAATACATAGTCCCTTTTTAAGTAAAGGTCCGTATCCTCTTTTGCCATAATTAGGCACCCGAGGATCCTCATGCATGTCTTTACCAATACCATGGCCGACAAACTCACGCACGACCCCATACGAATGGGACTCACAATATTGCTGAACAGCAAATCCGATATCACCAATCCTTTTTCCCTGAATAGCATTTTCTATTCCCAGATAAAGAGCTTCTTTGGTAGTTTTTAATAAATCACGGACATCTTCCGCAACTTCACCTACACAAAATGTATACGCGGAATCACCACAGAAACCATTCATGTAAGTGCCACAATCTACCGAAACGATATCACCCTCCTTCAGAATAGTATTTCCCGGTATACCATGTACCACCTGATCATTTACAGAAGTACACAAAGTACCCGGAAACGGATCACCATATTGATTGGGAAATCCCTTAAAAGTGGGAACAGCTCCATGATCACGGATAAACTCTTCCGCGACTTTATCCAATTCGCCGGTCGTCACTCCCGGCCGGATCAACTTGGCTACCTCAGCCAGAGTTTTCCCTACCAGAATATTACTTTGCCGAAGCAACTCGATCTCTTCTTCTGTTTTAAGAAATATCATTCTTTAAAAGAATTAATAGGCAGAGACACCCGCGCTACGTCCTTTGATACGTCCGGATTTTAGCAATCCGTCATAATGTCTCATCAACAGATGACTTTCCACCTGCTGCAAAGTATCCAGTACTACACCTACCAGGATCAGCAAGGATGTACCTCCAAAGAACTGAGCAAACTCAGGCTGTACCTTAAACAGGCCGGCAAAAGCAGGCAGAATAGCCACCAGCGCCAGGAAGAACGATCCGGGTAAAGTGATGTGGGACATTATTTCATCTATATATTCCGCAGTTTTCTTACCCGGCTTAATTCCGGGAATGAATCCATTATTACGTTTCATATCATCTGCCATCTGCGTCGGATTGATAGTAATGGCAGTATAGAAATAAGTAAAAAGGATGATCATTACCGCAAATACAAAGTTATACCAGAAACTCCTGTAGTCTGTAAGCGCATTTATCACACTGTTTCCACTACCTGACTCAGTAAATCCGATCAGGGTAACCGGAATAAACATGATAGCCTGCGCAAAGATAATAGGCATTACCCCTGCGGCATTCACTTTCAATGGAATATACTGGCGCGCTCCTCCATATTGCTTATTACCTACAATGCGTTTCGCATATTGTACAGGAATCTTACGAGTACCTTGTACCAACAATACAGCCGCAGCAATAACAAACAGCAGGAACACAATCTCCACTAGGAACATGATCAATCCTCCGGTACGTTCGGTCATTCGTGAAACCAACTCCTGGAACAATGATTGTGGGAAACGTGCAATGATACCAATAAGGATAATGAAAGAGACTCCATTACCGATTCCCTTATCCGTTATTCTTTCTCCCAGCCACAAAATGAACATACTTCCCGCAGCAAGGATCACTGTAGAAGTAACCATAAACAGCGTCCAATCCAGTGAGGAATTCAATGCCGGTCCGGCCTGTGCCTTCAGGTTCAACAGGTACGAAGGAGCCTGCACCAACAAAATAAGTATTGTCAGATATCTTGTGTATTGATTCATTTTCCGTCTTCCGCTTTCTCCTTCCCGTTGCAGTTTCTGAAAATAGGGAACTGCGATACCTAATAACTGGATAACGATAGAAGCAGAAATATAGGGCATAATCCCTAATGCGAAAATAGAAGCATTGGAAAATGCTCCTCCGGAAAACATATTTAAGAGTCCTAACAACCCTTCGCTGGTTTGCTCATGCAATTTCGCCAACATAGCCGGATTGATCCCTGGCAATACAATGAAGGAACCAAAACGATAGATGGCCACAAACAATATGGTGATGAGGATCCGTTGTCTCAGATCCTCAATCTTCCATATATTTTTGATTGTTTCAATAGCTTTTCTCATCGAATCAGAGTTTTACGACAGTACCGCCGACAGCTTCGATCGCAGCCACAGCACTCTTCGAGAATGCGTGAGCCTCCACATCCAACTTAACAGTCAAAGTTCCGTTACCTAAAATCTTGATGAGCTGTTTCGCGGAAACAAAACCGGCTTCAACAAAATCATTAACACCAACTTTCTCCAAACCCTTTGCTTCAGCAAGTTTTTGTACTGTATCTAAGTTAATCGCTTTATACTCTACTCTATTGATATTTTTAAAACCAAACTTCGGAACACGACGTTGAAGTGGCATCTGTCCTCCTTCAAATCCAATTTTCTTAGAATATCCGGAACGTGATTTAGCCCCTTTATGCCCTCTGGTGGAAGTTCCGCCTAAACCAGATCCCGGACCACGACCGATCCTTTTTCTTGTTTTAGTAGAACCCGCTGCCGGTTTTAAGTTACTTAAGTTCATATTGTAATTCTTTTAATATTCAACAAATATTTACTCTACGATAGTAACCAGGTGTCTCACCTTATTTACCATGCCAAGAATGGAAGGAGTGCTCTCGTGCTCAACCACACGATTCAGTTTACGTAATCCCAGCGCATCCAATGTTCTTTTCTGATCAGCGGGAGCACCAATTCTACTTTTAACTTGTTTGATCTTTATAGTTGGCATAATTTCCTCCTTATCCTCTAAATACTTTTTCTAAACTAACGCCTCTGTTCTGAGCGACCGTACGAGCGTCGCGCATTTCACTCAATGCGAGAATAGTAGCTTTTACTAAATTGTGAGGATTGGAAGAACCTTTTGACTTCGCCAAAACGTCTGTGATCCCCACACTTTCCAATACGGCACGCATTGCACCACCGGCTACCACTCCTGTTCCGTGAGAGGCTGGTTTAATAAACACTTCCGCACCACCGAACCGTGCTGTCTGTTCGTGAGGAACAGTTCCTTTCAGAACGGGAACTTTAGTGAGGTTTTTCTTAGCGGCTTCTACACCTTTTGCAATAGCAGCGGTAACTTCACCGGCTTTACCAAGTCCCCAGCCGATGATACCATCTTCATTTCCCACAACGACAATCGCCGAGAAACTGAAGGTTCTACCTCCTTTGGTCACTTTAGTTACACGGTTGATCGCTACGAGTCTATCTTTTAATTCGAGATCATTCGTAATCTTAACTCTATTGTTAACTGCCATAATGATTAAAATTTAAGTCCTCCGTTACGGGCGGCATCTGCAACTTCTTTTACTCTCCCATGATACAAATAACCGTTACGGTCGAAAACCACGGTTGTGATCCCGGCTTCCTGTGCTTTTTTAGCAATCAGTTCACCTACTTTAGCTGCCTGTTCTTTTTTGGGAGTTTTCTCAGTAAGACCCAATGAAGAAGCAGCGGCCAATGTTTTACCGGATAAATCATCGATTATCTGTACATAGATCTGATTATTGCTTCTGAATACGCTCATACGAGGACGTTCAGCAGTACCAGAGATCTTATTACGTACCCTATATTTGATTTTTGTTCGTCTTTCTACTTTTGTTGTCATAATTATTCCAATTTATGTCATTTACTTAGCGCCGGCTGATTTACCCGACTTTCTACGAATCACTTCGCCAACAAACTTAATACCTTTGCCTTTGTAAGGTTCCGGCTTACGGAAAGAACGTATTTTGGAGCAAACCTGTCCCAACAACTGTTTGTCACAAGACTCCAGAATAATCAAAGGGTTTTTATTTCTCTCTGATTTAGTCTCAACCTTAATTTCAGGTGGCAACTGAATGAAAATATTGTGTGTATAGCCTAAAGCCAACTCAATAATATTTCCTTGATTAGATGCACGGTAACCTACTCCAACGAGTTCAAGTTCTTTTTTGTATCCTTCCAATACTCCAATAACCATATTGTTTACCAATGCACGGTACAAACCATGAAAAGCACGTTCCTGCTTTTCATCGCTCTGACGACTTAAAGTGATCTGTCCGTCTTCCACATTTACACTAATCAACGGATTAATGTACTGAGTCAACTCTCCTTTCGGACCTTTCACAGTAAGTATATCATCTTTCTGTGAAACTGTAACACCGGCGGGTATACTAATGGGCAATTTTCCTATTCTTGACATTCTTTCTTCCTCCTATTAATATACATAACACAAAACTTCACCACCAATTTTCAGATCCGCAGCTTCTTTGTCGGTCATTACACCTTTGGAAGTAGATATTATAGCAATACCTAAACCATTAATCACACGTGGCATGTCTTTGTAACCGGTATACTTACGTAAACCTAGCGAAGACACTCTCTGTAACTTTTTGATCGCGTTCACTTTGTTCACGGTATCATACTTCAAAGCTACTTTGATCGTCCCCTGAGGACCATCTTCTACAAACTTATAATTAAGGATGTAGCCTTTGTCAAAAAGGATCTTAGTGATCTCTTTTTTCAAATTTGAGGCAGGGATCTCTACAACTCTATGTTTTGCATTGATCGCATTTCTCAACCTCGTCAAATAATCTGCTATTGGATCAGTCATAAATAAATAATTAAATTAATCAGGCCTTCCCTGACAATATTTAAACTAAAAATTACCAGCTTGCTTTTTTAACACCTGGAATAAGCCCATTCGATGCCATTTCACGGAACTGAATTCTGGAAATACCGAACTGACGGATATATCCTTTCGGACGTCCGGTCATTTTACAGCGATTATGCAAACGCACAGGCGAAGCATTTTTAGGCAATGCCTGCAATGCTTCATAATCACCGGCTTTTTTCAGTTGAGCTCTTTTCTCGGCATATTTGGCTACTAACTTAGCTCGTTTTACTTCACGGGCCTTCATCGATTCCTTTGCCATATTATATCAATCTTTTTTTGCGTTTTTAAAAGGCAACCCAAATTCTTTCAACAGAGCATATCCTTCTTCATCTGTTTCTGCAGAAGTAACAAATGTGATATTCATACCAAGGATGCGGCTGATGCTATCAATATTGATCTCCGGGAAAATGATCTGTTCCTGGATACCTAAAGTGTAGTTCCCTTTTCCATCAAATTTACTTTCAATTCCTTTGAAGTCACGGATACGTGGCAAAGCCACACGTACCAGCTTTTCAAGAAATTCATACATTCTCTCCCGACGCAGTGTAACCATAACACCAATAGGCATTTTCTTACGCAATTTGAAGTTCGAGATATCTTTACGTGATACGGTAGCAACGGCTTTCTGACCGGTAATAGCTGTAATTTCATTAATAGCTACTTCAATGATCTTTTTATCAGCCACAGCCATACCCAATCCCTGATTGATCACAATCTTTTTAAGTACAGGTACCTGCATCGTTGAAGAATACTGGAACTGTGACTTTAAAGCAGGCGCAATACGCTCTGCATATTCCTTCTTAAGGCTTGCAGTATTACTCATTACTTAATCTCCTCTCCTGTTGTTTTTGCATAACGTACTGACGGTTTATCAGCACTTACTTTTCTTCTTCCCACACGTGTCGGTTTTCCTGAGGCATCCAATGGATTCAGGTTAGACAAATGAATAGAAGCCTCCTGCTTTACAATTCCACCTTGTGGATTCTTTGCATTGGGTTTGGTACTTTTAGATACCATATTTATTCCCTCTACAATCGCACGTCCTTCTTTCACAAGAACCTTTAATACACGACCGGTCTTTCCTTTGTCTTCTCCGGAATTTACATAGACCATGTCGCCTTTTTTAATATGTAATTTACTCATTACTCAAATCTTTTACAAATTAAAGTACTTCAGGCGCAAGTGACACGACCTTCATATTTGTAGCACGCAATTCTCTGGCCACAGGACCAAAAATACGGCTTCCTCTAATTTCACCTGAATTGTTCAGCAACACACAGGCGTTATCATCAAAACGGATATAAGAACCATCTGCACGACGGATCTCTTTCTTCGTACGTACGATCAAAGCTTTGGATACTGATCCTTTCTTCACATCACTTGCAGGGATCACGCTTTTTACTGAGACAACGATCACGTCACCTATAGAAGCATAACGACGTCCTGTTCCTCCTAAAACACGGATACACAGAGCTTCTTTAGCTCCGCTGTTATCACATACTGTCAGTCTGGATTCTGTTTGTATCATAATTACTTAGCTCTTTCGATTATTTCTACTAATCTCCATCTTTTTGTTTTGCTCAAAGGACGAGTTTCCATGATGCGTACGGTATCACCTATATTACAATCATTTTTTTCATCGTGAGCATGGTACTTTTTCGTTTTACTAACGAACTTACCATATATAGGGTGCTTTTCTTTGAATTTCGAAGCCACAGTGATGGTTTTATCCATCTTGTTGCTCAATACCACACCGGTTCTTTCTTTTCTTAAATTTCTTGCTTCCATCAAGCTCATCATTTATTGTTAAGTTCCCTTTGGCGCAATTCCGTTTTCATACGTGCAATATCTCTACGCAGTTTTTTGATCTGTGAAGGATTGTCCAGAGGAGAAATAGAATGATTAAGGATTGTCTGATTGTAATTTGCTACTTCAGCTTCCACTCTTTCTACCAGATCACTGGTAGACATTTCTTTTATTTCTGCAGTCTTCATAAACGTTACGCATTTTGATTTTGAGTATCGTAATCACGTCTGACGATAAACTTGGTAGTTACCGGAAGTTTCTGTGCAGCCAGGCGCAAAGCTTCTTTCGCAATATCGTAGGATACTCCTTCTACTTCAATAATAATCCTTCCCGGCGTGATAGGGGCCACAAATCCTTCCGGAGAACCTTTCCCCTTACCCATACGCACTTCCGCAGGCTTCTTCGTAATCGGTTTATCAGGGAAAATACGGATCCAGATTTGTCCTTGACGTTGCATATATCTTGTTACAGCAATACGTGCCGCTTCGATCTGTCTACCAGTAATCCATTTACTCTGCAAAGCCTTAATACCAAAAGAGCCAAAAGCGAGCTGGTTGCCTCTCTGGGTATTTCCTTTCATGCGTCCCTTTTGTTGTCTTCTGAATTTTGTCTTTTTGGGTTGTAACATAATTCCTAAAATTCAATTCGTTTAGCGATTATTTTTCTTTCTTTTGAAGTTCTTTCCGCCGCTGTTATTGCCACGTCCGCTTTCTTTGCTTTGGGTAAAGTTAGGAGCCAATTCTCTTTTTCCAAACACTTCTCCTCTACAGATCCAAACTTTAATTCCCAGCAATCCAACCTTTGTCAGAGCTTCCGCATGACAGTAGTCAATATCGGCTCTGAACGTATGCAACGGAGTTCTTCCTTCTTTATACATCTCCGAACGTGCCATTTCAGCACCATTCAAACGACCGGAGATCTGAATTTTAATACCTTCCGCACCCATACGCATCGTATTGGCAATAGCCATTTTAATGGCGCGACGATAAGCAATCTTTCCTTCTACCTGACGAGCGATGTTATTAGCCACAATAACAGCATCCAGTTCAGGTCTCTTCACTTCAAAAATATTAATCTGTATGTCCTTATCAGTGATCTTCTTCAACTCCTCCTTCAGCTTATCAACTTCCTGACCACCTTTTCCGATAATGATACCCGGACGCGCGGTACATACAGTAATAGTTACCAACTTAAGTGTACGTTCAATAATGATCCTGGATACACTCGCTTTGGCAAGTCTGGCATTCAAATATTTACGGATCTTGCTATCTTCCAACAGGGCATCACCGTAATTTTTTCCACCGTACCAATTGGAATCCCAACCTCTGATAATTCCCAAACGGTTACTTATTGGATTAACTTTTTGTCCCATCTACCTTAATTTTGTTCTTCATTATTACTTTTTGTTCCCACGAACAGAGTTACGTGATTGGAACGTTTGCGAATTCTGTATCCTCTACCCTGTGGAGCCGGACGCATTCTTTTCAGCGTAGATCCACCATCAACAAAAATCTGTGTTACATATAATTCGCCACTTTCCGCTTTTCTTTCGTTTTTCTTCTCCCAGTTGTCAATAGCCGAGCGCAACAGTTTTTCTACTCTTGCCGAAGCTTCTTTTGAAGAAAATTTCAAGACGCCAAGTGCTCTGTTTACCTCCATCCCGCGAATCATGTCAGCCACGAGACGCATTTTGCGGGGAGAAGTAGGAACATTCCGTAATTTAGCAAAATACATGGTCTTAAGGGCCTCTTTTCTTTTTTCAGCCGATATTTTTTTTCTTGCTCCCATTATTATTTTTTACTTTATTATTTCAGACAATTCCTGTTATCTTTTCTTATTACCGGCATGTCCGCGGAAGGTACGGGTAGGCGAGAACTCACCTAACTTATGACCTACCATATTCTCGGTAATGTAAACAGGGATAAACTTATTTCCGTTGTGAACTGCAATGGTATGACCTACAAAATCAGGTGAGATCATCGAAGCTCTGGCCCACGTTTTAACTACAGTTTTTTTGCCAGCCTCATTCATAGCAAGCACTTTTTTCTCCAGCTTAACGTTAATATATGGACCTTTTTTTAATGAACGACTCATAATTTACTCAATTAATCAGATTACTTTTTTCTTCTCTCGATAATGTACTTAGATGATTGTTTCTTCGGCGCTCTTGTCTTCAGCCCCTTAGCATACAATCCCTTACGTGATCTTGGGTGTCCTCCTGAAGCGCGTCCTTCACCACCACCCATCGGGTGATCCACAGGGTTCATAACAACACCACGTGTACGAGGACGACGTCCGAACCACCGGCTACGTCCGGCTTTACCCGAACTTTCCAGGCCATGATCAGAGTTACCTACACTACCGACAGTAGCTTTACATGTACTGAGTATTTGTCTTACTTCTCCTGAAGGCAATTTGATCACACAATACTTTCCTTCTCTCGAAGTTAACTGAGCAAAATTACCAGCAGATCTCACTAAAGCAGCTCCCTGTCCGGGTCTCAGTTCAATATTATGAACCACAGTACCTACAGGTATATTCTGCAACGGAAGTGCGTTACCGATTTCCGGAGCAGCGTCTGCACCAGACATCAAAGTAGCGCCAACTTGTAATCCATTGGGAGCAATAATATATCTTTTTTCTCCGTCAGCATAGAATAACAAAGCGATACGAGCCGAACGATTCGGATCGTATTCAATGGTCTTAACTACTGCTGGAACACCGTCTTTATTTCTCTTGAAATCAACAATTCTGATCATCTTGCGGTGGCCACCTCCCAGATAACGCATGGTCATCTTACCTTGATTGTTGCGACCTCCGGATGTTTTCTTTCCAAACACAAGAGACTTTTCTGGTACCCGCGCAGTAATTTCTTCATAAGTACCAATAATTTTATGTCTTTGCCCCGGTGTAGTGGGCTTAAATTTACGTACTGCCATTTCTTATTATATATTGCTATAAAAATCTATAGTATCTCCTTCTTTCAATGTCACAATCGCTTTCTTAAAAGCATTGGTGCGACCTTTGATAATGCCAGAGCGAGTATAGCGGCTTTTGTTCTTACCGGAATATCTGGCAGTATTTACATCTACAACTGTAACATTGTAAAGAGCTTCAATTTCTTTCTTAATTTCCAGCTTATTCGCCTCAGGACGTACAATAAAACCAAAACGATTGAGTTTTTCGGTTATTGCAGTCATTTTTTCTGTCACCAACGGTTTAATAATAATTCCCATTATCTAAGCCTCCTATTAAATTAAGATTTTATTGATAGCTGAAAGAGCGCTTTCTGTAAACACAAGAGTCCCAGCATTCAATACTCTGTAAGTATTTAATCCTGAGATAGTCTGTACAGCAGCCTTCTGCACATTACGAGCCGACAAATATACGTTTTTATTTGATTCTGGTAAAATCATAAGAACCTTTTTATCAGAAACATTAAGTTTTTTTGTCATCGCAATAAAGTCTTTGGTTTTAGGAGTCTCAAAATTGAAATCTTCTAATACCACAATCGCGTTTTCCTGTGCTTTGTAAGACAAAGCTGATTTACGGGCCAGTGTCTTAACTTTTTTATTCAGTTTGAAGTTATAATCACGTGGCTGAGGCCCGAAAACACGTCCACCACCTACCAATACCGGTGATTTGATGTCCCCTCTACGAGCACCACCGCCACCTTTCTGGCGACCCAGCTTACGGGTAGAACCGGCAATCTCACTTCTTTCTTTTGATTTGTGGGTACCCTGACGCTGATTGGCCATAAATTGCTTTACGTCCAGATAAATAGCGTGGTCATTGGGTTCAATTCCGAAGATAGATTCGTTTAACGTAACCTTTCTCCCAGTATCTTCACCTTTAATGTTATATACGTTAACTTCCATTATTTCTCAATTATTACGATTGAACCTTTACAACCCGGTACAGAACCTTTGATCAACAAAAGATTATGATCCGCGATCACTTTTAATACCTGCAAATTCTGAACAGTTACTCTGTCACCGCCCATTTGTCCGCCCATACGCATTCCTTTGAATACTTTGGCCGGATAAGAACATGCGCCGATAGATCCCGGTTTACGGGCACGGTTGTGTTGTCCGTGAGTAGCCTGACCCACACCACCAAAACCATGACGCTTTACAACTCCCTGGAAACCTTTTCCTTTGGAGGTACCTACCACATCTACGAAGACAGCATCGTTGAACAATTCAACATTTACCGTATCTCCCAGATTCAGTTCATTCTCAAATTCTTTGAACTCGGCCAAGTGTCTCTTGGGAGTAACTCCGGCTTTCTTAAAGTGTCCCAACAGCGGTTTAGTTGTATGTTTCTCTTTTTTATCCATGAAACCTAACTGTACTGCTGAGTAACCATCTTTTTCGATAGTTTTCACCTGAGTTACCACACAAGGACCTGCTTCGATAACAGTGCATGGTACATTTTTACCATCGGCACTGAAAACGGATGTCATTCCGATTTTTCTTCCTAATAATCCTGGCATTTCACTATAATTTAATTATCAAACTTTAATTTCAACTTCCACACCGCTGGGCAACTCCAACTTCATCAACGCATCTACAGTTTTAGCTGTAGAGCTGTAGATATCGATCAATCTCTTATACGATGCCAATTCGAACTGTTCTCTTGATTTTTTATTCACGAACGTCGAACGGTTCACTGTAAAAATACGCTTGTGGGTTGGAAGAGGTATCGGACCACTTACAATAGCACCTGTTGCCTTAACGGTTCTAACGATCTTCTCTGCTGATTTATCTACCAGATTGTGATCGTAAGATTTCAGTTTAATTCTGATTTTCTGACTCATTTCTGAATGTTTTTATAATGGATTACATAATAAAGTTGCAGGTTAAGAGTCATTCGCTAACCTGCAACTTGTATTTAATTTTTACAATAGATCTACACGTCCTTTTACTTCTTCCAATACCGCCTTAGCAATAGAAGAAGAGATTGGAGTATGATGTGAATAAGTCATAGAAGAAGTTGCGCGACCTGACGTAATTGTACGCAACGCAGTTACATATCCGAACATTTCGGCCAATGGAACCATTGCTTTTACAATTCTCGCACCGGAACGGCTTGACTCCATTCCTTCTACCTGTCCACGACGTTTGTTGAGGTCACCGATCACATCTCCCATATTTTCTTCAGGAGTAACCACCTCCAGTTTCATGATAGGCTCCATCAATACCGGACCTGCTTTTGCACACGCATTTTTGTATGCCTGAATGGCACAGATTTCGAAAGACAACTGATCAGAGTCCACCGGGTGGAAAGATCCATCGACCAACGTTACTTTCAGAGAATCCAGCGGATAACCGGCCAATACCCCATTTTTCATGGCAGTAGCGAAACCTTTCTGTACAGAAGGGATAAATTCTTTAGGAATGTTACCACCTTTCACCTCATCCACAAACTGAAGTCCACCTTGAGTGTAATCTTCGTCAATAGGACCAATATTCACTATAATATCAGCAAACTTACCACGGCCACCGGTCTGCTTCTTGTACACTTCACGCAGATTGACAGTTTTAGTAATAGCTTCTTTATAGTTTACCTGAGGACGTCCCTGGTTACATTCCACTTTAAACTCTCTTTTCAGACGGTCGATAATAATATCCAGGTGAAGTTCACCCATACCAGAGATAACCGTCTGTCCACTCTGTTCATCCGTTTTCACCGTGAAAGTAGGATCTTCTTCTGCCAGCTTAGCCAACCCGTTAGAGATCTTATCCATATCCTTCTGTGTCTTAGGCTCTACCGCAATACCAATTACCGGTTCCGGGAAGTCCATAGATTCCAATACGATAGGAGCACCTTCTTCACACAACGTATCCCCGGTACGGATATCTTTAAATCCGACTCCGGCACCAATATCACCTGCACCAATCACTTCCACCGGATTCTGTTTGTTGGAGTGCATCTGGAACAAACGTGACACACGTTCTTTCTTACCGGAACGTGAGTTATAGGTATAAGAACCAGCCTCAATCTTACCCGAGTATACACGGAAAAAAGTCAAACGTCCCACATAAGGGTCAGTAGCGATCTTAAAGGCCAACGCTGCCGTTTTTTCTTCTTCAGTTGGTTTTCTGGATTCTTCTTCCCCGGTGTCCGGATTAGTACCAATTACATCACCCGTATCGGTAGGAGAAGGAAGAAAGGCACATACATAATCCAACAACGTCTGAACTCCTTTATTTTTGAAAGAAGAGCCACACATCATAGGAACAATAGCCATCTGAATAGTTGCGTTACGCAATGCCCGGAGTACCTCTTCTTCGGTAATGGTTGAAGGATCCTCAAAGTATTTCTCCATCAACGCATCATCGTATTCGGCAACCTTTTCAAGCATTTTATCTCTCCATTCGTTGCACTCGTCGATCAGGTTGGCAGGAATTTCCTCTACATCATAGTCTGCACCCATAGTTTCATCGTGCCACAGAATAGCCTTCATTTTGATCAGGTCTACTACTCCTTTGAAGTTTTCTTCCGCACCGATAGGCACCACAATGGGACAAGGATTTGCTCCTAAAATGTCTTTCATCTGACGCACTACTTCAAAGAAGTCTGCACCGGAACGGTCCATTTTATTTACATATCCGATACGAGGTACATTGTATTTATCGGCTTGTCTCCATACAGTTTCAGACTGTGGCTCTACCCCTCCTACCGCACAGTAGGTAGCAACTGCACCATCCAACACACGCAGCGAACGCTCTACTTCAGCAGTAAAGTCCACGTGCCCCGGAGTGTCAATCAGGTTTATTTTATAAGTTTCTCCATCGTATTTCCAACGAGTGGTAGTAGCCGCAGAAGTAATGGTAATACCACGTTCCTGTTCCTGTGCCATCCAGTCCATGGTAGCGGCACCATCATGTACCTCACCGATTTTATGGGTAAGCCCCGTATAGAACAGAATACGCTCCGATGTGGTAGTTTTACCGGCATCGATGTGAGCCATGATACCAATATTGCGAGTCAAATGTAAATCTTGCTTTGCCATTTTCGAATTCCTTACTTTAAGTTTTAATTTGAGTGTATCTTATAGTATTAGAATCTGAAATGTGCAAATGCACGGTTAGCTTCAGCCATTCTGTGCATATCTTCTTTACGTTTGTATGCACCACCCTGCTCATTGAATGCATCAATGATCTCGGCCGCGAGTTTATCTGCCATAGATTTACCCCCTCTCTTACGAGCGAAAAGAATAAGATTCTTCATAGATACGGATTCTTTACGATCGGGGCGGATCTCTGTAGGAACCTGGAAAGTGGCTCCCCCTACGCGGCGGGACTTCACTTCGACCTGAGGAGTTACATTATCCAGTGCTTTTTTCCAAATTTCCAATGCTGATTTTTCTTCATTGGGGAGTTTTGCTTTCACTGTTTCCAGGGCTGCGTAGAAGATCTCGTAAGAAGTGTTTTTCTTTCCATCATACATCAGATGGTTCACAAACTTGGAAACTTTTTGATCATTAAAAACAGGATCCGGAAGGATCACCCGTTTTTTGGGTTTGGCTTTTCTCATTTCTTGAAAAAATAGTGTTTTGTTTTTGGCTGTCTACTTTTCTGTCTTCAACTCTCCCACCGGAAAATTTACTCAACCTGTATAGCTATCCAATAAACTAAAACGAAATTAATGTTTACTGTAACCTAATCGCTTTTATAAATTATTTCTTTTTAGCCGGAGCTGCTTGTCCGGGCTTGGGACGTTTAGCACCATATTTTGAACGTCTTTGTGTACGTCCGGCAACCCCTGCCGTATCCAATGTACCGCGAACAATATGATAACGCACCCCCGGAAGGTCTTTTACACGACCGCCTCTTACCAATACGATAGAGTGTTCCTGCAGGTTGTGTCCTTCACCCGGGATGTAAGAGTTCACCTCTTTCTGATTGGTCAGACGAACACGAGCTACTTTACGCATGGCAGAGTTTGGTTTTTTCGGAGTAGTAGTATATACTCTCACGCAAACCCCACGTCTTTGAGGACAAGAATCCAGTGCGGGAGATTTACTTTTCTCCACCAGCACAGTCCGCCCTTTTCTTACTAATTGCTGAATTGTAGGCATTTTTGATTAAACTTTTAATTTATATGATTATTATATTAATTTCGCAACTATACATTTTGGGCTGCAAAGTTACAAATAATATTTGAATAATCAATGCACTACGTTTTTTTTCTTTATGCTTCTCCTTTTACATTTGTGATAGGAGGAATAATCTGTGCGTCAGGAAGACGGATGGGACCGCATGATCTTTCATATTTAGAGATATTATCTTCCAGAGCACGTAACAGCCTTTTCGCATGTTCAGGTGCCAGAATGATCCGTGACTTAACTCCTGCCTTAGGAACTCCCGGCATCACGCGTACAAAATCTAAAATAAATTCCGAACTTGAATGTGTGATAATAGCCAGGTTAGCATACGTACCCTGAGCGACGTCTTCTTTCAATTCAATCTGTAATTGATTATCATTACTGTTGCTTTCCATATAAATAATTATTATTTAACTTATACCAATAACGCATCTCCATCTAAATGCAGTGGGACAAATATAAGATTTTTCTTTTACTAAAAGTATGACTTATTCAATAAACCACTGCAAATTACCTGATTATTAATTCTTATCTGATCCCTTACAAAAAAGGGGACATGTAAAAATCATGTCCCCTTTTCTTCTTATAGTAAAAAAGCAAATTCTTATTCTACATCATTGTAATCAAGAACTGTCTTTTTATTTGCCAATATACGATCGTATTCCTCTTTAGAACCGACAATGATCTTATCAAATTCACGCTGACCTGTACCGGCCGGGATCAGGTGCCCACAGATCACATTCTCCTTCATTCCTTCCAGACGGTCTACCTTACCATTGATAGCAGCTTCATTAAGCACTTTGGTTGTTTCCTGGAACGAAGCAGCTGACATAAAGCTCGAAGTCTGAAGAGCGGCACGCGTGATACCTTGCAGGATCTGACGTGAAGTTGCAGGAACTGCATCTCTCACTTCCACAGGTTTGAGGTCACGACGTTTCAACATACTGTTCTCGTCTCTGAGTTTACGTGCGGTAACGATCTGTCCGGGTTGCATGGTCTGGGAATCTCCACCATCCACCACGACTTTTTTGCCCCAGATACGGTCATTCTCTTCCATGAATTCCAGTTTGTCCACAACCTGTTGTTCCAGGAAGCGGGTATCTCCCGGCTCATCGATCTCTACCTTACGCATCATCTGACGCACAATGATCTCAAAGTGCTTATCATTTATCTTCACACCTTGCAGACGATATACATCCTGTACTTCATTCACAATATATTCCTGTACGGCAGTAGGACCTTTAATGGCCAGGATATCCGCCGGAGTAGTAGCTCCGTCAGATAAAGGAGTACCTGCACGCACATAGTCATTCTCCTGTACAAGGATTTGTTTAGACAATGCCACCAGGTATTTTTTCACTTCACCTGTTTTGGAAGTCACGATGATCTCACGGTTACCACGTTTGATCTTACCCATCGTAATTTCACCGTCAATTTCCGATACGACTGCCGGATTGGATGGATTACGCGCTTCGAACAATTCAGTAACACGTGGAAGACCTCCTGTGATATCCCCTGCTTTACCTACGGCACGCGGGATCTTCACAATTACTTCTCCTGCTTTCACTTTCTGTCCGTTCTCAATAACCACGTGTCCTCCTACCGGAAGATTGTATGTACATATCAGATCCCCGTTTTCTGTAAGGATATGAGCCGAAGGAACTTTGGTTTTGTCCTTGGATTCAATGATAATGATCTCACGCAAACCGGTCGCTTCATCGGATTCCACTTTGTAAGTCACGTTCTCAATGACTCCTTCAAATTCGATCTTACCTGTAGCCTCCGTTATAATAACCGCGTTAAACGGATCCCATTTGGCGATCTGTTTTCCCTTTTCTACCACTTCTCCATCTACCGCGTAGAGAGTAGATCCGTAGGGTACATTCTGGGTAGAGAGTACAATGCCTGTATTTACATCTACAAACCGTACTTCTGCCAAACGTCCTACAACCACTTTAGCTGATTCCCCGGATTCATCTACTGTATCTACCGTACGAAGTTCTTCGAACTCGAGACGGGCTTTATTCTTAGCTACGATACTTGCATTGGCTGCTATATTCGCAGCAGTACCTCCGGCGTGGAAGGTACGTAGAGTCAGCTGTGTACCCGGCTCCCCGATAGATTGAGCAGCGATCACACCTACTGCTTCCCCTCTCTGAACCATGGCGTTTGTAGCCAGATTACGTCCATAACATTTGGCACAAACTCCCTTCTTGGATTCGCAGGTAAGTACCGAACGTATCTCTACACTTTCAATCGGAGATTGTTGTATCTTCTTAGCTACATCTTCGGTAATCTCTTCTCCTCCTTCAACCAGCATTTCACCGGTATTCGGATGAATAATGTCATGTACGGATACACGACCCAAAATACGTTCATATAGCGTGGCGATCACTTCATCGTTGTTCTTTAAATCTGTACAAACCAGACCCCGCAACGTGCCGCAATCCTCTTCATTTACAATCACATCATGTGATACATCTACCAGACGACGGGTCAGATATCCGGCATCCGCTGTTTTCAAAGCAGTATCGGCCAAACCTTTACGTGCACCGTGTGTAGAAATAAAATATTCAAGTACCGAAAGTCCCTCTTTAAAGTTCGACAAGATCGGGTTTTCAATGATCTGTCCACCTTCCGCACCCGCTTTCTGAGGCTTCGCCATCAAACCACGCATACCTGAGAGCTGACGGATCTGTTCTTTCGAACCACGGGCACCCGAATCAAGCATCATATATACCGAATTGAATCCCTGATCGTCGGTTGAAATGGTTTTCATCAGGATAGTAGAAAGTTCGGAGTTCACATGTGTCCAGATATCAATTACCTGATTGTAACGTTCGTTGTTGGTGATGAAACCCATATTATAGTTATTGATCACCTGTTCAACCTCCTCATCTCCTTTCTTTACCAGTTCATCTTTTTCTTTCGGAATAATGATATCATCCAGGTTAAAGGACAATCCTCCCTGGAAAGCCATCTTATATCCTAAGTCTTTGATACCATCCAGGAAATCGGCTGTACGCGCCACACCACATACCTTAATCACATCTCCAATAATATCGCGTAACGATTTCTTAGAGATAACTATATTGATGTATCCTACTTCCGCAGGAACAATTTCATTTACGATCACACGTCCGACAGACGTTTCACGCATAACAGTTACAATGTTTCCTTCTTCGTCGATATCTTTCACCAATACTTTTACCGGTGCATGGATATCTACTTTTCCTTCATTATAGGCGATCATTGCCTCTTCAGGACCATAGAAAGTAAGGCCTTCCCCTTTGGCTCCCTGACGAAGTTTGGTAATGTAATACAGACCCAACACCATATCCTGAGAAGGAACCGTGATCGGCGCTCCATTGGCCGGATTAAGAATATTGTGTGAAGCCAGCATCAACATCTGGGCTTCCAATATGGCTTCATGACTCAAAGGCAAATGCACCGCCATCTGGTCTCCGTCGAAGTCAGCGTTAAAGGCTGTACAGGCCAACGGGTGCAATTGGATCGCTTTTCCTTCGATCATTTTCGGCTGGAAAGCCTGGATACCCAAACGGTGCAAAGTCGGCGCACGGTTCAGCAATACCGGATGACCTTTCATTACATGTTCCAGGATATCCCAGATAACTACTTCTTTACGATCTACTATTTTTTTCGCAGATTTTACGGTCTTTACAATACCTCTTTCGATCAGTTTACGGATCACAAAAGGCTTATAAAGTTCCGCAGCCATCAACTTAGGAATACCACATTCGTGCATTTTCAGTTCCGGCCCCACGACGATTACCGAACGGGCGGAATAGTCTACACGTTTACCCAACAGATTCTGACGGAAACGTCCCTGCTTACCTTTCAAACTATCCGATAATGACTTCAGAGGACGGTTGGCATCTGTTTTAACAGCGCTGGATTTACGTGAGTTATCAAAAAGCGAGTCCACAGATTCCTGCAACATACGTTTTTCGTTACGCAGGATCACTTCGGGCGCTTTGATCTCGATCAGTCTCTTCAGACGGTTGTTACGAATAATTACCCGACGATACAGATCGTTCAAATCAGAAGTAGCGAAACATCCTCCGTCCAATGGTACCAGCGGACGCAGTTCGGGCGGGATAACCGGCACAATGCGCACAATCATCCACTCCGGTTTATTGCGTCCACGGGATGCACGGAAAGATTCTACGACCTGCAATCTCTTCAACGCTTCGTTCTTACGCTGTTGAGAAGCATCGTTACTGGCACGGTGTCTCAACTCATACGAAAGGGCATCCAGATCCAGACGGGCAAGCAGATCAAAGATTGCCTCCGCACCCATCTTCGCGATAAATTTATTCGGATCGTTATCTTCCAGATATTGATTATCTTTAGGTAATGTTTCCAGGATATCCAGATATTCTTCTTCAGACAACAAATCGTATTCCGCAATACCATCTTCTGCTTTTACGCCAGCCTGTATAACGACATAACGTTCGTAGTAGATAATAGAATCCAGTTTCTTGGTAGGAAGTCCCAACAGATAACCGATCTTATTAGGCAAAGAACGGAAATACCAGATATGTGCAACAGGCACAACCAACTGGATATGTCCCATACGCTCGCGACGTACCTTCTTTTCTGTTACTTCAACCCCACAACGGTCACAAACAATTCCTTTGTAACGAATACGTTTGTATTTACCACAATGGCATTCGTAATCCTTGATAGGACCAAAAATACGCTCACAGAACAATCCGTCCCGCTCGGGTTTGTATGTACGGTAATTGATGGTTTCAGGCTTCAATACTTCCCCGCTGGAATTCTCAAGGATTTCTTCCGGAGAAGCCAGACCGATTGAGATTTTTGAGAAGTTATTCTTTATCTTATTTTCTTTTCTAAAAGCCATACGATTATGATTAAATAATTTGCAAATATGCCCGGATCTCTCACCTCATAAAGAGGCTGAAGCGATCCTTTATTATTCCAGGTTAATGCTTAAGCCCAAACCTCTCAATTCATGTAACAATACATTCAGAGATTCCGGTATACCGGCCTGTGGCATCGGTTCACCCTTAACGATAGCTTCATAAGCTTTGGATCGGCCTATCACATCATCCGATTTAATAGTCAGGATCTCTTGCAGAATGTGAGAAGCTCCAAACGCTTCAAGCGCCCATACCTCCATTTCTCCGAAACGCTGTCCACCAAATTGTGCTTTACCTCCCAAAGGCTGCTGAGTGATCAAAGAGTAAGGTCCGATGGAACGGGCATGCATCTTATCTTCTACCATGTGGCCCAACTTCAGCATATAAGTTACCCCTACTGTAGCGGGTTGGTCAAACTGTTCACCTGTGCCACCATCGCATAAATAGGTCTTACCAAACCTGGGAAGTCCGGCTTTATCTGTCCATTCGCTTATATCCTCCAGAGAAGCCCCATCAAAAATAGGCGTAGCGAATTTCACTCCCAGTTTCTTACCGGCTGCACCCAGTACCGCTTCGAAGATCTGTCCCAGGTTCATACGGGAAGGTACCCCCAATGGATTCAGAACAATGTCTACCGGTGTACCATCCGAAAGGAAAGGTATATCTTCCTGGCGAACGACACGAGATACAATACCCTTGTTACCGTGACGTCCTGCCATCTTATCACCTACACCGATCTTACGTTTTTTGGCAATATATACTTTAGCCATCTGGATAATTCCTGCGGGAAGTTCATCACCAATTGTAATGGCAAACTTCTTCCGTTTCATTTCCGCATCCAGTTCCTTGTATTTCTTCAGGAAGTTCAGGATCAATTGACGGATCAACTGATCCGTATGCTCATCGCCTGTCCATCCGCTCAATTGTACAGCTGTGAAATCCAAAGAATCAAAATCAGAAGGATTGAACTTAGCCCCTTTGGATATCACCTCAGCACCCAGATAATCTTTCACTCCTTGTGACACTTTATCTTCAGTCAGGGTCATCAGTTTTTTAACCAGGATCCTCTTCAGATCAGCGACTTTAGATTCAAACTCATCATCAATCTTAGGCAATAAGGCCTTATCGGCAAGCTTGGAACTGCGGTTCTTGATCACACGCGAGAATAACTTCTTATCAATAACCACCCCTTGCAAAGAAGGTGAGGCTTTCAAGGAAGCGTCTTTCACATCGCCTGCTTTATCTCCAAAGATCGCACGCAACAGCTTTTCTTCCGGAGAAGGATCAGATTCTCCTTTCGGAGTGATCTTACCGATCAGGATATCTCCCGGCTGGATACGCGCCCCAATCCGGACAATACCATTTTCATCCAGGTCTTTGGTGGCTTCTTCACTTACATTCGGAATATCAGAGGTCAGTTCTTCCATACCCCGTTTGGTCTCACGGACTTCCAGAGCATATTCTTCTACATGAATAGAAGTCAGCAGGTCTTCACGAACCACACGTTCGTTCAATACAATGGCATCCTCGTAGTTATATCCTTTCCATGGCATATAAGCCACCAACAGGTTTTTACCTAACGCCAATTCGCCTTTTTCCGTAGAATAACCTTCTGTCAGTATCTGACCTTCTACCACTCGATCACCTTTCTCACAGATCGGCCGGAGGTCAATAGTCATATTCTGGTTGGTCTTGCGGAATTTAGGAATGTTATATTCTTTCAGCGCAGGTTCGAAGCTTACAAAATCTTCTTCCTCCGTTCTGTCATATAATATACGGATGGTTGTAGCATCTACATAATCTACGACCCCTTCTTCTTCCGCAACAATTTGTGTACGGGAATCCTGTACCAATTGTTTCTCAATACCTGTTCCTACTACCGGAGCCTCGCTACGTAACAAAGGAACGGCCTGACGCATCATGTTCGATCCCATCAGCGCACGGTTCGCATCGTCATGCTCCAGGAAAGGAATCAGCGAAGCAGCGATAGAAGCGATCTGCTGAGGAGCTACGTCCATCAATTCTACTTCCGATGGTTCTACTACCGGATAGTCGGCATCTTTACGTGCTTTCACACGTGTCCGGATAAACCCGCCTTCATCGTTCAAAGGTGCATTTCCCTGAGCAATGATCCGACTCTCCTCCTCTTCTGCGGTCAGATAAACCACTCCTTTGTCAGAGATGTCGACCTTTCCATTTTCCACCTTACGATAAGGAGTTTCAATAAAGCCCAGATCATTGATCTTCGCATATACACACAGGGAAGAGATCAGACCAATGTTGGGCCCTTCCGGGGTTTCGATCGGACAAAGACGTCCATAATGTGTATAGTGTACGTCACGCACCTCAAATCCCGCACGCTCACGGGAAAGTCCACCAGGTCCCAGTGCAGACATACGTCTTTTGTGTGTGATCTCTGCCAGTGGATTGGTCTGATCCATGAACTGTGAAAGAGCGTTCGTTCCAAAGAAGCTGTTGATCACAGAAGAGATCGTTTTCGCATTGATCAGATCAATGGGAGTGAATACCTCATTGTCACGTACGTTCATACGTTCACGTATGGTACGGGACATACGGGCCAGTCCTACAGCGAACTGATTGGACAACTGCTCCCCTACGGTACGTACACGACGGTTGCTCAGGTGGTCAATATCATCCACATCCGCTTTTGAATTGATCAATTCGATCAGGTACTTTATGATCTCAATGATATCTTCTTTTGTCAGGACACGCACGTCCATATCTGTAGAGAGATTCAGTTTCTTATTGATCCTGTATCTTCCCACATCACCCAGATTATATCTCTTTTCGGAAAAGAAAAGATTGTTAATTACTTCACGCGCACTCGCATCATCCGCGGGGTCCGCATTACGAAGCTGTCTGTAAATATACAATACTGCTTCTTTTTCCGAATTACTCGGGTCTTTCTGAAGCGTATTGTATATGATAGAAAAGTCAGACTGGTTTTGCTCTTCCTTATGGATCAGGATACTGCTTACCCCTGATTCTATGATCTCATCTATGTGTTCCGGTTCAATGATAGTTTCACGGTCAATGATCACCTCATTACGTTCAATAGAAACCACTTCACCGGTATCTTCATCTACAAAGTCTTCAATCCAGGTCTTCAATACACGTGCCGCAAGTTTACGTCCTACGACTTTCTTCAGATTAGTCTTGTTGACTTTCACATCTTCGGCGAGATTGAAAATCTCAAGTATATCCTTATCGTTCTCAAAACCGATCGCTCTTAACAAAGTGGTTACAGGGAGTTTTTTCTTACGGTCAATATATGCGTACATGACATTATTGATATCCGTAGCAAACTCTATCCATGAACCTTTGAAAGGAATGATACGAGCCGAATATAGTTTGGTTCCGTTGGCGTGTACGCTTTGTCCAAAGAATACACCCGGCGAACGATGAAGCTGAGACACTACGACACGTTCGGCACCATTTATCACAAATGTTGCCTTGTCGGTCATATAAGGTATAGGTCCCAGAAAAACATCTTGAATTACCGTATCAAAATCCTCATGATCCGGATCGGTACAATACAGTTTAAGTTTTGCTTTCAGGGGAACACTATAAGTGAGCCCACGCTCTATACAATCGTCAATGGTATAACGCGGCGGATCAATATAGTAATCAAGAAACTCGAGTACAAAATTGTTTCTTGTATCAGCAATTGGGAAGTTTTCGGCAAAAACTTTATACAATCCCTCATTCTTACGCTTTTCAGGGGGAGTGTCTAATTGTAAAAAGTCCCGGAATGACTTCAATTGTACTTCCAGAAAATCCGGATATTGCAGGGGATTTTTAGTCGAAGCAAAATTAACTCTTTGGTTTACAGTATTTGAAGACATTTGTCAATGGATTTGTAGAACTTATTTTGAAATATATACACAAAAAGGTTAAGAACCCTTTTTAAAAAGGGCTCTTAACCGAAGTACCTGTTAAACAGGCAGTTGTTATTTAAGTTCAACTTCAGCTCCAGCTTCTTCCAATGTTTTCTTCAATGATTCTGCTTCGTCTTTAGCCAAACCTTCTTTCACTACACTCGGAGCACCGTCAACCATGTCTTTAGCCTCTTTCAGACCCAGACCACAGCATTCTTTAACTGCTTTTACAACCTGAAGTTTAGCTGAACCAGCGCTCTTCAATACTACATCGAATGAAGTTTTTTCTTCTTCTGCAGCAGCACCGCCAGCAGCAGGACCAGCAGCAACAGCAACAGCTGCAGCAGCAACAGCTGCAGCAGCGGGTTCAATACCATATTCATCTTTCAGGATAGTTGCAAGTTCATTAACCTCTTTTACTGTCAAGTTAACTAATTGTTCCGCAAGAGCTTTCAAATCTGCCATTTTTGTATGATTTTAATTGTTTAATTACTAAATAAATTTGTTTGATTATCTTTCACCAAGTGTTTTAAGTACTCCGTGAATGGTGTTGCCACCGGATTGGAGAGCAGAAACCACATTCTTGGCCGGAGATTGCAGCAAAGCAATAACTTCGGCAATAACTTCGTTCTTACTCTTGATGCTAACAAGCGCATCGAGCTGATCCGCTCCTACATAGAAACCTTCTTCTGCATATGCAGCTTTCAGTCCCGGTATGCCCTCTTTGGCTTTACTTTTGATCAATTTGGCTGGCTCATTTGCCACATTCGTGAACATGATCGCAGTAGTACCTTTCAAAGAACCGTAAAGAGCAGAATAGTCTGTATCCAGACTTTCCAGTGCTTTCTGAAGCAAAGTGTTCTTTACAACCATCAGTTTGATGCCTTGTTTGAAACATTCTCTTCTCAGATCACTGGTAGCAGCCGCATTCAACGCAGTTGTATCGACCAGATAAAAATGGCCGAACTGTCCGATGGTAGCAGCAATTTCTGCAATGATTGTATTTTTATCTTCCTTTCTCATTGTTACTCTAGTTATTAGATTTCTTCAACGGTTTTCGGGTCAATTTTAATTCCCCTACTCATCGTACTAGAAAGATAAATACTTTTGATGTATGTACCTTTGGCTGCTGTAGGTTTTAATTTGAGCAACGTAGCGATAAATTCTTTCGCATTATCGCGGATCTTATCTGCCTCAAAAGAAACCTTACCAATAGAAGTATGAACAATACCGGTCTTATCTACTTTAAAGTCGATCTTACCCTGTTTCACCTCTTTCACAGCTTTTGCTACATCCATTGTCACAGTACCACTTTTAGGATTAGGCATCAATCCACGAGGACCGAGCACACGTCCAAGGGCACCAATTTTACCCATAATAGATGGCATAGTGATGATCACATCAATATCAGTCCATCCACCTTTGATCTTATCAATATATTCGTCAAGACCCACATAGTCGGCACCAGCTTCTTTAGCAGCAGCTTCAGCATCCGGTGTACACAGTACCAATACACGTACTTCTTTACCAGTTCCGTGAGGAAGCGAAACCACTCCTCTCACCATCTGGTTAGCTTTACGCGGATCAACACCCAGACGTACATCGATATCTACAGACGCATCAAATTTGCTGAAAGTAATTTCTTTCACCAAAGATGCAGCCTCTTTCAGTGAGTATGCTTTCCCTGCTTCAATCTTCTCTGCAGCCAACTTTTGATTTTTTGTCAGTTTACCCATTCTAATTGAAGTTTATTAATTATTAACCGGGAACTCACCCTTAACAGTGATACCCATACTTCTGGCTGTTCCGGCAACCATTTTCATAGCTGCGTCTAACGTAAAGCAGTTTAAGTCCACCATTTTATCCTCAGCGATGGCACGAACCTGATCCCAGGTCAATTCCGCAACCTTCTTTCTGTTAGGTTCGGCAGAACCGCTTTTTATCTTAGACACTTCAAGCAACTGAATAGCTACGGGAGGGGTCTTTATGACAAAATCGAAAGATTTATCTGCGTAATAAGTGATAATTACCGGTAATACTTTACCTGCTTTATCCTGGGTTCTGGCGTTGAATTGCTTGCAAAACTCCATGATATTGATCCCTTTCGAACCTAATGCAGGTCCTACTGGGGGAGATGGGTTTGCAGCGCCTCCTTTAATCTGTAATTTGATTAGTCCAGCAACTTCTTTAGCCATTTTTTTATTGATTTATATATAAACACTAATAAAGAACAATCCTGCGTAACACCAGTCCTATTCTTTTTCCACTTGCATAAAGCCCAATTCAAGCGGGGTTTTCCGCCCGAATATTTTCACCATGACCTTCAGTTTTTTCTTTTCATTGTTCACTTCTTCAATGATTCCACTGAATTCGTTAAACGGTCCGAAAGTTACTTTAACTGTCTCACCCACGACGTAGGGGATATTGATCTCCTCTACCGAATCCTGAAGTTCATCTACTGTTCCAAGTATACGATTTACCTCTGACTGACGCAAAGGCAGCGGTTTCTCCGAACCGCCCAGGAAGCCGATCACATTCGGCGTATTCCGAAGACGGTGAGCCACCTCACCTACCAACGCAGCTTCGACCAAGACATATCCAGGAAGATAACTTCTTTCTTTCACAATCTTCTTTCCATTGCGAACCTGGTATACCTTTTCCGTAGGGATCAATACCTGAGAAACATACTCGGCAAGGTCGCTGTTTTTAATATCAGCTTCAAGATACTCTTTTACCTTGGCCTCTTTTCCGCTGATAGCACGCAGAACGTACCATTTCTTTTCGATCTCAGACATTCTAATCCTCTTTAGCTTGGATAAACAACATTCATTACGGCTTGAAATAAGGAGTCCATTCCGAATACGACAAGAGCGATAAGCAGGGAAGCATATAAAACAACTACCGCACTGTTTGTTAATTCAGAATAAGTAGGCCACGACACTTTATGAACAAGTTCGTCGTAAGATTCCTTAAAATAAGATACAACTTTTTTCATCTTGAAAATATTAGCACGGGAGGAGAGGCTCGAACTCCCGACACCTGGTTTTGGAGACCAGTGCTCTACCAACTGAGCTACTCCCGTAAAGGCAGTCGGCTCCCGACGTATGCCGAAAACCGACTTGCTTTATTATAATTAAAGGATTTCAGTGATCTGTCCTGCTCCTACTGTACGTCCACCTTCGCGGATAGCGAAACGAAGACCTACGTTCAAAGCCACCGGATAGATAAGTTCTACAGTGATAGTTACGTTATCACCCGGCATTACCATTTCAGTTCCTTCCGGCAAAGTGATTTCACCTGTAGCGTCAAGAGTACGCAGATAGAACTGAGGACGATATTTGTTGTGGAATGGAGTGTGACGTCCACCTTCTTCTTTTTTCAGGATATACACCTCTGCTTTGAATGAAGTATGAGGAGTGATCTTTCCCGGATGGCAGATTACCATACCACGTTTGATCTCATTCTTATCGATACCACGCAGCAACAAACCTACGTTATCTCCTGCTTCACCTGTATCCAGAAGTTTGCGGAACATTTCCACACCGGTAACAACTGATTTTTTAGCTTCTGCACCCAGACCGATGATCTGAACTTCATCACCCACTTTCACAATACCTGCTTCAATACGACCTGTAGCAACAGTACCACGACCTGTGATTGAGAATACGTCTTCAACTGGCATCAGGAATGGTTTATCCACATCACGCGGAGGCAGAGGGATCCAGGTATCCACAGCATCCATCAGTTCCATGATCTTTTCTTCCCATTTTTCAACACCGTTCAGTCCACCCAAAGCAGAACCCCGAATAACCGGAGTATTGTCACCGTCGAAATCATAGAAAGAAAGAAGCTCTCTCATTTCCATTTCAACCAGTTCCAACATTTCTTCATCGTCAACCATGTCGCATTTGTTTATAAATACAACCAACTTAGGAACATTTACCTGACGAGCGAGCAAGATGTGTTCACGTGTCTGAGGCATAGGACCATCAATAGCAGCAACCACGATGATAGCACCGTCCATCTGAGCAGCACCAGTTACCATGTTCTTTACGTAGTCGGCGTGACCCGGACAGTCTACGTGTGCATAGTGACGGTTAGCTGTCTGATATTCTACGTGAGAAGTGTTGATAGTGATACCTCTTTCTTTTTCTTCCGGAGCGTTGTCGATCTGGTCGAAAGATTTCACTTCTGAGAGACCTTTTTTCGCCAATACAGTAGTAATAGCGGCAGTCAGGGTGGTTTTACCGTGGTCAACGTGACCGATAGTACCAATGTTTACGTGCGGCTTGGTACGTTCGAATTTCTCTTTAGCCATAGCTTTACTTGTTATTTATTTGATTAATAATCAGCACTTACATTATCAAGAGCTGTTACCGGGACTTGAACCCGGGACCTCTTCCTTACCAAGGAAGTGCTCTACCGCTGAGCTATAACAGCGAAAAGAGAGCGGAAGACGGGGCTCAAACCCGCGACCCTCAGCTTGGAAGGCTAATGCTCT
>JAJQDI010000003.1 GCA_021202275.1 Bacteroides sp.
CGTCCTGGGACCTCGGGCCAGACGCCCGTCGAACCCAATATCTCGTCTCCCTCTTTCCAATCACCCCCGCCACGGGCATCCTGCCATTCCGGTTGTTTGTTGCCCAGCGGGCAGGCCCAGTGGCAGAAAGGTACGCCGCAATCCATGCAGCGGGATGCCTGTAGTTTGCGTTCGCGGGTGTTGAGCGTCTGCTCCACCTGGCTGTAGTCCATAATCCGTTCCCGTATGGGCCGGTATCCGGCCTCCTGGCGGGGTATATATAAAAATGCTTTTGGATCTCCCATAATCTGATTTACGATTTACTGATTTACGATGTACGATTTAGTACATGGTAACATCAAAATTTGTTGGTTTTCATACATATATTTTCTTGTGTAGTGTACTGACTCCGATGTTCATCAGAAATCTATTTTCTAACTTCTTGTATTTTAAATCGTACATCATAATTGACTTCGTCGACCGTTGGTTCAGTACATCGTACATCTAATAGTCTCTCTGCATATCCGCGATCTTCTGTTGCAGTTTGCGCATCTGCTCCTCCTGCAATACCTTTTTGTATTCGATCGGGACTACCTGGATGAACTGGTCTACGTAGCGGTTCCATTCATCGAGCAGGGTACGTGCCAGTTTCGAACCCGTGTAGAGGTAGTGCTGACGGATGAGTTCGTGCAACTCCTTGCGGTAGTTTGATTCTTCGATCAGGGACAGCTCCACCATCTCCATGTTGCAGAAGTAGTCGAAATTGCCGTTCTTGTTCCAGACGTAGGCCACACCCCCGCTCATACCCGCGGCAAAGTTGCGTCCGGTCTCACCCAGTACTACCACACGACCGCCGGTCATGTATTCGCAGCAATGATCGCCCGCGCCTTCCACTACCGCGATGGCGCCGGAGTTGCGCACCGCGAAGCGTTCGCCCACGCGGCCGTTGATATAGACCTCACCGCTGGTAGCGCCATAGAGCAGGGTATTGCCCGCGATCGTATTCTTTTCCGCTTCGAAGTTGCTCCGTACCGGAGGCAATACCGCAATGCGTCCGCCACTCAGGCCCTTGCCCAGGTAGTCGTTGGCTTCCCCTTCCAGTTTGAAGTGAACGCCCGGTACCAGGAAGGCTCCGAAACTCTGTCCGGCCGATCCTTTGAACTTGATATGCAGCGTATTTTCCGGCAGTCCCTTTTCGCCGTGGCGGCTGGCAATGACTCCCGAGAGCATGGCCCCGCACGCGCGGTCTGTGTTGCCGATGGCATATTCCAGCGATACCTCTTTGCCCTGTTCGATGGCTTCCCGGGCTGCGTGGATCATCTCCACATCCTTCACCGAAGAGATGCCGTGATCCTGATCCGTTGTGTGTAGAATAGCGGCCGGGGAGTCGATGCGGGTCAGTATCTTGCTGAAATCCAGCAGCGCGTGTTTCTCGTTGCCCGTATCCGGTTTGCGCACGATCAGATCCGTGCGTCCGATGATATCGTCCAGCTTTTCCACGCCGATCTCCGCCAGGTATTCGCGCACCTCTTCGGCCAGATACGTGAAGAAATTGACCAGGTACTCGCTGCGTCCGTGGAAGCGTTTGCGGAGTTCCTCGTTCTGGGTAGCTACCCCTACCGGGCAGGTGTTCATGTGGCATTTGCGCATCATCACACAGCCCAGTACGATCAGGGCGGAAGTGGCAAATCCGAATTCCTCCGCGCCCAGCATGGCCATCAGTACGATGTCCCGTCCGGTTTTCAGTTGTCCGTCTACCTGGAGCATCACCTGTCCGCGCAGTCCGTTGAGCACCAGCGTCTGCTGCGTTTCGCTCAGTCCCAGTTCCGGAGAGATACCCGCATAGCGGATAGACGAGGCCGGAGAAGCCCCGGTGCCTCCTTCGGCTCCCGAGATCACGATCAGGTCTGCTTTGGCTTTCGCCACTCCGGCGGCAATGGTACCCACACCACTTTCCGCCACCAGCTTCACACTGATCTTGGCTTTCGGATTCACATTTTTCAGGTCGAAGATCAGCTGTGCCAGGTCTTCGATCGAATAGATATCGTGATGAGGTGGCGGAGAGATCAGCGAGATACCTGGGATGGAGTGACGTGTTTTGGCAATCACCTCATCCACCTTATATCCCGGTAGTTGTCCGCCTTCGCCCGGCTTGGCCCCCTGCGCGATTTTGATCTGTATCTCATCGGCATTCACCAGGTATTCGGTAGTCACTCCAAAGCGGCCCGAAGCCACCTGTTTGATGGCACTGCGCAGGCTGGTGCCGTCTGCCAGCGGGGTGAAGCGTGCGCTGTCTTCGCCGCCCTCTCCGGTATTGCTGCGGCCGTGTATTTTGTTCATGGCAATGGCCATGGCTTCGTGTGCCTCCTTGCTGATGGAGCCGTAGGACATGGCTCCGGTGATGAACCGGCGCAGGATATGCTCTGCCGGCTCTACCCTGTCGATAGCGATCGGGCTGCGTTTGAAGTCGAAGAAATCGCGCAGGAAGATCGGTTTCTCCTTTTCATCCACCAGGCGGGTATACTCTTTGAATTTCTTGTAACTTCCCAGGCGGGTAGCCAGTTGCAGGGTGCTAATGGTCTCCGGATTCCAGGCATGCTGCTCTCCGTCTTTGCGGAAGGCATAGATACCGTCGTTTTTCAGGTGGCTGTCTGTGGCAGCCGTGCCAAAGCCCTCCCGGTGCATAGCCAGCGCGTCGCGGGTCACCTCTTCGAGGCGGATACCACCGATGCCGGAGGCCAGTCCGCCGAAGTAGGCCTTGCTCAGCTCCTCACTCAGCCCCACGGCTTCAAATATCTTCGCACCCCGGTAGGAGCGTATGGTGGAGATACCCATCTTGCTCATGACCTTGAACAGTCCTTTGCAGATGGCTTTGATGTAGTTCTTTTCGGCGGTGGTGTAGTCGAGCTGGATGTCCTGACGGGCCACCAGCTTGTCTAAGATGGCAAACGCCATGTAAGGGTTCAGCGCGCTGGCACCGAAGCCCAGCAACAACGCCGCGTGCATCACTTCCCGGATCTCTCCCGACTCCACCACCAGGGCGGTCTGCATCCGCTTGCCTACGGAGATCAGGTGGTGGTGCACGGCACTCACCGCCAGCAGGGCAGGAATAGCCGCGTGAGTCTCACTCACCTCCCGGTCGGTCAGTACAATGTAGTTCACCCCTTCGGTTACCGACTCTTCCGCCCGTTTGCAGAGGTCGCTCAGGGCCTGCTGCATGCCTGCGCGCCCTTGAGAGGCTTCGAAGGTCATAGGTAGTTTCACCGTATGGAATCCTTTGTAGCGGATGTTGCACAGAATGTCCAGTTGCGCGTTATTCAGGATCGGGTGGTTGAGGCGCACCATCTTGCAGTGACTCTCGTTGGGTGTGAGGGTATTCATCCCCACCGCTCCGATGTATTCGGTGAGCGACATCACCAGCTCTTCCCGGATCGGGTCGATCGGCGGGTTGGTCACCTGGGCAAATTGCTGTCGGAAGTAGTTGTAGAGCAGCTGAGGTTTGTCGGACAACACAGCCAGCGGCGTATCATTTCCCATGGAGTTGATCGGTTCCGCTCCGGTGGTACTCATGGGCAGGATGATCTTTTCCACATCCTCTTTTGAGTATCCGAAGGTACGGAGCCGCTGTTCGTAACGATCTACCTGCTGAGAAACCTTACGTCCGGTTTTCAGTTCGTCCAGTTCGATCCGGTTGGTAGACAGCCATTCCCGGTAGGGCCTGGCCTCTGCCAGTTGCTGTTTCAGCTGGCCGTCGTAGTAGATCTCTCCCTTTTCGGTGTCTACCATCAGGATCTTTCCCGGTTGCAGGCGACCCTTCTCCCGGATGTCCGAAGGCTCGAAGTCCATCACACCCACTTCCGAAGCTACTACCATCATGTCACTTTTGGTGATCAGGTAGCGGGCCGGACGCAGCCCGTTGCGATCCAGCATACCCCCGGCAAAGCGTCCGTCGCTGAACAGCAGTGCCGCCGGGCCGTCCCACGGCTCCATCAGGATCGAATGGTATTCGTAGAAGGCTTTCAGCTTTTCGCTGATGGGGTTTTTCTCGTTGAACGATTCCGGTACCAGCATGGCCATGGCGTGGGGCAGGCTCATGCCCGACATCACCAGGAATTCCAGTACATTGTCCAGTGAGGCGCTGTCGCTCATGCCCGGCTGTATGATGGGACGTATCTGGCGGATGTCTCCCAGGGCGGGCGAAGAGAGTACACTCTCGCGTGCCTCCATCCAGCCGCGGTTGCCCCGGATGGTGTTGATCTCCCCGTTGTGTGCCAGCAGGCGGAAAGGCTGGGCCAGTCCCCAGGTAGGGAAGGTATTGGTACTGAAGCGGGAATGCACCAGGGCCAGTCCGCTGGTGAAGTAAGTATTGGTCAGGTCGGGGTAGTAGGTACGCAGCTGGAGCGACGACAACATCCCTTTATATATAATGTTGCGGGTAGACAGGGAAACGATATAAAAATCATTGCGCGTGGCAATGTCGGAAAGCCGTACCCGGTTCTCGATCCGTTTGCGGATGATGTACAACCGGCGGTCTGCTTCGTCTGCCTGGCTGAATCCGGTGATAAATACCTGTTTGATGTCCGGTTCGCTGGCCAGCGCGTCTTTACCTAATATATCCGAATTTGTGGGTACGTTGCGCAGGTGCATCAGGTTGAGCCCTTCGCGTTCGATCTCTTCGATCATGATGCCCAATAGCCGCCCCTGGTCTTTTTCGTCTTTAGGCAGGAAGAGCAATCCTGTACCATAGGTTCCCTTTTCGGGGACAGGGATACCTTGTAATAAAATGAACTCGTGCGGGATCTGTAACATGATACCCGCGCCGTCGCCGGTTTTGTTGTCTGCCCCTTCCGCCCCGCGGTGGCGCATATTCTCCAGCACCTTCAGTGCCGACTCTACAATGTCGTGTGTTTTTCCCCCGTGAATGTTGACCAACATCCCCACGCCACAGGCGTCGTGCTCGTTGGCAGCGCTGTAAAGGCCCAGCTCCCCGGGCATGCGCTGGTAAGGCAATCCTTTTGTTTCGTTGTTAAAAAGTTCCTGTTTTTCCATTCTTCGTTGTCTTAATTGTATGATAATACCTATAAACCTATCAATTTGTTCTGCAAAAATAAGAATTTAACTTCAAAATGTTAGTATAAATAGGATTTTAGTAGACGAGAATTTTAATTCTTTCGGACGGAACTTACGATTTAATAGGTAAAAAGCAGTGTGAGGTGTGAAATTGTAATCAGAATAAAGAGAAAATTCTGTGGATTGTAACTTGTTTCTTTTTGTATTAAAAATAATCAAAGAGTTGGCGTTTTGCTCTCGAAATAATTTTTTCGTGTGTTTATGTCAAATAATTGATTGTTTTATGAACTTTATGTAATTTGAATTTGTATCTTTGCCAACGAAAAAGAGATTTACGATTTACGGATTTACGATGTACGATTTGAGTTACATCATATAGTCATCCATTGATCATAATTTAAATCGTAAATGAATCATACTCTGAATTCTCTAAATCGTAAATTGTAAATTGTAAATCTGTAAATCGTAAATATAATCATGTGTGGAATCGTAGGTTATATAGGTAAACAGGATGCCTACCCGATCCTGATCAAAGGGCTCAAACGATTGGAGTATCGCGGATATGACAGTGCGGGGGTAGCATTGATCGCTGACAACCAACAGTTGAATGTATATAAGGCAAAAGGCAAGGTCTCCGAACTGGAAGAGTTTGTCGCGGAAAAAGATACTTCGGGCCATATCGGCATTGCCCATACCCGCTGGGCTACACACGGCGAGCCCAGTTCGACCAACGCTCATCCGCATTACTCCTCTTCCGAAACACTGGCGCTTATCCATAACGGTATTATAGAGAACTATGCCTCTCTGAAGGAGAAACTTCAGGCCAAAGGGTATGTGTTCAGAAGCAGTACGGACACCGAAGTGCTGGTACAACTCATCGAATATATAAAGGTCACAAACAACCTGGATCTGCTTACTGCTGTGCAACTAGCTCTGCGGGAGGTGATCGGGGCGTATGCCATTGCCGTATTGGAAAAGAATCATCCGGATGAGATCATCGCGGCCCGCAAGAGCAGTCCGCTGGTGGTGGGTATCGGCAACGGGGAGTTTTTCCTGGCCTCGGATGCTACTCCTATTGTGGAGTATACCGACAAGGTGGTCTATCTCGAGGACGAGGAGATCGCCGTGATCCGCCGGGATCAGGAACTGAAAGTGGTGAACCTGCACAATGTGGAGATGCCTCACGAAGTGAAGCATGTAGAGCTCAACCTGGGTCAGCTGGAGAAAGGGGGATACCCGCATTTTATGATCAAAGAGATCATCGAACAGCCCGATTGTATCCGTGACTGTATGCGGGGTCGCATCAACGTGGAGGCAGACAATGTGGTGCTTTCGGCGGTGATCGACTATAAAGAGAAACTCCTGAAGGCCAGACGATTTATCATTGTGGCCTGTGGTACCTCCTGG
The DNA here is from genome assembly GCA_021202275.1 of Bacteroides sp. Taxonomy (GTDB): domain Bacteria; phylum Bacteroidota; class Bacteroidia; order Bacteroidales; family Bacteroidaceae; genus Bacteroides. Next base: position 6,457 of record JAJQDI010000003.1, read on the forward strand.
CATGCTGGACTCATTGGCAAGCAACTGATCGAGAGCTTCTGCCGCATACCGGTGGAAGTGGAGTACGCTTCGGAGTTCCGCTACCGCGATCCGGTGATCGGCAGTGACGATGTGGTGATCGCCCTTTCACAGAGCGGTGAGACGGCAGATACACTGGCAGCGGTGGAGCTGGCACGCAGCCGGGGAGCTTTCATCTACGGTATCTGTAACGCGGTAGGATCATCCATTCCCCGCGCCACACACACCGGGTCTTATATCCATGTAGGGCCGGAGATCGGAGTGGCTTCTACCAAGGCCTTTACGGGGCAGGTGACGGTATTGACGATGTTGGCTCTGACACTGGCCCGTGAGAAGGGTACTATGGAGGAAGGGACTTTCCTGAGTGTGGTCAGAGAGCTCAGCGAGATACCGGAGAAGATGAAGCAGGTACTCCAACTCAACGACTCTATCACGGAGCTTTCCAAGATATTCACCTATGCGCACAGCTTCATCTATCTGGGGCGTGGATACAGCTATCCGGTAGCACTGGAAGGGGCGTTGAAACTGAAAGAAATATCCTACATACATGCCGAAGGATATCCGGCGGCGGAGATGAAGCACGGACCCATCGCGCTGATCGACGCGGAGATGCCGGTGGTGGTCATCGCTACCCGCAACGGTATGTATGAGAAGGTATTGAGTAATATACAGGAGATCAAAGCCCGGAAGGGACGGGTGATCGCCGTGGTGACGGAAGGGGACGAGGTTATCAGCCGCATCGCGGACTATTGCATCCAGCTCCCGGCTACGCTGGAATGCCTCGATCCGCTCATTACCACAGTGCCTCTGCAACTGCTTGCGTATCATGTAGCGGTATGCAAAGGGTTGGATGTGGATCAGCCACGTAACCTGGCGAAGTCGGTGACGGTAGAATAAAGAGATTTACGATGTACGGATTTACGATGTACGATTGGAGTTACATGTGGTAATTTCAGAGCTGAAGGATAAGAAATGGGGAAACAGAAGTTTTTCTTTAATAAAATCGTAAATCCCTTTGCTGGCCGCCTGGTTGGCTACGCCGATCTTCGATTGACTTCGTCGACCGTTGGTTCGTAAATCGTTAAATCGTAAATCGTCCAATCGTAAATATCCTTATTGTTCACCGCTGGTAATTAAAAAGTTATAGGAATTGATAATATACGTTACATCGCCCGGAAGTATACCGGGATAACTCGTTTTTTTGATGTATCTTTACATCCGGAAATAAGAAGAAAATAACCTGAAAACACGGGTTTTCAGTCTTGTAAACGGGGGTACAGATGCAAAAACAAAACAGATATGTACGGGAAGACGGGGAAAGTAAGGCAGTACACAACAGTCTCGGTCGGAAACTGGCCGGAAAGCTGAAAAAACACTTCCGGGGATCAGGCCATCGTCACCTGCAATGCTACAATTGCCGGTTTGATCTGACTAGCTTTGAAACTATTCCTTACAACTCCATGGCGTTTCATTCCATCCTGATCACGTTCCGGATGGTTTGCCAGGCTTTGAAATTATAGGTCTCCTGTAGAGACGTAAGGCTTGCGTCTCAGCATGCCGAATGGGAATGCATATGCAACGCGGAATGGATGTTTTTTGGGACGTACACCGCGGAGACGCAAGGCTTGCGTCTCTACAAGGATATGTATTCTCTGTAGAAATAAATAAGGAAACAGATTGTATATAATTGGGTAAATCCTCTGTATGGAACAACTGAAACACGAGTGCGGGGTAGCCATGATCCGGCTGCTGAAACCGCTGGAATACTACCAGGAGAAGTACGGTACCTGGATGTATGGCCTCAATAAGCCTTACCTGTTGATGGAGAAGCAACACAACCGGGGTCAAGAGGGAGCAGGACTTGCCTGTGTGAAACTGGAATCTCATCCCGGAGAAGAATATATGTTCCGTGAGCGTGCCACCGGGTCGGGGGCCATCACGGAAATTTTTCAAAATATACATACCACTTTCAAAGATTTCCCTGCCGGTCAGGTGCAGGACGCGGAGTTTGCCAAGCGCTGCCTGCCCTTTGCCGGAGAGGTGTACATGGGACATCTGCGCTACAGCACCACCGGAAAGTCGGGCATCAGTTATGTACATCCTTTCCTTCGCCGCAACAACTGGCGGGCCAAGAACCTGGCACTCTGCGGCAACTTCAACATGACCAATGTAGACGAGATCTTCGCCCGTATCGCCGCCATCGGCCAGCACCCGCGGAAATATGCCGATACCTACATCATGCTGGAACAGATGGGACACCGTCTGGACCGGGAGGTGGAACGTCTCTATACCCTGGCCGACGCGGAGGGACTGACGGGGATGGACATCACCCATTACATCGAAGATCGGATCGACCTGGCCAATGTGCTCCGCAGCTCCAGTAAAGGCTGGGACGGGGGGTATGTGATCTGTGGCCTCACCGGTAGCGGTGAGTCGTTTGCCGTGCGTGATCCGTGGGGCATCCGGCCTGCCTTCTGGTATGCCAATGACGAGGTCATTGTACTGGCTTCGGAACGTCCGGTGATACAGACGGCTTTCGACATCGCGGCAACAGAAATCCGTGAATTACAGCCGGGACAGGCTTTGTTGATCAACAAGCAGGGTAAATACCGTACCAACCAGATCAACAAGGCGCGGGAGAAACGCGCCTGCTCGTTCGAACGGATCTATTTCTCCCGGGGAAGCGATGTGGATATCTACCGCGAGCGGAAACTGCTGGGAGAGAAACTGGTACCTAACATCCTCAAATCCATAGATAACGACATAGACAACACCGTTTTCTCTTTCATCCCCAATACGGCGGAAGTGGCCTTCTACGGCATGTTGGAGGGGTTGGATAACTACCTCAACGAAGAGAAGGCACAGCAGATCGCCGCGCTGGGACACCATCCGGATATGGATGAACTGCACCAGATCCTGGCACGGCGCATCCGTAGCGAAAAGGTGGCGATCAAGGATATCAAACTGCGTACCTTTATTGCCGAGGGAAACAGCCGCAACGACCTGGCGGCGCACGTCTACGACGTAACCTATGGCAGCCTGCGGCCGGGAGTAGATAATCTGGTGATCATCGACGACAGCATCGTGCGGGGGACTACGCTGAAACAGAGCATCCTGGGGATACTCGACCGGCTGGGACCGAAGAAGATCATCATCGTTTCCTCTTCTCCGCAGGTACGTTATCCTGACTACTACGGTATCGATATGGCGCGCATGAAGGAGTTTATCGCTTTCCGGGCAGCGATCGAGTTGCTCAAGGAGCGGGATATGCGGGATGTGATCGAAGCGGCCTACCGCAAGTCGAAAGAACAGGAGGGGCTGCCCAAAGAGCAGATGGTCAATTACGTGAAGGATATCTACGCGCCTTTCACCGATGAAGAGGTCTCTGCCAAGATGGTAGAGTTGCTCACCCCTCCGGGATTGCGGGCGAAGGTAGAATTTGTCTATCAACCGCTGGAGGGCCTGAGACAGGCGTGCCCCCATCATACGGGCGACTGGTATTTCAGTGGCGACTATCCCACACCGGGTGGGGTGCGGATGCTCAACCAGGCGTTTATCAATTACGTTGAAGATGGATACCAGTTTTGAGATTTACGATTTGACGATTGACGAAGTACGATTTAAATTACATCACGCATTGTACATCTGTGGTCGGTACTATCCTTTTGAATGGTGGATGAAATGCTAAAATAGATGGTGAGTGATAATATCTATGGTATATACAGGTAACTAACTGAATGTACTATCAATCGTAAATCGTCAATGTTCTTTAAGGTGAAAAATCGAATAATAGTCATGATCCAAGAAAGTAAATCGTCAATCTCAAGTCTTATATACACATGATTTTAACAAATGTGATATCAATCGTACATCGTAAATCTGTAAATCGTAAATATATAATATGTTATATCAGAGAAATGTAACCCTGATCCTTGACGACGGGAGCCGTTTTCACGGCAAGTCGTTTGGCTACGAAAAGCCTGTGGCGGGCGAAGTAGTTTTCAACACAGCTATGACCGGATATCCGGAGAGTCTCACGGACCCTTCCTACGCGGGACAGTTGATGGTATTGACTTTCCCTCTGGTGGGGAATTACGGGGTGCCTCCCGGTACGTTTGATAAGGATGGCAACGCTACCTTCATGGAGAGTGAAAAGATCCATGTAGAGGCCATCATCGTGAGTGACTATTCTTACGAGCACAGTCACTGGAACGCTACGGAGAGCCTGGCCGACTGGCTCAAACGCGAACAGATACCGGGCATCACCGGGATTGATACACGTGAACTCACCAAGGTGCTCCGCGAACACGGGGTGATGATGGGAAAGATCGTCTTCGATGACGAACCGGACCACATTCCCGAAGCCGTTTACGAAGGAGTGAACTTTGTAGACAAGGTTTCCTGCAAAGAGGTGATCCGTTACAACGCCGGAGAAGGTCGTAAGAAAGTGGTGCTGGTAGACTGTGGTGTGAAAACCAACATCGTTCGTTGCCTCACCCGCCGCGGGGTAGAGGTAATCCGGGTACCGTGGAATTATGACTTCAATGCCCTGGAGTTTGACGGACTGTTTATCTCCAACGGTCCGGGCGATCCCGATACGTGCGACGCCGCGGTACAGAACATCCGCAAAGCAATGGAGAACCCCGCATTGCCTATCTTCGGTGTCTGTATGGGCAACCAGTTGCTGGCCAAAGCGGGAGGGGCGTCGATCTACAAACTCAAATACGGACACCGCAGCCACAACCAGCCGGTGCGCATGGCAGGTACGCAGCGTTGCTTTGTGACCAGCCAGAACCACGGCTATGCGGTAGACAATGACTCCCTGCCTGCGGATTGGGAACCCTTGTTCCTCAATATGAACGATGGGTCGAACGAGGGCATACGCCACAAGCGCAATCCCTGGTTCTCTTCGCAGTTCCACCCGGAAGCGGCGAGCGGACCTACCGATACCGAGTTCTTGTTTGACGAATTTATAAAGCTGCTGAAATAACAGCTTATCAAACCACCGTTTTTTTATTCCGAAACATACATAGAACCCGAAGATGTATGGATATACGATTCAACATACCGGCTTCTGTGTCATCGGATAAAGCCATAGCGTTCTGTAACACATTTGACGTAATTGTACCAAACATAGCCATAATTATCTGCAAACACCTGCAATGTGTTTGGCATAATTGTACGAAACGCAGCCACAATCATCTGCAACACGCCTGGCACAGGCGTACCGTCGCCTTTGGTCTCGCAGCGTAAACGGAGTGGAGATGTAAGCCGACAACAGAGCAGGATCTGTCTGAGCGAAGCGAGTTTTTCCTGCGAGGAGGTGTAAATTATATGTTACACGATGTATTTTCAATCGTAAATCGTCAAATCGTAAATCCTTTTGCTTTTCTTTGCTTCGTTTCTTTGGCGGCCCAAAGAAATGAAGAGAAAATAGCAAAGAGATGAAGAGAAAAAAACAAAAAAAGTAACATACCTGTCATGAAGAAAGAAGAGATAAAGAAAGTATTGCTATTGGGTTCCGGTGCCCTGAAGATCGGTGAGGCCGGAGAGTTCGATTACTCCGGATCGCAGGCCCTCAAAACCCTGAAAGAGGAAGGCATCGAGACCATCCTGATCAATCCCAATATCGCTACCGTACAGACCAGTGAAAGGGTAGCGGATCAGATCTACTTCCTGCCTGTGACTCCCTATTTTGTGGAGAAGGTCATCGCCAAAGAGCGTCCGCAGGGCATTCTGCTGGCTTTCGGCGGGCAGACCGCTCTCAACTGTGGGGTAGAGCTCTATCAGTCGGGCGTTTTGGAGAAATACCAGGTAGAGGTGCTGGGTACTCCCGTACAGGCCATTATCGATACGGAAGACCGCGAACTGTTTGTCCGCAAGCTGGACGAGATCGATGTAAAGACCATCAAAAGCGAAGCGGTAGAGAACATCGTAGATGCCCGCCGGGCTGCGAAAGAACTGGGCTATCCGGTGATCATCCGCGCGGCGTACGCGCTCGGTGGCCTGGGATCGGGATTCTGTGACAACGAAGAAGAACTGGATCGCCTGGCCGAGAAAGCCTTCTCTTTCTCTCCGCAGGTGCTGGTGGAGAAGAGCCTCAAGGGCTGGAAAGAGGTAGAGTATGAGGTGGTGCGCGACCGCTTCGACAACTGCATCACGGTGTGTAACATGGAGAACTTCGACCCGCTGGGTATCCATACCGGGGAGTCGATCGTGATTGCTCCTTCGCAGACACTGACCAACAGCGAATACCACAAGCTGCGCGAACTGGCCATCCGTATCATCCGTCACATCGGTATCGTAGGGGAGTGTAACGTGCAGTATGCGTTCGATCCCGAGTCGGAAGACTACCGGGTGATCGAGGTGAATGCCCGTCTGAGCCGTTCGTCGGCCTTAGCCTCCAAGGCCACCGGCTATCCGCTGGCCTTTGTGGCTGCCAAGCTGGGACTGGGCTACGGACTGTTCGATCTGAAAAACTCGGTGACCAAGACCACTACGGCTTTCTTCGAACCCGCGCTGGACTATGTTGTATGTAAGATCCCCCGCTGGGACCTGGGTAAGTTTCACGGGGTAGACCGCGAACTAGGATCCTCCATGAAGTCGGTGGGAGAGGTAATGGCCATCGGTCGCACGTTTGAAGAGGCGATCCAGAAGGGACTGCGCATGATCGGGCAGGGGATGCACGGGTTTGTGGAGAACAAAGAACTGGTGATCGACGATATCGACAAAGCGTTGCGGGAGCCTACGGACAAGCGTGTCTTTGTGATCTCCAAAGCTTTCCAGGTGGGGTATATGGTGGATCAGATCCACGACCTGACGAAGATCGACAAGTGGTTCCTGCAAAAACTGATGAATATCATTGAGACTTCGCGCACGCTGAAAGAGAAGGGTGCCGGAGGTACCGGTAAAGAGTTGCTGCGCATGGCCAAGGTGCAGGGATTCTCCGATTTCCAGGTGGCCCGCGCGTGGGGCTGGGATCAGCAGATGGATTCCGACGAGGCGATCCTGAAGGTACGTGCCCTGCGTAAGCAGCAGGGCATCCTGCCGGTGGTGAAACAGATCGACACACTGGCTGCCGAGTATCCGGCACAGACCAACTACCTCTACCTGACCTATAGCGGTGTGGCCAATGACATTACGTACGAGAACGACGGTCGCTCCATCGTGGTGCTGGGGTCGGGTGCCTATCGCATCGGCTCGTCGGTGGAGTTTGACTGGTGCGGGGTGCAGGCCCTGAATACCATCCGCAAAGAGGGCTGGCGCAGTGTGATGATCAACTACAACCCGGAGACGGTGTCTACGGACTACGATATGTGCGACCGCCTCTATTTCGACGAACTCACGTTCGAGCGAGTGATGGATATCCTGGAACTGGAACAGCCGCACGGGGTGATTGTCTCTACGGGCGGACAGATCCCCAACAACCTGGCCCTGCGCCTGGATCAGCAGAACGTACCCATCTTAGGTACCAGTGCCAAAAGTATTGATAATGCCGAAGACCGGGAGAAATTCTCTGCCATGCTGGATCGTATCGGTGTAGACCAGCCCCGCTGGCGCGAGCTGACTTCGATGGAAGATATCCACGAGTTCGTGGAGGAGGTCGGCTTCCCGGTATTGGTGCGTCCGAGTTATGTGCTCAGTGGCGCGGCGATGAACGTTTGCTCCAATCCGGAGGAGCTGGAACGCTTCTTGCAACTGGCGGCCAATGTCAGTAAGAAACATCCGGTGGTAGTGAGCCAGTTCATCGAGCATGCCAAGGAGGTGGAGATGGATGCGGTGGCGCGTGACGGAGAGATCGTTGCCTATGCCATCAGTGAGCACATCGAATTTGCCGGGGTGCACTCGGGAGATGCTACGATCCAGTTCCCGCCGCAGAAACTCTATGTGGAGACAGTACGCCGCATCAAGCGCATCAGCCGGGAGATCGCGAAGGAACTGAACATCTCCGGGCCGTTCAACATCCAGTTCCTGGCGCGGGACAACGACATCAAGGTGATCGAGTGCAACCTGCGTGCCTCCCGCTCGTTCCCGTTTGTGAGTAAGGTGTTGAAGATCAACTTTATCGAACTGGCTACCCAGGTGATGCTGGGACTTCCGGTAGGGAAACCTTCCAAGAACCTCTTTGAGCTGGACTATGTGGGGATCAAAGCCTCACAGTTCTCCTTCAACCGCTTGCAGAAGGCAGACCCTGTATTGGGGGTGGATATGGCTTCTACCGGTGAAGTAGGGTGTATCGGTATGGATACCTCTTGCGCGGTGCTCAAAGCGATGCTTTCTGTGGGCTACCGCATTCCGAAGAAGAACATCCTGCTCTCTACGGGCACGCCCAAGCAGAAAGCGGATATGATGGACGCGGCCCGGCTGTTGGTAAAGAAGGGATATAAACTCTTTGCCACGGGAGGTACTCACAAAGCACTGGCAGAGAGTGGCATCGAGAGCACCCATGTCTACTGGCCCAGCGAAGAGGGAAGCCCTCAGGCGCTGGATATGATACGTGACAAGCAGATCGATATGGTGGTGAATATTCCCAAGAACCTGACGGCAGGCGAGTTGAGTAATGGCTACAAGATCCGCCGCGCAGCGATCGATCTGAATATTCCGCTCATCACCAATGCCCGTCTGGCAAGTGCCTTTATCCAGGCGTTCTGTACCATGGATATTGAGGATATTGCCATCAAGAGCTGGGAAGAGTATAAGTAGATCTACGATTTTTTCAGACAGAAGAACAAAAGAACATATAAGAGTTTTGAATAATAAGTTTTAAGTGATAAGTTGTGATGTACTACTCATCATTCACCACCTGTGGGTAGATGTCATTTTATACATTCTTATCTTTCTTCTTTTGTTCTTTTGTTCTTCTGTCTGAAATAGTCTTCCGGCGATTAAAGAAATCCAAGAACTCCTAATCAATTCAAACGTATACAACTATTTCCTATCTCCCACTGTTCCTATTGTCCTTTACCGAATTAGAGAGAAAGGAAATAAAAACAATCATCTAAAAAAGAATAGTATTATGTTTGGAAAGAATGGAGAAATGAAAGGCAAAGAGTTCAAAGAGTTCTTTATCGACAATCTGAAAGATATCTACTGGGCAGAGAAAGAGTTGACCAAGGCCCTGCCTGAGATGCAGGAAGCCGCTACCAGTCCTCAGGCGGCCGCGGCGTTTGAAAAGCATACCCGGGAGACCGAAAGACATGTACAACTGGTGGAACAGGTGTTCCAGGCGTTGGGCGTAGATCCCGAAACAAAAAAATGTCCGGCCATGGAGGGTCTGGTGAAAGAGGCCAAAGAGATCATCAAAGATACCGACAAAGACAGCTTTATCCGCGATGCCGGACTCATTCTGGCCGCGCAGAAGGTAGAGCATTACGAGATTGCTACCTACGGTACACTGCGCATCTTCTCCCGCTATCTGGGCGATCAGGAGGTGACTGCTCTGCTCGAGCAGATCCTCAGCAATGAAAAAGAGACCGATGTCTCCCTGACTGTGATCGCGGAAGACTTTATCAATGCGAAAGCAGCGGAAGAATAAACAGCACGCAGAAGTTTTTCTCAAGTAAAGAAACAGGCTGAAGGGGAATGAACTTTCACTACGCTCTGCGATTCCGGAGGGTAGGGATAAGGTGTGTTCTGTGTTCCTTGTGCCTGTTTCTTTATAACCCGGCAGGCTGTGGAATGGGCAGGTCAGGGATCTGCCTTCCGGGGATTATGAAGGGTCAATACCGGATTTCCCGAAGGGTAACGGATTCAAGCTCTCCGTCTACATATTCGATCCTTTTTGTCCAGTTCCCTTTATCGTCAGACGCAACGTATTTATACGTATACACTTCCTCATTGTTGCCCACAAGCGTGGTTTGGGTAAGTTCCCTGGAATGTGTATCGAAAGTGGTTTTAAACCAATATCTCACTTTATTGTTTTCATCATATGCTTTGTATTCTTTCAGGTTTCCTTTCCTGTCGAAGAATTGTTCGGTTCTGGAGGTTATATTTCCCTCTGAGTCTTTGACCACCTCTGTCTTTTTCTGATCCTCCAGTTCGATGTAAGTGGTTGTGATGGTTCCATCCGATAATTGGGTTTCCCATGTTTCCTGGGAAGAGGTTCTGTTTGTCAGGAGGCTGGTTTCTGACAGACTGTTGTATCTTTGATACGAACGGGTCTCCACCCGCTTTCCATTCTCAAACGTATGGGTGAGCGTGAAGTTCAGCTCACCTTCATAATTATAGACAGATAATTTCACCACATTTCCCTCTGTGTCGAACTCATAGGTCTGAACTTCTTCCAGGTCTTTTTCAATCACTTCCCCGAATCGCTCCACAGCGTCGTACGTTGTATATTTTACAAACGTGGGATTGCCCGAAATACCCATGAACTTTTTTCTTTTGATATCACCACTTCCGCAACCGGAAAGTACCCCGACCAGTATCCAGGCCAACGCAAAATATGTCCTCTTCATAACTCATGTAATTTAAGAAAGTATGTATTCGTTGCGAAAATAGTATTATTTTCCAAATTCCCGGAATAGCCATTTTAATAAAGCCGATCTTATTCCATAAACTTCCGGATCAGAGAGGAGTTGTAGCGTAGTAGTAGAACAGCCGACAAAGATGTCTTCTATCGGCTGTTCATTATTATAAACTGTTGTGTATGCTCTTTTTCATTAAGAACTACTGCATATTCTTCTAATGTATTTATATAGATTCCAAGATGTTTTTTATTTCGAAGTTCTACATTTGTTCGAGGATCTCTTGTGCCCATCCGATGTATTCGGGGTTGTCTTGGAAGAGGTTGGCACTGAACAGCCGGATGCCTACCAGTCTGTTTTCGTTCACCAGCTCTACGTAGTAGCCGAGGAGTTTTTTAAACTCTGCTTCGGTGAGCCATCTGCCGCCGTCGTTGCCGGAGTGCAGGTAGAGTCCGGCGATGACGTATTTGTCGGGGTGGTGTGCCAGGCTCAATTCGATGTGCTCTTCCATGGCTTCGATCTGTTCGGGACGGTTGCCCCATATGTCGACGATGACTCCGTTGATGTCGAAATCAAAATCGTGTTGTCCCTGGTTGCGGTGTGGGTAGTGAGGTACCTAGAGGTCGAGATCGGGGTTGACGCTCCGGGTAGCGGCGATGATCTCCCGCCATTGGTCTTCGGTGCGGTAGCCTTCTTCGATCTCGTCGTAGAAGTCGTTGAGGTAGAGACCGATGATCTCGGGGTGCTCCAGAGAGAGACCGGCTACCCAGCGGGCGTGCTCCAAAGAGCCCTGGTGAGTCCATCCCCAGGCTACGCGGTTGATCTTGCCGAAGACGTAGTCGACCCCGGGGATCTGAAGGGATTTGTACATGTGTGATTGCTCCCAGGTCATCTGTCCGTTGTACTCGGGGTCGTTGGTCCATATCATGTTTACATCTAATGCTGTGGCCACAGCGGTAGCATCCAGCCCGGTGAGGTGATTCCACAGTCCGGTGAGCCTGGCATAGGGCCAGGGAGCGGGAGGCTGTTTGTCCGGATCGGGATCAGGAGCAGGTTTTGGGTCGGGAGCGGGTTCTTCCGTGTCCGGAGGCGTAGGTTCGGGTGTGGGATCGTCGGAAGAGGAACAGGAACACCAGGTGCACAGCAGAAAAGCGGCACAGAGTAAGAATGTGGGTAACGGGGAATGGGTTGTTTTCATCATGGTTTGTTTTAGAGTGAAACAAGGGAAAATGGTATGATTTGCGATTTGACGAACCAACGGTAGACGAAGTCAATCGAAGATCGGCGTAGCCAACCAGGCGGTCAGCGAAGGGATTTACGATGTACGATTTTGAAATACAAATATCCTAATGGCATATAAATGCCCCAACGCCAGCATCCACCTGTAGAGACGCACGGCGTGCGTCTCCGCGATGTACGTCCAATCCCATAGTTGGATGTTATCAGGTATACTTGTCTGTGGGGTGTATTGTTATTCGGGATGTATGCCCATTGAGGATGTATGTCCATTCGGGATGTAGAGACGCACGCCGTGCGTCTCTACAGGTAATCATTTACCGTCATGTATTTCATTTTCGGGCCATTGGTTTCTTTTCAGATTTTCAGTTTGATCCTGCATCGTTCGAGCAGGGCGGTTACTCCTATGCAGAGGAAGGCGAAGCAGAGGCATTTGAGAAGTCCTGCCGCTCCCTGGGTCATCCAGTCGGGCAGGGAGAGTCCTGCAATGCGCATCAGGCTGTAGAGTACGTAGGGCACGAGGTAGCAGGTGAGGGTGGCGGTGCCCGCAGGCTGTATGACTCGGAACCAGGAGGCTTTGCCTCTGGCTACGGCCCACCCGATGAGTCCGTAGGTGCCGATGGCGGCGGCGGTGCAATAGAATACCCAGGGTGGGGTGGCGCGGTTCTTGGAGATGATCCAGAACTCGTTGGAGAGAGCTCCGGCCAGGAGCAGCAGGGCTACGGTTCCGGCCAGGAAGAGCACTTTGTGGCGGGTGGCTGCCCGGGCGTATCTGACTACGATGAGGGAGAAGAGGATGCCGCCCAGGGTGAAGGCTACTTTGGCTCCGGTGCCTATCTGCAACAGGTTGAGGAAGGTGCTGACAATGCTCTCCCGGGGGATGAGCTGGCTGCTCCTGACCATGCAGAGTACGAGGAAGGCCACCCAGATCAGGAAGATCCGGCGGAGGTTGCTGCGCACAAAGAGGTAGATGAAGGCGCAGACGAGGTAGGTCCACCCGATGGAGCCGAGGATGCCCCACCAGCGGGCCTGGAGGATGCCGCCCTGGGCGTCGCGGAAGATGTAGCCCAGGTAGAGGAGGAGCAGGATGCCGAGGATCTTCAGGGCAGTATATACGTGGCGCACAGGCTTGTCTGTGCGGGGGTATACGTTCCAGATCATCAGGAAGGCGGCTATCATCGCGATCTTGAAAACAGAGGCGCTCAGCCCGGTTTCGGGAGAGAGGCCGTATTCGGTGTTGACCAGGAACACGCCCATGACCAGCAGGGCGAAGGTGCGGGTGAGGATGTGACTCACGGTGCTGAGCTCGGACAGCCCTTTGCTGTACCTGCGTTCGATGGCGAAGGGGATGGACATCCCTACCACGAAGAGAAAGCAGGGAAAGACCACGTCTGCCAGTCCCAGGAAGTCTTCGTTGCCCTTGGCATGTTGCATCCAGTGCGGAACGCCCCGGATGGTCCAGAAATCATTGACGAAGATCATCAGCAGCATGGTGGTGGCTCTGAGAATGTCAATGGATAGGTTTCGTTGGGAAAAATCTGTTTGATTCATACTAGTATTTTTTATTTGTTCATTTCTTTGGCTGCAAAGAAACGAACCAAAGAAACAGTGCCTGGTCTCTTTGCTACTGCGTTTGATGTAAGCCGACGAGCAGGAAAAACTCGTTTCGCTCAGATAGATCCTGCTCTGTTGCCGGCTTACATCTACACTCCGTTTACGCTACGAGACCAAAGGCGACGGTACGCCTGTTCCAGGCATGTTGCAGATGATTGTGACTGCGTTTGGTTTTGTTGGATTTTGTGTAATCATCCATCTGTAGAGACGCACGCCGTGCGTCTTGTGTGTTTGCATATAGGATTTGCCTATTGAAAACTCTCCACATTCCACTTACTACTTATAACTCAAAACTTAAAACTCACAACTTTTTCAGTTCTTCTATCACGCGTTTGAGGGTGCGTGCGCTGCCTTCGGTCTGGTTGAACTCTTCTTTCCGGAAGGTTTCGGGGTTGTTGTAGAGGTCGAGGAAGATGTCGGCCCCTGCCCATACGGTCTGGATGATGCCCTGGAAGCGACCTCCAGTTTCGGGTACGGAGCGCTGGCGGAAGTCGATCATGTCGCTGATCTGTGTGGCGGCAGCGTCGGGGGTGTTCCAGGAGCAGGAGGCGACGTCGAACCCTTTCATGGCGAAGTAGACCGGGGTGAGGTCGGCGCGTTTGTAGTGCCAGTCGCAGATGAATACGTCTTTGGGGATGAGGTCGATGGCCCGGTGGGTGTTGTTCATGCTGGCTTCCCACATGCCGATGCCGGTGGTCTTGCCGTCGATCAGGCGGTCGCCCCAGATCATCAGGCGTCTGTTTTTCAGGGCGAGGTGGTTGCGGATCTTAGTGATCTCGCCGGCGAAGAGTTCGGCTTTGTCTCTGCCGCTGCAACGGGGACAGTGGTCGTCACCGATGTAGAAGACCTCGTCCATGCCGGCATGATAGAAGTCGGACCCGAAGACGTCCATCAGTTCATCTACCAGGGCGAAGACGACGTCGTGTACATCGGGGTGCAGGGGGCGGTAGCTCTTGCAGTAGAGGCCATCGGGGTTGGGAAAAGGGGTGTAGTCCTCTGTCCGGATGTGCGGGGTTTCGTCGAATTCGGGATAGACCCGCAACAGGTTGAAGGTGGTCTTGGCCCAGGACTGATGGCCCAGCAGGTTGATCTGGGGAATGGCCCGGATGCCGTATTTGTTGCATGTGTCTACAATCTTCCGGATGTCTGTCCGGGAGAGCGGGTTGGGGTTGCGCAGCTCGGGGTGACTTTCGTAGGCGTAGTTCCAGTCGACCCGGAGGATGAGGGTGTTGAACCGGGCGGGGGCCAGGTCGTTCTCGATGAATTTCAGAAAGGTGTCCAGTCCTTGTACGGAAGGGACAGGGATAGCCAGCCCGCGCATGGGCAGTATCTGGTCTATGTCTGTGGGTGCCGGGGCTTGTGCCCGTAAGATCTGCAGGGAGCAGATATAGAGGATCATGAGTTGTGTTAGTTTGTTCATGACGTTTGTTATTGGGGGTTAATAAATTGATTGGTTCTCTTCATTTCTTTGGCTGCAAAGAAACGAGGGGATGTATGATTTTACGATTGAAGTATGTACTTTGCGTATTTTCTGTGTATTGTTTGCTTGTATATATTATATTTCGGCATCCTGTAGAGACGCACGCCGTGCGTCTCTACAGGTGGATGAATTTGTATCTGATATACCCTTCATGAGGGGTGTTTCTTTGTCTTTTTCTTCTTTTGTTCTTCTGTTCTTTTGTCTGAAAAAAGACAGGGGAACGAAAGAACAAAAGAAGGAGTCTGGCGATCAGGCAAATCGTATATCAATGGATGAGTTCGAACTTGACATCGTCTACCAGCCACGGCGCGGCAGAGTCGGCCCAACTGGTGTAGGCTCCGATGCCGATGTATACGATGCCGGTGTGTACGGCGGTGTAGATGCCGTTTGTACCGCCTGAGTATCTGCCGGTGCCACCGATGAAGCTGGCGGTGAGGTCTCCGTCGTAGGCGAAGGATCTGTCGATGTTGACTCCGTTTTCGTCATTGCCCCAGCTTCCCCAGGTACTGAATTCGAAGTACATCTTGCTGTCTTGTGTGAAGTCGGGGTTGCCGTCGGCGTTGAGTTCATCTTCCCGGGCGATGTAGAACCGGAGCGCGGAGCTGACGGCTCCCGCGGGGAGTTTCACCTGCGCGCTGTAGAGATACTGCTTGCCTTCTTCTACTTCTACAGGCTGGTAGACGAATACGCGGGTACCGGCGGGGGTGTTGAACCGGTCGAACGATAGACAGGCTCCGCTTCCGCCGCTGGGGCCGTCTTCGGTGTAGCCGAAGGTATAGGTGAAGGGGTAGTCGGGGGCCAACGGATTGGAATAGGAGGACCAGTAGGCGGCGGATGAGGCTTCCATGTCACTTCCCTGGATGAGGTTGTAGTCGGCTATGACTTCGATGGTCTGGGTATAGGGGACGACGTCGTCGGTGAGTCCGGTGATGGTGACGGTGACGTCGTAGGTACCGTTGGCCGGGAAGTCGTGGGTGACGGTGAAGCCTTCGGCGGGGTCGCTGCCGTCGCCAAAGTCCCAACGGGCCGCTTTGGCGTTGGCGGAGCGGCTGGCGTCGAAGCTGAAGCTGAGCCCGAAGCCGGGGGTGTAGGTGAAGAAGGGCACTGCCTGTCCGGCCACGTAGAAGGTGGCTGTGTCGGATACGTCGGAATAGCCCGCGGCACTGTTTACTTTGAGTGTTACGCTGTAGTCACCGCTGGCCGCGTAGGTGTGTACGGGGTTCTGCTCGGTGGAGTAGGTGCCGTCGCCAAAGTTCCAGTACCACGACTCGGCGTTGGTAGAAGTGCTTGTGAAGGAGACGCTGAGAAAGTCTCTCTCGTAGGTGAAACTGGCAGTAGGGGCGGGGCCGTCTACTGCTACGGATTTCAGGATGTTGTCGTCCTGGCACGAGGCTATCAGGGAGCCTGTGCAGGCCAGGAGCATGATTCGGAATATTATTTTTTTCATGTTGTTTTTGTTTTTATTTTGTTCATTTCTTTGGCCGCAAAGAAACGAACCAAAGAAAAGCAAAAGGATTTACGATTTGACGAACCAACGGTCGACGAAGTCAACCAACGGTCAGCGAAGCTAATTACGATTTACGATTGAAAATACATCGTATAACGTATAATCTACGTCTCTTCACAGGAAAAACCCGCTTCGCTCAGACCCATCCTGCTTTTGGGGCGGCGTACATCTGCACTCCGCTTAACGCTTCGGGAACAAAGGCGACCCAACGCCTGTGCCAGGCGTGCCAGCGATGGCACAGTCTGCGTTTGGATTTAGGGATTTTCGATGGTATCATTTTCCTTTCCCTTGGGAATACCTTGCTGCTGTAGAGACGCATATTTGCGTCTCCGTATTTGTGTTTCTATATTCGTATCTTTCCATAAAGGATATCAGGTTGTTGTGTAATTTCAATCGTAAATCGTCCATCGTCCAATCGTCAATCTTCTGGTTCTTCTTCCCTTTCCTTCAGCGCTTCTACGTCTATGACCACCACTACGGATGTGTTCTGGTCGCTGAGCTCGTACTGGGTGGGGTTGGAGATCTCCACGGCGAGTACGAGGTTCTTTCCGGCGTAGGCATCATCTGTGAGTATCGAGTTGTCTACCGACAGGAAGAAGGAGGCGCTGCTCTGCCCCGGCTCTACGGTTGCTTTGTCGGGCAGGGTATAGAGGGCAGCGGGCAGGGCCATGGCACTGGCGATCTCTCCCGAAGCGATGGCCTCTTCCGTGAGGATGGAAGAGGCGGAGACGTTCACGGTGAAGCCGGAGGCTCCGGAGATAAGGCCGGAACGCAATATGCCCAGGTAGATGTGGATCTGGCTGTTCTCTTCTTTGAAGTTGTAGGTACTTACCCCAGCGCCACTGGGCACCGGATAGTGGTTGTTGAGCCCGCCGGAGACGGTGGCCTGGGGCATGTATATATAGGCAAACCCATAATCGGCGTCTCCGTCGCCCTCCTTACAGCCTGCCACGAGGAGGCCGGAGAGGATCAGGATAAAAAACAGGGATCTGTAATCTTTGATAATGAATTTCATAAGCATATTTGTTTGAATTGTTGTCAATAAGAGACAAGAAGATTTACGATTGGACAATTTACGATGTACGATTGAAATTACATCGTAAGGGAGCATCCGCCTGTAGAGACGCACGGCGTGCGTCTCCGCGATGTACGTCCCATCCGGAAACGTGTGTTTCTGTAGTGTGGGTCTCATTCCAAAAAATCCCATACATTCCCAGGCACATCTGTATATATGGATGATATATATCCATACAGGATAATAGTTGCATCTTGTAACGTGGACCTACGCCTGTATTGGATCTGTACCGCGGAGACGCATGCCGTGCGTCTCTACAGGCGGATGGGATCGGTTGCCGGCTGGTGTCGGTGGGATGGATCATAGTATGTAATTTCAATCGTACATCGTCAATTGTCCAATCGTAAATCTTTTAGTATCCTTCGTTCTGCTTCAGTGTTCCTTTGGAGTTCACTATTTCGGCGTGTGAGAAGGGCATGTAGTAGTTGCGGGACAGGAAGGTGCGCGGGGCTACGTCTGCTACCTGGTAGACGAAGGCTCCGTTGGCATCTCTGGATACTTTCACGCCCTGCACCGGCTGGTTGAGTACGGTTTCCGCGTCTTTCCAGCGCAGCAGATCCCAATAGCGGTGGTCTTCGAAGGCCAGCTCTACCTGGCGTTCGCGTTTCAGAGCCTTTCTGAACGCGTCGCGGTCGGTAGTGGTTACTTCGGGCAGGGAGGTGCTGGCGCTGTTGCGCACCTGGGTCAATGCTTGCCGGGCAGAGAGGGTGTATCCGCTGGGGATCTCATCGGGGCCGTAGATCTCGTTCATGGCTTCGGCGTAGTTGAGCAGCACCTCGGCATAGCGGTACACCACCCACAGGTGCTGTGCCGTACCGCCCTGGGTGAGGTTGAGATTGTCTGTCATGAATTTCTTCAGGTAGTAGCCCGTGCGGCTGGTGTTGGCCTTGCTCATGTCGTCGCTGCCTCCGGGAGCCTGGTCGATCACGCGGTCGTTCCAGGTGCTGCCGTTGACCACGATAGAGGCTTCCAGGCGCGGATCTCTGTTGGCATACGGATCGGAAGGATCTTCCGGGCCGATGTATTCGTAGGCAGACACTAAGTTCTCCGTGGGGGTGATGCCGCTGTTGCCGCCCGGAGTAGAGATGGGGTAGTTTTCCGTCTCTAAGGTATTGCTGGCTGTCTTACGGATCAGGTAGATAGACTCGCTGTTGTTGAGTGCCCCCGTTCCGGTGAAATAGGCGTTGTAGTTGCGGTTCTGCGGCATCGTATAGTTCTTGAACACGATGAGGTCGTGCGCCGCGCGGGCCGCTCTTTCCCACTTTTCGGGGTCGCCTCCGGGGTTGTTGCGCGGACTGGCGGCATAAAGCAGTGTGCGGGCTTTGATGGCGAGCGCGGTGGCTTTGTCGAACCGGCCTGCGCGGGCGGCTACGTTGTCTTCGTGCGTGGCCCAGTCTACCTGCAGGTGATCCAGTTGCGAGTCGATCAGCTCCACGATATGATCCACTACCTCTTCGTAGGAAGAGCGGGGGATGCTGCCCTTGTCGGGATCTTTGTCCATCGTAGTGGGAACGATGGGCACCCCGCCGTACATCTTGATCAGCTCGGAGTAGTAGTAGGCCATGGCCACTTTTGCTTCGGCCCTGTACCAGCGGAGCGAGCGTACGTCGCGTTCGTAGGTGATGCGGTTTTCGATGTTGGCCGCGCCCACGGTGTCGCGGTTCAGTGCCAGGAAGCTCTCTCCGTCCCGGGCATAGTCCAGGAAGAAGTGTGCCGCCCGGATGCCTTCGTAGTAAGTGGTATAGATAGACACCAACGGGTTGGAATTGGCGTTGATGGTGCCCTTGTTGAAGTAAGACACGTTGGCAACCGCCTTGGTCTGCTGCGCCTCGTCGGAGGCGGCAGCAAACAGGTTGTTATCCAGGATCGTGAATCCGTACTGCAACGGCGTATAGAACGAGTTGGTAAAGGACTACAAGGTAGAGTAGTCTGTCTCCACCCGGTCGGGGGTGGTGAAGGTATCGAGCTTCGTATCTAAGAAGTCGCTGCATCCGGCCAGGGCAAGGGTAGCGGCCGAGAAGAGAGTCAGGTATATGTTTTTTCTTTTCATGACACAATACATTTAAAAAGTTACTTGAACACCTACGTTGTATGACTGGAGCGCGGGATAGCCGTAGCGGCTTTCGGGATCCATCTTGTAGTTCCTAAGCAGGTTGCTGAAGGTAACTGGGTTGGAGGCGTTGACATACACGCGGAGTTTGGCGATATCCAGGTTGCGGATCAGCTTCTGTGAGAAGTCGTATCCCAGCTCGATCTCTTTGATGCGCAGGTAGTCGTTCTTGCGTATCCAGAAGGTACTGGCCCGGTAGTTGTTTTCGTTGTTCTGGGTAGTGAGCCTCGGATAGGTGGCGCTGTTCCGGGTGTCGATCCCCTGTTCGGGGTAGTAGGCCCAGGCGCCTTTAGCAATCTTGTAGGCGTTGCCGTTGTTGACGAAGGCGCGGGTCTGCGCGCTGTAGTCGAGCAGGTTCACAGAGCCTCCGGCGGCACCGCTGAAGAAGATAGAGAAGTCGAACCCTTTCCAGGCTACGTCTCCGCCGAAGCTGTACGACCATCTGGGGTAGGCAGGGCGGCCGATCTCGGTCACGTCTGTCTCGTCGATGTAGTTGTCGTTGTTGAGGTCTCTGTAGCGGATGTCTCCCGGCTGCACAGTGCCGAACATGGGTTCGGGAATGCCCTCTTTCAGCGAACCATCCGCGTTGAAGTCGCTCAGCTGGTAGTAGCCGATGGCCTCCAGACCGATGCGGGTGCCGTAGGCGCGTCCGGTGCTGGCGTTGTAGTCGTACGCGGGGGGCACTTCCGCCATATAGTCTACCTTGTTCTTCGCGTAAAATGCCATACCGTAGAGGGAATAGTTGACGGTGACCACGCGGTCCGCGAACAGGGCGCTGGCTTCGAATCCTTTGTTGGTCATCTTCCCTACGTTGCTGAACTGGATGTTACGTCCGTAGTAGTTCATCAGGGAGTTGTCTAAGGTAAGGATGTTGCTGCGTTTGTCCATGAACGCGTCTACAGTGAGGTTGAGCTTGTTGAACAGCGTGAGGTCGGCCCCTACGTTGTACTTGATGCTCTTTTCGGCAAATATATCTTCGCTGGCGATAAACAGTGGCGCGAGGGTACCCTGCCCGTTGAACGGCGCGTCGTTGCCTAAGTAGAGATTGCCCACCATGCTATAGGTATAGTACTGCTGGTAGAGGTAGCGTCCTCCTGAGGTGAAGGAGCTCAGGATATTCGTCGCGTCCGACTCGGAACCTCCGGTTTTTCCTACCGACGCTCTCAGCTTGAGGGTATTAATGACGTTGTTGTTTCGCAGGAACGCTTCGTTGCTCACCACCCAGGCTGCCGACACGGCGGGGTAGAACCCGAACCGGTTGCCCGGGGCGTAGGCGTCGCTTCCGAAGTAGGAGAAGCCCAGCTCCGCTACGTAGCGGTTGTCGTAGGCATAGTTCACCTTTCCGTTGTAGTTGAGGTAGTGGTACTTGTATCCGAACAGTCCGTCCGCTTTATAGTCCGAGAGATGGAAGTTGAAAGCCGAGTTGATGTCGTGCAGTCCGAAGCTGTTGCCATAGCCCAGCGTGAAGGCGGCCTGTATCCACTGATCCATATTGTCGGCACTGAGCTTGCTGGCCACGATGCTGGTGGTCTGGTCTGTGGTCTGTGCCACTCCGTCGAAGTACCGGGCGTAGTTCCTGGATTTGCTGAATCCGCCTTCTGACTTTACATAGAAGGAGAATGCCTCCTGCAGGTAGAGTCCGTCTAAGAGGAAATCTAATTTCTCTTTGAACTTGAAGTTACCCTGTAAGATGCGCCGGCGGTCGTTTCTCCATCCCAGTCCGCGGATAGATCCCATCGGGTTGTTGGGGTAGAGGGCAGTACCGGAGAAGTTGCTCGTGTCGTCTGTCACCTTTTCGTCATAGATCGGATAGATATTGGACGGGTATCGGGCCAGGTCGTCCATCAGGCTGCCGGTGGCGTAGTTGGGGCGGTCTCTGTCTTCGATGCGTCCGCCCACGTCGATGCTTACCTTCAGGTTCTTGAGCAGGTTGATGTCTAAATTGGTGCGTACGTTGTACCGGGAGAAGCGTATGTTCGAGGTCTCGTCGGTATTGGATACGTTGAAGAGTCCCTGTTGGTTGGCATAGCCCAGGACTACGTTGTAGCGGATAAACTCGGAACCTCCGCGGAACGAGAGATCGACATCGGTATAGAATCCGTTGTTTTTCAGTACCTCGTCGTACCAGCTCACGTTGGTGCCCGTGCCGTTCTTATAGGCCTGTAGCTGCTCGTTGCTGTAGGCAGGTGTCCATACCTTGCCGTTGTCGTTGCTCACCGCCTGGTTGTAGAGGCTGGCAAATTCGTACGAATCCAACGGTTTGTTGATGTTGATGCCCCGTTGTATGCCGGAACGCATTTGCAGGTTGACGCGCATCTTGCCCACTTCGCCCCGTTTGGTCTCTACCCATATCACCCCGTTGGAACCTTTCATGCCGAAGGTGGAGAGGGAAGCAGCGTCTTTGAAGACGGAGATGCTTCCGATCTCGGCCGGGGAGAGGTAGTTGAGGTATTCGCGGTTGACCTCGAAGCCGTCTACGTAGTATTTGGCGGTGTTGGCTGATCCGCTCTGGGCATAGGTACCGACGCCGCGGATGTACCATCCGGCGCCGTCGGCTCCCGGGGTGCCGTCGCCCTGTACCACGAACAGTCCGGGCAGGCGGCCCGAAACCGTGTTGGTGGTGTTTGCCGCCGGGTTCTTGTAGAGGGTCTCTCCCGATACGGTAGACACTGCCCCGGTCTGGGTAATCTCTGTGGCCGGAAACAAGCTTCCGGGCACTGTCGCGGGCAACAGCAGGCTGTCGCCTTCGGCCTGATTCTCCTGAGACATACCGTGCAGCGGTATCAGGCCCATCAAGGCTCCGAAGAATAAGATTTTGATATATTGTTTATGCATAGTTTTGATTGTTATATTATTATTTCTCTTCATTTCTTTGCTCCGCCAAAGAAACGAAGCAAAGAAAACAACACCAGAAGATTTACGATTTGACGATTTACGATGTACGATTGAAAATACATCGTATAATGTAAAATTTATGTTGTCGGCGTACAGCTACACTACGCCTGACGCTCCGGAACCAAAGGCGACCCAACGCCTGTTCTAGGCGTGCCAGCGATGGCAGTGGCTGCGTTTTGTCTGGGTGTGCCAGTCGGGTTGCGGACAGCTGTGGATGCTTCCGGTGTACCTTCAATGGTTTGTTGCTCTGACGAAGATTATATATTTGCATATAAGTGTAATTTCAATCGTACATTGTCAATCGTCAAATCGTAAATCCCTTAGTATCCCGGGTTCTGAATAATGATCGCCTTGTTGACCTCATCCTGCAAGAAGGGCTCCAGGAACATTTTGGGGTGCCAGTAGGTGACGTAGGCGTTGGCGTCCCAGTACTCGATCAGTGCATCTGCCGATCCGGAGTTGGCGGTGACGCGGAACTGGAGTTCGCGCTTCTGTCCGCCGTGGATGTTGGTGGCGATCTCCGGGTGCTTCCAGTGCTTGACATCGTAGTAGCGATGGTTTTCGTGGAAGTATTCCAGTGTTTTCTCGCGCCAGATCCTTTTCCGGAGCTCTTCCTGGTCTGTGGTGGTGATGGCCGGCAGTCCCGCGCGGTTGTGCACCATATTCAGGTTCTTGAGGGCGTTGGTGGGGTCGCCCGCCTCGTTATAGGCTTCGGCCAGGTTGAGGTAGGTTTCCGCCAGCTGGAACAAGGGGGGCTCGAACCAGAGGCGGGAGCCTGCTTTGTAGTAGAACTTTGTAGAGGGGCCGGCTCCGTAGCCCACCTGAGAGGCTTCGGGGAAGGAGTTGGACGACGGTCCGTCGTTGATCTCCAGGTTGACCAAGCGTCTGCCCCAGCCGGTATTCTGCCAGGTGCTGATACCGGGGTTGCTGAGCGAACCTACTCCGATGGCACAGATGTCCATGCGGAAACGGGCCTCTACCTTGTTGATATTGTTGAGCCAGTTCTGCGCGGGACGGGGGCTGGACTCTCCGACCTTGGGCCAGTCCATGTCGTTGCCGTTCTGGTCGTAGTAGTACTCGAGGATGTTGGTGAGTATGCCCGACTGTCCGCTGTCTGAACGGTTGTCGCTGTCGGGATAATTGCCCGAGGTATTGTAGTACCGGGAGAGCTGGTTGTATCCCTCATCCAGCTTATAGGCCAGGATCACCTCTTTGTTGTTGAGTACGGAGGTAGCTGTGCCGTAGTCGTCGGCCGCATTCGGGTTGGGCTGTCCGACACCCGCGCCTCCGGTATTGATGAGTGCGTAGCCGTTGGCATTGGCCCAGGTGAGTACCGCTTCGTTGGCGGCGATGGCAGCCTGCCAGCGCGTCGGGTCGGCACTGCCAAAGCAGATCAGGTTGTTGTTGGAAGGATCATCGAAAGAGAGGTAGGGAGTAGCCGAGTTGAAGAGCGGGCGCGCCGCGAACATCAACAAGCGGGCTTTCATGGCCAGTACGGCTCCTCTGGTGAGGCGGCCTACGTAGACACCGTTCCCACCGATATTCGCCCAGGAATCGGGAAGGGTCAGTAGCGCCTCTTCCATCAGCTCCAGGGTATAGTCCAGGGTCTCCTGCAAGGAGGCGCGCGGGATCTCGAGGTCGTCTTCGGGCAGGAACGACTGTGTAACGATGGGTACTCCTCCGTAGCGGTAGAACATACCCATGTAGCGGTAGGCGATGAGTGCGGTGGCCTCGGCCTTGACATACGCCTTCATGGTATCGTCCATATCGGGTACGCGGTCTATGTTCTCTTTGACGATGAAGCAGGCGCGGATGTATTCCCAGTTCTGACCGAAGTGGTCGGCACCGGCCGATCCGTCTAAGGCGTTGGTATGCGGGTTGGGCATGAGTCCGGCGTCGTAGATCTGCCAGGTGGCGTGCCAGCTCCAGCCCTTGCTGACCTCACCCGATATGGCCCCCAGGGTACCGTGTCCCCAGCCGATACCGGTGGGCCAACCGTGTTTGAGCACATCGCGGTAGCAGCGGAACAGGGCGGCTTCCGCGTTCTTGGTAGAAGAATAGATCTCGTCCAGATCAACAGTTCCCGATACATCCGGCTTCTGCAGGAAGAAATCCTGGCAGGAGTAGTTTGCCGTCAGGCAAACGAGAAGGAGTAATATAGTACATATCTTTTTCATGATGATCCTTTTTTAGAATTGAATATTGAGTCCGAAGATGAGTGTGGTGGTGATGGGGTAGACGTAGGAATAGTCGCTGGTTTCCTTGGTCTCCGGATCGATACCGATGTGTCTCATCTTGTTGATGAACGCGTATACGTTGTTGGCGTTGGCATAGAGGCGCAATGAAGACATCTTGGTGGCCTTCATGAAGCGCATACTGGCCGGGAAGGTGTACCCGAGTTCGATGTTCTTGAGCTTGAGGAAGTCGTTGGGCATCATCCAGTAGTCACTATCCAGGAAGTTGTGGCTGGTGATGTCTGAGTTGAAGGTAGCGCGGGGGTAGGTGATCTTCTCGCCTGCTGCGTATTTCTCCGGTGTCCAGCGTCCGTTGTACTGCCATTTGAAGGCGTTCCCTGCGTTTTTGTAGAACGGGATGGATATCCTGCGCACATAGAAAGAGCCTTTTGCCGTGCCGTTGAAGAGCATCCGGAGGTCGAATCCCTTGTAGTTGAATCCCAGTTTGAGACCAAACTGGTACTGCGGACGGTTGGGGTAGCCGATGGGGGCGATGTCTTTGTTGTCGATGACGCCGTCGCCGTTGAGGTCTACATACTTGATGTCTCCCAGGGTGGTGCGGTTGCTGGTAAAGGTATTGTAGGGGCGTGAGTTGAGTTCTTCCTCTGTGTTGTAGAGGCCGTCTGTCTTGAGCCCGAAACGCTATCCGATGCTGTGTCCGGTCTCGTTCATCCAGTCGTAGGGATTGGGAGCTTCCGCTTTGTAGATGATCTTGTTGCGGGCGTAGCTGAGGTTCCCTTCGATCTGGTAACCCACTTCTCCGATCCGGTCGTTCCAGCCCAGTACCACTTCGTATCCTTTGTTGTTGGTCTTTCCTACGTTGGCCGGAGGCACGCTGCCGGTGGCTACCCCGTAGGTAGCCGGTATCACGCCGAGGCGGGTAAGGATGCTGCTGCGGTCTTCGTTGAACCAGTCAAACATGAACGACAGGCGGTCGTCCAGGAAGCGGGCTTCGAACCCGATGTCGTATTTGCGGGCTTTTTCCCAGGTGACGCTCGGGTTACCGAGGTTTCCTTCGAGGGCACCCTGGTAGTGAGGGTTGGCCGAGGAGCCGTCGGAGGTACCCAGGTAATATCCTCCCTGACCCAGGTTGTAGGTATTGGGCAGGTAGAGGTAGCGGCTGTAGCCGAGCTGGTCGTTACCTACCTCTCCGTAGGAGGCACGGATCTTGGCAAAGGTGACCCATCTGTTTTCCGGGAACCAGGTTTCGTTGGTGGGTACCCATCCCAGAGAGAAGGCGGGGAAAAATCCGAAGCGTTTTCCTTTGGCAAACTGCTCGGTGCCGTTGTAACCCATGTTGAACTCAGCCATATAACGCTGTTTGTAGTCGTAGGTGACGCGGCCCACCAGTCCCATGATGCCGGAAGGGGTGTTGTGTGAGTCTCCGGTAGGCATGGTGTAACGGGATGCCTTGCCCAGGAACAGCGCACCTACATTGTGTCCGCCGAAGGCTCCTTCGTAGGTGATACCGGCGTCGATATAGAGTTTGTTCCAGTTGCTATATCCCCGGGATTCGAAGCTGTCTCCGCTCATGGCACCACCGAAGAAGTCGATCTCGTTGGGGTTGTCCATGTTTCTGCGGAAGGTATATGCGGGGATGGAGGGCAATACGATGACGTAGCGGTTGTAGTTGTCCTGGTAGTTGACAGATGCTTGCATGCTCAGGCCCTTGAGCAGGTAGGGCATGGTGTGTTTGATGCGTATCGTGTTGTCGAGCAGGGTATTGTAGAGGTATCCGGTACCCGATTTGAGCAGGTTGTAGACGGCGTTCTGGTCTCCGACCGTGCTTCCGGTCTTCTGGTAGAGGTCTTCCTGTACCGATCCGGAGGGGCGACTGATGCCACTGATCAGGTGACCGTCTATGATACCGGGTGCCATGAAGGGATTGCCGTCGTAGATGTATTGCATGATGGTCCGGTAACGGCTGCTCATGTCATACGGGTCTGTTCCGTCGGCACCGGGACCCTGTGTGGTCCCGAACTGTCCGGCCATGTTCACGGAGATGGTGGTGTTTTTGATCACATCTATGTCGATGTTGGACCGGAAGTTGTAACGGGTGAACTTGGACCCTGTGTCGGCACCGTAGTATTTGGCAGCCTTGGTGATACTCTCCTGGCTGAAATATCCGAGGGAAACGAAGTACTTCACGTTTTCGGTACCTCCGGAGATGTTGACGTTCATCTGCCACTGGGGTCCGTACTCACCGAACTGCTGGGCGTAGAGGTCGTTGCTGCCGTAGTAGAGGGCAGGGCTGTTCTTGAGCTGTTCGCGTTGGGTGGCGGTCAGGTGCGTCATGGCATCCACCTCCTGCGGGGTGAAGTCGCGGTTGTTCCTGAATTTCCACAGGTCGTCTTCGTTGTAGAGGTAGGCGGCTAAGGCGTTGTTGCCGAAAGCGTTGATCTCGTTTTGTACGCCTTCGTTGCGGAACATGGCCCAGTCGTACGAAGAGAGTCCCTTTTGCAGGGAGGTAGCCTTGGTGACCCCGAAGCTGGTAGAGAGGCTTACTTTAGGCTTTCCCGCGCTCCCGCGTTTGGTAGTGACGATGATGACCCCGTTGGCCGCGCGTATACCGTACACCGCCGTAGAGGAGGCGTCTTTCAGGATACTGATGCCTAAGATCTCGTTGGCATCGAGCGCGTTGAAGGCGGTGAATGCCTGTTCGGCTGCCTGCTCTACCCCATCGATGACGATGAGCGGCGCGGTGCTTCCGTAGGTGGCTACCCCGCGGATGGTGATGTCGGATTCGTTGCGTCCGGGTTCACCCCCGGCCTGTACGGCACTCAGTCCAGGTGCTACGCCCACCAGGGCGTTGGAGATGTTGGCTACGGGGGCCGCGAGGATGTCTCTGCCCGATACGGTGGAAATGGCACCCGTGACGTTCACCTTTTTCTGTGTGGCAAACGCGGTGACTACTACCTCTTCGATGCCTACGCTGGCCAGTTTCAACACCACGTTGATGGTGGTGCGGCCGGAGACGCGGATCTCCTGGGTTTCCATACCTACGCTGGAGAAGACGAGTGTGGCGTCTTCGGGAACAGAGATGCTGTAGTTCCCGTCTATGTCTGTGATGGTTCCGGTGTGCAGGTCTTTGACCATCACGTTGGCGCCGATCACGGTTTCTCCGGATTCTTCTGTGACTGTACCCGTTACCATCACGCTGTTCTGACCGAAAGCCGTCTGTACAGATACCGCACAAACAAGTACACATAGCCATATCCCGCGGGAGAGGGCCTGTGAAATGCGTTTCCTATTTGTTTGCTTTTGTCCTTTCATTATAAACTCATTTATTACATTTCATAAAGGTGTATTGTTACTTGAAATCGGATGGCCTGCTCCGGGGGCGGTATCGCCGGGATGATGTACCCGGGGCCATCTTCACTTGGTTTGCCGGAGTCTGCCGACTGTTCTCCCGGAGGGAGAGTGTCCCCTGTGTCTGTCGGGCGGTTCCGGTGGAGAGACGTTCTCTTTTGCTTTCCTGCGTTCTTTTGTTGTATATGTTCTAATAGCCTATTGGGTGTATTCGGGTATCTTACTTATCTGTTTTTTTCTTCGGGATCTGATTGTCTTTCGGGATTTGATTACCTGTAGAGACGCAAAGAGATTTACGATTTACTGATTTACGATGTACGATTGGAAATACAGAAAGTATATCTATGTAAACCTTTCGTAAACTTCGGTAGTCAAATCTCATATGTAATCATATGAGCCGTAGATTTGCTTCTCCGCGGTGTAGGTTCAATTCAGGGATGTATTCCATGTAATGAGTCCCTATATTAGGATATATAGCCCATGTTTATTGGGTGTATATCAGCCGTGCGTCGCTACAGGTAATCATTTACGGTTGACCCTATACAATTTACGGTTAATCGTTCCGTTTACAGTTAGTCGTCCCCGTTTATGGTTGACCATATACCATTCACGGTTAGTTTCCCCATTTACAGTTGGATATATCCCGTTTCTGATGAGCCATTACCCTCTTCGGTATATATTCCGTAGCGGCGGTAGGGATTCTGTGTTGGCGTACAGGCCATAGCATCCCCCGGCTGCATCCTTTTCCCTATGTACAAGACCTGTAGCAGGCTCTGTATAAAGTCGGATGTAACTTCCTGTTGTTTTTCCTGTCTGAATAAGTAAGATCTATTGTGAAACTTCTGGTGTTTCGTTTTTCCTGAGAGTCGGTACGCGTCAGGGAGCAAAAGAGAAAGTCCTGTGTGCTACCTATAAGGGAACTTTGGGCGGTAAGTTTTTTCTTTGTTTTCTCATGTTTATTAGAATTTAGTTATAAATGTTTTTCAGAGTGTATTCTTCCGGGCAGCTGACCCTGCGCATGGCCTTCTGTTCCGGAAATCAGGGTAGGTTGCTGACAACCTGCTGATCGAATGACTTTCTCTTTCCGGTCCGGACCCGGTTGACGGGCTCCGGTTGTTTGTCTGGTGCAAACATAGGAAAGAGCGGGGTGACAGACTCCTTCGATTGTTCAGAAAAGGTACACATATGATCATTTTCCTTTTTTTACTGTTTGTTGGGTGGGATGGGCGTACATAGCCGCCTCATCCGTTCTTTACCTTCTCTGCGGAGGCTCTGTTCCCGGAGTGTGATCTTCCGGGAGAGGCGATCAGGGTTGGTTGTTGGCCAGCCACTGATAGAGCGCTTTCATCTTTTCGGTCCGGAACCGGTTGATGTATTCCGGTTGTCCGGGCTTCAGGTAGTCCCGGGTGAGTTGAATAAATCGTTTGTCTAATTGGTTTGATTCGTTGATGATGTGTTTGAGTTGTCGGAGCAGTTCGGGCGCGTGGGAGCGGTTGTACTGCTCCGATTCGTAGAAGGCTTCCACCTTTTTATAGGCGAGGTAGTTGATCCGCAGATCCAACATGAGGTTGTAGTGCTCAAAGTCTTCCCGGTTGGTTTGGGGCGATAGCTTGCCGAATTTTTCCTTCAGTTTCAGGCAATCATCCAGCAGGGTAGCTACAGGGGTGCCTTTTTCGTCCCTGCCATTTTGCAGGATCGGATATTGGGGATGAGTGAGGTATTCCCGGAAGATCTCACTTTCCGCGCTATTGAGTCCGTACTGCTGTTGGGCATACCTCAGGCAGAACTCCCGGCTCTCTAAGGGTTGATCCGTGTTTACGGCTTCGCAATAGGCATCGACCAGTACATTGAATCCCGAGGTCGGATATACACTGCGGACGGGTTGCATGTTGATAATCTCCCAGTTGGTGTCGAAATGATATCCGTAGATCCCGCTGGTAGACCAGGAGGTCTGGATCATGCCCTGGTAGTTCTTTTCCCGGGCAAACGGAACGAATACGGACAGGTTGTTGAAATGTTTCTCCCACTGGGTCAGGTAGATGTTGTCGGGGTGGGAACGCATGGAAGGTGCCCCCCATACTTCGGCACCGGTAGCGTAGAGGTTGTCCAGTTTGCCGAAACGATCCGGTTCCCAGCCGTAGTTCCAATCTATAAAGATCAGTTCTTTGGGCAGTTCCTGCAACGCTTCGGGGTGCATGAGGATAATGTCTGCCCAGATGATCGGTGTCTTTCCTATCTCCAGTACGATGTCGCACATGGCTTTCACATAATCTACGAACAGTCTGGACTTGCCCTCTGTGGCAGCTACGGCGGCGCAGTGTTTGCAATCGCCCAGCAGATACGTTTCATCGGCACCGATGTGGAAATACTGCGAAGGGTGCAGAGCAGCTACTTCCCGGAAGATCTCTCCGAACACCTGTGTGGCTTCCTTTATCTTGAGCGGGCATACCTGGGATACCTCTTTCTTGTCTTCCCGGAGGTGCGCGTAGCGGTCGTGCCTGAGGATGTACTCGCAGTGTCCGAAGCAGTTCTGCAAGGGGATCAGGTCTATCCCCAGCCCGGCGCAGTAGCTGACCAGGTCTTTTACCTCTGCTTCGGTATAGGCATATTCATTACACAACGTGGCGTGCCGGTTGAAAGGGAAGGTGGCTTCGTATTCGAACAGCAACGTATTGATGCCTTTGCGCGACAATTCAAATGCCCATTGTTTGACGGCAGACATCTGCATCACTTCGGTGCGGCAGTCTATGTAGAAACCTTTGACGCGGAATGTGTGTTCCGGATCGTTTTGCGCGTATATGGCCCAGGAAGTGCAGAGGGCAAAGAAGAGTACAATGATTTTTTTTATGGGATTGGGGTGTTTCATATATGTACGATTTACAGATTTACGATGTACGATTTAAAATGCAGTTGATGAAAACATCCACTTGTAGAGACGCACGGCGTGTGTCTCCGCGGTGCAGGTCCAACATAACATAGTATGTCTCCGCGGTGTAGGTCCCGTCGTGCGATGTGTATTTCCGGGGCATATAAAGGGGGCGATCCGTGTGTTCCGTATATTTTATGTATTTCAGGGGTTCTGTATGTATCATCAGACATAAATTTCCGTTTCTTGGTTGGACGTATATCGCGGAGACGCACGCCGGCGTCTCTACAGGATTATTGGATCCTAACCCACACTTATCGGATCGTGAATGCGATACATATAGTATCCGTAAAACAGGATTATTGGACCCTGATCCACAATTATCAGATTGTGAATGCGGCAGATATTGCATCCGTAGAACAATTGGTTTATAATATGGTATATAATCAAACATAACAGCTACCTTCAATCGTAAATCGTCAATCAGTAAATCGTAAATCCCTTGATTTGTTTCGCACTCTCGCGGTCGCAATACAGCGTCGCAGCTTTGTGGGTGCGCAGGATAGAGGCAGGACATTCCGGGGTGATCTCTCCCTGTACGGTGGCGGCCACTGCGTTGGCTTTGGTGGCGGCAGGTACGATGCAGAAGATCCGACGGGCCTTCATCAGGGCGGGGATGGTGAGGGTGACGGCTTGCAGGGGTACCTCTTCCAGGGTGTGGAAACAACCGTCGTTGACCTGTTGCTGCCTGCACGTCTCGTCCAGGACGACGATCTTTACCGGGACCGGATCGTTGAAAAGGGCTACGTGCGGATCGTTGAAGGCAATGTGTCCGTTCTCTCCGATGCCCATGAAGACGATGTCGATCGGATACCTTTCCAATATGTCACTGTAGTGTCGGCAGATTTCTTCGGGGCGCGCGTCTTCCCGGAACAGGTAATGCACGGACTTTAGGTTGACTTTATCAAAGATCTGTTTTTTTAGATAGTTGCCGAATCGTTGCTCGTCCTCTTCCCGGAGGCCGATGTATTCATCCATGTGCAAGGCATGGATTCGGCTCCAGTCTATCGGATGCTGAATGAGTGCCGTCAGGAATTCGTTCTGCGAGGGAGCCGCGGCAAAAAGGATGTTGATCTCTTTCTGTGTGCCCAGCAGTTCGTTGATGTATCGCGCGGCATCCTCGGCCGCGGCCGCACCTGATTCTTCGCGGGTATCGTAGATCCTGATATCTAAGAGGTCTTTTTTCATTTGTTTCATGGTTGTCAGAAGATTTTTTTCCCTTGTACAAAGGTATGTGTTACGTGTATGTTTTTATTGAAGATGATTATGTCTGCATCGTAGCCCGGGGCTATTTTCCCTTTCCGGTGGTCTATACCCATCAGGGTAGCCGGAGTGAGGGTCATCATCCGTACAGCATCTGTGAGCGGTTGTCCCGCCACCTGGTACATGTTACGCACCAGTCTGTCTGCCGTGGCCACGCTGCCCGCGAAGGCCTGGCGGTCGGGCATCTTGGCCACGCCGTCTTCCACGATCACCTCCTGTCCGTGGGTGAGGCTGCCCAGGATGCTTTTCCCTTCCGGCATACCCGCCGCTCTCATGGAGTCTGTGACCAGGGCGATCTTGTCCGGCCCTTTGATCTTTGTTACCAGTCGCATCAGCGGTTCGGGTACGTGGATACCGTCCGCGATCAGTTCGAGACAGAGATCGTCTATCAGGTATCCCGCTTCGATACAGCCCGCGTAGCGGAAGGCATTGCGGCGGGTGATGCCATTCATGCACGAATAGAAGTGCGTGATGTGGCGGAAGCCATGCCTGTGGGCTTCGACAATGTCTTCGTAGACAGCGTCGGTATGCGCGACGGAGGGTTTGATGCCGCGGCGGCAAAGCTCGTCGGCCAGTTCCAGGGCTCCCGGCAGTTCGGGAGCGAGGCTCCACCTGACAATATCGTCGGAACGTTCCAGGATCTCCATATACTCCGCGGGGTGCGGGTTGCGGAGGAACTTCGGGTCCTGGGCTCCCCGGAAGGCAACACTGAAATAGGGTCCTTCGAGATGCAGTCCTCCGAACGCCGCACCCTCTTGCTGGTGTTTCACGCGGTCGTATATATCCAGAAAGCGGAACAGTTCTCCGTTGTCCGAAGCCAGTGTGGTGGGGTAGAGCAGGGTGGTACCGTAGCGCGCGTGTGTGCGGGCAATGGTGAGGCAAGCCTCTTCCGTACAGTCCATGAAATCAGCATTGCCTGCTCCGTGTGTATGGATGTCTATGAATCCGGGAGCAATGTAGCCACCCCGGGCATCTATGGAGAGGCCACCCTCTGCCCCGGCATTTCCCTGTTGAATACCGATTATTTTGTTACCCTCAATCGTTACCGTACCTATACCCAGGTTACGTTCCGGGGTGAGGATCTCTCCGTTGTATATATGTATCATCTGATTCCTTTCCATAGTTGTGACCAGTTGTTGATCTTGTGCCCGTAGAAGGCATAGAACATCAGGTAAATGAAACAGGGAATGAGTACCACGTATCCTACGCGTAGTCCGTAGCTGTCGGCCAGCAGACCGTAGATCACCGGCATAAAGGCGTTGCCACACAAGGCCATGACCATGAGGGACGAGCCGCGGCTGGTCCACCGTCCCAGGTCGTGAATGGCCAGCGGCCATATACCGGCATAGATCAGGGCGTTGGGTACACCCATCAGGCAAAGAAACCAGATAGAAGCATCCGTATCCATACCAAACAGGCGGACGTGACCCGAAACCAGACATACACACAAAGAGAGTACCAGACCTGCGGTAGAGCTGATGCGCAGCATATTCTTCTGACTGATGATCCGGGGGATCAGGAGGATGCCCAGGCCATAGCCTACCAGGGCACAGGACATGGTGATGCTCGGGAATATCTTGGCTTCGTTGAGATCCAGTCCCATCATTTCGGCGTAACTGATGACGGTATCAATGGAGATGACCTGTGCCGCCACATGGAAGAAGATGGCCACGGCTCCCAGGATGAGATAGGGGTAATCCAGGATAGAATCCCGGTCTGTGTGCGTGGCATCCTCATCCTCTTTTCCGGGGGTGATGTCCGGAAGCCGGATCAGCCGGATGGCACAGCCGAAGAGGAACAGGAAGGAGGAAAGCAGCGTATAGGGGACAATTACCCTGCGGATGAGTTCGTCCAGCATCGCGCTTTTCTCTGCTCCTTCAATAGCGTTGTTCCTGATCATTTCGAACAAGACGGAGTCTGACGATTTCAGGATCACCGCCGCGAACAGCAGGGGAGCCAGGATGCCAGCGATCTTGTTGCAAAGTCCCATGATACTGATGCGGCGGGCTGCCGATTCGATCGGGCCGATGATCACGACATAGGGGTTGGCCGCAGTCTGGAGGATGGCCAGTCCCGTACCGATGGTGAAGAGCCCGGTAAGGAAGATGCCATACGTACGGGTATACGCCGCAGGTACAAACAAGAGCGTTCCCGCTGCCATGAACCAGAGCCCGATCATGATGCCCCGTTTGTAGCCAACCTTATTCAATAGTCTGGAAGCCGGGATAGACATGACCAGGTAGGCAATGTAAAAGGCCAGTGCTACCAGGTAAGACTGTGTGTGAGTGAGTTCGCAGGCTACTTTGAAATAGGGGATCAGGATGGCATTGACCCACGAGACAAGCCCGAAGATAAAGAACAGGGTCCCCAACGTGAGCATAGGGATCAGGTATCCGGAAGGTTGTATGTTTTTCTTTTCTGGTGTCATAAGGTAACGATGGATGTAGGGGGTTATAGTTTGATATAGATTTTTTTCTTATACAGGACATAGCCGAATGTCCAGATGAAACAGATAAATAAAATGGCATAGACAAGTGATCCGGGATAATCCCCGAAAAGGGGTTGTAATACACTGCCGTACAAGAGTTTTTTGATGCTTACGGGGTTGCTTCCTATGTGTAGGGTGATGGTATTCAGCAACACGGCTGCTACCCATCCCAACACATACATAAAGAGGGGGTTGACCCCGAAAGACTGGAAAAACCGGCTCCATTTCTTACGGCCTTTGATATCGATGATCCAGATGAGCAGTGCCAGCAACAGCGCTCCCATGCCACAGGTAAGGAGTACATAGGAACTGGTCCATAATTTCTTATTGACGGGGTCGAGGTATTGCAACAGGTATCCGGTAAATAACAGTATACTGCCCCCTGTAAAGAGCTGTTCGATGCGGGTGTGGTTGTCTCTGACTGAGGTGATGATGTTTCCGGCACATACTCCCAGCATCACGTGCGCGATTCCGGGGATCGTACTGAGCAGTCCCAGGGGATCGAAAGGGAAGGAACTTCCATCCGGCAGGATCTCTTTGGCCATATGATTGGCTCCCAGGATGTTGATATCCACGACAGAGAGCAGGTTATCGGCAGATTGTACATATCCGTTGCCCAGTTGCAGGATCAGGAGGTATGCTGTGAGGATGCCACCGATGACCCACGGGTAATGTTTTTTGCTCACAGTTTGTGTGAGAAGGGCTGCTCCGCCGTAGGTAAGTGCCAGGCGTTGCATGACACCCATGATGCGGAAATGCTCTATGGAGAAGGTGCCTGCGCATATTCCAGAAAAGGCTTCGAGCGCCAGTCCCACCGCAAAAAGGGAGAGTGTGCGTCTGAGGATCTTTGTCCCTACTGTGCGGTTGAGACCGGTACCGTATTTCCGGAAGGATATATGTATGGAGACTCCCATGATAAACATAAAGAAGGGAAAGACCAGGTCGGTAGGGGTGAGTCCGTTCCATAGGGCGTGTTGCAAAGGAGCGTAGACATATTTCCACGAACCGGGATTGTTGACCATAATTATGCCGGCTATGGTGATCCCTCTCATTACATCTAAAGCAAGTAACCTTTGTGGTTGGTTTGTCATGGTTCTGTTTGTTAGTAATCTGCACCTTTTGTTTCTCTCCTCTTTGTCTGATCCGGCTGTTTTCCGGTAAAAAAACAGCTGTCGGTTCCGATATTCCGATATGCCTGTCAGGTAAAGTCCTTCATGGTCTCTCCGGGACAAAGGGAAGTCATACGCTCTGTCTTTTCCTTTCTCTTTCCTGACGGGCTCCGGTTCTTTTCCGGATCGCGTCAGCCTGTTGTTCCTTTGCCGGTGGCATACTGGTTTCTGTATTGTGTGGGTGACATGTTGTATATCCGTTTGAAACCTTTGGACAGGTTGATGTAATCTTCGTATCCTAGCTCAAAGGCGAGTTCAGCAACAGGTTTGTCACAGGTCAGTAGTTTTTCCGCAAACCAGGAGATCCGTTGTTTGAGCATGTACTGGTAGATGGATTGGCCTACCATACTTTTGAAGCGTTTTTCGAGTACCCGGCGGGAGACGTGTACCTGTCTGAGTATTTCGGTGATGGTGAGCTGGTGGTTGTTCTCGTCTTCGATCATGCGGAGGGTCGAGAGCACCAAAGGATCGTCTATCGCGTATCCTTCTGTGGATTTTCTTCTTTCGATGCGCACAGGATTGATCGTAATGTTGAACTGGGGCAGGTCGCGGTTGCTAATGATCTGTTCGAGGTGGCAGGCTGCCTGATACCCTCCGTTCTCCACATCCAGTACAATGGAGGAAAGGGGAGGGTCGGACATGTTGCACAGAATCTCGTCGTTGTCTACTCCCAGTACGGCCACATCTTCCGGTACACGGATGTTGTGCAGACAGCAGACTTCCGTGACACGCAAGGCAAACGCGTCGTCACAGGCAAACAGGGCAATGGGCCTGGGCAGAGCCATCACCCAGTCTTTCAGCAGGGACAGGTCTGAGGTGGAGCCGTAGCGAATGTTGTAGTCTTCGTTGTAGCAGATCATCTCGTGTCCGCTTTCGGTGATCCTTTCCCGGAAGCCTTCTTCGCGCTCTCTCGACCAGACGGTGGTGCGCGTGCCATAGAATGCGAAGTGCTTATACCTTTTTTTCAGGAAGTAATTTGCGGCCATGATACCCGTTCCCCAATAATCGCCTGTGATGTTGGAGATGCCACTGATCCTGTCGGTGTAATTCTGTAATATGATGGGAATACCTATTGACTTTAATTTTTGTACATTTACATCCGAGATCTGCCCGATAATGGCATCGGCTCCCCATTTCTGCGCGATCTTGATGACTGTATTTTCATAGCGGTCGTCCGGTGTGAGTGGGATCCTGTAGAAACTCCATCCGCCGACCTCTTTCGAGTATCGAAGAAATCCTCTGAGCAGCAGACGGCTGTACTCACTGGTGAAATCCGATAGAAGAAGAATCTTCAGCATGTGTCCTGATTTTAGATGGGTAAATGGGTTGCCTGAATGCGTATCACAAAAATAGGGCGTTTGATTTATAAATAAGCGTCAATATACGTTTTATATTTGTCGATTTGCGTCGTAGTAAAGAAAAACCGGAGAAGAAGAGGGTGAAAAATGACAAATGGAAGCGAAAAGGTAGGTGTGGACAGCAGGGGAGATTTTCTGACGAAGCGGGGTGAGTTGTCAAAAAGCGTAGGGGGATGGGGTGAAAAGCGTATATTGGGTTGCTTTGCAGAGCGGAGTATTTCTGTGTAATCATTCACTTTTTCCGGTTCGATCCTCTCAACGAATATACCCTTCAACCGCGTATCCAGAGGTATGTAGCATTGGGCAAACATTCATTGGCCAAAAAAGCCTACGAAAGATTTGCCAGAGAATATTCGGAGGCATACGGGCAGAAATTCGGTAAATCCTTTATCGATATCCGGTAGGAGCATAGCACTCAGGATGTATGCAGGAAGGAGAGAGGGTTTTTCAGGAGGATCTCTTCCTGACCGATCTACTTAATGAGCTGTCGGGGTATCTGCACATCGCTTGCGACAAGACTCTGCCCAGGTCTGTATCAAAGCTGTTTCACGCATTAAGATTCAAACATTCTGCTGCGGGCCAGCATGCAAGCCCCCACAATGCCCGCCCGGTCCTTCAGTTTGGAAGTGACGATGGCCGAATCTTTGTTGACTAAATTCAGCGAATATTTCTTTACTGCTGTCCGGATGGGGTGTGTGATGTAATCTTCCGTCAGCGAGAGCGTTCCGCCTATGATCACCAGTTCCGGGTTGAATATGTTCGTTATATGGGAGATACACGTTTGATTGGACTGAATATCCTTTATTGGACGTATACCATGGAGACGCACGCCATGTGTCTTGCATGGTTGCCTATAAAATGTTACGCATAGGGATTTACAAACATATTCTTTCTGTAATTTCAATCGTACATCGTACATCGTTAAATCGTAAATCTCTTTGCGTCTCTACAGGAAATCTTTCTTCATCTAATCCCTGTTTTTAATCTGCTTATGACGACACGTTACACATACCATTCTCTTTTATCTATCTCGCTGAACCATACTGTCATTCACCGCCTGATCGGGTGTATTCTTTTTCTTTGCTGCGCAGCCGCATTACAAGCAAAGATCGAACTGCCTGCCGTTCTGGGTAGCAACATGGTTTTGCAACAGCAGTCTTCCGTACGCTTGTGGGGAAAAGCTACTCCCCAGACCAAAGTGATGGTGATGACTTCCTGGGATGGTGCTACCCGGGAGACACATAGCGATAAAAGTGGTAGATGGCTCATCGAAGTTCTTACTCCAAAAGCCGGAGGACCCTATCGGATCGTATGTTCTGATGGAGAAGAACTTGTTCTGGAAAATATCCTGATCGGCGAAGTGTGGCTATGCTCCGGACAGTCGAATATGGAAATGCCTGTCAGAGGTTTCCGGGGCCAACCGGTAGACGGTTCACATGAAACCTTTGAAGCTATGGCAGGATTCAGTGCTACCGCTTATTACTTTGGTGAATTGTTGCAGCGAAAACTTGGTGTTCCGGTAGGACTGGTCTGTGCATCGTGGAGCGCCTCTAAAATAGAGACGTGGATGAGCCAGGAGACGCTGCAACTGGCATTCCGGGCACTGGCCCAGTCCTACGGGATCAAAGGTTTCTCTTATTGTGGTCCTGTTTTTCGTTCATGGAAACCGGTAGAAGGAAAGATCGAATTGATGTTTGACCATGCCGAAGAGGGACTGAATCCGGAAAACGAACAAGTCATTGGTTTTGAAATAGCAGGTGCCGACAGTGTATTTGTCCCTGCCCGGGCAGAGATCGTCAACGGAAGCGCCCGGGTCAGGGTCTGGCACGATCAGATCACCGATCCCATCGAAGTGCGATATTGTTTCCGAAACTACATCGAAGGAAACCTGCGCAACAACGCCGGACTACCCGCGGCCTGTTTCCGGGTACACCTCAGGGAAGAATGATCCGGAGGGATAGCTGCCATCCCTTTTCCCTCTTTATTTAACCTGAAAAAGAGGAAGGATTAATTGCCTTTGTCCCTGAGATTAAGTATCTTTACCACTGATTTTAATTGGGCCCTCAGATGTGGGCCGATCGGATCTCATATGTGGGCCCATTGGCCTGCAACTGTGGGCTGATCAGCCTTCATCTGCAGGCCCGACTAAAGTCAGTAGCATATATGCTTAATGTTATATGCAATGTGTATAAAACCTATGTTTTAACTTATTAAATCTACTGTTTGTTATGACTGCAAT
This sequence comes from Bacteroides sp., assembly GCA_021202275.1. Taxonomy (GTDB): domain Bacteria; phylum Bacteroidota; class Bacteroidia; order Bacteroidales; family Bacteroidaceae; genus Bacteroides. The sequence continues at coordinate 45,844 of JAJQDI010000003.1, forward strand.
CTATGACTTCAGAGAGAACCCTAACCCTAAAGGGGACAAAGAAAAGCAACCGCTTCATCCGCGTATCGTTTCCTACGGTACTGTATCTACCCAAAGAATCCTGGAAGATATCTCTCATGCGTCTACCTTCGATGTCGGCGAACTGAAAGGAGTGATGTCGGCTCTCGCAGAGAGAGTGGCCTATTATCTGCGTGAAGGATATCATGTACAGTTCGGAGAGATCGGCTATTTCTCGGCCAGCCTGATGGCTATACGCACGGTGCATGATCGTTCGGAAATACGTGCGCCCTCTATCTATTTCAACAATGTCAATTTCCGGGCTACCCGGAAGTTCAGGAAGAAGATAAGTGGCTTTGTGGAACGTGCCAAACCCGGACAAGGGCTACAAGTCTCTTCCAGCCTGTCGGAAGAAGAGCGCAAACGGCGCTTGCTACGCTATCTGGAGACACATCCTTTTATTACCCGCATAGATTATTCTGCCATGACCGGGCGACTGAAGAATACAGCGCAGAAAGACCTGAATGCATTTGTGAAGCAAGGGATCATTGTACGTCACGGCAGAGCCAATCGCGTGATCTATACGCTTCCGCTTGCCGGGAAATGATTCCGAAGAGGCTGTCTCGTTATAAAAAAATGAATGTATTAAAAAGTCCCGGAGGGACGATCGGTTCCAGCCTGGGGTAAGGCGAAGCGCAGGGAACCGGAGCAAGACGCTGCCCTGAGGTTATTAAATCGCGCTGCCCAGGGAGTGCTGAAGGTACGACCGAAAGAAAATGATACACTGAAATTTCGGTCGTACCTTCAGCACTCCTTGTTTTTATCATCTTCTGTACCCGGGGTGGCGTCGGCCGTCCTTTCAGGACGGGAGAGAATCACTTATTCACTGAAAGAAGTTGAAAAAGAAGATTCTAATGAAATAAAAATTATGGTGAGAAAGCCTGTGTATAATATCACACCTTTTTTCTGCGGGTATTTACATGTATCAGTCATCTATATAGACTATCGTTTATTGTCTCTTTTCAGAAACTATTCACATAAACATGTAGCCATTATCATCCTGCCGCATCAGTACACGCAATAGAAATAAATGATAAATTTAACTTAACTATTGATTTATTTTATATATTTTTGCACTTCATATCATTACATCTGGTAATTCGTAAAGAATAATTTTTCTATTACTTAATTGAAATCACAAATGAAAAAAAGAGTTAGTTTGCTATGTGTGGTGGTCATGATGCTGGCCACAGGTTCTCTGATCGCGCAAAATGAGAAGAATGACAAGAAACCTTTCCGCCACCTGGGAGTAGGAATAGAAGTAGGAACCACAGGTGTAGGTTTGCAGGTAGCCAGTCCGATCAATTCTCACTTTACACTGCGTGCCGGTTTTGCTATGTTCCCTTTTACGTATTCAACCGATTTTGATATCGAATACGGGAACGGTTTTAATGACTTGAGCAATGTGGTAGGTATTCAGATCCCTAACACCAATCAGACCATCGGCGATCTTCTGCGTCAGGAAGGATTGCCGACCAGTGTGCACGAACTGGACAACGAGGTCAAACTGGATGCCAAGCTTGGATTGATCAATGGAAAAGTCCTGGTAGATATGTATCCTTCCAAAAGATCTTCTTTTCACTTTACTGCCGGACTTTATTTCGGAAAAAGCAGATTGATCTCCGTAGACGGATACCTGCCCGAAGACATTGTAAAGATTGATAGGGCATTGAAACCTTATTCTTCTCTGATCAATAATGAATTAGGGTATAATCTGGATCTGAGCAGTGGGATTGTGATCGATGACTATACCATCACTGCCGACGAAAACGGTAAGGTAGACGCGGGGATCAAGATCAACGGAGTAAAACCTTATGTGGGCATTGGTTTCGGAAGGGCCGTACCTAAAAAGCGTGTAGCCGCGCAGTTCGAACTGGGAGCCATGTTCCATGGTAAACCTAAGATCGTAAGCAGCAATTCGGATGTAGTAGAACTGATCAACAGCGAATTGGATAACAACGGTTTTATCAATACAATGAATAAGATCACTGTATATCCGGTAATGACTTTCCGTCTGAACGGCCGGATATTCTAAAATATAACCAGACCGAAAAAAGGAATGGGGGAATAGCCTGTTTACTACTTATTTTGGGTATAGACTCCGGGACAACACCACTTTGTTCCGGAGTTTTTGTATATAGACTCTATTCTTAGCTGACTTTCTCAGTCATTGCTTTTACCGGAAGACCTGCCGAAAAGATAAACCATATATCCGATCAGGAATACAATGGCAATAAATCCTACAATATACACAGCTACTGTAGAAACAACTTTCACTCCGATTACCAGAAAGGAGATGAATACGATAATGGCTACTATTCCAATGCCAACCAATACATTCTTCAACATATATATGCGGTATTAAGGGTTTGTGAGGATAACAACCGCCCAAACTTCTTTGTTTAGAGCGGCTGAGTTATAGAATGTTATCGAAAAAAACAGGAATGTTCCGGATAAGAGCAGACGCAGACGAGGATTACTCAATTAGTAGTCGTTACTTTACCGGTTCCATATGCATTCACTATAACAAGATGAAAAGAATACTTTTACTGATGGTGTTACTCTGTATCGGGAAAATGGCTTTTCCCGATTCTTCCTTTTTGCCGGGACTTGAATTTCATTATTTGTACCGGGACAATGAGTTTGTTTTCGGAACCTCAGAAAGGGGTATACCGCAGGAAGAATATATCAGCTTTTTATGTGCAGATGAAAATTTACTGGGAGAAAAAGTGGCGTTGATCTCAGCATTGGCTTCTTACTTCAAATGGAGGGACATAGATGATGAACCGGACAATGACGATGAAAACTATTTCGGAGAGTATACGATGCAGTTTAAAAAGAAGGCACAGGAAAGATATAAGGATCAGCTTCCTACCACAGTGCAACTGTTGATCGCGTTGATGAATGATTATGAAACATTCTCTTCCCATACCAGTGCGTATGACAGGCTGGCAGCAGAATTAGGAAACAGCCTTACCGCACCATCCGTAAAAGGAATCGCGTATGGATATGATATTCTTTATAACAGAAAATGGGACAGAGTGGGAAAATACGAAGATGACTACTTCGGACCCTATAAGGCTAACTGGCAGACTTACGGAGAAGACATCCACACAGATGTTCACAAAAAAGTAGAGGAATGGCTTTTTTACATTCATGATTTCCGGAATGTCTGCCGGACTGATCCTGGTCGCACGGAAAGAAAAGAAGGGAAGAAATGGAAGAAACGCAGGGAGTGGTATGTATGACAGAAAAAAGAGATCATAAAGATATAATTTTTTTACGATCTCTTTTTACATATTTTTTTATAGAAGTTTCTCAGGAGACTACATTCTCCGGTTTTCCTTTCAGGAAATCTTCTACATTACTTACCATGATTTCCATCAGTCTCTGGCGGGCCTCTTCTGTGGCCCATGCTATATGTGGAGTGATGTAGCAGTTTCTGGCAGTCAGTAAGGGATTATCGGGCAGGGGAGGCTCTGAGGACAGTACATCTATTCCTGCGGCATATATTTTTTCGTTGTTCAGTGCGTCTGCCAGGGCCTGTTCATCTACCAGACCTCCGCGTCCGGTATTGATGAGGATGGCAGTAGGTTTCATCAGTGCCAGTCGCTGTGCATTTACCAGATTGTGCGTCTTTTCGGTCAATGGACAATGCAGACTGATGATATCACACGTAGCAAATAACTTGTCTAATTCCAGTTTTTTGATTTCCGGAGGAAGTTGCAGTGAACTTTTGGACGTACAGGCACAAACCCGCATCCCAAATCCCAGAGCGATACGGGCTGTTTTGAATCCGATGTTCCCGAGGCCTATGATCCCGATCCTTTTTCCCTGCAATTCGATCAACGGAGTATCCCAGAAACAAAAGTCGCTGTTGCTTGTCCACCGTCCCTGCCGCACTTCATCCGAATGAAGTTTAACCTGCTGAGTGATATTCAAGATATGTGCGAATACCATTTGTGCTACAGATGCAGTACTGTAGGCAGGAATGTTTGTAACTGTAATACCCTGTTTCCTGGCAGCCTCTATATCCACTACATTGTAACCGGTAGCCAATACACCGATGTATTTGAGCTTCGGTAAGGTTTTCAGGATCTCCGCAGAGAGTACTACCTTGTTGGTAAGTAAGATCTCAGCATCGGCAGCCCGCGTAGGCAATTCTTCGGGAGCGGTTCGTTCATAGACTGTGCACTCTCCCCATGCTTCCAGCGCTTCCCAGGAGAGATCTCCGGGATTCACTGTATATCCATCCAATACAACTATTTTCATATATATGATATTAGGTTATTTGACTCAAATAGGATGGAAACATGTTTTGTCGGATCCAACAAATATGTTTCCTGCCGTAAGTCGTATTGTCTGTGTTTGTGATATTCAACATACATACAAAATCACATAACGGTACTTTTGCATGCAGTAGGAAATTATTTCTTGTATCTGTCTCCCCACAGTTGTTTCATACGTTCGGCCAGCTTGTCTTCTGCCGGATTGGATTGCGGATCCCATAACCGCTTTTCTCCGATCTCTTCCGGCAGGAATTGTTGCTGTACGAAGTTTCCCTGATAACTATGGGTGTATTTATACTCCTTTCCATAGCCTAATTGTTTCATCAGTTTGGTAGGAGCATTGCGCAGGTGTAAGGGAACAGGCAGATTCCCGGTTTTACATACCAGATCCAGTGCGTTGTCGATAGCCACATAGGCCGAATTGCTTTTGGGACTGGTTGCCAGGTAAATCGTGGTTTCCGCAAGGGGGATACACCCTTCGGGCCAACCGATCTTCATCAGCGTATCGAAACAGGCATTGGCCAGCAACAAGGCGTTGGGATTGGCCAGACCAATGTCTTCGGCTGCAGAAATAACCAACCTGCGCGCGATGAAGGAAGGATCTTCTCCCCCTTCCACCATGCGGGCCAACCAGTAGATTGCTCCGTCCGGATCGCTACCCCGGATGGATTTGATGAAAGCGGAGATAATATCGTAGTGCATCTCTCCGTCTTTGTCGTAGGCCAATGGATTTTGTTGCAACCGTTCGGTTACTATCTCATCTGTAATGACCACTTTCGGTTCCGTGTCGGACTCGACAACTACTTCCAGGATATTTAGTAATTTACGGGCATCTCCTCCAGAGAAACGCAACATGGCATCCGTCTCTTTTACTTCAATGTCTCTTTCTTTGAGTACCACGTCGGTTTCAATGGCACGATGCAGCAATTCCAGAAGATCGTCCTTTTCCAGCGATTTGAGTACATAGAGCTGACAACGGGAGAGGAGCGGACGGATCACTTCAAAAGAGGGATTTTCCGTAGTGGCTCCGATCAGTGTCACTGTTCCCTGCTCTACGGCTCCTAAGAGTGAATCTTGCTGGGATTTGCTGAAACGGTGGATTTCATCGATGAACAGGATTGGACTGGCCTGTGAAAAGAAACGGTTGCTTTTGGAACGTTCGATCACTTCCCGTACATCTTTTACACCGGAGGTCACCGCGCTCAATGTATAAAAAGGAGTTTCCAGTTTGTTGGCAATGATCTGGGCCAGGGTCGTTTTTCCCACTCCCGGAGGTCCCCAGAGTATGAATGACGAGATACGTCCCGCGTCGATCATCTTTCGTAGGATGGCTCCCTCACCCACCAGATGTTTCTGACCGATGTATTCTTCGAGGGTCTTGGGACGTAATCTTTCTGCTAATGGTTTCATCTTTAGTTATATAGGTTTTAATAGGTTCTGTACTGTATTTAAAAAATCATTTGTATCATGAAACGTACCCCGTGTTTATTTATACCGGGATTGTCCAGATAGGTCAGTCTTCTGACGTATTCGATATGCAGAAGTTTGAATATATTATAGATCCCTACACTGGCCTCCATATAAGGTACTTTGGGATCCATTACAAAGCTGGTGAACTCTCCGTCGCGCATAGGGAAAAGGAACAGGTTGTTGTTCATACTTTTGAACGGATTGTTCTTGTCTGTAAGGTTCCCGTATAAGGCCCGGAACCGGAAGGTTTCCCGCCATTTGAGATTCTTTATCAGGGGCAGACGGTTGAACAGCTTTCCATTCATATCGTAAGTAAGTGCCAGAGAAGCATACCTGTCGTTCAGGAATTCCATGTTGTTGATCAGGTTGAAGGTCTCCTTTTGTGTGATGTAGGAGAGGTTTGCCGCTGGCATGATCAGTAAGGGGAAGGGGACGGTGTTCCATTGGACTCCGCCTCTGAGTGTCATATCAACCTTTCCCCAGGAAGAGAGCCAGAAGCGTTTCCAGATGCTTGCTTCGGTAAGGTTAAAATTATATTGTCCACCCAGCAGGCCATTGAATCCGGTTGTATGAGAGAGAGTAAATACCGGTGCGTCCAGCGATACCGGTCTGCGGCGTTGTTTGGTATTGATAAAAGTCTCACCCGGCGCATACCGGAAAGTAACCCCCATTTCAGTGGTTGTGACGTCATGTATCGGAGTGCGTTCTGCATCGTTGCGCAGGTAATACAGATTGCCGGTGGGTTCGTCGTTGCGCCGGCGCGCCAGTGCCGAAACCGAGAAGCCCGACAGCAGTTCCAGTTCGTACCTGAGAGATTGCTCACGGATGTAAGACATCTGATCTACGGTAGTCACTTTGAAAGAGACAAACACATTGTCTTTATCTGTATCCAGGAATTTGTCCATGGGCGACATCACATCGTAACGATACGTAGCAGAGATGTTATGCTTGGGAAATTCCCATGGGAAGAATTCATTCTTATGGAAAGAGTAGGTGAGTGTTCCTTCGTATTTCCATTTTTTATCTCTGAAACCGTACGCTCCGTATCCGCTGGCAAACCAGTGAGGATTCAGTTTAGCGGTAGTCATACCACTCAGTCGTACACGGGTACCGTCTACATAATTTCCTGTTACGGTCGTATTGATCGGGCCGAAGTCGAATTTACTGGGTTTTTCCCGGGTGCCGGTCTCCACATAATTCTCGATCAATGCTTTGGCACCGAAGATCACAAAACGGAATCCCGGAATGCGTTCGATACGGTTCATGAAGAGGTCCATGCTACTTTCTGTGCGGGTCAGAGGTACCTGCCGCATACTGGCCCAGTACTCTTCGCTCCGGTTCATCATATCCGCGTCTTTGACCACATCCCCCCGCAGGCGGAAAAGTCGCGCTTCGATCGGTTCAAAGGAGTAGTCCGTATATTTGGTGGTACGTTGTATCTGCATGCCCTGTATGGCTTTCATCAGCAACAGGTCTACTGTCATATCATCATCCGTGAGTACCCAGTTACCATCCGGAAGCTGTTCGTATAGTTGTACGATATCCAGATTCTCTACAAAATTCACCCCTGTCTTTTTCGGCAGGTTCATGGTGCACTTCTTCACGGCATAGGAAGAGTCGTTCAAAACATACAAATGTCCTGTAAAACCGAAATCCTGTGAGTTTTCCGGAACGAAAGTCAGATGTACACATTCGTGCCGGTCTACCATGATCGTATCCATCAGATAAAAACAGTAGAAAGAGATCGCGTGGTTACTGATCGGACTCACAAACCTGCGTTGCAGCAGACGGATGTCGTCGTCATAGATATTCACATCGGCGAATACATCGTTCAATACGGTTCCCAGCGCGTCGCCGGTAGAGAAAAACTCTTCGATACCGTTGGCATTCATCCCTTCGATAATGGTTTTCTGACTTTTGGGATCTTTACGATAGATGGTTTTGGAAACCGTTTCCTGTACGGAAAGGGGAAGGATCATTTTCTGGGTTACCGGAGATACCTCCACCTGGTCGCGGAGGAAAGAGAACTTCTTATATATTCCTTTTTGCAGGCTCTCTTCCGTAATGTCGTTAATAGACATCTTCATTTTCTGGTACTTGTAGTACTGGTAGAAGTCATTCTCTTCCAGTTTTTGTTCTTTCTTATGGGCAATTACCTGCCTCATAAAATCTACTGCCGGGTTGTTCCTGCGGGAATATCTCTCTCTTTGCGGTTTCACTACTACTTCATCCAATAAGATGTCATTTGTCTGCAATTGTACATTCAGTTCCCGGGTTCCGGGTTCGATCTGTACCACTTTGGTTATATATCCGATAGCCGAAAAGGTCACTTCGTTCCAGCCGCGTCGTGTTTCCAGCTCATATTCCCCGTTGGCATTGGAAATAGTTCCTACGCCTTTCCCTTCGTAATATATGGAAATATACATCAGCGGCTCCTGAGTAAGAGAATCGGTAATTACTCCTTTGATCTGTGTCCGGGCAGCAGGAGAGAGAAGGAGGAACAATAGTAGTAAAAATGTCTGGTAGACGCGTTGTTGCATACAAGTATAGGATCTTGCTGCAAAGTTAAGAAATAAGATGCAGTCCGTTTGCTAAATTAACCTAACAAAAAACAGTATTATTTAAGAGGTTACTGCTTTTTAGAAACCTTTGAGATTCAAACAGAAAATAGGTACAAAGTAAGGGTGGCAGGTACTATCATCCTTAGTGGTTCTTCTATGGAAATCTATTTATTCCATAGATCTGTTTTTACGATTGATTCAGTAATATCTGTACAATGCGTTCGGCCGTATGTCCGTCCCAGCGTTCCGGAAGTTCTCCCTGTTTCCATTCTCCACGCAGGGCTTTTTCCAGATTCTCTCCCAACAATTGAGGATCTTCACCTACCAGCACATTGGTGCCTATACGCCAGGTCTCCGGATGTTCGGCATATGTGTTGAGGGTCAGGCATGGAATCCCCAGAAAGGTGGCTTCTTCGGCTACATTTCCCGAATCGGTCACGATCACCTGCGCATGATTCATCAGATACCCGAAATAGAGATAACCCTGAGAGGGCAAGACGTGCAGATGGGGTGCGGAGAGATGAAGTTCTTTGACCGCATCCCGCATGTAAGGATGCAGCGGAGCAACAATAGGTGTCTCTCCCGCTTTTTCCACTAACTCTGTCAACAGGTTACGAAAATTAGTTTTGTTATTCAGGAGTTGCCGCCGGTTCAGTGTCAACAGTATGTATTTTTTCTCTTTCAATCCCAGAACAGAGAACCAGATAGGACGTATCAGACGGTTGCGGTTGTACTGGATCGAGTCGATCAGTATATTACCAACGTTGTAGATATTCTCATTCTCTGTACCCGTCTGATTGAGATTACGGTTGGCTACCATTCCCGCGATGAAGAGATAGTCGGACAAACCTTCGATGATCATTCTGTTGGCCTCTTTGGGCATCTGCATATCGAATGAGCGGGTACCGGCCACCAGGTGGGCTACCTGGATATGGTGTTTTTTGGCTGTTATCGCACAACTCATGGTGGCGGTCAGGTCATCTACCACCAGTACTACATGTGCAGGGTTGTTTGTCAGTTCATTGTCAAAAGCAAGCATGATACCGGCAGCCAATTGGGTCGGATTGCGGCTTTCTACTCCCAGATACACATCCGGGGTTTTGATCTGCAGGTCGGCAAACAGAGAGGGATCCAGGCTTTCGTCATTTTCCGGGCCCGTGTACACCAGACGATAAGAGATCCGTTTACCCTGTGCATGCGCTTTCTCTATGGTACGTATGATAGGAGCGATCTTCATGAAGTTGGGACGGGCCCCTGCGACAATTGTTATTTTCATTTTTCTATCTGAACGGGTTTAATGAAACAAATGTACGTTTAATTGTGGAATTTTTTGTTTCTTTGCAGCGAAAAATTAGCCTATGCCCTCATTTGTACAGATCATAGAGTTTACCGGAACTTTTGCTTTTGCCATTAGTGGTATCCGGTTGGCATCGGCCAAACAGTTTGACTGGTTTGGCGCGTATGTAATCGGACTGACTACTGCCATTGGCGGAGGTACTATCCGTGATTTGCTGTTGGGGGTCACTCCTTTCTGGATGACGGATCCCAGTTATGTCATCTGTTCCGGACTGGCACTCATCTGGGTGATCCTTTTCAGTAAGACCCTGATCCATCTCAATAATACATTTTTTATATTTGATGCCATCGGTCTGGCACTTTTTACCATGGTAGGTATTACCAAGACCCTGGCGTTGGGGTTTCCTTTCTGGGTAGCTATCGTAATGGGATGTATCACCGGAGCCGCGGGTGGGGTGATGCGTGATGTACTTATCAATGAGCTTCCTCTGGTTTTCCGGAAAGAGATCTACGCTATGGCCTGTGTGATCGGTGGATTGGTCTATTTTGTATGCCATTGGCTGCATTTTGACCCTATTATCACACAACTGGCCGGAGGGACTTCTGTGTTTCTGGTACGTATTGTTGCTGTGAAATATCAGATCGGATTGCCGATCCTGAAAGGTGAGGCATAGTTTGCTCCGGTCGGGATAGATTTTTTTCCGATCCGTGGATGTGTGAAACAAACTATTTTTTATTGTTATCTATAAAAAGATCCGGAATACTACTTCTGTATCCCGGATCTTTGTCATCCATTACTTCCATGTACGGAGCTCTCCGGAGAAACCAATGGATTCGCGTTGCTGCATCAATACTTGTATGCTGGCATTCCCGTTGGTATAGATCGTCATGGAATACTGATACGTATCTTCCGGTGTCTTCGCCCGAAAACTGACACGTGTATTTCCTTTACCGGTATGGCTGACCTCATATCCTTCTATGGGAGCATTGAATTGCAGTCCCTGGCCTCCACCGTAGGGAACCGCATACGCTCTGCCGTAATAAGGCAGATTGGAGAACACTGAATCGTTACGTACCTCTACCCAATAGGAAGAAGTCAGAGGAATGTTGCGTGTACGGCGGGGAGAAGCCATATTCACATCTATCCGATAGTCGCCCGATCCGATTTTTTGTTGTACCTCCTGTGCGGTTGTTGAGTTGCTTCGGGAGGATGTGGCGCAGCCAACTGAAAGTAGCGCCACACATAAGCAGAATGTAAAATGGATTGTTTTCATGTTTTTCCGGATTTTATAAATCAGCTTACAAACAATCTTTTCCCTGTATTTGTTTTTTCTTTCGGATATATATTTTTGTTAGAGCTGATTTTTATTTTTCTGATCCCTTTTTATTACTTTTTGGGAACCGGCTTCAAATCCCATTTAAACAGCTATTCAGATAAGAGGTAAATTCTATGGTTTGTCATTCGGAACATGAACTTCTTTTAAACGGAAGATCATGCTGGTGTGTCCACTTTTCTTCAGATATCTGCCTCCTTATATCATCAATATATCATTTCCTGTCCAGTGTATCAGTCAGAATGTATCATATATGACTTCATCAAAGGTACTTTTTTTGTCTACTCTTCCAAATGCATAAGCCTGAAAAGTTAAAACTGAAAATGTTCAAAAAGGATAGGGACAGAAACTGATAAAGAGGACCTGAAATTTGTTTTTTGATAGAATTTACCCTATTTTTAAACAGTTTTCATGAGGTATAGCGGGCAGAAAGCCCATACATTTGCGACAGAGTATTAAAATCTAACATCATCTATTAAAAAACGGCATTATGAATAGTGTGACTTTCAGAAATGATCTGATCGGAATGCAGGAAGACCTGTTCCGGTTTGCTTACAAACTCACCTCCGATAGGGAGGAGGCGCACGACTTGCTACAGGAGGCTTCTCTCAAAGCGCTGGATAACGAAGAAAAATACCTGCCTGATACTAATTTCAAAGGGTGGATGTTTACGATCATGCGTAATATCTTTATTAATAAATATCGCAAGATCTTGCGTGATCAGACTTTTGTAGATCAAACGGAAAATCTCTATCATCTGAATCTTTCTCAAGAGTCAGGTTTTGATTCTACAGAGAGTGCTTATGATCTGAAAGAGATGCGCCGGATCGTGAATTCTCTTTCTAAAGAGTATAGGGTTCCTTTTTTGATGCACGTTGCCGGTTTTAAATATCGGGAGATCGCGGAAAAACTACAATTGCCTCTGGGAACGATCAAAAGTCGTATCTTTTTTACCTGTCAGAAATTACAGGACGATTTAAAAGACTTTGTTTAAACCTGATTATATAAGAAATCGACTCAGATTTAGTAAGTATACCAGTGGGTAGCTTACAGGAAGAGAGTAATGTGTTAAGCATTGCTCTTTTTTATGGATAGCAAATTACCAAAAATATGTGATGATCCGTACAGGAACTATTTGAATGATTCAGGAAGTACAGGGATTTCTGTATCTCTTTTTGTTCTTATTGTATAAAAAACGTCTTTTTGGCTGTATAGATCTGCAGTAGATTGGTGTGGGTCCTGTCTTTTTTTTCAGACTGATTATCTGCGAATTCATCGATAGTTTATTCACATCTATACATCAAAAAACATACTCTTTAATGAATGCTTTTTCCTCTTTTCACCTGAATTTTATCAAAAATCACCTGAAAACTGTTCTTTGATAAAATCTGCCCTAAAGAAGGCCGGAATCTACCCGGTTGGTTCCTGAATTCCGTTTTAGATTTGCGTATACAAAAAACACTAAATATTTATTTCTAAAACCGTAACTATATGAAAAGTGTAAGCTTTACAAAAGATCTAATTGGAGTTCAGGATGAACTTCTTCGTTTCGCCTACAAATTGACAGCCAACCGGGAAGAGGCTAATGGCCTGCTGCAGGAGACCACTCTCAAAGCATTGGACAACGAAGATAAATACATTCCTGATACAAATTTCAAAGGATGGATGTATACGATCATGCGTAACATCTTTATTAATAATTACCGCAAAATAGTACGTGAACAAACTTTTGTAGATCAGACAGATAATCTTTATCATCTCAATCTGCCACAGGACTCCGGATTTGACAGTACGGAAGGTGCATACGATCTGAAAGAGATGCGTCGGATCGTGAATTCATTGCCTAAAGAATACAAAGTACCGTTTTCTATGCATGTATCCGGTTTCAAATACCGTGAGATCGCAGAGCGTCTCAACCTCCCTCTGGGAACCGTGAAAAGCCGTATATTCTTTACACGTCAGCGTCTGCAACAGGAGTTGAAAGATTTTGTGTAGTTATACCTATCATATACCCCGTTTTTTTTAATTATTTAATTCACGTTTTTAGTTGTTTCAAAGTGGGGAGTCCGTACCAATCAGATGGCGGGCTCCCTTTTTTACATACCGGTTTCTGTCTGAATATCCATTTGTATCTGAAATATAGTTTCTGTTCAAATTCTATATTCGCTCCATGACCAGGGGAATGGTTTGTGTATGTGGAGTTTATAAGAACCGGGATCTGTCCAGGTCATTTTTCTCTATAAAAAGAAGAGGTTTAAGTCACCACATCCGTAAATAATATCTACTTTTGCACCCGATTTTAAACAACTAAATTCAGATTCCTTATGAAAGCTAATTCATTTTGTACAGGCTGGCTGGTGCTGGCACTGTGGACAATGGGGGCTTCTTCGTGTACTTCAAAGTCTGAACATGCAAGTGCAACCGTAGCAGCAACGGAACAGAATGCTGCTCTCTCTTCGGATCCATTGGAAGAATTGAAAAGGGGGAATGAACGTTTTTGCCAGGGCAAATCCATCCATCAACATCAGGACACGACGACTATTCATCAGCTCGTCTCCGGACAACATCCACAGGTTGTGGTGATCAGTTGTTCCGACTCCCGTGTACCACCTGAGATCGTTTTCGATCAGGGACTGGGAGATCTTTTCATTATACGAACTGCCGGTCATGTCATGAGTGATGTGGAAGAAGGAAGTGTAGAATATGCGGTAGAGCATCTTCATAGTCCACTGGTTGTCGTGCTCGGCCATCAGGGGTGTGGTGCTATCGGAGCTATGCTCGAACACGCTCACGACGATCATGTGGAAGGGCATATCGCTGCTATTGTACAGGCACTGAAAAATGAACCGGAAGAGCAGGAGGTACTTCGTGAAGGTGGAGAAGATCTATCGGACAGAGCGATTATGGCTAACATCCTGCACGGTGTAAGGCAACTACGCTCTTCACAACCGATCTTGTCACCTCTTTATCAGGAGGGAAAGATCCGTATTGTAGGAGCTCTTTATCATCTGGACAGCGGCCAGGTAGAATTCCTGGAGATTTGATCCGGTCTTTCTTTTCCGGAAGGAAGAGAGACAGGCTTTTGTGATAAAAAAAGCGTGGGAAAATTGCTTTCCCACGCCCGATAACTTACATAATTACATCTTTCAGCAAGAGCACCTCTTGTTAATAACCTCTTGCTTCGGCATTTTTAATCATCTCTTCACTTGCATACATATAAACGTCTACACGGCGATTTTGTTCAGCGGAAAGACTTTCATCGTATTGCGAATAACCTACACCTTCCACTATTTTGAACTGGAACGGCGTTACTCCCTGTGATTGCAGGTAGTTACGGACTGCTTCCGCACGCTGATCAGAGATTTTCTGGTTGGCTTCATAGGTTCCAACTTTATCGGTATGACCAATAATAGCGATGTCAGTAGTAGCATCTTCCTTAATGATATCGGCAAACTGTGCCAGAGCAGATTTGGAACCTGCGCGCAGGCTGGTAGAGTTAAAATCGAAAAGAATACCCGAGTCGAATGTAACTTTTACAGCCGCGAGTCCGTTAGAATCTTCTACTTTTTCTACCTGTGCACCTTCAATTTCTTTGGCGGCTTCGGCTTTTTTATCCATATTCCGTCCGATGATCGCACCTACACCGGTACCTACTGTAGCACCTACGGCAGCACCGATAGCAGCACCTTTTCCTTTTCCGGCGATTCCACCGACAATTGCACCTAATGCACCTCCCGAACCTGCTCCGATAGCTGCACTTTTTCCTGTTTTACTGGTTGTTGAACAACCCCCTAATATCATGGCCAAACACATAAAGATGGCCAGAAACTTCATTTTCTCCATAATCTGGTTTTTTTTAGTAGAATGTTTTTCTAAATATCTTTTGTGATACATAACAAATCCGGCAAGTGTATGATTCCGGGATCGTTTCTTTTTTTTCGTTAAAAATACGATAAAATCGAGAAACTCTTTGAATTTATATGTAAAATGAATCTGTTTGCCAGGGTTGAATAGATAATTTTACATTCAAGATCATAAATCATAGCTTATTTGGTATTGTGCTCCGGTTGATGATAACCGGTTCAGGGTACAACACGGACGGTAGAGAATATTCTCTTTCTGGCGTATGCAAACCAGAGGGTCAATATCAGCCCTTTGGTGGTAGTGGTGATGCAGACAGCTCACCAGATACCTTCTACACCCAGGCCTAATCCTACCAGCAGAATGGCTAAGGGTATACGCAGGCTATTGAATACCATACTGGTGATGGCCGGAGGCAGGGTACGTCCTACACCGTAGAACATTCCCTGAGTGGTAATTTCCAGCATCATAAATATCTGTGAGTAGCCATCGATCCGTAGGAAAGCTCCACCGGCCAGATAGGCTTCTGTTTCCGGTGCGAAAACAGAAAATACCTCATTTCCGTAACCAATGAACAGCAGGCTGCATAGTAGTCCGAAGACAGATGTCATCCACAGAGTCGTGCGCCAGGCATGTATGACACGCTCCCGGCGACCTGCCGCAAAATTCTGGGCCACAAAGGCGCTTAGGGCCGTTGCGAATCCCTGAGCAGTATTCCAGGTGATCGCTTCGATCTGTCCGCCGGTAGTAAAAGTCATCAATCCGATGTGTCCTCCGTACTGTGCTGCCAGCCTGCACATGATCAGGTTGATCATAGCAAAAAGTGAATTGAACGCAGCGACGGGTACCCCTAACTTAAAGATACGCAGAGAATATTTTTTTGCAGATGTGTCAGAAAAGGAAAGCCTCCCAACAGTTTATCACGGAAACGCAATTGCCGGATGAACAGGATACAGACTACCGCCTGTGCTATGCAGGTGGCGTAAGCTGCTCCCTGTGTACCGAAATTGAATCCGAAAATGAATAACGGATCCAGTATGACATTTAATATCAATCCGGTGGCATTGATATAGAACGGTATGCTGCTGCGACCGGATCCGTTGTAAATCCCGGTGAAAGCGGCTGAAAGGAAAACAAATGGAAAAGCAAAGATGACTGTCCGCAGGTAAGATACAGCCGTCTGAGTGATGTGAGGTTCCAGCCTGAATACGTTCAGCACCGGATAGGCGAGTGCGAAAAGCAGTCCTCCCTATGCGATGGAGATGATCAGTGATAACGTGATGTTGTGAGAGGCGAACTGTCGCGCGTCACCTTCATTGCGCGCGCCTACCGACTGTCCCACACTCACTTCGGAACCCACTTTGTTGAGCAGGGAAATGGATCCGGACATCCAGGTAAGGATACCCATTGCCCCGATAGCAGCCAACGCTTCACTTCCTATACGCCCTACCCATGCCATGTCTGTCAGGCTATAGGCCATCTGTATAAAAGAGGTGGCCATGATGGGCATAGACAATCGGAAAAGCTGACGCATCACGGGTCCTTCTGTCAGATTACGGATTCCCTGCATATACTTGTGTAGTTGATTTGAGGGCACAAAGTTACTTATTTGATTCAGTAGCTGTTCGGATTTTCCACAAATAATTTGTTATCGTTGTTTTTTGCCCTTTCTTTTCCCGGTTCGGAACCGGCTTATTTGGTTTTTATTGCCGGTATAATCTTTTATATTGTGTATATTTGCGGATATAAATGTTGCTTATGCTCTTCAGAACGAAACATCACGGATGGTATCATTTGCTTGCTGCTCTTACAGTTATTGTATGGGGTACTACTTTTGTCTCTACGAAAGTGCTCATTCAGTACGGGCTTTCGCCGGTAGATGTGCTGTTCTATCGTTTTCTGCTGGCTTATTTCTGTATGTGGTTTGTTTCTCACGGTCGTATCCTGGCCGACCATTGGCGGGATGAAGGGCTTTTTATGTTGCTGGGTTTGTTTGGAGGTTCTCTGTATTTTGTTGCTGAGAATACCGCGCTGGGGCTAACATTGGCCTCCAACGTCTCCCTGATCATTTGTACCGCTCCTGTACTGGCCGCACTGCTTACCTGGCTTTTGCACCGCGGACAGCAGATCCCCTCCCGTCTGGTAGCAGGATCACTGATCGCTTTTGCCGGGGTAACATTGGTCGTTTTCAACGGACATTTTGTGCTTCATCTGCATCCGGCCGGAGATGTGCTCACTCTGTTGGCTGCTTTGATGTGGGCTTGTTATTGCCTGTTGTTGCAACGTTTACAAAAGCGTTATTCCACCACATTCATTACCCGTAAAGTCTTTTTTATGGACTGGTGACGATGCTTCCTTTCTTTTATTTTTCTTCGCTGACCACAGATCTTCTGATACTTTCTCTGCCGGTGGTGTGGCTCAATCTTATTTTTCTGGGTGTGGTAGCTTCTATGCTTTGTTATCTGATGTGGAATACGGCGGTCCGACATATCGGCGCGTTGCAGACCACTAATTATATCTATGTAGTGCCTTTAGTGACTTTACTGACCTCTGCCTGGGTATTGAATGAGATCATTACCTGGATCGCACTGGTCGGATCGGCTTTTATTCTTGCGGGTGTCTATCTGGCTGAGCGGGGATGGCCATCGTTCCGAAAAGATTCCGGCCTGTCGGAATGAACCTCACTGTATGTATGAAAAAATATCCTCTTTTGGGGAGAGTTTCACTATATATGGTTAAATTTGTAGCACCACACCAATTTATTGGCGCAATGCTTTGTAAAAACACTGTTTTGGTTCTTTTTTGCTATAGAATTGTTTTTTTTGTTGTTCGCAGGATTCTTTTTTTCTTCCTGTAAAGACGAACATAAATCCCTGTCTGTCTCTGAGAGCCAGATTGTGTTTCCGGCCGGAGGAGATACCTGTTCTTTTGAGATCACTTCCTATATATCCTGGACAGTTTCTATAACAGCTCCCTGGGTAACGACTTCTGACTCTGCCGGAACAGGAGATGCGCAGTTGACCCCGACAGCCTCTTCCCATACAACACGGGAAAACCGCAGTACAGGGCTTATTGTTTCCGCAGGAACTGGAGGCTGTGAGGTTGAGATCATACAACAAGCCTCTTGTCTGACTTTCAGTACCCGGGAATTGCTCTTTGACGCGGCAGGTTATTACCAGAAGTACATTTCGTATGCCGCTTGCTCCTGCTGTTCTGAAAGAAAAATAAACCCTAATATTCACTATAACTGATTTTTTAATGAAACTGATCGAAGCTGACCTTTCTGCTATTCCCGCTATCCGGAAGATTGCAGATGAAGTATGGCCCCAAACATTCGGGAATATCCTTTCTGCGTCACAGATCTCCTATATGATGGATATGATGTATAGTACGGATGCTCTGGAGCGCCAGATGCTGGAGCAGGGACATCGCTACATCCTGGCTCTGGACAGAGAAGAGCCTGTAGGATATGTATCTTATGAAACCGGATACCGGGGCCGATCCTGGACCAAGATACACAAGATCTATGTACTTTCCACCATGCAAGGGCGTGGAGTGGGGCGTTTGTTCATGGAAAAAGTGGCTGGTATTGCTTGTAAGTATGGCGATGATCAGTTGTCGCTCAATGTTAACCGCCACAATCCGGCTATTGCTTTCTATCAGCGCATGGGTTTTGAGATCATTGATCAGGAAGATATTGATATTGGGGGTGGTTTTCTGATGGAAGACTATGTGATGAATTGTCCGGTCAGATAATGTATGGTTTCATGGAATGCCATTCTGCATATAAAACTTTTTTAGGAAAACACTCTTTATAGCGATAAAAGGAGATAAAGAACTCTAAACTATCTGTTGTTTGTCTGGTGGTTAACTAAAATATTAACGGTTCTGTGGTTCTCTTTGTGTCAGAGAAAGTGCTCCTCAGACAAAAGAGGGCCAAAGTGACTTACTATAGAAAGTTGTTGTTGTGTAATAAATTGATAAATAGGTTTTTAGACCTCTGACTGTGGGGTGTATCTCTTCCATTACTGACTTATTCTTATTTCGGAAAGTGTAGAAAAAGCGATGGTTTTGACTTTTTGTGTGAGCATATTACCCCTTGTTCCCGGTTTAAGTTTTCTAAACAATGACTGCGAACCCTATCAACTCATATTTGTTTTACTTACACTTATCAGGGCCGCCTCTTCTGTGAAAGAGTGCTCCTGAAAATGTTTCTATTTATATAATTTTTAATTTAAACTTTAGCAATTATGAAAACTAAAAATTCAAGTCAAGGTCAAGGTCGTGGTAGCCAGGCACGTAATGAAGAAAGAGATTCAAACGGACGTTTTACTTCTGAACATAATCAGAGAGGACAAGGTTCACGTTCATCTGAAGGCAGAAAAAATGAAAATGAGGAAAGAGATTCTCAGGGACGTTTCAAATCAGAAAGTAGTAAGAAGTAAGAGCTTACCTTTCGTGGTCGTTCAGACCAATAGGAATAAATAAAAGTATGTGGTGTAATTACCACCTATTTATGGGACAAGGGAGTGATAATGTATTTATCTCTCCCTTGTTTTATGCCTTTACTGCGTATATACTTAGTAGATGAATTTTTATGAATACAATGACTCTTATTTATTAATTACCAATTCCTTAAAAAGCAATCATGTGTTTTTTAGTATATTTGTACTACGTTATTCTTATTTTAGTACCGTTTGTATACTACAACACAATTATGAAAGATGAATTTTGTTTTAAACCTAGACTGGCACTGGGAGACATGTAGGGAGTTCTGGGTGATATAGCGTTACTTATTCTGGTGGCTGTTTTTTATCTGTTTAGTATTGGGAAAGGTAGTTTGGTATTTGTTCCTTGTCCTTGGAGTAAATATTTACTGATAACGATAGGAGTAATGGTATGGGTGATTGATGTCTGAAGGCCCTGGAAAAAAATTAAACTGAGAGGAGTAAGTAGATTGATCCTTGTAGAGGATGATACTTTATCTTATCCGACTGTTGTCAACGGAGTTATACAAAACGTCAGTTTCCGACAGAAGGATGTACAGTCTGCACGTTACAATAATGAAGATGAGGATTTTATCGTGGTGACAAACGATTTCAAAGAATATACATTTGATAAGACCTACTTCAGTAAGGTAGCAGAGTTTGAAAGATTCAGGGGTCTTTTCAGAAAGAACAGAAACTGAATTTATTCCATTCAAAAACACCTGGAATCCATATTCCGGGTGTTTTTGAATGGAATGAAGTTTAGGTCAAAAAATAAGGATTCTTTTTGTCTGATTTCTCTATAGATCTTGTCTGATTTTTTTTAACCATAAAATCATTGGGCAATGGATTCCTTTTTTGTACGTTCCGTAGAGAGAAATTTCCAAATGACCGCACTCAGTGCTGCTCCGACAAAAGGAGCCACAATAAACAGCCAGAGTTGAGAGAGTGCTCTTCCACCTTCAAACAGGGCTGGCCCTATACTACGTGCCGGATTCACAGAAGTTCCTGTAATGGGAATACATACAATATGGATCAGTGTTAAACTAAGTCCGATAGCCAGACCTGCGACGGTCGGATTCCCTTTCTTACTATCTGTCACTCCCAATACTACCAGGACAAATATACAAGTAAAAAACGCTTCTGCAAGAAAAGCGGTAAGTGTAGAGGTTGTTTCTGCATAACTGTTTGCTCCGGTGAGGGTAGCCGATGCAGTGGGGTAACCTTGTACCAGAAGAAACAGTAGAGTAGAGCCCAGAATGGCACCGATCACCTGGAACAGCATATATAATGCTCCTTCTTTTCCACTCATACGTCCGCTTAGTATACAACCCAGGGTAATGGCAGGGTTGATGTGACAGCCTGAAACCCCTCCGATGGCATGGGCCATTGCTACAACAGACAGACCAAAAGCAAATGCTATGGCAACTACCTGGGCTGGGCTACCTGCTCCTCCGTTGAATACGGCACTACCGCAACCCATTAAGACGAGTACCAGGGTTCCGATCATTTCTGCGATGTATTTTTTCATACATTAAAAGTTTGAATGAATATATTATCTGATAAAAATATTTTTTATGCTTCTGACAAAATGTTGCATGAATAATCTTATAGACGAAAACATTCGCACAACAAATGATCCCTGGTGTACACCTTTTCCCAGAGCCCTGTAGAACCAGGTTACTCCGGTTCAGGCATATGCCGGAACCGGAGTAAAGGGATAGGTTGGAACTGTATCGGGCCAGATTGAAAAGACTTGTTCCCCGGTTAAATCACTTAACTAAAACAACTCCTATGTATCTGGCTTCCGGAAACAAAGTTATAAAAAAATATGGAATTTCTATGACTTTTTCAGTGTATACGGTGGGGGTGTATTGCAAAATACATAATTTTTTTTGCATCCGCAGCTACAAAAAGTAAAATAAACAGAAAGATTGAATGGAGTTTGGTTTTCGGTGGTAATTTCCTTTTCTTATTTCGGATCGGGTAGCAAAACTTTCCCGGATGTTTATTTCTGTGGAAAAAAACTTATTTATTATTTTTCTTAGGTTTCATCTTACATATATGTATCGTTGATAATCAGGCAAGATCTCTGTCAATAAAGTATATCTGAGAAAAAATGCCTACCTTTGCAGTTCTCAAAAATATATGTGGAATGAAAGCAGTCAAAAGACCTTTATTTTCTCTGTTTCTGCTTAGCTTATTTACTCTGTTCCAGATGAGCACCCTGCTGTTTGTCCATGTTCACGAAGTAAGTGGAGTAAAGATCGCACATTCCCATCCCAATACCGGTCAGCATGATCACACCACATCGGAATTACTACTGATCGGTTTCCTGGGTCAGTTGGAAGTCTCCTCTGTATTATGTGGAGAAGATTTTATTCGTCTGATACCCCGTTATTGTGAATTGTGTACAGACCGTCCGATACTTGTAGCAGACCGCTGCTTAACGGGTAGTTGCCTGTTGCGTGCTCCTCCGTTCTTTTCTATCTGATTTTACTCCTTTCAGTGGAACCTGACAGGTACTTTGCTTGTCTGGAAACGTTTCCTTTCTTTTGTTGACTACTTTTCTTCCTGTCCTCTGGAAGTAAGAAGGATGTCTTCACAGTAGGTATTTATATTCACACGACTTGTATTTCTAATTTTATTGTAAACTCACAAATGAAACACTTTATTTTTTTCATATTCCTGGTGACAGGCGTTATCGTTCAGGCTGCCAATCCGATTAAAGAAGGAAATATGATCTCCGGACACGTTATTGTGCAAGGGAGCGAAGAAAACATCCCGTATGCTACCATTCAGATCGTAGGTAGTAGTCTGGGAGCAGTGTCCAATGAACAGGGGCAATTTGAATTTCACAAGTTACCCGCGGGAGAATATACGCTGCGTGTACAAGCGATGGGATATCGTACACAGGAGAAAACAATTACCGTAAGTGCGGATTTCACTGCTGTAGTTCATTTCAAAATGGAAGAGGAGAGTTTTATGACCGATGAAGTCGTTGTTTCTGCCAATCGCAACGAGATCAGCTGTAAAAATGCGCCGGTAGTCGTAAATGTCATGAGTGCCAAATTATTTGAGATGGTCAATTCTACCGATTTGGCTCAGGCACTCAATTACCAGTCGGGATTACGTGTAGAGAATAATTGCCAGAATTGTGGATTTCCTCAGGTCCGTATCAATGGTCTGGACGGTCCTTATACAGATCCTGATCAATAGCCGTCCTATCATCAGCGCATTATCCGGAGTATATGGCCTGGAACAGATCCCGGTAAATATGATCGAGCGTGTGGAGGTTGTACGTGGGGGTGGATCCGCGCTATTTGGAGCAAATGCCGTAGGAGGTATGATCAATATCATCACCAAAGACCCGATCAACAACTCTTTCCAGATCTCAAGTAACCTTTCAAATATGAATGGTAAGTCGTGGGAACAATATGTCGGTGCCAATGTATCTTTGGTTGCCAAAGATAATTCGTATGGGATCGCTTTGTATGAGTCTTATCGCAACCGTAATCCTTACGATGCCGATGGAGACGGCTTTTCCGAATTAGGCAAACTGAATATGAATACCTTTGGTTTCCGTTCTTATTACCGTCCGACCCCCATGAGCCGTATCAATCTGGAATACCATACCACCAATGAATTCCGTCGGGGGGGGGATAAATTTGATTTGCAGCCACATGAGTCCGATATTACGGAACAGACCAAGCATGTGATCAATAGCGGAGGGTTGAGCTATGATCCGGGTTGGAATGAATATAAACAGAAGATATCACTTTATTCTTCTATTCAACATGTAGACCGTAACAGTTATTACGGCGCTTTGCAAGATCCCGATGCGTATGGAAAGACAGATGATCTGACCTGGGTCGTGGGCGGAATGTATGTACGGGATATGAATAAATTCCTGTTTGCACCGGCTACTTTCACCGGAGGATTGGAGTATCAGAACAATTCCCTGCACGATGTAATGACGGGTTATCACCGGGATATGAAGCAGGATGTGCGTATCGGCGGGGGATTTTTGCAGAATGAATGGCGTTTCTATCAATGGACCTTGCTGATGGGTGCCCGGCTGGACAAACACAATCTGATTGATCATGTAATTTTCAGCCCGCGCGTCAATCTCCTTTATAAACCGACTGAGTCTTTTCAGGGACGTCTGACCTATTCGACGGGTTTCCGGGCTCCGCAGGCGTATGATGAAGATCTGCATGTTACTGCCGTAGGCGGAGAAGGAGTACAGATCCGTCTGGCGGATGGATTAAAAGAGGAGCGTTCCAACAGTTTCAGTGGTTCGGTAGACTGGACAGGGCATATCGGACACTGGCAGACTAATCTGTTGGTTGAGGGATTCTATACAGGTCTGCGCAATGCTTTCTTTCTGGAAGATGTGGGACACGATACCAATGGTGATCTGATCCAGGAATGTCGTAACGGCGACGGAGCCAAAGTATATGGAGTTAACTTGGATGGAAAGATCGCGCATGGCAGGGATGCACAGTTACAGGTCGGTTTCACCGTACAACGTAGCCGTTATAACTCGGATGAAGTGTGGACGGAGGTTGACAATGTGGAACTTACTACCCGCAATATGCTCCGTACTCCTGACTATTATGGCTATTTCACTTTCTCCTCGGCACCTTTAAAGAATTTCGACTTTTCGTTATCAGGTACCTATACCGGTCGTATGTATGTGCCGCACATGGCTGGTTACATCAATGAACCGCGTCTGGAGCATACATCTGATTTTGTTGACCTGAATATCAAACTGAATTATACGTTTATCTTGCGTGATCATTTACGGATGCAGGTAAGTACCGGCGTACAGAATATATTTAATAGTTTTCAGAAGGATCTGGACAAGGGCAAGTTCCGCGACTCGGGTTACTTCTATGGTCCTACCCAGCCACGCACTTATTTTGTGGGTATCAAGTTCAGTAACTGATCTATAGGAACATAGCATATCTACTGCCGGGTGGCGAAAAGATCCGGATGGAAAGAACTCCTGTATGGTACTCAACCGTAGCAGGAGTTTCTCAGGACAGGAACACCATAGAGGGGTGGAACATGTGTGAAGTATGATCCTTTCTTCCTGTCTGTGAGGTTATCATCCGGATCCGGAAAAAACCGTTGGAAAGGGAAGAAGAGGAAAACAAAATCTATGTATATTTGCAGGTATTGTGTAACCCCCGAAACATTTCACAGGATGAACAACAGAGAGATCGACCTGATGGTCAGTAATTACGGAGAAGTAAAAAACATCGTTACGACCTGGCTATCCTTCCCTGGGGTGCTACCGAACCCCATAATTTACATTTACCTTATCTGACAGATTGTATATTACCACACGATATCGCTGTAGATGCGGCACGGCTGGTTCTGGAGCGTTCAGGTATACATTGTATGGTTATGCCACCGGTTCCTTTCGGCGCGCATAATCCCGGTCAGCGCGAACTGCCTTTCTGTATTCATACCCGTTATGCTACTCAACAAGCTATCCTGGAAGACATTGTGGCCTCTTTGTATGTACAGGGAATGCGGCGTCTGCTTATCCTCAGCGGACATGGTGGCAATCATTTCAAAGGGATGATCCGTGACCTGGCTTTTTCCTATCCGGATTTCCTGATAGCCACGGCAGATTGGTTTGCGGTGGTGCCGCCTGCCAGGTATTTTGAAGAGAAGACAGATGATCATGCCGGAGAATCGGAGACTTCTGCCATGTTGTATTACCGGCCGGAACTGGTAGCAATGGAACAGGCGGGGGAAGGACAGTCAGAGCCGTTCAACATACCCTCACTGAATGCAAAGGTTGCCTGGGCACCTCGTCACTGGGATAAAGCAACGAAAGATACGGGAGTGGGTAATCCGAAACTGGCTACAGCGGAAAAAGGAAAACGCTATGTGAATGATGTGGTGGAGAAATTGAGTGTACTTTTTGAAGAACTTTCTACTTTACCCCTATACAAGTGTAGTCAGTAAATCATAGCTGGCATAAAAAATAAGTATGCAGGCAGATCGGTCTATACAAATGGGTCAATTGGTAACCAACACTAAGGGAATTGGTAACCAATTCTGCCCGGATCGGTTACCAGAACTGCTCTGTTTTTAAGATTTTTGTCGGTTTATAATAAATACAGGTCTCTGTAAGGAGAACCGCATTTATCTGTCAGGCAGAAGGGGAGATCATTTGCCGCTCATATCTATCTTCCAGTCCGATTTCTGTTTCACCATATTATAGGTCATCTCTTCGTCGTCACCATTTTTAAAAGTGAGCTTCAGTACCACTTTCGCAGTCTCACCGTCGGCAGCGATCTCTTCGGATACAATGTCGATCTTATCGATACCACCTTTCTGGTCAATGGCCATTTTACCTTTCTCCTGCATCATGGCAGCCAGCATCTGACGACCTTGTCTGGCTTCTTCCGCACTGACATCGTCGGACATCGCGATCCCTTCGGCGAATTTTTCATAATTGCCACTTTTCAGGTAATTAGCGTACTTTTTCGCGGCTTCTCCCGGAGATCCTGCCGAACAAGCGGCAAGTGTCAGTACTACAGTAGCTAAGAATGCAAAATGAATCAACTTTTTCATACACGTTGTTTTTAAGTGATTGTTATTAGAATTGATAAATAAGTTCGATCTGAGGATTGTTGCTGATGTCACTGGGCAGGATATAAGATCCGTTCAACGCCGGCATACTGAGGGGGGTGATCCTTTCCTCTGCCAGGTCTGTGCCCTCTTTCAGGTAGCATCGCTGTACCAGTTCGGTACAATAGACGCGCGTGCTGTCGGAAAGATCGTACTGGTGGTCGAACAACATACCGGTTTCATAATAGGCCAGTGCCTGCCGGGCAGCCAGCCGGTTGCGCGCCGGATCGCCCTGCACACGCATAAGCGCTCCGCAGGCGGCACGATCTCTGGCGAAAAAACGCTGAACTGGCTCCATCTTCACTCGGTCTGGATCTCCCCGGAAGTCGGGTTCGCCGGGTACGGCATGGATCACCTGCCACACACTGTCCTGACAGATCACGATGCCTATGTGCGAATACATCCCTTTCCGGTCGGCAGCCAGTACCATGCGACTGGCTATACCTGTACCCCGGCGAAACACCAGATCGCCTTCCCGCAACAAATGCTCGGGAAATACGGAAACAGAGGTTTTTTCTCTCTTATGGCATCCACAAGAAAGAGAAAGAAAGAGGAATATCAGAACAGGAATGTAGAGATTCGATCTGTACAAAAGGTATATGTCAGTTAAAAGATGTGGGGCAAATATAGTTTTTATTTTCAAAGCTTGTTTACATTTTCCGTGGAAAATGTAAACAAGCCCTTATGTGTGGACCCGAGAACCGGAAGAAATAAAGAAAAAAGGAATCATATCTCTTTGCAGATCATATGACTCCTTTTTCAGTGTGTTACCTAAAAACAATTTTTACCCCCTAAAAAACTAACCTATCTTTTATGTATGCAAAGATATGTGGTTTGTAGGATATGTAAATTGACATAGGTCAAAAAGTATATCAAAGTGCTCCCGAACGTACCCGGCTCAGGGTTTCCGGTGTCATCAGCAGATAAGAGGCGATGTGCGACAACGGTGCCCGTTTGATTACCTCAGGATGTGTCCTGAGCAGAAAATTGTATCGTTCGCGCGCGGTCTCGAACCGCCACGAATCCGCTTTCACCTGTGAGACGATCAGGGAGTATTCCAGTATTTTCCGGTAGAACATATTGATCTCCCAGGAACACTCCATCAGTTTCTGGAGTGTATCAAACGGCAACAGGTAGACTACCGCGGGTTCCAGAGCCTCTGCCATCAGGTGAGACGGTTCCTGCTTGAGCATACTTTCTATACACATCAGGATGCACCCCTCGTAGGAGAAATGCTCCGTTACATCTTTTCCGTTCTTGTAATAGAATTGCCGCATCATCCCTTTGCCTACGATCACAATGTGCTGGCAGGTCTGACCTTCATTGATCAGGAATTCATCTTTGGCCAGATCCTTACGTATAAGTACCTCTTCCAGTAGCCTGCGCCCTTCGGGGTGCATCTGCGGGTAGCGTGAATTGACAGCGGCATCTACCGCTTGTTTCATTAATGTATCCATACTCTTTTTACCTGTTTATGTGCGCTTTTTCTCATAGATTTCACTAGCAAAGTTACAAAATTCTTGATATGAATCAATTAATAAGCGATGAAACCGGTTGATTTTACACTTTTTGCTTTATATCAAGTCCGGAAGATGACAATTGCATTACCTTTGTCATGTTTTCAAGGATAACTAATTTTTAAGGTAAATGGAAAAAGCGAAAAAGGTATTTGTCCGGTTCCTGTGTAAGATCAACAACAACGCGGAACTGGTATGGGGACTTTGATCTCAGATCATATCTCCTGTAAGGTAAAAAGTAAGTGCCCCTGTTGTCCGCGGACAACAGGGGTTTTTGTGTGGTGCCCGGACTCTTTTCCGGAAATGTGGCACCAGTTTGTTGGCTGAAAATTTGTTGCGTATCTCTGTGAAGGCTATCTTTGTTAGATCCATCAATACCGTATCGGGATGAAAAAGCTGAACTTTTCTTTGTCCATGGCTTATTGTTTCTGTATGAGCCTGCTTCTACTGATGTCCTGTAAGAATAAACAGGAAGAAATAGTTCCCTCTGCCGAATATGCCGCCTATATCAGTGCGTATACAGGCGGTGTGATCTCCTCTTCCTCTACCATCCGGATAGAGTTGGCTGCCGGACTGCCCATGGTAGAATTGAATGTTCCGCTGAAAAAGAACCCTTTTCGTTTTTCTCCTTCGCTGAAAGGAAAAGCCTGGTGGATAGACAACCGGACCATTGAGTTTGTGCCCGATGAAGGCGCGCTGAAACCGGGCAGGCTCTATGAAGCCACCTTCCGTCTGAGCGATTTCCTGGATATAGACGACTCTTTAGAGAAATTTACGTTCACTTTCCGGGTCATGGAGCGTCGTCTGGCTTTGGATGTGGAAGCTCCGCAGAGTATGCCGGATGCCGCCGGCCGGATGCAGGTCGAAGGAACCCTCCGTTTCAGTGAAGAGATGGAGCCGGACCAGGTAGCCTCACTGCTTTCCCTGAAAGGATATACAGCCGGTCAGGAGCCTTCTCTGACTCTCCATCCCGGAGCGCGCGCCGATACGTATCGGTTTACTGTTTCAGATATACAGCGTGACAAAAAGGCGTGGACACTGGAAGTCTGGGCCGATGCCTGTCCCCTGGGCATTGAACAGAGGGAGAGAAGAAATGTGGTTGTCCCTGCGGCGGATGAATTCTCTTTTCTCTCCGTAGAACAGATTGCCTATCCGGAGAATGGCCTGCGGGTCACCTTCTCCGATCCGCTTTCTGCCGATCAGGACCTGCGGGGACTGTTGCATCTGCCCGAATTGAGGGAGTATACCTATCAGGTAGAAGGAAACCGGGTAGATATTTATTTTGAGCCTACACAAGCCGATCGGTATACCCTTCATATAGACGGAGGCATACGTAACTGGCAGGGGCGGCAGTTGAACGAATGGAAGCAGATCTTTTTTCAGGGACAGGCCATACAGCCGCAGGTAAAGCTCCAGACCACAGGTACTATTCTGCCCGACTCCAAAAATCTACTGATCCCGTTCCAGGCGGTGAACCTGCGTGCGGTAGACCTGACGGTAGTCCGCATTTTCGAGAAAAATGTACTGACGTTTCTGCAGGATAATTCCTATTCCGGTTCCAATGAACTGCGCCGTTCGGGGCGTATGGTCTACCGGAAGACCCTGTGGCTGGATCGGGATCCTTCCAGAGATCTCACCCGCTGGGAGGACTTCTCTGTAGATCTGAGCCAGCTCATCCGTCAGGAACCTGGCGCCATCTATCGGGTGATGCTCTCTTTCCGACAGGAATATTCGCTCTATCCCTGTGGAGGTCGGTTACCGGAAACGCATCGTTCCGGAGATACCGGACCATCCGCGGAAGGGCTGACGCGGTTGATACCCGAAGAAGAACCTGATTACGACGAATCTGTATGGGACGAACCCCGTACGTATTACTATATGGAAAATGAGGGGTACGACTGGAAACAATACGACTGGAAGCACAGAAACAATCCCTGTCATCCAAGCTACTACATGCTTTCCAGCCGCAAAGCCTCCTGCAATGTACTGGCTACCAATCTGGGACTGATGGTGAAGAGAGGAGAGGGAGGCCGGGTGTGGGTGGCAGTGAGCGACCTGCTTACCACCCAACCGGTGGGTCAGGCGGAAGTCACTCTCTACAATTTCCAGCTTCGCCCCATCGGGCAGGTACGTACCGATGCCGATGGTCTGGCTGTGGTCGAAGTCAAAGGAGTACCCTTTGTAGCGGTGGCCGCACACAACGATCAGAAGACCTATCTGAAACTGCCGGACGGAGAAGAACTGTCGGTGAGCCGTTTCGATGTAGGCGGCAAACGTGTAGAAAAAGGCCTGAAAGGGTATATATACGGCGAGCGCGGCGTCTGGCGACCGGGCGATACCCTGCATGTCTCTTTCATCCTGGAAGACCGGCAGCAGCGGATTCCCTCTTCCCATCCGGTATCTATGGAGATCTACACCCCTACAGGGCAGTTCTACAGCAAGCAACTCTCTACCCGTGGAGAGAATGGATTCTATGCCTTTCATCTGCCTACGCGTACCGGAGACCCGACCGGGGTCTGGAACGCCTATGTCAAAGCAGGAGGGGCTACGTTCCACAAATCCTTGCGTATAGAAACGGTGAAGCCCAACCGGTTGCGTATGAACCTTTCTCTGCCGGGGCAGCTTCTGGAGGCCTCCCAGGGAGAAATCCCCGTCACACTCTCCGCCGCGTGGCTCACCGGGGCTACCGCCTCTTCCCTGAAAGCGGATGTGGAGTTGTCGCTGAAACGGGTGAATACACAATTTTCCGGCTACAGCAACTATGTATTTAACGATCCGGCTGCCGCTTTTGAGAGCGCGCAGGAAGAGGTGTTCAAAGGTGTACTCAACGAGAAGGGAGACGTGCGGTTCAACCTGCGACTGCCGCAGGCACAGCACGCACCCGGTCTGTTGCAGGCCCATCTGACTACCCATGTTTACGAACCGGGAGGAGATGCCAGCATACAAACCGTAAGTGTGCCCTATTCGCCCTTCTCTACCTACGTCGGTATCAACCTGAACGCAAGCAAAAGACAGACCTATCTGGAGACCGATCAGGATCACTGGTTCGATGTGGTGACCGTAAACAGCCAGGGACAGCCTGTAGACCGTCCGGACCTGGAATACCGGATCTACAAAGTAGACTGGAGCTGGTGGTGGGAAAACCGTAACCAGACCTTTGAATCCTATATCCACAACACTTCCGTCTCTCCGGTAGAGTCGGGCCGTATCCGTACTACCGGTGGAAAGGGGCGTTTCTCCTTCCGGGTCAACTATCCGGGATGGGGACGTTACCTGGTCTATGTGAAAGATGGAGCAAACGGTCATGCCACGGGAGGCACTGTGCTCATTGACTGGCCCGACTGGCGGGGACGTTCGGACAAGGCCGATCCGAGCGGACTGACGATGCTTACTTTTTCTACCGACAAAGAGAGTTACCAGGCAGGCGAGCGGGCCGTTGCTTACCTGCCTTCCGCGGCCGCCGGCAGGGCATTGGTATCCATAGAAAATGGTACTACGGTATTGCGCCGGGAGTGGGTATCGCTCTCCGAAAAGGGGGAAACGAAATATACGTTTGATGTGACGCCGGAGATGGCACCCAATGTCTACCTGCATGTGACCCTTCTGCAACCCCACGCGCAGACAGCCAATGATCTGCCGATCCGTATGTACGGAGTGATACCGGTGATGGTTCACGATCCCGGTTCGCGCCTGGAGCCACAGATCCGTATGCCGGAAGTCCTGCGTCCCGAACAGGCCTATACCGTTACGGTCAGTGAGAAAAAAGGAAAGCCCATGACCTATACACTGGCGGTGGTAGACGATGGTTTGCTGGATCTGACCTCGTTCCGCACCCCTGATCCGTGGGAGGCTTTCTATGCCCGGGAAGCCCTGGGGATACGTACCTGGGACATGTATCAGCAGGTGATCGGAGCCTATTCGGGCAGTTACGGTTTGCTCTTTGGTACGGGTGGGGACGAGACGTTGAAACCTTCCGACGCGAAGGCCAACCGCTTCCGTCCGGTAGTGAAGTTCCTGGGACCGTTTACCCTCCGCAAGGGAGAGAGCCGCAAGCACGAGATCCGGTTGCCGATGTATGTCGGCTCGGTACGCACCATGGTAGTAGCCGGCTACGAAGGCGCGTATGGAAATACCGAACAGACTACCCCTGTGCGGTCGCCGCTCATGGTCTTGTCTACTTTGCCCAGGGTGCTCAGCATCAACGAAGAGATCGCGCTGCCCGTCAATGTCTTTGCCATGGAAGAGAGTGTAAAGCTGGTGAACCTGCGGGTAGAAACAACCCCGGGTCTGGTACTGGAAGGTAGCGACAAACAGTCTCTGACATTTTCCGGTCCGGGCGATGAACTGGCCCTGTTCCGCCTGCGTACAGGAATGCAGACCGGAAAAGCTACCGTAAAGATCACTGCCACCGGAGGAGGCAAGACCACTACGGAGACGGTGGAAATCGAGATACGTAACCCCAATCCGGCGGTAACACTCTCTGAGAGCCGGTTGCTGGAAGCGGGTGCTGTGGCGGAAATGAACTATCAGGGGGGGGATGCCTGGTACCGATAGCTGGACCCGACTGGAACTTTCCCGCATCCCGGCTGTGAACATCAATCGTCGTTTCGATTTTCTCTATACCTACGAACATCACTGCACCGAGCAATTGACTTCCAAAGCATTGCCTCTCTTGTTCATCGATCGTTTCAGACACGTGGATCAGGCAGAGCAGGAGAAGATCCGTAGCAATGTATCCGAAGCGATCCGTTTGTTGTACGGCAGGCAACTGCCCGATGGCGGATTCATCTATTGGCCGGGACATACGTCTGCCGATGAGTGGATCACTTCCTATGTGGGTAACTTCCTGGTACTGGCGCAGGAGCGTGGATACGAAGTGAATACACAGGTGATGGCCCGCTGGAAAAGCTACCAGCGCAAGCGGGCACAGAACTGGATGAGCGTAACGGGTGGCACGCGGGTAGGAGCCGCTGCCGATATGGAGCAGGCCTATCGGCTCTATACCCTCGCGTTGGCCGGAGCGGCCGAGATAGGGGCGATGAACCGTTTGCGCGAGCTGCCCGATCTCTCTTACCAGGTACGGGGCCGTCTGGCTGCTGCCTATACGCTGAATGGAAAGAAAACCATAGCGGAAGAATTGCTTGTGCGCGGAGCCGGAGAAAAAGATACCTATTACGGGTCGCCTTATGGATCTTCCCAGCGAGATGAAGCGATGTTGCTGGAGACACTGATCCTGCTGGACAGAGACCAGGAGGCGTTCGGACAGGCGCGCCGGCTTTCCGCGATGATGGAGACCGAGGAATATTTCAGTACGCAATCCACTGCTTTCTCTCTGATGGCTATGGGGCGTCTGGCAGGGAAGATGTCCGGATCGATCCGGGCCGCGTGGAGCCTGAACGGAGCGGCTCAGGCAGCCGTACAGAGCACGCAAGCCATACATACGTTGGATCTTCCGGATGCTTCGGGACGATTGTCGCTCACCAATCAGGCAGAGGGGATGCTCTATGCTTCTCTGATCACACACCAGCAGTTGCTCAACGATACACTGCCGGAGCTATCGGAAGGCTTGAAGCTGGAGGTCCGGTATGTGGATGCTGCCGGCAATCCGGTGAATGCGGAGAATCTGGCACAGGGAAGTGAGTTCGAAGCCCGGATCCGGGTGACCAATACCAGCCTCAACCGGGACTACCGGGATCTGGCACTGACCCACATCGTACCTTCGGGATGGGAGATCTACAACGAGCGTCTGCGGGAGGCAACAGACGATGACTCTGCTGTGGAGACAGCGGCTTCCGGGGCAGGTACCGCCCCCTCATCGGCACAGAGCAGAGTATATACCTATCAGGATATCCGTGACGACAGGGTACTGACCTATTTCGACCTGCCACGGGGCAGGTCGGCCGACTTCCGTGTCCGGCTGCAAGCCAACTACGCGGGAGAGTTTGTATGGCCGGCTTTGCAATGCGAAGCCATGTATGAACCCACCGTCCGCGCGCGTACCAGAGCCGGAAGGGTAGTGGTACAGCGTTAGATACCGGATGTACCTATGTCAGAAGGCTGGAAGAAGATATCTCAGTGGGGGGAAGCAGTGGTTGTCGCGCCTGCGGACAGGATGGCAATCGATGAGCTACCGGCGTCGCGCGATGTATGGTATCTCGCTGGTCTTGCTGATCGCATATATTTGTTGTCTGCCCCGGCAGCTGTTTGATGTACCCTATGCTACGGTGGTGACAGATCGCCAGGGAGAACTTCTGGGAGCACGTATAGCCACCGACGGGCAGTGGCGTTTTCCACCCAGGGACAGTGTACCTGTGAAAGTGGAAACCTGTTTACTGGAGTTTGAAGATCGTTATTTCTACCGGCACTGGGGCGTGAACCCGTTGGCTATGGGACGGGCCCTTCGTCAGAATCTGGGAGAAGGCAGGGTCGTGAGCGGCGGGAGCACCCTGACGATGCAGACCATTCGCCTGTCGCGCAGGAAGCCGCGTACACTTCGTGAGAAATTCCGCGAATGTATGTGGGCCACCCGACTGGAATTCCGGTATCCGAAGAAAAAAATATTGGCCATGTACGTGTCTCACGCCCCTTTCGGGGGAAATGTCGTGGGGCTCGATGCCGCTTCGTGGCGCTATTTCGGTCGGGAACCGGAAGCGCTTTCCTGGGCCGAAGCGGCTACATTGGCCATTTTGCCCAACGCACCCTCCATGATACACCTTTCCCGGGGCAGGGAGGCTTTGCTGCGGAAGCGTAACCGGTTGCTGGAAAGATTGCATCGAAGTGGAAAGATCGATTCCACCGATTATGAACTGGCACTGGAAGAGCCCTTACCGGGCGAGCCGTTGCCGCTGCCGGCAACCGCCTTTCATCTGGTCGATTATTTTCATCGTTCCTCTGCCGGGCAGCGGGTGGTATCTACATTGGACAGGGAGTTGCAGCTGCGTGTAGAAGAGGTGGTAGAGCGATGGAACCGGGAGTTTTCCCAAAGTGATATCCGCCACCTGGCAGCATTGGTCATTGATCTGCACAGCCATGAAGTAACGGCCTATTGCGGAAATACACGCCTCCATCCAGAGCAGTGGGGCAATCAGGTGGATGTGATCCGCTCTCCCCGCAGTACGGGGAGCATACTCAAGCCTTTTCTGTATGGTGCCATGCTTCAGGAGGGTGAACTGTTGCCTCATACCTTACTCCCTGATATTCCTATGAATATCAACGGGTTCACTCCGCAGAACTTCAACAAGCAATACGAGGGGGCAGTACCTGCTTCGGAAGCAGTGGCCCGCTCGCTCAATATTCCTACCGTACATATGCTCCGGAGGTACAGTGTACCCCGGTTCCAGCAGATCCTGACGCAATCCGGACTCTCCACACTCACCCGTTCGCCTTCTCATTACGGCCTTTCGCTGATCCTGGGAGGGGCCGAAGCCACGCTGTGGGATGTGACGGTAGCCTATGCCGATATGGCGCGTTTGCTGGCGGGTCGTCCGGAGAAAGCCTGCCACCTGCTGGTGGAGAACAAAGAGGGAGCTCCTTCCCATAAGACCCCTTTTCACCGGGGAGCGGTGTGGCAGACTTTTGAAACGCTGAAAGAGGTCAATCGCCCGGAAGAGATCGACTGGCGCCTGATCCCTTCCATGCAGACCGTCGCCTGGAAAACAGGAACCAGTTACGGGTTCCGGGATGCCTGGGCGGTGGGAGTGACCCCGCGCTATGCGGTAGGGGTCTGGGTGGGAAACGCTACGGGTGAGGGAAAGCCTGGCTTGACGGGAGCCCGCACAGCCGGACCGGTGATGTTCGATATCTTCAACCTGCTGCCTGCTTCCGGGTGGTTCGAAGTACCGTATGAAGAGTTTACCGAGGCAGAGATCTGTACGGAATCGGGACATCTGAAGGGACGTTTCTGCGACCATTGGGAGCAGAGGCTGGTGATGCCTGCCGCGTTGAAAACGGAGGTTTGCCCCTATCATCATCCGGTCTGTCTGACGGCCGACGAAAGTTTCCGGCTGTATGCCTCCTGCGCAGAAGGTATGCCTACGGTAGAGTGCAACTGGTTCACACTGCCTCCTGCCTGGGAATGGTACTACCGGCAGCATCATCCCAACTATCGTGCACTGCCACCCCTCAGTCCGGATTGCGGAGTGGACAACTACCTGCCCATGCAGTTTATCTATCCGCAGATGAATGCCCGGATCGTGTTGCCGCGGCAACTCGATGGATCGGCCGGAAATGTTACGTTCGAACTGGCACACAGCGATCGGCACGCAGTAGTCTACTGGCACCTGAACGATACCTATTTGTCGGAGACAAGAGATTTTCACAAACTCACCCTGACTCCCGAGCCGGGCAGACATTCCCTGACGGTAGTAGACGACAAAGGCAACCGTCTGTCAGTTGCCTTTGTTGTAGAATAGAGAATGATCTCTTTGTGTATCCCGGGATTATCTGTGGCCCGCGCCTCCGCCGCGCATTTCACTGCCACCGCCGTGCATCTCGTTGCCACCACTGTGCATTTCATTTCCACCGAAGTTTTCCCGGTGAAGATTTCCCGAAGGGGCAAACTGATGCATAGAAGATTGCCTGACAGGAAGGTTCTCTATATTATTCCTGTGTTGATTGAAGTTGCTATTGGGCCAGGAAGAGTCTTTGTGCATGGGGCTGACCGAATTTTCATCCGCTTTGCGTATCTGCATAGGCTCGGGATGATAAACCTGCGGACGATAGACCGGTATCTCTCTGTTGTCATTTCTCAGGCTCGTCTGTGTGGTCGGGAGGACAGTATGTCGGTCACCGTCTTTCAATACGGAAGGTGTCACCTCTTTCCGGGTGAATCCGGCTACCTGGCGCGCGTCGGGACCCGCGGAATAATATCGGTTGCCTGCGCTGCGCTGGAAATTGTTCATCAGTGTGATCCTGCCGGCATCGTTCCGCACGATGTTCTCAGAGGCAAGTCTGTGATGGAGGTCGTGATCCATGATGTGGTTCTTGTCCACCACATTCCAGTAATAGTCATGCTCCGGTCTCCATCCTCTCCAGGAGTCTACGGAAATATCCACGCCGGGGGCTACAGGTGCCCAGGCATAATTGTTGCCCGTTTCGCCCCATACCACCCATGAAGGGGCCCATTCGTATCCGGGAACCCATAACCATCCGTAGGAGTTGTCATACAACCAGCTCCCGTAATGGAAAGGAGCCCATCCCCAGTCGTACGCTGAATCCCAGTACTATCCTTCCGTGGTATATTCCCAATGTCCGTTGGTGGCATAAGGCCGGAAATCCGATACATTCGGGTGCCATACATTGCCATACTGCGGATATTCGATCCATGTACCGTACGGAGAAAGGGTGTTGTAAAACTCCTGGAACGTAATGGCGGCCTTGTTGGCAGTCTGGGCAGAAAGCGATAGACTGGCCGCGACCATACACATAATTATAAACGTATAGATCTTTTTCATACTCTTGATTTTTAGTTTTTGATGAATTGAATTCCCTTTTAACATATCACACTCTGCTTTGTTCGCTTTGTTCGGAAGTACTTTATATCCAACGCACATATGCGAAGTCCATGCGGTGTGCCATATCTTTGTTTTTGGGAAACATACGGAAGGCATAACTGAATATCCCGGATTGCCTGATTACATACTTATCGCTGAACCGGAGACGTGATCCCTGCTCTCCGCTCATCGTTAATTCTTTAGCCGCGACGAAGGTATTGGTATGTGTTTCCGGATCGTAACTGGTCAGTACAAGATCTATACCCGGTTCTTCGTTCATCTCTTTCCTGTCTATAACGATCTCTATATTCACCTCATTTCCATCAAGCAGCAGCGAAGGACCTGTCAGAACCTGTCCTCTGGTATCGGTCATGGCAATGGATACTACTTCTACGCTGTCCCATCCGGCCACGGTATCCTTTTTCCAGGCAGCCAGTTCTTTGGCCTTTTCGAATTGGTTTTCGGAGATATACCGGGTACGGTCGGCCAGCGGACGATAGAATGTAGCCGTGTATTCATCAATCATCCGTTTGGTTGTGTACCGCGGAGCAATGTAAGCCATGGAATTTTTGATGTACTGTATCCATTCGGCAGGGATCTCTTCCGTATCTCTTTTGTAATAGAGCGGTAAGATGGTATGTTCAAATGTGTAGTAGATGTATTCTGCATCCAGCTGATCCTGATACTCCTCGTTGTCATAGATCTGTTTTTCAGATAAGGCCCACCCGGCATCCTTCCGGAATGCCTCGTACCACCATCCGTCGAGTACGGAGAAGTTGAGAGCTCCGTTCATTACTGCCTTCTGACCCGATGTGCCCGAAGCTTCCATCAGCCGTACAGGAGTATTGAGCCAGATATCCACTCCGGATATCATTCGTTTGGCGAGCTCCATGTCATAGTCTTCAAGGAACAAAACCTTGCCCTGAAATTCCGGCATACGTGAGATATCTATCACTCGTTTGATCAGGTCTTGTCCGGCTCCGTCTGCGGGATGGGCTTTCCCGGCAAACAGGAATACTACCGGATACTGCTCGTTGTTGACCAGCTTCGACAGGCGCTCTGTATCCGAAAAAAGCAATTGTGCCCGCTTGTAAGTAGCAAACCTCCGCCCGAATCCTACGAATAGCGCGTTGGCATTGAAGCCTTCGATCACCCCGTATACCTCTGCCGGCGAAAAGTGGATTTTCATGGCGCCTGCCCTGAACTGTTGTTGCAGGTAGCGGATAAACAGTTTTTTCAGATCCAGACGTATCTTCCACAGTTTCTCATCCGGCACGGATTGTATCCGGCTCCATTTGGAAGGCTCCGACTGGTGGGTGTAGAAGTCCGGGCCGAAAGTTTCTTTATACAGATCTTTCATCTCTCCGGAAGTCCAGGTAGGCATATGTACACCGTTGGTCACGTGTCCCACATACAACTCTTCGGCAAAGTAGCCTTTCCATACCGGTTGGAACATGACGCGGGATACTTTCTCGTGCAGCAGGCTCACTCCGTTGGCTTGCAGGCAGGTATTGAGGGCAAATACGCTCATACTGAATTTCTCCTGCGATCCCGGCTCCGCTCTTCCCATGTCTGCGAATTCCTGCCAGGAGATGCCCAGCCGGGGCGGATAACTACCCATGTATTTACCCAGCAGGCCCTCGTCGAAATAGTCGTGTCCGGCAGGAACAGGAGTGTGTACGGTATATAATCCGCTGGCGCGTACCACTTCCAGTGCCTGGTTGAATTCCAGTCCTTGTCCTTCGATCAGATCCAGTAAACGCTGGATATTGATGAAAGCTGCGTGCCCTTCGTTGCAATGGTACACTTCTTTCCGGATGCCCAGTGTATCCAGTAACTGAATACCACCTATACCCAGCAGGTATTCCTGTTTGATACGGTTTTCCAGGTCGCCACCGTACAATTCGTGCGTGATGGGCCGGTCCAGGTCACTGTTCATATTGTTGTCCGTATCCATCAGATAGAGTGATGTACGGCCAACATTCGCCTTCCAGATATTGGCGTAGATATTCCGTCCGGGATACGGTACTGCCAGCACCAGCGGAGAGCCATCTTCGCGGAGGACCTGCCGGATGGGAAGTTCTTCAAAGTTCTGTGGCTGATACTCCGCTACCTGGTGCCCGTCCGGTGAAAGGGTCTGTCTGAAGTATCCGTACCGGAAGAGCAGACCTATCCCGGTAAGGTCTATCCGACTGTCGCTTGCCTCTTTCAGGTAGTCTCCGGCCAGGATGCCGAGTCCGCCCGAATAGATCTTCAATACATTCGTCAATCCATATTCCATACTGAAATAGGCTACGGAAGGCTTTGCCGGATCGGGCTCCTGGGACATATAGTCCCGGAAGAGTGTAAGTACCTCCTCCATACGTTTCATCAATCCCTCGTCTTTCGTAATATCCTGTATTCTTTCCAGGGTGAGGTATTGCAGTAGAAGTACCGGGTTGTGTCCGACCGTTTGCCACAGTCCGGGATCTAATGCTTCAAAAAGCTCCATGGCTTCTGTGTTCCAGCTCCACCACAGGTTATGGGCCAGATTGGTGAGTGGAGCCAGCTTATCGGATAGTTCCAGTTTGGAATGGATGGTACGCCAGTCAGGATCGTTGGTATGGCTTGTTACGGTTCTCATATATCCATGTTATCAGTAGGATTGAGCAAAAAATGATGTTTTTATCGTTGGAGAACAGTCGGGTAGTCCCTTTTGTTTTTGCGGGTGGATGATAGGGAAAATGAATTCCGTCAGCGAGAGGTTCTAAGCAGGTTGTATGCAATATATCGATGGACTTGCTGATCCGTTACCCGAGATTTTCGCTTTTAAAAGTGTTCTGTTACAGTCTCATGAAAATATATTTCTGGAATGTCATTTTTCATTTTCAGAGTAATCTTTTAATTATAAGGAATGATCTGTGTTTATGCATGACTTCTGGACGAATAGAAAAAACTTGCAGAAAATATCTGAGTTCTTGTATCGAAAGCTTCGATCTCCAGGTTTAGACATACAGCTACAAGTAGATCTCATTCAAATATTAGGTACAATAAAATGGCCTTACGCCAAAAGGTTAGCAATAAAAAATATGTATAGTACAGTACGTGATTTGAGACACAGAAGTGTTATAGTATTGGAGTGGGTAGGTAATGCTCCTGATCCTCTCTTGTTAAATAAGAGAATGATGAACGATGGAGACGCTCAACTTAGAGGTTCTGTTTCCATTGCTATGTGTCAGATCTTCTGGCATGATCATCCGGAAACAAAAGATGCAATAGCGGAATGTATGTTTGAAGCGGTGATAAAAGAGGAAGATCCTGTAGCATGAGCACTGGAAGGAATGCTAATAACGATCCAGACTTTGTTAAAGAAAAAAAATGATCAAATGAGAGTCGGTATGGGATGATTACTGGGGATAGTTTAAAAGCGAAAGACAAAATGGCTGTTTTCCTGGAAAAGCATCTGAAAGATAAAGTGTACAATACTTTCATTACGATGTGGTAGATAGATCTGGAATTCATGCTTTTTTTCAAAGAGTTTAAAAACCTTACCCGATGAAACAGAAAAGGATCAGAGGGGACGGTACTTCATCCAGTGTATGCGGGATAATAGTCTTTTCCTGTCCGGAATTGATGGTATATATACTGTTGTCGATGATGTAGAAGTATAACCTGTTTATCTTTTCGGATGATCAGGGTATTCCATGAATTATGTTCCGGACTGCTGAACCCTGAGGTGTTTTGTTACTGTTGGTAGTATCTTTAGGTTACCTCAGAATGAATACGTCCATCTGCTATCATTTTTTCCTGAATAACTAAATAAACATAACAAGGCGGACTTTTAAGCAAACAATGATTATCTTTATACGATAATCATTCGGCTTAATCCTATGAATACAAAATCAGATGTAGTAATTTATAACTATCTGGATACCTTTTTCTGTTGTTATGTAGAAAATGAAAAGCTATGTGAGGATATGGTATCCGATCATACGCTGGTATACATCTGTTCCGGGGAAATGATTCTGGTTACAAAGGAAAAACGGTTTATCCTGAAAAAAGGAGATTCTTTCTTTCTGAAACGTAATCATCTGATTAGAAAGATCAAGCAGCCGACAAAGAATGGCGAGAGTTTCAAAGGGCTTTTTCTGCAACTCAAAACACCGTTCCTCAAAAAAATGTTTGCTGAACAACGGATCACTCTTCCGGTAAATGGAGGCAAGTCTACAGGGAATTCCCATCATGTAATGTTGGAAAAACATCTGTTTTTCGATGGATTGTTTATGTCGCTCGAACAATATTTCAATACAAAGGAATATCCCTCTACAGAATTGATGGATGCCAAGTTAAAAGAAGCTGTCTTTGTGTTGTTACAACTGAAACCGGAACTTAGCTCTGTGTTGTTTGATTTTACCGATCCGTGGAAAACCGACCTGGCGGATTTTATGATAAACAATTATAAATGTGATCTTTCCGTTGAAGAATTTGCTCGTTATACCGGACGTAGCCTGTCGACATTCAAGAAAGATTTTGCTCGTATTTATCAGGAGACACCCAGTAGGTGGCTGGTTAAAAAGCGGTTGGAAGAGGCTAGGGATCTTATCAATAACAAAGGACAAAAACCTTCGGAGGTATATTTGAATATAGGCTTTAAAAACCTTTCTCACTTTTCAACTGCTTTCAAAAAGCAATTCGGATATACCCCGTCAGTAGCTGCGGCAAAAAAAGGGGGGGATCATCGGATGTTACCAACAATCAGGTAACGTTTCAGAAAACAAATTTATGACTTTTTAGAAAAACAATCACACTGGATCAGTTCGTATATTTGCATGGCTGAACGAAAACGTTCGTCATGTAATTTTTGTATCTATCTATTAATAAAAAAAATATGAATAACTTTATTTTTCAGAATCCGGTAAAACTCATTGTGGGTAAAGGAATGATCTCAGAATTAGCCAATGAAATACCTGCCGGGAAACGCGTCATGGTAACTTTTGGAGGGGGTAGTGTAAAGAAGAACAACGTATATAATCAGGTAAAAGAGGCTCTGGAAGGCTTTTATACCGTAGAGTTCTGGGGGATCGAAGCGAATCCTACCATAGAAACCCTTCGTAAAGCCATTGCTTTGGGAAAAGAAGAAAAAATAGACTTCCTCCTGGCTGTGGGAGGCGGCTCTGTAATTGACGGAACCAAACTGATTTCTGCCGGTCTGTTATATGACGGCGACGCGTGGGATCTGGTACTGGGTGGTAAAGAAACACGCACAATTCCTCTGGCAACCGTACTTACTCTTCCGGCAACAGGCTCGGAAATGAATGCGGGTGCAGTGATTTCCAATAAGGCTACCCGGGAGAAGTTTGCCTTTTTTCCAATTATCCCGTATGTTCCATTCTCGATCCCGAAGTGACTTTTACACTTCCCGACAATCAGATTACCAATGGACTGGCCGATACATTTGTACATGTTATGGAACAATACCTGACCGTTCCCGGTGTGTCTCGGCTTATGGATCGTTGGGCAGAGGGTATACTCCAGACGGTGGTGGAAATAGCACCGTTGATTCAAAAAGATAAACACAATTACGATCTGATGGCCGAATTCATGCTTTCAGCAACAATGGGGCTTAACGGGTTTGTTGCACTGGGTGGTGTACCCCAGGATTGGGCAACACACATGATAGGACACGAACTGACTGCACTACACGGTCTTTCACACGGACATACCCTCGCAATCGTTCTTCCCGGTACCATGAATATACTGCGCGAGAGCAAAGGCGACAAGATCCTTCAATACGGCGAACGTGTCTGGGGTATAACCGAAGGAACACGTGACGAACGTATGGATATGGTCATCTCGAAAACCGATGAATTTTTCCGTTCACTCGGCCTTACAACCCGCCTGAGTGAAGAAAATATCGGAACCGATACTATTAATGAAATAGAACGCCGTTTCAATGAACGTGGAGCAGCCTTCGGTGAGAATCAAAACGTGAACGGCGAAATTGCTAAGAAAATTCTATCCGATAGAATATAATATTACCTCTATGTTATCTTTTCCCCATCTTAAAAGCATAGTACCGGATAGGTTGTTTCCAAAGTGCTTCAATCCATATTTTCTGGTAATTTTGTAAAGAAGAAAAGTCCTGTAAATGTATCATTTACAGGACTTTTCTTCTTTTTGCTATTTATATCAGCGGAAGCGGCGAGATTCGAACTCGCGGAACAGTTGCCCGTTCGTCAGTTTAGCAAACTGGTGGTTTCAGCCACTCACCCACACTTCCTTCAGAGGCATTTTCTCTCAAATGCGATGCAAATATAGGCTGAACTTTTGTACTATGCAAATGTTTGGAAAAGATTTTTTATGCCAAAATCGTCTCTTTCCGGTAAGCAACTCAACTTCAAGATGTAATACAGAAGAGAAGATGTGAACGGTTGTGTGAAAAGATTACAAGGATGTTTTTGTTTGTGAATTTCCCCTTTCCCACAGTGGAATATTGATATATATCAATCGCCCGGTGCGGAGGAATGGATAAATTTGCACTTCGAAAAGAGAAGGATGTATAACACGTGAAGAAGATATCCCAGGAAAGTCTGAAACTCAGACTGGCTAAGCTGGCCGCTCCCATATTTATAGAGACCTTGCTCATTATGATGCTGGGGGCAGTGGATGTGATTATGTTGAGTCGCCACTCGGATACGAGTGTGGCCGCGGTAGGTGTGGTGAATCAGATCATTATGCTTACTTTCTTAGTCTTTGAGGTTATTAATCTGGGGACTTCTGTCCTTTGTTCGCAATACATTGGTGCCCGGATGGAGAAGCGGGTGGTACAGGTAGTAGGGGTATCCCTTATTGTGAATCTGGTAGTGGGGCTGACTGTCAGTCTGTTTCTCTGCACGCTGAACCGCACTATACTCGGCTGGATGGGGCTGGGACCGGAACTGATGGATGCCGGGTCGGGATACATGCGGATCGTTGGAGCGTTTGCTTTTTTTCAGGCTATCTCCATGACCTTATCCGCTTCTCTGCGCAGTGCCAACAA
Organism: Bacteroides sp.; assembly: GCA_021202275.1. Lineage (GTDB taxonomy): Bacteria > Bacteroidota > Bacteroidia > Bacteroidales > Bacteroidaceae > Bacteroides. The sequence goes on from JAJQDI010000003.1 coordinate 89,879, forward strand.
AGCGGTCTATCCCATGCTGGTGACCGTGGTGGTAAATCTACTGAATATCCTGGGAAACTATACCCTTATCTTTGGTAAGTTCGGTTTTCCGGCTCTGGGTGTGGAAGGGGCAGCCATCTCTACGGCGTTTAGCCGGGGAGTAGCCATGGTGATCCTTTTCATCATTCTTTTTCGCAAGCACATCCGTCGGTTCCCTTTGTCCTATTTTCGTCCGTTCCCCTTCGAAGAACTACGTAACCTGCTGAAGGTAGGCCTTCCTTCTGCCGGAGAGCAATTGTCTTACAGTTCTTCCCAGGTAGTGATCGCCTTTCTGATCAATAAGGTCGGAGTAGAGGCGCTGGCAGCCCGTACCTATTGTGTCAATATCATTATGTTTTCCTACCTGTTCTGCATCTCCATAGCTCAGGGAGGAGCCATTTGCATCGGCTACCTGATCGGCGAGGGTAAACCTCAGGCCGCCTTTATCCTCGGAAAGTATGTAATGAAAAAATCCATACTCATCACACTGATCCTGTCCGCTATACTGGCCGTATCGGGTCGTACCATTCTGGGATGGCTCACCACCAATCCGGAGATTATCCGTCTGGGAGCCATGGTCCTGATCATAGATGTGATCTTAGAGATCGGGCGTCCCATCAATATCTTTGCTACCAACGCCCTGCGCGCGGCCGGAGATGTCAATTATCCTTTCTATGTAGGGCTGATCGTTATGTGGAGTGTGGCAGTCGGAGGAAGTTACCTGTTGGGCATACATCTGGGCTGGGGACTCCTGGGTATGTGGGTGGCATTCGTTTTGGACGAGAACATCCGCGGAGCTATTTTTGTGCGTCGCTGGTATGGCATGAAGTGGGTCTCCAAAGGGTTTGTACGGCGCTGACGCTCAGGTGAGATCTTTTCTTCTCCGGTTTGCCGGAAAATCATCCGGAAAGAATTATTCACTTTTTTTACCTTTTGGGTGATCAAATAATCTACTACCTTTGTTTCCATCTTATCGTAAAGAAGGAATATACAGGTGAAAACGATATCCGGAAAGAGAGCGTTGCTCGTATGGCTATTATTGGCTGTATGGAGTCTGCCTGCTGTGGTACGTCCTGTGCATATTCATCACGAAGCCTGTATGGCCGCGACTTCCGGTGAAGAAGACCATACCACAACACACGATTGTCAACACTGTCTGTTGTGCAGTTTCACACTGGCCCCTTATGTGGAAGCTGTGGTTACAGAACTTCCCCCAGTCCCGGTTTTTGTTTTCCGGCAGTGGAACGCAGTTGCTGCTACGGGACATATCGAACGACACTTTACTCCCACACTCCGAGGGCCTCCTACAGTATAACCTCTTTTTCCGGTCTTTCCGAACGTACGGATGGTAGTGCCAACTCTGGTCTGGCAGCTATCCACACATATCATTTTATTCCATTTAATCAGTAATAATATGCATATCCGGATCATTCCGGTTGTGTGTATGCTCTGTCTGATGCCGGCTCTGTCTGCCCAACCACAGGATTCGTTGAAAAGGGTAGATCTGGAAGAGGTGGTGGTCAGCGATGCTTATCGCCTGCCTGTCACACTTCGTTCTACGTTGCTGGCAGAGGTTGTGGGTAAAGAGTGGCTTACGAGCCATTTCACCGGCAATCTGGTGCAGACGTTGCAACACATACCGGGAGTACACGCAATGAATATAGGCTCCGGTTTCTCCAAACCCATGATACGTGGTATGGGTTTCAACCGTATTGCGGTTGTGGAAAACGGTATCAAACAGGAGGGACAGCAATGGGGAGCCGATCACGGTCTGGAGACAGACGCTTTCAATGCCGAACGGGTGACAGTGATCAAAGGTCCGTCTTCGCTCCTGTATGGCAGTGATGCCATGGGCGGGGTCATTGAACTGGGGCGGGTACCCACCCCCGTAGAACCGGGACTTTCGGGGGAAGCCGCTTTGTTAGGAAAAACGGTCAATGGCACTGCCGGAGCTTCTGTGATGCTGGGCTGGAAGCAGGGCCGCTGGTACCTGAGGGGACGGTTGTCTGCCCAGAGCTACGGCGATTATCGGGTACCTACAGATACGGTAGTCTATCTTACCCGCCCCATGCCTGTGTACGGTCGATTGAAAAATACAGCCGGAAGGGAAACCAATGCCAATCTGTTTGCCGAATACCGCTACCGACGATATTTCTCTTCCTATGCCTGGAGCAATTCGTCTCAGAAAGCGGGATTTTTTCCCGGTGCGCACGGTATACCAGATCTTTCCAGATTGGAAGACGATGGCAATCATCGGAACATTGAGTTGCCCTACAGCCGTGTCAATCATATGAAAGTATCTACCCGTCAGCAATACATCCGGGAGCGGACTACCTGGATCTGGGATGCCGGTTTTCAGCGCAACGATCGGGAAGAGTGGAGTGCTTTCCATACCCACTACGGTACCCAATCGCCTCCCGAACGGGACCCCGACAAAGAACTTGCTTTCACATTGGATACTTACAGTTCGGCGCTGAAAATGAAGATCCCCGGTGAGGGAAAGTGGGAACATACGACAGGCTGGGATCTGCAGGTACAATACAACCGGGTAGGGGGCTATTCGTTCCTGTTGCCGGCATATCGCCGCCTGACTACCGGATGGCTCTGGCTCACTACCTGGCGGCCTGTGTCTACACTTACCGTGAGTGGCGGCTTGCGCTACGACCGGGGCAGAATCCGGGTAAAATCCTACGAAGATCCTTATCTGAAAGAGTATCTCACAGAAATGGGATATAGTGATACGGAGATCGATGCGTATCGGTGGCGCAGCTATGAGACAGATCGCTCTTTCGGAGAACTGTCCGGTTCGTTGGGAGTGGTGTGGAAACCCGCGCGGGCACATCAGATCAGCCTGAATCTCGGAAGGAGTTTTCGTCTTCCCGGCGCGCACGAACTGGCCTCCAATGGGGTGCATCACGGTACGTTCCGACACGAACAGGGAGATCCTGCCCTGGATTCCGAACAAGGCTGGCAGCTGGATCTGGCATATTCTTACCAGCGAAAGGGGGTGATTCTTAGTCTCAGTCCTTTTGCCAGTTGGTACCGTAACTATATCTACCTGCGTCCCTCCGGTGAGTGGTCGGTATTGCCGCATGCCGGGCAGGTCTATTACTATACCGGTGCCAGAGCGTTTTTTACCGGTGCTGAGATCTCTGCGGAATTTCGTTTTTCCTGTGGGTGGGACTATCGTGTAGCCGGGGAGTATGTGTATGCCTGCAACCGGAACGAGCATATAGCACTTCCTTTTTCTCCTCCGGCAACCCTGCGGCAGACACTGGGCTGGCAACGGGAGAGAGTAAGGGTTTATCTGGAGATGGAGAATATCTCCCAGCAGAACCGTACAGATCGGAATGAGGAAGAGACAGCGGGAGCTACGCTGTTTCACATGGGAGCTTCCGCGTGGTTCCGGATCGGCACTGTGCGACCGGAAGTGCGGTTGACTGCTCAGAACCTGTTTGATCGGCGGTACTACAATCATCTGAGCTTTTACCAGAAAGTGGAGATACCGGAGCCGGGACGTAATTTCCAGTTCGTACTCAGGCTGCCTTTCTGACAGATCTTGTCGGAATGAAGCCATTTGTTTAATTAAAAACAATAATGACAATGAAAACAATAAAAATCAATTCATCTATCGTTTTTCTTTCTTTCTTTTCTTTCTTTTTGTGTACGGTTGCTGCTTGTGATAGCGATAATGACGGCGATACTACCCGGCCGGTGATCCGGATCATAGCTCCGGCAGAAGATGCTCATCTGCTTATCGGTGATGAAGAGGGAGTTTTATTTGAAGCGGAGTTTTCCGATGACATTCAACTGGCTTCTTACAAAATAGATATTCATTATGCCGGTGATGGACATATGCATACCCGGCATGGGGATGGGGAGGAAGAACTTCCTGAATTCAGTTACCAACGCTCTTTTACCTTACAGGGGACTCGTGAGCAGGTATCTCATCGGAATATTGTGATCCCGGAAGGAGTACGGCCCGGTGAATATCATCTGGTTGTCTATTGCAGCGACACTTCCGGCAATGAAAGTCTGGTAGCCAGAGATATTGTATTGATAGAAGAGGAACATGATCACGATCATTGATCTCTCCTGTCAGATATTATAATTACGTAATATATAAAGGCTCCGGTTCAGGCCAGCTTGAACCGGAGTCTCAGTATACCATCGGTATACGAATGGGTTGTGATGCGGAATGTACCGATCTCAGAGGTATTGGATACGTGAACTCCGATACAGGCACAGGCATCGTAATCGCCGATCTTCACAATACGTAGCGTTTCACTTACCTTTTCGGGAAGTTTACTCAGATCTACTAATCCGGCAGCTTCTTCCCTTGTCATAAATTCGATAGTGACAGGCAGGTGTTGCGCGATCACTTCATTCACTTTTGCCTCTACCTGTTGCAGTTGCTCTTCAGTAGGTGCTACAAGCAGTTCATAGTCGCACTTGCTTTTCTTTCGTTCGATATGAGCGTTTTTAGATCGCGGACATCCGAAAGTACGTACTATGGTTGCGTTGAGGATATGCTCCGCGGTGTGCATGGGCGAAAGGGACATATCCTGAAATTTTTCGTTTGGTTGGTTTATTTTCATGACAAATTAATTTTTTGTTTCAGACAGAAGAACAAAAGAACATATAAGACGGAAGAACGGAAACAAAAGGGTATGCTTTTTTGCTAATCATTTTGATTATTCTTTTTAGTGGTTTGTTTGTATTGTCTGAATTTTCTTTTTATTTCGATCCGTTCGCCACCGAAATTCATGAGCAGGCCATTGTCTATCCGGGTAGCTGTCAGGTAATTTACCAATTGGGCTTCGTGTGCCGGGATCAGGCTCTGAACGGCTTTAAGTTCGACGACTATAGTATTCTCTACAATCATATCTGCTTTGAATTCTCCTACGATCGTGTTTTTGTAGTATACCTTTATGGGAAATTCTGTTTCCACATGAATGCCTTTCTCTTTCAGTTCAAGAACCAATGCCTTTTGATAAACAGATTCCAGAAAGCCAGGTGCAAAATACAATCTGACCTGATAAGCACATTGGATAATTATCTTAATCAGATCTTCCGTTCCCATCCTTCAGTCTTATATGTTCTTTTGTTCTTCTGTCTGAAAAAACTGTTTTACTCAGGTATATGGATCATCTCTCCTAGGTATTTCGGTTGTTTGTTGACAGCCAGGTCTCTGAACACGGCCACCCGTGCCAGTAATTCACGTATACGTGTCTTGAAACCTGCTTTCTGAGTTACATCTTTCGCATTGTAACCGATCGGGTGTATGCCGTATGCTTCTGCCAGATAAATAGCGCGTTCGTTATGAAATTTCTGGGATATCACTGTGAAGTCGTTCAGTCCGAAGATCATCTTTGCCCGTACCATGGAATCCAGTGTACGGAATCCGGCATAATCCGGATAGATGTGAGAGGCCGGTACTCCTGCAGCTACCAGTGAATCTTTCATGGCCTGGGGTTTGTTGTAATCCTGCCGGCTATTGTCTCCGCTTACAATAAAGTATTTCACTTTTCCTGCGTGGTAAAGTTCCGCTGCCGCCTGTATGCGGTATTTGAAATAAAGATTTACCCGGCCATTACCCAGTTGGGGAGCAGTACCCAGAATAACTCCCACTTTCCGGTAGGGAATATCTGCTACGGAAAAATAGGTCTGTTTCTTGGTTTTTCCGACAACAGAGTTACAGACGATAATGGTGATAACCATTCCTGCAAGCAGGACCAACAAAATATAGAGCCAGGTCATTTTACGCATATAAATTAAATCTTGGAAAGCAGCTTTCCCTCTTTCCTTGTATGAAAACCCGCAATTTCGGATAAAAGTTCGTTTTTTCGTATCCATCCCGGTTCTCCTTCTCTTCTTTATCTATCAGGAAAGAGCCGGACATAAAAAATATCCCTCTATTCCAACTGACCTCTGCTACGTGGAATAAAGGGCAAAAAAGGAGTCACGCCTGACTCCAACCTTTGTTAACCTTAAATCTAATACTATGAAAAACACATTGCAAAGATACGGTTCTTCCGGAGAATAGCAAACTTTCCGGTAAAGAAAATGTGTTTTATAACATTGTTTAAGATTTTCCTTTCTCAACTATTTAATTATGTGAATAAACTCCCCTGTACTTTCCTACATTTCAAACTTCTCTTTCATCAGCTCTTCCAGTTTCAGCAATTCATCCCGGTACTGAGCAGCTTCAATAAACCCCAGTTTCTTAGCAGCCTGCTGCATCAGTTTACGGGTACGTTGTATACTCTTTTCCAATTGTGGTCTGCTCATGTATTCCACAATCGGATCGGCTACCATAGCTACCGTTTCGGGTTCTACATACGCATATCCCGTAGCTACCTCCTGCGGCTCTCCTGTGCCAAACACAGCCAGGTTGCGTGCTTTGCGTATTTGTTGCGGAGTGATGCCATGCTCTTCGTTGTAGGCAAGCTGTTTTTCCCACCGGCGATTGGTCTCGTCGATGGTACGTTGCATGCTATCTGTGATTTTATCCGCATACATGATCACCAGGCCATTCACATTACGTGCCGCGCGGCCCGCTGTCTGTGTCAGCGAACGGTGGGAACGGAGGAAACCCTCTTTGTCAGCATCCAGGATGGCTACCAGGGAAACTTCCGGCAGGTCCAATCCTTCACGCAACAGGTTCACACCTACCAACACATCAAACATTCCCTGGCGCAGTTCGTCCATGATCTTTACCCGTTCCAGTGTATCCACATCGCTGTGGATATAATTGCATCGCACATCGTTGTTGAGCAGGTATTCCGTCAGTTCTTCCGCCATACGTTTGGTGAGGGTAGTCACCAATACCCGTTCGTTGCGCTCTATACGCAGTTGGATCTCCTCCATCAGGTCGTCTATCTGATTGAGACTGGGGCGTACTTCAATGATGGGGTCCAGCAAGCCGGTAGGGCGGATCACCTGTTCCACCACAATCCCTTCGGACCGGATGAGTTCATAGTCCGCAGGGGTTGCACTCACATAGATCACTTGCGGGGTCATCATTTCAAACTCTTCAAACTTCAGCGGACGATTGTCCATCGCTGCCGGAAGCCGGAACCCATACTCCACCAGATTGATCTTGCGGGCACGGTCGCCTCCGTACATGGCGCGGATCTGTGGTATAGACACATGACTTTCGTCTACGACCAACAGAAAATCTTCCGGGAAAAAGTCCAGTAAACAGTAGGGGCGTGTACCCGGTGCCCGTCCGTCGAAATAACGCGAATAATTCTCAATACCCGAACAGTGCCCCAGTTCACGCAGCATTTCCATATCATACGTTACCCTTTCGTACAGCCGTTTGGCCTCGAAAGGTTTACCTACACTTTCAAAGAAAGCAACCTGTTTTGTCAGATCATCCTCGATCTGATGGATGGCCCGGAAGGTCGTCTCTTTGGTAGTCATAAAGAGATTAGCCGGATAGATCTTATAACTTTCAAACGTTTTCGTCATGGCCCCACTGATGGGATCTACCTCCTCGATAGCATCAATCTCATCTCCCCAGAAAACCACACGCAGGATGTGGTCGGTATAAGCTAAAGAAATATCTACTGTATCTCCTTTGACCCGGAAATTGCCCCGATTCAGGTCGATATCGTTACGTACATACAGACTCTCTACCAGTCGTCTCAGGAATACATTCCGGTTCACCGTACGGCCTCTTTCGATCTCGATCACGTTTTCGTAAAAGTCGGCCGGGTTTCCCATACCATAGATGCAGGATACGGAAGAGACCACGATCACGTCTTTTCGTCCCGAAAGGAGAGCGGAGGTAGCTGCCAGACGCAGTTTATCGATCTCATCGTTGATCATGAGGTCTTTTTCTATATACGTATCCGAACCTGGAAGGTAGGCTTCCGGCTGGTAATAGTCATAGTAAGAAACATAATATTCCACGGCATTTTCCGGAAAGAAACTTTTAAACTCACCGTACAGCTGTGCCGCCAGGGTTTTGTTGTGGCTCAGTACCAGAGTAGGTTTGTTCACATTGGCTATCACATTGGCTATGGTAAAGGTCTTTCCCGAGCCGGTTACCCCCAGGAGGGTTTGTGCGGGTACATAGTCCAGTACCCCTTCGGTGAGTTGCGCAATGGCTTCTGGCTGGTCACCGGTGGGTTTGTATGCGGATGTCAATTGAAAATTCATGAAATCTTTTCCTTATATTAAAGTTATACCTGTTGTCTGAATGTATCTTGCCTGTTGTTCCTACATAAACAGTTCTACGGGCAGATCGGTTTCCTGTGTTCTTTGAATAAGGGTCGCTTCTGTTCCTTTTATTTGTTGGGATCCCTTTATACATATATCTGTGACCGCTGTCTTACAGAGAAGACGGCGGCTTTCAGGCGGTTTATAAAGGTGGGGAGAATGACAGCTTCAAACAGAAAGCAATATTCGGCAAAATAATTGGATTATACAAACAGAAGTCCGGAATATTTGATCTGTCGCGTGTGGTTTTTCACAAAAAATTCTTTTCTTTGTGTATATTTACAGAATATAGGATTCGGCTGGGCATAGCCTCAATAAGTTTGGCTCTGCGTTCGGCTTTCACAGGATTTATCGGAATACTTGATTTTCCATACCGTACATCGTACATGAGTACATCGTAAATAAACTCTGCCTTTCGGTAGAACAGTTGTTAGAATATTAAGACCTTGAAACACATGATTTGGAACGAGAACATTGAGTGTATGGATCGTGAGAACCTGAGAAAGATCCAGAGCATCCGACTGAAGAAGATCGTCACACACATTTATCAGAATACCCCTTTCTACCGGAAGAAGATGCAGGAACTGGGTATTACTCCGGATGATATAGAAAGCATCGACGATATAGTGAAACTGCCTTTTACGACCAAGCTGGATCTGCGTGACAACTATCCTTTCGGTATGTGTGCCGTGCCTATGAGCCAGATCGTACGTATCCATGCTTCTTCCGGTACTACCGGAAAACCTACAGTCGTAGGATATACCCGGAAAGACCTGTCGACCTGGACCGAATGTCTGGCACGCTGTTTCTATGCCTATGGTGCTGATAATTCCGATATATTTCAGGTAGCCTACGGGTATGGACTTTTCACTGGTGGATTGGGAGCTCATTACGGTGCTGAGCACATTGGTGCTTCCGTGATCCCGATGTCGAGTGGCAATACCGAAAAGCAGATCACACTGATGCACGATTTCGGGGCTTCTGTTTTGTGTTGTACCCCTTCTTACGCACTCTATATAGCCGATGCGATCAAAGATTCGGGCATTCCCCGCGAAGAGTTCAGACTCAAAGCCGGAGCATTTGGTGCCGAGCCATGGACAGAGAGTATGCGCAAGGAGATCGAAGAAAAACTGGGTATTAAAGCCTATGACATCTACGGGCTGAGTGAGATTGCCGGGCCCGGTGTAGGATACGAATGTGAATGTCAGAGCGGGACTCATTTGTGCGAAGATCATTTCTTCCCGGAGATCGTGGGTCCGCAGACCTTACAGCCGGTAGAACCGGGTCAGACGGGTGAGTTGGTATTCACTCACCTCACCAAAGAGGGAATGCCCCTGCTTCGCTACCGTACCAAAGACCTGACAGCCCTCCATTACGATACCTGTGCGTGCGGACGCACCTTGGTACGTATGGACCGTATCCTCGGATGAAGCGATGATATGCTTATCATCCGTGGTGTGAATGTGTTCCCGACACAGATCGAATCGGTGATCCTGGAACTTCCGGAATTTGAACCGCACTACATGCTGACGGTAGATCGGGTCAACAATACTGATGTGATGGAACTGAAAGTAGAAGTACGGGCCGATTGTTATTCCGATGAGATCAACAAGATGCTGGCACTGAAAAAGAAACTGACGGCTCGTCTGCAAAGTGTGCTGGGGCTGGGAGTAGATGTGAAACTGGTAGAGCCGCGTACCATCGAGCGTAGCATGGGAAAAGCCAAACGAGTGATCGATAACCGTAAACTGATATAAGATATGATAGCCAAGCAACTTTCTGTTTTCCTGGAAAACAAATCAGGACGTCTCACAGAGGTGACTGAAGTATTAGCCAAAGAGGGGATCAATCTCTCCGCGTTGTGTATCGCTGAAAACGCGGATTTCGGTATCCTGCGTGCCATTGTGTCCGATCCTGACAGAGCTTACAAGGCTTTGAAAGAGAATCATTTTGCCGTGAACGTGACCAATGTGGTAGGGATCACCTGTCCCAACGTACCGGGGTCTCTGGCACAAGTGCTTACTTATCTTTCGGAACAAGGCGTTTTCATCGAATATATGTATTCCTTTGCCTGTAACAATGTGGCCCATGTGATCCTTCGTCCCGATGATCTGGACAATTGCATCCGGGTACTGACGGAGTACAAAGTGGATCTGTTGGCGGCAAGTGATCTGTATAAATTGTAAAGAGATTTACGATTTACGGATTTACGAACCGTTGGTCGACGAAGTCAACCAACGGTCAGCAAAGCTAATTACGAATGAAATAACAGGGTATGATCTGTATCAATAGTAAATTTTACATGGAATGATGTTACGATTTGTAAGTCAGCAAGTCCGGAGGACTTGAATTTGAGCCTATTCAGGGTCGTTACTACAACACTTACAAATTGTTTTTTATAAAGAAACGATTGGATTTTTATCCCTGCTCTTACATGCAAAGGAGCACCTTTGTATTTCTGGCGTTCCTCCGTGTTACTTGTCAGTTAATAATCATGACCGCAGAGAGTAATCGTTGACCTGGTTTGTATATAAATTGATTTTTAATTGATTCTATAGAATGAATATATCTAAAATAATTCTGCTTTTTATATCTTTCCTGATAATGAGCAGTTGCGCTCAGAAGGCAAAAAATGAAACGGAAATTCCTGTGGCTGAATTACAGATCTATCAGCAGGTAGATAGCCTGGTCAATGAAGAATTGGCATTGCTTCAGAAAACCATTGTAAACAACCTGAAGATTGTAGACAATCACATGGTATTTCCTTTATCTAAAGAGGAATTTATCGCACTCGGACTTCCCGGATTTTATTATGAGAATCTACAACAGGAATTGAAAGAGACCAATGAGTGGATAGATGCTTCCGGATTGGAGAATGTGGAAGAAATACTCGCGGAGTCATACCAGAGTTTGTATGAGCTATATGGTTCGCCACAGGAGTGACAGGGTGGCGTACTGTGTATTTCTGATCAGACATCCCGAAAGTAGGCGGTTTGATAGAGAAAATAAGGCTTTTTATCTTAAAAAAACATGGATTAATTGGTTTATTCCGCCCGATTCTTTAACTTTGCACATTATTTTTGAATCGAGAATGAAAAAGAATATCCTTTTAGCTCTTTTGACAGTGCTCTTACTCTCTTCGTGTGGGGAATATAATAAGTTACTGAAAAGTACGGATTATGAGTATAAATACGAAGCAGCAAAGACCTATTTTGCCCAGGGTAAGTACAACCGTTCGGCTACGTTGCTGAATGAGTTGATCACTATTCTGAAAGGGACCGATAAAGCGGAAGAATCTCTGTATATGTTGGCCATGAGCTATTACAATCAAAAGGATTATGTGACCGCCGCTCATACGTTCATGACGTATTTCAATACTTATCCGCGGGGTCAATATACCGAATTGTCCCGTTTCCATGCCGGAAAAGCTCTTTATATGGACTCTCCGGAAGCACGATTGGACCAGTCGGGCACTTATCAGGCCATTCAGCAATTGCAGTTGTTCCTGGAATATTTCCCGGAAAGCAGCAAGAAACAGGAAGCGCAGGATATAATGTTTGAGTTACAGGACAAACTCGTGAGAAAGGAACTTCTGTCGGCCAGGCTGTATTATAATCTGGGCAATTATCTGGGTAACAATTACCTTTCTTGTGTGATCACGGCTCAGAACGCGTTGAGAGAATATCCCCATACACAGTACCGCGAAGAACTTTCTATCTTGGTGCTGCGTTCCCGGTATGAGATGGCCATACACAGTGTGGAAGAACGAAGGGACGAACGGTATCGTGAAACTATTGACGAGTATTATGCCTTCCGGAATGAGTTTCCCGAAAGTAAATACCTCAGAGAGGCGGAACGTATATTCAAAGATTCTGTCAAAGAGATAGGAGAAGAAAAAGAAGATTAAAATCAGATATAAATTTATGGATTACAAAAAAACAAACGCGCCGGCTAATACCATTACCCGTGACATGATGCAATTGTGTGCGGATACAGGGAATGTGTATGAGACTGTAGCAATTATCGGTAAACGTGCTAATCAGATCAGTGTAGAGATCAAAAGTGATCTTTCCAAGAAGCTGCAGGAGTTTGCTTCGTACAGCGACAATCTGGAAGAGGTTTTCGAGAACCGCGAACAGATAGAGATCTCACGTTACTACGAAAAGCTTCCGAAACCCACATTGATCGCCGCACAGGAATATGTGGAAGGAAAGGTATATTACCGCAATCCGGCTAAAGAAAAAGAAAAACTTCAGTGATCCGGTAGCGATCTGCCGGGATCATACGAAATAAAAATAGTCAGGTATGAAGTCGGAATCTGATGTCCGTTACTTGTACTTGACTATTTTTATACTATCTATTCATGTTATGCGAACAGGTAGGTGAACATAGCTGTGACTACACCTGTTTCTCTATTAAAAATCTTCAATAATATGATACAACGCATTCAATCTGTCTATCTGTTATTAGTGACCGGACTGTTGATACTTGCTATGGTATTTCCGGTAGGTACATTTGTGGCTGCCGACGGCGCGCCTTATACATTTACCAACTTCGGAGTGAATACGGGGGTTATTGTCCACTCTACGTGGGGACTCTTTGGATTGTTGCTGATCAGTGCGATCCTTGCGTTTGGTACCATCTTCTTGTTCCGCAATCGTATGTTGCAGATCCGGATCTCTGTTTTCAACGCCATACTGATGATAGGCTATTACCTCTCTTTCGCCGTATTTGTATATATGCTGAAAGACGATCTGGATGCTTCCTATACGCTCTCCTGGGCATTGGGATTACCATTGATTGCCCTGATCCTGAACTATCTGGCTATCCGTGCCATTGGTAAAGATGAGGTGTTGGTAAGAGCTACCGATCGGTTAAGATGAAAGGATTTACGATTTACGGATTTACAATTTAGAAATGCTTTGTAATGAAGCATTAAATAACTTATCTGCTAAATATATTAATTAAGACCCATTCGGTCGGACGTATATGGCGGATGCGTACATTGTATGTATCCGCCGTATATATATAAAGATAGGGCTGGTGATAGGGAAGGGCATTTTGCCTATACGATGTAATTTCAATCGTAATTAGCTTTGCTGACCGCCTGGTTAGCTACGCCGACCTTCGATTGACTTTGTCGACCGTTGGCTCGTAAATTGTCCATTCGTAAATAACTTCGTTTTCAGCGAAGCTTTATTTTTTCAGATCAAACAGATAAGTAACTTTTGCCGAAATGACAGAATGTGCCGAACGGGAGAAATAGTCCTTTTTGGTATTGTTGTAGAAGTCTGCAAGGCCAAAGTAGTAGCGTCCTTCGAGCAGAAAATTACCTGCTCCGGTCCGGATCTCCAGACCTGCTCCTCCTGTGATCCCATAATCAAACCGGTTGTCTGCCATCTTGCCGTATTGTTCAGTGGTACCCAACTGGGTATAGGGTTTGGTAGTCTCCTTTTCACTGAGCAGAAAAGCCACTTCGGGCCCCAGGTTCAGGAAAAAACGTACGCCCCGTTCCCGTCCAAAAGCCAGATGTGCCAGAAAAGGTACTTCTATGTAGTTCATGGTACGGAAATAAGGATCATCGGTCTGTTCTTCGTCCAGTGCTTCTTTCCATCCCCGCTGGGAAAAATTGATCTCCATCTGCAGGCCACAGATCATGGCGAAGTATTTTTCGGAAATATAACGTGCTGTAATCCCTCCGTTGCTCCCCATCTGTCCGCCTTGTTTCACGGAAGGCGAGAGGGTTACCATGGCGTAGTTCATTCCGCCATTGATACCCACAGCAAAGTTGCTCCGTTGCTCGCCCAGTTGAGCTGAAGCGGTGCTACACAGCAGGAACAGGAAGGCGATAAGCAAAACCGGCCTTCTGCCTTTACGGAACAGAGATCCGGGACTAACAGGTGGTATATAGGCGTTCATTATTCGAAATCAAGTTTGATCAGTTCGTAATTTTTCGTAAAGCGGACAAAGAAGACCTTGCGGTTGATGAAACCTCCCCAGTTGTTGACACGGTCGAACTTAAAACCTGTCTGCACCGGGTTGATATTCATCCGGGAAAGATTGTTTTCCAGTCCCGATCCGTACAGGGACAACCTTTTCAGGAAGAAGAAGGCAGTATCGTAGCCTAGCATACCGTATTTCGGATAGTTATTACCCATTTCCTTACCGTACCATTTGTGGAACTTGTTGGTGAAGTTGACCGCTCCCGGCAACAGGTTGTTGGTATAGAAGGAAGAATAGAAATAAGTATCCAGTTCAAAGAACCCTTCCAGGTGATCTTTGGTATAGGTCTGCCATTCGGGATAGCCGAACAGATGGATCGCCGCGGATGGATTTTCCCGGACTAACAAGGTCAGGATTGGCAGATACCTGATCAGTGTTACATCCGATCCGTTGTCGGGAATGAATATATTTTCTTTGTCCGGCTGGAGCAGGTTTTTCAGAGAGGCAGCTGTCGGAGTTCCCGAAGCCATCTGTACGGTGATTCCCCGGTTTGTCAGTTCCTGCTTCAATCCGGCGATGAATTCCGCCTTTTCCGTACCATCTCCGGTTTCTAAGATGATCACATTGGCCCGTGGGAAGAGGCGTACGAAATGTTCATACACTTCTGAGTAGAGATAAGACTGTGGCGTATTGATCTGGTACACCGAAGGATTGCTGAAAACCTCGTTGTCCCGTGAGGTGAACGGGATCACTAAACGGATATCATGCTGTTTGGCAAATTCTGCCAGCGGCTTGATATGGTTCTGATGCAGGGGCCCGAAAATGATATCCATGGATTTCATCTCCTCCTTGGCCAGGATAGGAGCAAGGGAGGTGTTTTCCGTACCTGAATCATATACATACAGGTCGATCGATACTCCGGTACGTTTGAGGCTGTCTACGGCCAGCAGGAATCCTTCGTAGTACTCCAGCATGCGGTTGACCTCGTTGCGTCGGTTGACCTCCGGTAGTAGCGGCAGGATCAGACCTGCTTTGATCGTGGAGATGCTATGAGCTTGTTCCTTGTTTTCCAGGAACAACTGTCTGTCGCTCGGTGCACTGGTGAATGACGGATCGGTCGTTTTCCCCGGAGTGAGTACCGTGGGGGTAGACGGATAGGGGATGCAGATAAATTTCCCTCTTTTCAGCCCTTCCGTACGCAACTCGGGATTGGCGGCCATCAGTTCTTCCTGTGTGATACCGTATTCGCGGCTCAGACTGAATATGGTCTCTTTGCGCTTTATCTTGTGCATATCGCGGCAGCGGGACTGTACAGCCCCCTGTGTAGAAGGTCTAGATTCCGGAACCGCAACCAGGGCAACTGTTGTGTCCTCTTCCGGCTGAGGGATAAGGATCACCTGACCGATACGGAAATTCTCCGCGCTGAGTCCCGGATTGGCATCGCAGATAGCCTTTGCCGATACTTTGTATACGGTGGTGAGTTTGTAGAGTGTCTCTCCGGCCTGAATGGTATGGAAGGTTTCACCTTTCTGTTGGGCCGCTGCTTGTGGGATGCGCAATGCCTGTCCGGCATATATCTTTTCCTGACTACCGGGATTCAGGCGGACGATCTCTGCCTGGTCTACACCATACATACTGGAGATGGAATAGAGGCTCTGGCCTTTTTCGACAGTATGTAAAAAATAAGAAGGGTTCTCCTGAGCCGGCAGTGAAACAGATGCGAAAAAGGTAAGAGTCAGCAGAAGAAATATGTGTCGGATGAAGTCCATCGGTGTCTCTTTCATTTGTTTTTTACTTAATATTTCCGGATTGCACCGACAAAGGTACAAATAATGTCATACATTCCCACCATTCCGGAGAAAAGAAAATAACATTGCGTTTTTTTAAAAGAGTTTAGCTTTCAGAGAGAAAAGGTAAAGGATTAGGTATTTAAAAAAGGTAAATTACAGCTGGGCCGGTGGCTGGACTTCCCCTCTCTGGCAGGGGCAAATCCTGGGGAGGACCGATGCAGGGAGTGCGTGGAAGAAAAGATATATTTAGTAATGATTTTTGTGGAAAATTAAAGCCGCTTTCCTCCTTTATTTCAGCCGGAAACACTAATTTTGCAGGTCCTGTGGCGCACATGTGTGCATAGGGGACCGGAAGTCCGGTCACCCGTCGTGTTTCTCTGCTTCCGGACAGGGAAACTTTCTTTGTGCGGCACCGGGATATGGAACAAACCGAATTTATGGAATGGGAAAGATGATACAGGAAACAGAATATATAAATGTGTACGGAGCGCGTGTACACAATCTCAAAGATATCGATACGGAGATCCCCCGCAACAGCCTGACGGTGATCACAGGGCTGAGCGGCAGCGGAAAATCTTCATTGGCTTTTGACACGATCTTCGCGGAGGGACAGCGGCGTTATATAGAGACTTTTTCTGCCTACGCGCGGAATTTTCTGGGAAACCTCGAGCGCCCGGATGTGGATAAGATCACAGGACTGAGCCCGGTGATCTCCATTGAGCAGAAGACTACCAACAAGAATCCCCGATCTACCGTAGGTACCACTACCGAGGTCTATGACTACCTACGTCTGCTCTATGCCCGCGCGGGTGAGGCCTACTCTTACGCTTCCGGAGAGAAAATGGTGAAGTATACCGAGGAACAGATCGTGGAGCTGATCCGCAACGAGTATCCCGGCAAAAAAATATACCTGCTGGCTCCGGTGGTACGTACCCGTAAGGGACATTACAAAGAGTTGTTCGAACAACTCCGCAGAAAGGGATATCTGAATGTGCGGGTAGACGGTGAGTTGCGCGAGCTGGTACACGGAATGAAACTGGACCGCTATAAAAATCATGATATTGAAGTAGTGGTCGATAAGATGGTGGTGATAGACAAAGAGAGCCAGCGTCTGAAACAAAGTGTGGCTACGGCCATGCGACAGGGAGACGGACTGCTGATGATCTTAGATGCGCAAACGGAGAGTATACGGCATTATAGCAAGCGGCTGATGTGTCCGGTGACTGGAATTTCGTACCGGGAGCCTGCTCCGCATAATTTCTCTTTCAACTCTCCTCAGGGTGCCTGTCCGCGTTGCAAAGGGCTGGGTATGGTGAGTCAGATCGATGTAGACAAGGTGATCCCCAACCGGAAACTCTCTGTTTATGAAGGAGCCATCGCTCCGCTGGGCAAATATAAGAACGTGATGATCTTCTGGCAGATCGGTGCGTTGCTCGAGAAGTACGATGCTACGCTGAAGACACCGGTACACAAATTGCCCGATGATGCGATAGATGAAATGCTGTATGGATCGGACGAGCGTATACGTATCAAGAGTTCCCTGATCGGGACCTCTTCCGACTATTTCACTGCGTTTGACGGGGTGGTCAAATATATCCAGATGATGCAGGAGAAGGATGTGTCGGCTACCGCGCAGAAGTGGGCAGAGCAGTTTGCCCGTACCGCTGTCTGTCCGGAGTGTAAAGGAGCCCGTCTCAACAAAGAAGCGCTTCACTTCCGCATTCATGATAAGAATATTTTTGAGCTGGCAAATATGGATATCTCCGAACTGTATGACTGGTTGCTGCGTGTGGATGATTTTCTCTCCGGCAAGCAACATCAGATCGCTGTGGAGATCCTGAAGGAGATACGTACCCGGCTGAAATTCCTGCTGGATGTAGGGCTCGACTATCTTTCGCTGAACCGCGGGTCGGCCAGTCTCTCCGGCGGAGAGAGCCAGCGTATCCGGTTGGCTACGCAGATCGGTTCGCAATTGGTGAATGTCTTGTATATCTTGGATGAGCCAAGCATCGGACTGCATCAGCGGGACAACCTGCGTCTGATCAACTCTCTGAAGGAATTGCGTGACCTGGGCAATTCGGTGATCGTGGTAGAGCACGATAAGGATATGATGATGGCATCGGACTATGTGATCGATATGGGACCCAAAGCCGGACGGCTGGGTGGAGAGGTGGTATTCGAAGGTACTCCTGTGGAGATGCTGAAAGCACATACGCTGACATCGGCCTACCTGAACGGAGAGAAAAAGATTGAGGTTCCCAGGAAGCGCCGGGAAGGAAACGGCAAGTCGATCAAACTGATCGGTGCCAAAGGAAACAACCTGAAAAATGTGACTGTGGATTTCCCATTGGGTAAGCTGATCTGTGTGACCGGAGTTTCGGGAAGCGGCAAATCTACCCTCATCAATGAGACCTTGCAACCCATCCTTTCACAGAAATTCTACCGCTCGCTCCAGGACCCGTTGGAGTATAAAGCGATTGAAGGGCTGGAACATATAGATAAGGTGGTGAATGTAGACCAGTCTCCGCTGGGACGTACTCCGCGTTCGAATCCGGCTACCTATACCGGGGTCTTTTCGGATATACGCAACCTGTTTGTCAACTTGCCCGAAGCGAAGATACGCGGTTACAAGCCGGGACGCTTTTCGTTCAATGTTACGGGAGGACGTTGCGAGACCTGTTCGGGAAATGGATACAAGACGATCGAGATGAACTTCCTGCCCGATGTGTATGTGCCCTGTGAGGTATGCCATGGCAAACGTTACAACCGGGAGACACTGGAAGTGCGCTTCAAAGGAAAATCCATTGCCGATGTGTTGGATATGACCATCAACCGGGCGGTAGAGTTTTTCGAGAATGTGCCGCAGATCCTGCGTAAGATCAAAGTGATACAGGACGTAGGGCTGGGGTATATCAAGCTCGGACAGTCTTCCACTACACTCTCCGGTGGAGAGAGTCAGCGGGTGAAGCTGGCAACGGAACTGTCCAAACGGGATACCGGAAAGACGCTCTACATTCTGGATGAACCCACTACAGGGCTTCACTTTGAAGACATCCGGGTATTGCTGGGCGTATTGAACCGCCTGGTAGATAAAGGCAATACGGTGATCGTCATCGAACATAACCTGGATGTGATCAAATGTGCCGATTACATCATCGATATGGGTCCCGAAGGAGGACGGGGCGGAGGTGAACTCCTGAGCTACGGTACTCCGGAAAAGGTGGCGAAAAGCAAGAAGGGATATACACCGAAGTTTCTGCGGGAAGAACTGAAATGATTTCAGACATAAGAACAGATAATCAGAAGATTTTTCAGACAGAAGAACAAAAGAACATATAAGAGTTATAAGTTTTAAGTTGTAAATATATGGCAGTCGACATATGTAATCTTTCTTCATATGTTCTTTTGTTCTTCTGTCTGAAATAATATATTCGTATGTTTTCGTCCTTAGTAAAAGAATATATCCTTTTGTCTATATCTGAAATTATATGTTCTTTTGTTCTTCTGTCTAAAAAAACTTATGTCTGTAAAAAAGATAAATAAAACCAATGCTGTCCGTCTGCTGGAGAGGGCAGGCATTTCGTATCACCTCATTCCTTATGAGGTAGATGAGTCAGATTTGAGCGCGGTACATGTCGCGGAATCTCTGGGAGAAGATGTGGAGCAGGTCTTCAAAACCTTAGTATTGAAAGGCGATAAGAACGGGCATTTCGTTTGTATCATTCCCGGAGACAAAGAGGTCGATCTGAAACGGTCTGCCCGTGTATCGGGTAATAAGAGTTGCGCCCTGATACCCATGAAAGAACTGTTGCCTGTGACCGGATACATCCGCGGCGCCTGTTCTCCTTTGGGTATGAAAAAAACAACTTCCCACCTATATTCACGAAAGTTGCCTTCGTTATCCGTATATCTATGTAAGTGCCGGAGTACGCGGACTTCAGATCGAGGTTTGTCCGAATGAATTGATTGGCCTTGTAAAGGCAGAAGTTTGTATGTTATTGAATGAATAATTACGTGAAAATGTATATATTTGCATTCATAATAAAATCAATTCATCCATCTAAATTAAAAACCTATGTTTGAAGGACAACCTAAAGGTTTATACGCTTTAGCATTAGCAAACACTGGCGAGCGGTTCGGGTACTACACCATGCTTGCTATCTTTACACTGTTTTTACAAGCGAAATTCGGTTTCACGGCAGCTACCACTTCTACGATCTTCGGTAGTTTTCTCGCGTTTGTCTATTTCATGCCTCTTGTCGGTGGTTTTTTGGCCGATAGAGTCGGATATGGAAAAATGGTAACCAGCGGTATCGTAGTGATGTTTTTCGGATACCTGTTGCTGGCCGTTCCGACTTCTGCCGATGCCGGCAAGCCGTTGATGTTCGGTGCCTTGTTCCTGATTGCCTGCGGTACGGGCTTTTTCAAAGGGAATCTGCAGGTACTTGTCGGAAATCTGTACGATTCGGCCCAGTTGAGTGGTAAACGCGATACAGGTTTCAGTCTTTTCTATATGGCCATCAATATCGGTGCGTTGTACGCTCCTACGGCTGCTACCAAAGTAACCAATTATGTATTGGGAAAGGCCGGGATGCACTACAATGCCCAGATCCCTTCCCTGGCTCATCAGTACCTCAGCGGTACCATTACCGCGGAAGGCAGCGAGACACTGACTGCTTTGCAGGCTGTACAGGGCTTTGCCGGTGATACGGCAACTTTTTGTACCAGCTATATTGAGAAACTGTCAGAAGCTTATAACTACGGTTTCGGAGTTGCCTGTATCTCACTGATCCTTTCTATGATCATCTATGTGGTATTCCGTCCCTCCTTCAAACATGCGGATTACAACTCCAAACAGGCCAAAGCGGCCAACATCACAGAGACAGAGTTATCAAAAGAAGAAACACGCGAACGCATCACTGCGCTTCTATTGGTATTTGCTGTGGTGATCTTTTTCTGGATGGCTTTCCACCAGAATGGTCTGACCATGACATTTTTCGCGCGTGACTATACGGCATCCTCCGTGAGCGGACTGGATCGTATCGGATTTGACGTGGTCAATCTGACTTTCCTGTTGATCGCGGTATATGGTGCTTTCTCTATCTTTCAATCCAAAGCAGCCCGATCCAAAGCAATATCTGCTGTAGTGGTATTGGCATCTATCGGATTCCTGTTGTGGAATTACTCGAGAATGAGTCCCGAAATGGACATTCTTCCCCAGATCTTCCAGCAGTTCAATCCTTTTTTTGTAGTTGCCCTGACCCCGGTTTCTCTGGCTGTCTTTGGCTACCTGGCAAAGAAAAAGAAAGAACCTTCGGCACCCCGCAAGATCGGTATTGGTATGGTGATCGCAGCGATCGGATTTTTAGTACTGGCTGCAGGTTCTATCGGCTTGCCTACTCCCGATCAGGTAGAGGCTGCCGGTGGTCTCGACCCCAACCAGCTTGTATCTCCCAACTGGCTCATCTCTACATATCTGGTATTGACATTTGCCGAGCTTCTGCTCTCTCCGATGGGTATCTCGTTTGTGTCCAAAGTAGCACCTCCGAAGTACAAAGGAGCTATGATGGGATGCTGGTTTGCCGCTACTGCTATCGGTAACTATTTAGTAGCTGTGATCGGATATCTCTGGGGCGGTATGCAGTTGTGGATGGTATGGAGTGTACTGATCGTATGCTGTCTGCTTTCCGCATTGTTCATCTTCTCCATCATGAAGAAATTGGAGAAAGTGGCTAACTAATACAAGATCAGGTTCTGGAACAATGTGTTCCGGAGATTCCGGCTCTTATATACAGACTGTTGTCTTCACATGATTTGTACTGCCAAAATCGGACAGATTAAGTAAGAATGAAGAGAGTTCCCGGACTGAGTCCTAAACTGAATAGGACTCAGTCCGTTTTCTTTTACTTGAATGCTATTGTTGTTTATAAGAATGCGGATCAAGAGCAGATCTTATTATCTCTGACATCCCATTCTCATCATAAAGAATTTCTGTCAGCAGATTACCCTTCCAGTCATCCATAATAATCCCGGAAAAATTATCTCTCGAAAGATAACTGAAATCAGATTATTATTCATTATATTCTCATCCGGAATTGTGATCACAACTATGGATTTGTTTTTTCATTATTCGATCCACATAATATGGATGTTTATATGAATGTCTTTGGTCAAAATGAAGGATCACTCCCGTAAGCTGGGGCATTTTCTTAAAAGCCTTTTCCATCATTTCTGTAACCAGAAATAAATTCATTTGTCTTCCGATAGTATAGCTAATGATCTTCCCACTATATAGATCCAGGCTTGGAGAGAGAAAGTGTTTATTTCCTCTGACAGCAAACTCTGTCACATCGGTTGTCCATTTCTGGTTGGTCCCCTTAGCCCGAAACTTCCTGTGCAGAAGATTACCGACCTGTGTATGGGCCTCTGTTTTATAGAAACGATATTTCTTAGGTCTTACACTGGACTTTATCCCTTCTTACTTCATCAGGTATAAAACCGTTTTATGGTTCAGCAAATATACCTGCTGCCGCAAACAGAGAATGATCCTGCGATAACCGTACCGGCCTTTATGGATATGGAATATATGAGGGACCCATTTCTTTTTCTGCTCATATTTATTACGCTTACTCCTCTTTTGGCAATAGTAATAGAAACTGCTTTGGCTATGCCACTCACATTTAAAAGAAGCTAGAGAGGATATCTATGCCTAAATCTTTGAATCACCTGGACTTTCCAGTTCTGTTTTTCTCTTCTTGTCGGATTAAGGCTGCCAATTTTTTTAAGTAATCATTCTCAGCACGAAGACGGAGGTTTTCCTTTAAGAGTGATTCATAGGAATTCTTCGGTAAAGGTTCGGGGGACAGGGTTTACTTTTTTCATAACACGAATACATTTTGGGTGAAAAGCTTCTGTTCCAAACCTCTAATAACTCTTTAACCAATTCCTTATGGAAGAGGTGGAAAGAAGATATTTGAAAGGGGCCTGACGCAAAGATAGTTGATTATTTAATATATCCTCAACTACAGTATGTTTATAACTGGTAGTGCAATGACGGGCACTCTTATAAGTAAGAGAGACCACAATTACCGTGAATACGGTAAGAACCCGTCCAGCAACGAATCATAACCTCGCTAATGCCTAAAAGATTACTTACATGACGGTAGGAATAACCTGTATGAACCACTAAAAAGACCGCATGCGCAGGATCACTCATACTGAATTGAACTCTGGATATTGACATAAAAATAATACTTAAATTATGTCTAACTTTTGGGATGCACTTCAATATGTGTCTCTACAAGCAATCCTCTGTAAGGGGTAGAGATATGTTTTTATTCGGATACGACCTTATTCCAAAGAATATCTATAGAAGATTTATAAATACGATCAGGCGTTTTTTTATCTGGAAGATTACCAGACAAATCAGAGATAATACCACCAGAGCACACATGATCAAAATGTCATGTAGTCTGACTTCTTCTCGTATATATCCCAATGCGTACCAGGGAATAGCTGTTATAAAAACAATGGAAAACATTCTGGCGTTCTGAGAGATATAGTGGGACATGAAAAGTTTGTCGAACTCTTTTTTGTCTACCAAAGGAGCTTGTGTCCTGTAGTATTCTTTTTTCATATCAAACCTTTTTCTGGTTTCATAGCCCACATAATAGGCTATGCCTGCCCAAAGCAAAATAAAAAAACACATCGCTATTCCGCCCGTTCCATCGTCAAAGATATAGGTATAAGGCAGACCTCTGATGGGAGCTATCACAAGAGATAGAATGATGAGGGTTACAATCATTCCGATCACTGTCTTGATTCCATATCTATGGTAACTATTCATGGGATTGTTTTTATAAAAATGCTGTACAGGCAGAGGCTACCGCAGCCATTCTACCTCCAACAATGGGATTTAAGCCTGTTGCTAACAGAGCCTGATAGCCCCACCAGGCATCTGCAAATGCTATACTGCTGGCATTTGCACGGGTTTGTGGTTTGTTGAGAACCTCGGACCACAAATCCAGATTCTTGTTCCAGTATTCGCTTGATTCCTGGTAAACTAATATAAAACCCATAACAGCTTTCTTTTGATCATAGCTTAATTCTTCATCAGATTCCACTTCATCAATCAAATTTATTTCTGCATAATTCCTCAGTATGGTTACTATATAATAAAACTCCCGATGGGTATGATTGTTTTCACTTCCTCTACTGTGATTCCGTAATTGAAAGGTTGAATTTCTCCTTCTGTATCATCTGAACGGGTTGTCACATTTTTAGAAACATACTTATTGGCGGAGGTGATAATAAAATCTTCAAGTTCTTCACTTTTTAATGAAGCAGCTCTTGTAGAAGTGTTGATTAAATCTTTATACACTTCCTCCAGACAGTCGTTGTGGATTTTAGCAATTTCTTTTCCCATTTTTACCATTTCACTTTCTTCCTCTTAAATGGGAAACATAGTTTCTTCCACGTTTGTGCATGAATAAGTACTCAGTAACAATAAACTTAATGCAATAACAATATAATTTTTCATAACTGTATACTTTTAATTAGATATTTCAAAAATAATAAAATAATTTACATATGTTTTTTAGAAAAAACATTTTGATTCAAATATATTTTTGAAATGTAAATATATAATCTCCTATTTTAAGAATAAAACAGGAAGCGATTCAACATACAAAAATGAAAGTATCTACAAGTTCTAAGTCAGCGGTCTACACACTCAATCGCAGATTGATACAGCCTATATAATGGGGTGGATATTCATATACAAACAGATTTTACAGGCACCCAAACAGTCATCCGTATTTGCATAAGGCTGCCTGAAAAAAGCAGGGAGCGGTTTTTTCTTTTTAATAGAAGATCATTTCCAATTTTTAACGCAGAATCACCTCCATACATACCGGATTATGATCGCTGTATTCCAGATCGGGCGAGTAGTAGTTGACTCCTTCGAACCGATCGGAATGGAAGATGTAGTCGATGCGTAGTATTTTTTTAGGTAGCGGAACGTATACATATATCCTTTTCCGGCGGTATGGAATCCGTCGCGAAGTCCGGCTTCCCGAAGTGTCCGGTAGGTATAGGAAGAGGGTGGGGAGTTGAGGTCACCACAGAGGATAACGGGATGGGGAGAGTGGACGACGAGTTCTTTCACCGTGTCGGTTTGTTGCGCCCGCAGAATAAAATTGTCTTGCAGGCCAGTGAACAACCGGGTAAGTGCGTGGGTATAATTGCGTCTGTTGTCTGTTGCGAGTTCCTTTTCCAGTTTTCTTTTGTTCTGGCTCACGTGGGTGGTTTGCAGGTGGTTGTTGAATACGCGGATGGTATCTGTCCCGATCGCGATGTCGCACCACATGCTGCAATTGGCTGTGTGTTCGTATTTTATCAGCTGGCTGTCTGCAATGGGGTATCGGCTCAGTATAGCCAGTTGAAGCAAGGGCTCTTTGGAGTAAGGAACCGCGCAATACGGCCACTCGTCGAAAACAGATAAGATACTGTCCATCGGAAATTCGCGGCTTGCGCGAAACTCCTGGAAGCAGAGGATATCTGCCTGGTGGTCTTTCATTGCCTGTGCCACCTGCCGACAGGTAGTTCCGGAAATGTCGTTTCCAAAGCTGTCGATATTGTATGTGGCGATGCGTAGGATCTCCCCCTGCGGAGAGGTCTGGTGTCCGAATTGATAGATGCTGCTCAGGTAGTCCCAGTTGGCCAGAATGGCCAGTAGAGGCACCCATACCCAATAGCGCCAGCGAACCGCCCAGTAGAGGATAGCCAGCAGATTAAATAGGAGCAATCCGGGAAGCACCAACCCCGGCAGAGGAAAAAGGGCGGAAGAGGCCGGGGAGACATATTGCGCGTACCACCCTCCGACCGTAAGAAGGGCCAGGAAAATGGTAGCAAGGATACTGAATGTATAAAAGAGTCTGGATACTGCTTTTTTTCCCATGGAAAGGATTGTTTGATGGTTCGGGATCAGAGGGGCCGGAGTCGGTATGTCCGGTTTCTGATCTTTATGGAAGAGTTTGTTTACCTGTTTAAATTTTAAATTTTGAGTTTTAAGTTCTGAGTTATAAGTTTTACCTCTCAAACAGAAATAACATACAAAGAATCCATCCACTAACACTTATCACTTACTACTTATCACTTTCAACTAATTTCAATCGTACATCGTCAATCGTCAAATCGTAAATCTTGTTATTCTGGTTCTATGTATTTCCTAACTGTTGCCTGCAGGTCTTCTTTCCGGAAAGGTTTGCGCAGGATCTCCGTACATCCGGCGTCGCAGGCTTCCTTTTCTTCCGTTTCATCGGAAAAGACATCGAGCGCAACGATCGGAAGGGTAGTGGTGAGTTCGCGGATGACGCGCGTAGCACTCAATCCGTCCAGGTCGGGCAGGTGTATAGTGGTCAGGATCAGATCGGGCTTCGTCTCTTCGTAGGTAAGCACCACCTGCATTCCGTTAGTAGCCCGTACGATCTCATAGTCATCAGCCAGGGCTGCCCGTATGGCTTCGTAGTCCTGGTCGTTTTCTTCGGCTACCAGCAGTTTGAACGGTTTCTCCTCTGTTTCCTCTTTATGGAGATCTATTTGCTCGCGGGATATCACTTCTTTAGGCGTGTGGTAGGGAAGGGTAAAGGTGAAGGTGCTTCCTTTCCCTACTTCGGAGGTAACGGAGATGCTGCCTTCGAGCTTCTCCACGATTGTTTTGCAGATGGATAGTCCCAGGCCCGTGCCTTGCACAAAATTGTTGGCTTTGACAAACCGGTCGAACACTTTATCTACCTTTTCCGGGGAGATACCCGTTCCGGTATCTGTGACGTAGAACCGGATCGTGTCTGCTTCCTGTTGGTATCCATACCGTATGCTTCCTTCGCGGGTAAACTTGAACGCGTTTCCGATGAGGTTGGAGAATACCTGAAAGATACGGTTCTTATCGGAATGGATGCGGATGTGGGGGTTCGACTCTTCGAAGATCAGATTCACTCCTGCCGGGCAGCGGAATATGTGCGCGTCGTGGATCTCTTTGCAGAGTGTATGAAGCTGTACGGGAGCCAGCGTGAACTCTACAATGCCGGACTCTATCTTGGAAAGATCCAAGATCTCGTTGATCAATTGCAGCAACCGTTCGTTGTTGGCTTCTACGATCTTGTAATATTCCAGCCTTTCGTCTTTGCTGTCGCTTTCTGAGATGATCCGGGAGAATCCGACGATCGCGTTGAGCGGAGTACGTATCTCGTGGCTCATATTGGCCAGGAAAGCCGATTTCAGTTTGTCGGAGTGTTCGGCCCGTTCTTTGGAGAGTTTCATTTCCCGCTTCATCAGCTCCAGTTGGGTGATGTCCCATTCGATGGAGATGATGAGCGGAGAAAGGCCCTCCGTTTCTACTTTTATCTTTTGTTTGTCGAGGATCACCAGGTTACCTTCCCGGTCTTTCTCTTCTACGATCCAGTGTTTTTTTCTTTCCCGTAGTTGCGATTTCGATATCTTCCTGCCATTTTTCGCGGGCGATCTCAGGCGGATAGAAGTCGAAATCATTTTTACCGATGGCATCTTCCATAGATACTTTCCGGTTGTACGACTCCCGGTTGCGGTAGAGGTACCGGAAGTCGTTCTGTACATCTTTTACCACGATACTGGCAGGTAGATGGTCTATGGTGTGGTTGAAGATACGGGTGAGCCGTTTGAGCTTTTTCTCATACCGGATCCGCTCCGAAATGTCGTGGGTAAACGACCAGAACGTCTCTTCTCCTTCGTCTGTGGTCACTTTGTAGATGGTACCCTCGAAAGCCAGAACATCTTTGTTGTGGAGCAAAGGATTGCGTATGGTATATACCTGAGCGTGGGGCGACTCGGTGAGTTTCATACGCTTGTGCCAGTCTTCCGGGGATTGCATGTCTCCTACGATGTCGTAGATCTTGAGGCCGGAGAGATCTGCCTGTTCACTGATGAGATGGTTTTTACGGAATTTTCTATTGGTGAATATCAGGGTACCGTCCCGGCGGGCGGCAAAAATGCTTTCGGTGGCATTATTGACGGCGTGTGTGAGGGTGTTGATATCGTTTCTGCGTCTTTGTATGTCGGTAATGTTCTGTATATACCCTTCCAGAAAGACGGAATTGTCGGGCAGTACTTCGCATAGATACGAGTTGACCCGGACGTAATGGATCTGGTGATTGAACAGGATGCGGTAGTCGATGCTTTGTCCGTTACGGCCTTTGAGCTTGTTTTCCAGCCACTCCAAAAGACTTTCGCGGTCTTCGGGGATCACGAAGTTGAGGTAGGTATCCAGGAGCATGCGACGGATTTCCGAAGTAGACATGATTCCTGTGTTGCCGGAGAAATAGAGTGCTTTTTCCTGGGAGTGGTAGCTCCAGTGACCCAGAAGTGCGGTCTGCTCGATGGCAGATAACTTACGGTTTGCCTTGTCTAACTCGATCTGGCAGGTGCTGCATCCGGTGACATCGCGCAGCTGACACAGGATGCCATCGGCATAGGGCTGCAGGATACACTTAAAATGGGAAGTGCCGGTTTCCGACGGTAGAGCATACTCCCGGACCACTTTGGTCTGGGTGTTGACCGTGTGCAGGAGATCTCTCCGGAATTCCGACGACAGGGCAGCAGGGAATATATCCGGCAGATGGGTTCCTGTCAGGTTTTTCCCTCTCAGGTACCATACGTCTTCCTGCGCCAGAATGTCCAGACATATACCCTCTTTACTTAACCAGATAATTGTATCAGAAGTCAGTTTCAGGATCTCTTTGCAATGATGAAGATCATGTAATATCCTTTCCATATATTCGGTCTTTACCTACTGGAGTTATGAATTTTGTCAAAACTACGAATATATTTTATGAATTGCAATTTTTTATATAAAATATGTTTTGGATTTCAGGTGCTGTACCTCTCTGGCGTGCATCTGTATCCGGGATTTACGCCCGTCTGGCTTTTTCCCAGGCTCCGTGTGGGTTGCCTTTCCGCTGGTAGAGGTAGCGGAAACCTCTCAGTACGTTCACGTTCATAAACAGGAAATAATAGGGAACGAAAAGGTATTTATTTTTAATCTGTTTCCGGGAAAGGTAATACCCCCAGAGGCCCAGGATGTAAAAAAAAGATCTGCTCTGTCAGTAGTACTCCGTAGAGCAGGGGAGAGGCTCCGCCCAGCAGCAGGATATTCAGCGGAAGCAGGAGGAACAGCAGGATAGGAGTGATGGACCAGCGCAGTACGCGGTGCGAGACATACTGGAAGCTGAGTATACCGTATCGGAAGGGATTGAGCAGCGGACGCAGTCTGACAATAGATTGCAGCCCTCCCGCGGCAATGCGTACTTTGCGCTTCTCTTCTTCTTTCATGTCTGCCGACCCACCTTCCAGGGCGTAGGCCTCTTTGCAATAGGCAATGGTATAGCCTCGCATGGTGATGCGCAGCGAGAGGATGAAGTCGTCCAGAAGCGTATCTTTCTCCATCTCTTCAAACAGTTCCCTGCGGACGGCGAACAGTTCTCCGGCGGCTCCTACGGCCGAGTAGAGGCGGGAGTCCCATTCTTTGAGTTTGGATTCGTATTTCCAGTAAAGTCCTTCTCCTCCGGCGGCCGCTCCGTCTTTGGTTTGTACCGCGATGCGCTTTTCGCCGGCTACGCATCCGACGCGCGGATCGGAAAAGGCTTTGACAATCTCCTGGATGGCTTGTGGGTTCAGGTCTGTATTGGCGTCTGTGAATACGATCAGGGGGGTAGTAACGAACCTGACACCCCGGTTCATCGCGGCGGTTTTTCCCTGCCGTTCGGGCTGAAAACAGACAGTGGCCTGTGGCCAGTTTTTCAGCAACTCGTTGGTACGGTCGTTGCTTCCGTCTGTGACCCAGAGGATGTGCAATTTGTCTGAGGGATAGTCGAGCGCCAGGCAATTCTTCATTTTTTCATTGACCACAGATTCTTCGTTGAAAGCAGTGATGAAGAGCGTGACTTCGGGCAGAGAAGCATCTTCGGGCAGGCTGAGTGCGCGCCGTGGCCGGAACCTTTCTTTGATGCGGACCAGGAGATAAAGAACGATCCCGTATCCCAGGTAGGTATAGAACACGATGAAAAGGCTTATCCAGAAAAAGAGTATCAGGAGTTTCATATGGCTTTTATTTGATAAGAGAACGTTGGCGCATTTGGGTTCGGATGGGTTGTGGCCTGCCGGGCTGCCGGAACAGGCAGCCCGGTCAGAGAAAATGGTTTCCGGCAAAAACAGGCTTCATTTGACTAAGTTGGAATCTTCATCTTTGTATGCTTTCTTTTTAAAGAAGATCCCTGACAAGTTTTTTATGCCCCGGACGAAGCGCACTTTGAAACTGTTGAAAAGCGTACCATCTGCTCCTACAGTACCATATCCCGTGACGGCGCGCGCTTTGCGTTTGCGCACAAAGATGATCTTGCCATACTTTTTCAGCTGGAAGGCGAGATAGCCGTCTTCGCCCCGTTTGATATCTACCCGGATCCCCTCTTTTTTCGCGTATTCGGTATGGTAGGCGAATACCAATCCGCGCACGCTCAGTTCGGGCCTCTGGAACGATTGCAGCCACAGGTGGGTATCGCGTATGAATTCATAGCATTTCAGGCCCAGCCAGGAGTGGTCTTTGTCGGGGATATAGCTCCACAGAGAGCTGGCAGCTACCACACCCGGACGCTGGAGAGCTTCTACCATGGTTTCTACATAGCGGGGCGGATACATGGAGTCGGAATCTATGTTGATGTGGTGTTTGCCCCGTGCCTGATTCAGTCCGCACAGACGGGCATAACCGCAACTGTGGCGCGTCTCTGTGTAGAAGGGCAGTTCTACGGCTTTGTAGACATCTGCCGTACGGTCTGTGGAGTCGTTGTCTATCCCGATGATCTCTACCGGATATTTGCAGACCATCTCACTGAGCGACCACAGGCAGGCCAGTAGTCTTTTCTCTTCGTTGAAGCCGATCACAGAGACCGTTACGAGCGGATCTTCACTCTGTATTTTTTTCAGTTTCGTGCGTACTTCTTCTATGATGGCTTCGGGAGCTTCACTGAACGGTTTTTCGTAGACTTGCAGGTAGTGGCTGTACCAACTCATATGTTTTTCTCTTTAAGTTGTTTCTCAAATAATTCTTTCCACAGCAGGGCGATCCGCTCCATCCGGAAGCGTTCGGAGTTGATCCGGGCCTGCTGCCCCATCCGGCGGCGGCGTTCTTCATCGGCAAGGAGCAGGCTGATTTTCTCTGCCAGTTGTTCCGTGTTGCTGTTTTCTACCAGCAAGCCGTCTTCTCCGTCTTTTATGATGTCTCTGGGGCCACAGGGACAGGCAAAGGAGACGACCGGAACGCCGCACGACATGGCTTCGGTCAGGACCATGCCGAAGCCCTCGAACCGGGAAGAGAGTACGAAGACAGAGCTTTCGCCATATTTGTCTGTAATGTTGGGAACGGTATGTTCCAGTATGCAACTCGGGGTGAGGCCCAGTCTGTTGATCTGTTGCTGAAGTTCTTCCCGCATCCCTTCTCCGTAGATACGCAATGTCCAGTCGGGATATTTCCGGGCTACGATGGCCCAGCTGTCGATCAGCAGGTCGAATCCTTTCTGCGGCGCGTATCTGCCCGCGGCGATCACTTGCTTGTGGCTGCAATCGGAACAGGCACCGATAGGGGTGATGATGGGGTTGGGGATCACACAGGTATTGCTCAATTCAGGCCAGAAAGCAGCTTCTTCGTGCGTCAGGATAACCACTTTAGAGAGCTTGCTCAGGTTGCTCACCAGCTGGTCTGCCCAACGTTTTTTTCAGCAGATGGACCAGCGGGTTGCGGGAGTGCAGGGCACCTGCGTGATAGGAATGGCGGGTGACATGGAATTCGCCGATCTTTACGCTTCCGTCTTTGAGGGAATGGATGAACTTTATCTCCCGGCGCAGGGTAGAGATCGTAATATCCGGTTTCAGTTCGTACAAGACACGGGAAAGTCTGTTTTTGAATTTCCGGTACCGGAACGGATACTTGACGAGCTTGCCGAGGCGCGACTGGTCGAAGGGCCAGTCGAACGGAACATCGATATCGATGTGTCTGACCTTTGGTGAAAGGGGGTAATGCGGCGGTTTGCCCACCTGTTCCGAGGTAACGATCGTGACCGCGTATTCCGGGAAATGCTCCGCGAAATAGTTGGCTTTGAAGGTGATGATCCTCTCCAGTCCGCCGGGGGCGTACAAGGAGGGAAGATAGTATACCAGTTTTACCATGCGTTACTTGATTTGAGCGATGATCTGTTTTTCGCACTCCTGGTCTACCGGCATGGCCACCTGACCGCCTCCGGGAGCTTCGTTCACATACTTTCTTTCCAGCCGCACCTTGCGTCTGGCTCCCATGCGGCACCATTCGTATTCGATATCCACATGCCCGGCATCGATGGCCTGGTAACCGGCTTTGTGCAGGTCGTAGGCCATCACGGTGGCGGTAGGTCCCAGGGCAATAAGTATGAGAGCCTCTTTCTCCAGCTTTCTGGCTTCGGTGAGGATCTCTTCGTAGGTGTCGAAGGCATTCTGTGGCGGACAGAGGATGCGACGGATGCTGCGGGTATTGTCAAAAAGATCGTTGCTGATGCCCAGGCGGCTTTTTTCGCCTTCGATAAATACCACATCCCGGTCTTTCCAGATCTCTTTCATGGCGGTGAACCACCCCATACACCGTTCTTTGGAAGCAAAGTCCATGTAAGGTCTGGTAACAAAGGTGTTATAATAGGTTTTATCGGGGTTGAGGTACTGGTCCCACAAACGTCCGTACAGGTAGAAATGCGTTCTCCAGAAGCGGCGCGCCTTGCGGTTGTATCTGTACAGATCGGTAAATGCGTCGGATATACACACCAGATGTCCGGGCTCGTTGCTGGTAAGCACCTCAATGAGGCGGCTTGCCAGTGTGGGATCGCCTTTCTGGAAACCGATGGTTCTGCATTCGGTCAGCAACATTTCGCCATCTCCGAAACGGCTGACGGAACTTTTGTTTTTTACAATGTGTGCAATCGTTTCATCTATAGAGGCCACTTCCGGGATGATCTGTTGTTTCCTGCGCAATGCCATATACCAGAAATTGTACCATTCTACCGTACTTCCGTATCTGAGTTTGTAACGTAGGGTAACGAAAAGCTGTTTGATGTTCATGATACGATGCTTTTAAACAGTTGGTCCCAATGCCGGGCAATATGTTCCAATTCAAAGCGTTTCACGTTTTCCCGGGCATGCTGGCCCATTTGTTTGCGTAACTCTTTGTTCTCAATCAATATACATAGTTTTTCGGCCAATTGTTCTATGTTGCCGTTTTCTACCAGTAATCCGTCTGCTCCGTCTGTAATGATGTCGCGCGGTCCGCAGGGACAGGTGAAAGCCACCGGGGGAACCCCGAAAGCCATCGCTTCACCCAGCACCATGGGCATTCCTTCGTAACGGGAAGAGAGGACAAATATAGAGCTTTCAGTGAATTTATCGGCGATCTGTGTGGTAGGTCCGTTCAGTTCACAGGAAGATTCTATTCCTAACTCCTTGGCCTGTTTGTGGTAAGACGCAGGATCGCCGTCACCAAAGATCTGCAACTTCCAGTCGGGGTGTTTCTCTGTGACCCGTTTCCAGGCCGGAAGCAACAGGTCGAACCCTTTCTGATAGGTGTATCTTCCGACTGCAAGCACTGTCTTGTTTTCGCAGGAAGAGGGCTTGTCTATCCGGAAAGTTGCCGGATTGTGTATGCACATGACATTATCCAGCTCTGTCCATTTTTCTTTATCCTCATGCGTGAGTACAACGAACTTATGGAGTTTCCGCAGCCGGGTAATCAGTTGTTTCATCCACATACGTGACACGAACTGACGGAGACTGGCCAGGGCCTTCACATCATTGAGGTTTCTGTAGTTGTCGCGGCTGAAGTGGATCTCTCCGATCTTGGCACTTCCGTCGCGGATAGAGGTGATGAAATTGATCTCCCTTCTCAACGTGGAGATGGTGATATCCGGACGCAGTTCATATAGTTCCTTTGTCAGTCTTTTCCTGTACAGATTCTGGTAGTATATGTATTTCACGATCCTCATAGCCAGATTGGTCTGGTGCATGCGGTCGAAATTGATGTCGAGGTTCCTGACCCGGATCAGGGGAGACAGTGGGTAATAGGGTTTTTTGTCTTTTTCTTCGGTAAGGATGATATGGACTTCATATCCCAACTGTTCGGCCAGGTAATTGGCTTTCAGCGTCAGTACCCGTTCGAGACCTCCCGGAGCGTAGAGCCCGGGAATGCAATATGCGATTTTTATTTTTCGTTCCATAATTCGTTGACCACTTGTTGCATTTGTACTTTCCAAGATAATGTATTTGCTATGGATTGCCTGATTTCACCGGGTGTGAGATGCACATTCCGGTAGAAATTCAATACAGCTGCTATATCGAGAGGATCTTCCGTGGGCGGGATCTTCATTACATAGGGCGACTTTTCGAAGTCTTCATCTATCTCTGAATAGATAAACGGGATGCCCCGCGCCGCGTATTCCCTGTTTTTAAGCGATTTGAGGTGAGTGATGCCGCTGCGATGCCTGGCCAGGCTACCGATGCCCAGGTGACTCTGATTGAATACGGCATCCAATGGTTCGCCATAGAGCGGGCCGTGAAAGAGAACATTGTCTTGTATGTGATTTTCAACTACCATCCGGCGGTATGCATCCGTTACCTGCGGCACTCCCTGGCCTACGATGTGCAGGTATACGCTGGTTTCCGGCCTGTTCCGGTAGTAGTTGGCTATACCTGCTATGGCCCTGTCGAATCCGTGCCAGGGGTGTATGGTGGCTACGGCGATCAGATGGATCTCATCTTCGGCGGGAGGCTGCTGTTTTTTCAGGGGGATTGCATCCAGGTCGATCCCGTTGGAGATGCGGATGGTGGGGCGGCCAAAGATCTGTTCGTGATCGGAGAAAGTCACGATCTTATCGACATATCTGGCCATTGTACCTCTGAGGCATTTGTCTATGAAAAGAACCCGCTGGTAGGCAAAGGAGAGCCCTTTGTATTCCTGGTCATAAGGATAAGTAGGGATTTCCAGGGCGATCTTTATCCCGTGGCGATGTAGCCGGCGCAGCATATGTATGAGAAAGGGGGTGGTGTTGTGATCGCTGCGTATGTAGAAGAAGCGGATGTTCTCTTTCAGGGCATAGTTGACAATACATCCCAGGCCGGTTCTCTTGCGTATTTTTCCCTGAATACCCTCTCCGTAATCTTCCAGTACCTGACCATCGATCATGCGGCATTTGTGATTGTGCTCGTCTGTCAGGTAACATGTACGTACGTCTATTCCACACTGCTGAAGTGCCTTCACCTGGTACCTGATTTTTTTGCTGATACCGTTGAACTCTTCGAAACCATGAAATATGAGGAATACTGCTTTCATAGGAGGCTTATTTTTTCAGTATGCTTTTTATTTTCCCGATGATGTCATATTCTCCTCTTCCCTGGATATAGACCGCGAAGAGGATCACGAAAACGATTCCTTTGATGATGCCGGAAAGGAAGATGTTCATATCGTGTGTCAGCTGATATACCGGGTACAGGACGGCTGCCAGTATCAGGCCGAGTACAACCGGAGACACCAGCTGAGCGATGAAGGGTTGCATCTGGCGATGGAAGGTGATCCTGTACATGACCCAGTAGCATTGTATGAAATTGATGGTGAAAGTGATACAGATGGCCCATGCCACAGCTTCCAGGGTGCCGAAGACAAAGATGCCGACCAGCATACCAGCAACATTCAATACAGAGGAGAAAAGGCCGCACACAAACAGACTTCGAGTATCTCCGGAAGCCTGGAAGATGGAACCGGAAGAGGACAAGACAATCTGTATGCCCACCGAGAAAGACAGAATCTGAAAGACAGGCACAGAAGGCAGCCACTGATCTCCGAAGATGATGAGTGTGATCTCTTTGGCTGTAAAGAAAAGAAGGACACTCAGGGGTATACCGATATAGGCCAGTATACGGATGATGCGTTCGTAGGAAGAGGCGAGGCGCGTGAGGTCGTTCTGATAATCACTGAATATGGGATGCATGACGGGTGTGATCACCTGCGTGATATTTTGCAGGGGAAGCATCATCAACCGGTAGGATTTTTCGTAATATCCCAACGGAGACATTCCCATGTATTTTCCGATCAGCAGTTTGTCTAAGTTGCGGCTGAAATAATTTATTACGTTGAACAGGAACTGAAAGGCGGAATAGCTGAATATCTGGCGTATGGCTTGTATGCCGAAGGTGAAGGACGGCCGTTGAGGATAGCGCCTGATGGAAACGGCGAATATCAGGATACTGGACAGGATAGGGTTGATGATCAACGCGTACAGACCGCCTCCCAGAAGGGCTACCGCGATGGCTGCTATGCCTCCCGCGATCTGGATGAGGAAACTGCGGATGGCGATAAATTTGAATTGTTTGTTTTTGTAGAACAGGGCGTTGGGAACGATATTGGCCGATGCGAAGAAGAGATTGATGGAAAGAAGCTGGCACAAGGTACGCAGTACCGGGCTGCCATACCATGCGGCAATGCCCCACGACGCGGCAAAGAACAATGCGGAGATGATCAGTCCGGTCCATAAGGTAAAGCTGAATATCTCCGAAAGGGTGTTTTCCGACAGCTCTTTGTTCTGGACGATGGCCGGGGATATGCCCATGTCTGTGAATATATTGAAGAAGGCGATAATCACCGTGGCGATAGCTACTATACCGAATTCGTCCGGGGTAAGCAGACGAGCCAGTATGCCGGCAATCACCAGGGATATAATGATCCCTGAATATTTGGCCAGTGCTGTATAGAATACACCGGATAGTAGTTGTTGTTTGAGAGAAGCCATATTAGGTGATTGCTGCTTTTATCGGTTTGAACAATACGGTGGCCACGGTACGGGCAGAGACATATTTCTTATAGCGTGTCAGGCACTTTTTTAGGATGTCTGCACGCTCGCCAAAGGGCATGACCCATGCTTTCCATACTGCCGCGTTGAGCATACGTCGCAGGAACAGATCGATGAGTTGCTGGTTGTCTTTGGTCTGGGAGGTACGGAAATCCAGTAAATTGTCTGCAACGGTGAAATAGCCCTGCATGTTCTTTTGAGCAAATTTGCTTGTCATGATGGAATCGTCCCGGAACCTTCTTTTGAAGAAGGTCTGATTGATGAATCCCGTCCGGTCTGCGTGCAGATAGAGCAGGGCGGTGAACAATTCGTCTTCGTGTACGATATGGGGGTAGAAACCGAGTCGATGCCTGCGGAAGAAATCTGTCCGGATGACACTCAGACAGGCCGATGAATAATAACTGTTGCTATCGAGCTGGATCCGTAGCGCTTCACTGCCTGTGTATATCTGGTTCTCACGGATCTTTTCCGGATTTCTTTCGTAATGGAGCAGGCTGGCCCATTTACTCTCTTTGTTGAGGACTTCCGCGTTGAAAAAGACGAAATCCAGTTGGTGGCTCAGACAACGTTCGTAACAAGCGGCTAAGGTGGTTTCGTCTATGATATCGTCACTGTCCATAAAGTACAGATACTCTCCTGTTGCGTGCAAAGCACCCTGGTTGCGGGTGATGGATAGTCCCTGGTTTGTTTGACTGAAGATACGTATGCGCCTGTCTTCTTCTGCTAGTTTATTTACAATGTCGAGGCTGTTGTCTGTAGAACCGTCATTGATGACAATGATCTCAATCTCCGGTAAGGTCTGGTTCATGACACTGGATACAGCCGCGTGCACATATTCCTCTGTATTGTACAGAGGAACAATAACACTTACTTTGGGTTGTTTCAGGGCGTTATGCATAGGGCAATACTATCCTTGTATTTTCTTTGATAACGGAGCTTGTTTGTCTTTTCCGTGGAAGACGTAAGCAGGCTTTCGCAGGAGCTGTTCTACTCTCCATGTTCTGTGTGTATGAACTTTTTGTTGACCCCTTTCCGGATACCGAACATATGGGTTACCATGATCAGGATCATGGAAGGAACATGTAGGATGGCTTTTCCTAATTGTTTGTTCCACAGGTCTCCGGGGATATTGATCAGCAGCACCAGAAACAAGACCACACACAACCCCCACCATTTGATACTTGCCTGTAGGGAAATAACGGTTACCAGCAGCGTCAGGAATCCCAGAGCGGCCAGAAGTACACTGCGTGGAAGCATCATCCATTGGATGATCTTGTTGGCATAGTCGAAGTTGCCTTTCACCAGTGCTCCCGGCAGGTCGGGCAGGGCAGACACGAGCGCATCGAACTATGCGGCGATCCAGCGTTTTCGCTGATGTTTGAAATTCTCCTTCTTTTGTACCTTTTCATCGTATACAGGTACATGATTGAGGTAGTCGATATATATCTGCTGTTTGAGCAACAAGGCTTCCAGTTCTTTGTCTTCTCCGGCTGTTTCCAGGTGTTTTACATGCTCCCTGAACCAGGAAGCGTCTATGGCCATTCCGGATCCGCTGAGAGCGGCAGAGAGGTGAAGGGCGTTGTGTCCGAGGCGGAAGATGGAATTATTGATCTCTTCACTCATCGCGTCCAGCACCGCGGTATCTGTGTTAGTGTTTTTTGCCTTGCGGTGTGCCTGGATGGCTTTTCGTCCGCAGGCATACGCGCGGTTCAGCTCTTCCAGGAAAGAAGGCACGCTATGGTTGTCTGCATCCATGATCACTACCATGTCGTAGTCTTTTTCCGCGGTAGCGTCCATAGCCAGAGACAGGGCTTTTGCTTTGGAACTGTTTTCATACCTGGCAATCAACAGCTGAATGGGCAACTGACGCAATTGTTCGTTGGTGGCTGCCTCCATCTGATCCGATACGACGACCACATCGTACTTCTCTGTGGGATAGTCCTGTTCCAGGAAAGTGGTAACGGCCTCTACGATCACTCTGTCTTCTTTATAGGCCGGGAATATCACCAGAAATCTATGTCGGGTACTGGTTTCAGGGTATACCCGTCTGGGTGCGAATTTGGCACTGATCGTGAAAATAAGCAGGTATCCGACAGAGAGGGATAGAAGAATGAATGCTACCAGGTCGATATAGTGTAGTACAGACATCATATTAATCCTTTTTAGGTGATAGGGTGAAAAAGCCGGTTACTCCTTTGTACATGGCGGCGCACAGATCCGTTCTTCCTTTGAGCAGGCATGCCACCAGGTTTTTGGGAATAGCCACAAGAAGCTGGTAACCTACGGAAAGCCATTTTTCCAGGAAGCCACAATTGCGCCACGCATACAAAAGGCGATTTCTGGTCATATAATAGGTACGCAACGGACTTTCCTGACCCGTGCTCTGGCTTTCTTTATGGAACACCGTGCAGCGTGGTTCGTACCATAACTCATATCCGGCACGGGTGATGGCTGTGCACCAGTCCAGTTCTTCGTAATAGAGGAAATAGATCTCCGGCATGGGGCCGGTTTTTGCCAACACCTCTTTCTTCAGGAGCATAGCGGCTCCGTGCAGATAAGGCGTAGGTTTCGGTTGGTCAAATGTGCCGTCGTCTGCCTGGCCACATCCGATGGATTCGTTACGTAGGGTGATGTAGCTTAAAGGCGTAAAGCCTGCGAACTGAATGTTTCGCGGAGGAAAGGCAAAGCGTATTTTCGGAGAAGCTCCTCCGATCTTCGGAGAAGATTCCAGACGTTGGATCAGGCAACCGATATCATCCTTCTCCATGAAGGTATCGTTGTTGATAAAGTACAGGTATTTTCCCTTTGCAGACAAGATACCCAGATTGTTGCCTCCGGCAAATCCTTTGTTTGTTTCGCTACGTATGGCTCTGATCTCCGGGAACTCCTGTTGCAGGCGGGCTGCCTCATCTGCCTGGGAGGCGTTGTCTACAACGATGATCTCATAGGATACCGATCTGACCTTC
Organism: Bacteroides sp.; assembly: GCA_021202275.1. Lineage (GTDB taxonomy): Bacteria > Bacteroidota > Bacteroidia > Bacteroidales > Bacteroidaceae > Bacteroides. The sequence goes on from JAJQDI010000003.1 coordinate 129,761, forward strand.
TCCTGTAAAGACCGGATCAGGTGACACGTATCTGTATAACCGTTGTAATTGACAGTTATAAACGAGAGTACCGGTGCTGTTTCCATAGTCATATTCCGTAGCGGTTATCGTTTGTTTATTTGTTGTTTCGGGGTGTTCTTCTCTATATAATACCCGGCAAAGCATAAAGCGAAGCCGGTGTATATAACCAACGAGTTGGGATATTGCATCACGTCATTGGAATAGGCCGCGACGAAAAAGCCGGCATTCATACACAACCACGCGGTGAGCAGTCCTCTTAAATGCTTGTTCCTGATCCGGAACATCAGTATCCACGAACACCAGGCAAACAGCAGGGCGTGCAGACACAGGTAAAGGATCAGGCCAAAGGTACCGGTCTCGATCCATACACTCACCAGCCAAGAGTCCGGCGGATAGGGCATCAGTTCTTTCGGGTAGAAACGTTCTCCTTTGGACAGACCTAACCCATACCCCAGCGGTCGTTCAAAGATAAGTTCTTTCATCTTGGCCCGGTTCTCTACACGCAGCAGAAAGGAGGCATCTTCACTGGGCCGGAATGCCGATCGCATTTTCCGGATGTATTCGTTGCTTTCGCCGATGGTTGTGAATCTGAAAAACACGACCAGAATCGCTAATACCGTCAGACCGATACCAACGGCTTTCAGGTTGTGAGATAGGAGGATATACAGCAAGATGCCGCCGATAGGTAACACAATGGCTGATCGCGTGCCTGAGATACCCATCCCGTATATGGCAGCCAGAGTCACTGCAATGAAATAGAGTTTGATCCAGATGTTCTTGGCGAAAAAGGAAGAGACACCGAATGTGGTAATTGCCATAGCCATATGTACTCCGAAATTTCCCGCGTCTGAAAAACAGGAGAAATACCGTATACCCGACCAGATAAGGTGTGTACGGTAGCCTCCCAGTACATAGAGAAAATAGAGTTCGCGGTAGTTGAAACCATGCGTTTTCTGCCAGTAGCCTTTAGCGGCAGCGATGAGTATAAAGACCGACCATATAAAAAGCAGAATATAGATCCCTTTGATATTCCGGACAGAGAGAGGCACCAGTATGGCACAGGCTATGGGATAGAGCCAGTAATGGGTAATGGCTATGTTCCATGCTTCCTGTACATTGTTCATATTTACCAATTCGATCAGGCAGAATATGCCCCATACCAGATAGATGTATAACATTCCGTTTTTTACGGGTTTCCAGTCTATGCGTTCGTAGGTGGCCCAGGGAAGTAATAAAGCCAGGGTGAATAGGGTAAACACAAGAGTGGCCACTCCTGTTTTTATATCTATGAACATTCCTGATAAGATAAGCAGGAACTGGAATGAAAAAAGCGTGTAGAACCCGTATTTGGAGAAGCGGAGGATGAGCAATCCCACAACGATCAGCAGGGGGATCATGCTATACACAAGCGTCACCGGCAAACGCTGACTGAACAGGGATTTATAAAATACATATAAACCCATGATCAGCAGCATATGTAGCCAGCCTACACGTTGGAAGTAGTTGACTAAATCAGTATAAGGAACCTTTTTAAGCCAATCCTTCATCTACCGTTTTCTTCTTTTTGCCTTTTCTTTTGGCACTTGATATTTTGATCATCTCTGTGAGTGACAACTGAGACAGCCTATAGAATTGCTGACGTACATATGTATAGGGGGGTAACATTCCGGTAAAGTCTTGTACCACTTCTCTGTCTGCGCAATTCAGATAGATGAAGAGAGGTGATTTTCCGGCTTGTTCTTTCAACTCCTCAAAGACGATACGGTCTGTCTCTTTCCACCCCCGGTTGGCACGCGCGATGTTCAGGTTGATATTGGCCTCCTGGAGCAGATCGTTGGATATGCTTCCGTCTTTCAGGCTGGGGTACTCAACGATCAGAATGTCTTCGCCAGTGGGTGTGTAGAAGTCTGCCACACTTTTGGCGAGGATGTATTCACGGGAATAGATATCAAAATCCTTTCCATAGGTGATCTTGTGCACGTTCAGTCCGATGGCTTTCCAATACTCTTCCAGCAGATCGCTCAGGTGAGTTTTCCCTTCTCCGGGCACGGTACTGATGAAATTCACGATGTAGGGCAGACCTGGTTTGCGTGCTGTGAAATACCTGAGTATACTGGTACTCAGGAATCGGGTGGCGATGGTAGAACAGGCTTTGTTGTAACTCCTGTATTTCAGCAGGGCATTGCCCAGGAATGCTCCCAGTACTTTGCTGCCTGTAAGCCGTTGGGTACGTATGGTATCACGCAAGGTGCGGTCAAGCAGTTCCAGTAGCAGGAAGAAACCGAGGATGAATAAGAAACTGCCTAAGAACGCTGCCAGGACAATTTTCCGTCTATCTGTAGGCTCCGGAGAGATAGGGAATGCCGGAGGATTTAATACTTTCAGCGTGGCAGAGGTCATTTCCAGGTTCTTTTTTCTCATCAGTGCATCGTTGTAACTTTTCAATACCGACAAATAATTCTGTTCGGTAAAGTTGATACTGCGTTCCTGGCGTTTGATCGTTGAACCGACAGGTGCGAAGAACGCGTATTTATCATCCAGGTCATTCCGGCTTTTCTGTACAATCTCCAGGTCAGATTTGGCTTTTTCGTACTGCAATACCAGATCCAGCCATTGCTCGATAACGGTTGTAGCCGATATACCGTCCTTTGTATACTTATATTCGACATATTTGTCCGAAATATCGGTCAACTCTTTCCGGGCCTGTTCCAGTTGTCCTCTGTACGCCTCTAACGATTCATCGGCATTTGCGGAGGGCGAAGACAAGGTTTCCAGTTCGGATATTTTTCCTGTCAGTGAAGATGCTTCCCGCAGTTTATTGATCATATGAATATTATTGACCGCGCGTTTCGCATTGCTGTCCATGCGTTTCTCCAGTTCTTCGATCATTACTTTGGCGCTGTTATAGGCAAAGAGCGCGTCTTGTTCTCTCAACTCAAATTCTTTGTTGATAGAAGCGATCTCTTTGGTCTCATCGTAATAGTTGATCACTCTTTTTTCTACGTTGTAGCGTGTCAGTGAGTCTTCAGCGATACGCAGTTCCCTGCCTATACGGTCCAGTTCGCTACGGAAATATTCGATTACCTTATCCGTTTCTCCGTAACGTATTATTCTGTATTCATTTACGAACTCTTCCAGAAGAATATCTATAGTATTGAATGTGATACCCGGGTCATTGGAGGAATAGCTGATCTCCAGAAGGTCACTGTTCCCCTTCTGGGTCACGCGTATGTTCTTCAGGGCACCGTAACTGTAATGAGGGTGCGTGAAGTAGAAGAGTCCATAGATATAGTTGTCCTTTTCCGGACGTTCGTAGGCGATCAGGTTTTCTACGGTCTTGTCTTCACTCGTTTTATCTATCAGTGCCAGGATGTCTTTCCCGTTCTTACTGTTCCGGACGTGATGATAGATCTGACGGAAGTTTGAGGCTTGTATGTATTCGTTGTCATGATCCAGGTCACCATGGATCATTACTCTGGCAAAAAGTCTGTTAGATACGCGCTTCAACGTACTTTCCGCACGGATGATATTGATCAGGTTGTCCATTGCGTTCTGTGTGGTAGCCCAGTCTGTACGGGCAGTACTTCCTTCAATGGAGTATCCCGATATAACACCTGTATATAAAGTTGCTTCTACGCGATAGGTTCTTCCCAGGTTCCGTGTCAGTATAATAGCTACTATGGTTATGATGGACACCCCAATGATGAGCCACCAGCGTATGCGGAAAAGAAACCGGCAGAGGTATATGATATATTCCATACTGATTATAGATTAATTTTTCTTCAAGATAGGTGTGCGGGTAATGATCTCCAGGATCATCAGACTTTTGGTGAGTTCAAATTTGGTGTTCTCAAATCTTTCCAGAGCCTGGGATTGACGTTCTTTTTCCATAGACAGGCTTGAGGAATCCAATACTCCGTTGGCAAAGTCTTTCTCAGCAATGTCGTACTGAACGCCTGACAGGATCACAGATTCTACTCTTAATTTGAGTACATTCAGTTGAGCCAACGCGGTTGTATAGAGTTGAATAATCTCGCGTTGTATTTCTTCGAATTTGGCTTCTCTCTCTAATTTCGCGACTCTCAGCAACAGGCGTTGTCTCCTGACTCTGCCTGTATAGTCGAATATCTCATCGATAGGGATATTCACGGCTGCTCCAATGGTATAGGAAGATTGAGCAGAGGTACTGTAACTACTTATAACGGGTACATATACATCGGAGTAACTAACGTCTGTTCCGAACATTCCATACTAGTAACTTCCTCTCACACTGAAGAAAGACAGAGGTGATCTTCTTTCCTTTCTCAGAAAACTGCGTTCTATTTGTTCTTTGACACGTTCTATTTCATAAATAGGCGTTTGCCTGGCGTTTTCATATAACAGGCTTAGGGGGGGAGGGATAAATTAGCATAATCTTCTAAAGGAAGATTATTCAGGTCTATTACTTCTATTTCTTCTACCTCTTGTCCTTTTAATTCAGCTGTTACACTGCATATCAAAGTGATACATAAAAAATATTTTATAATTTTACGATACATTTAGGTTTGGAATTAGTTGTATTTTCTGGTTAATTGTTGCAAATATAAATATATTTGTGAGTAAGAGTTAATTTAACAGAGATTTATTTACTTGCATTGGTTAATATAGGTTAAATTAAGGGTATTTAGAAGGCTTCCGTCATATTGAAATAAAATAACGTTTGGTTATTCACAGTGTTTTTTCCAATATCCAGTCGCACATTCATACGTGGTTGTACTTCTATGCGCAGTCCGGCACCATAGTTAGGTAAAACCCCTTCTATTTTGCCCATAGTGGGGCCCATGAAACCACAGCCTGTCCAGGCTGCGAATCCCAGGTGGTGCAACAGTCGTTTGAAACGTGTATCACGACTGGTATTGATCATCTGCCTGTATTCGACAATGGCCGTATGTGAACTTTTGTCGCGATATTGTCCTCTGTAATAACCTCTCAGGTCGAATGGTGTACCGGTGAGGGTATATTTGTTCAGAGGCACGTTGCCATATACATTTTGAGATTGCAGCATCCATGCCAGAGTCCGGCGGTTGCCCACCGATTGATATTGTCTGTACTCCATGCTGACGTTGTAAAAGTTATTATCACTTCCCAGGTATTTGCCATATACCATACCTCTTGCGTTCAGGTAGATCCCGCGATAGGAATTAGCCGGTACATCCCTTGTATCGTAGGTCAGTACAAAACCAAGGCCGGTACTGAAGTTGCTGTATCCGCCGGATGTTCCTCCTGCGGCGATGTAAGCCGGATCTTCTATGAGGTATTTGGCTGGTTTTTTCATTTTATCATAGTTTACTTCAAGCTGAGGGCCTACAAAGAAATCACTTGTTCCCAACCGGAATAAGAACCAGGGATTGATCTGTATCCCGTTGTAGCGATACTGACTGGTTGAGTCACTCCGTATGTAATCTCTGTTGGTGCTGTATCCGACACCGTAATAGTTATCTTCCATATTCTTGTAGAGAAATTCTCCGAAGATCCGGAACCGGTCGTCTTTAAAGAACAATTGTGGACGAGATGTCACATTAAATCCGCCTTTGAACATCACAGCCATACCAATGGGTACTACCGAACGCATCTGGTCTTTGTCTTCGGGATTGATACGGAAGGTGGCTAATGCGCTTCCTCCGATCAGTAACCCCAGATCGGGAGTATAACTCGGGCCTCCGAGAATGTTGTAACGCAGGTTACGCTGGTTCACAGACTCAGGTTCTACACTCTCTGTCTTTGTAGTGTCCGGCAACACCTGATCCCTCTCTTTTTTCTGAATAGAGTTCCTGGTCCACCGGAACCATCGTGTCATTTGTTTCATTAGCCGATAGGGTAGTTGTCAGGAAACATACAATCCACAACAGGAATAATTTTTCTTTCATAATTTAACTTTGTAAAAGATTCATTGCAAAGAAAACCATTTTACGGAAGTTGCTGATCGGATAATGATGAATTTTAATAAAAAAATGGATAATAGATCCATTCATTTTGTATTAAATAGTTAATGACATACTTGGTTTCCCTGTAAAATACGGGAAAAGGGAATAAAGATCATCCTTTTATTTCAGGATTTATGTATGTTTTTTACAGAGTACAACAATTATTTTCAGAGATTGTTTTCATTTTTAACGTTTTGTTTTTTATAATTTTATTGAGATAAGATGTATTTTGCATAAATAGATAGAAGTTCGTAAATCATTGTATACGGGGATCCTGTAGAGACGCACGACGTGCACTAGTGTCCGGAATAAATTGTTAACATTTGATCTAACAATTATTAGATC
>JAJQDI010000015.1:0-100536 GCA_021202275.1 Bacteroides sp.
GCAGGGGCCTGCTTGTATATATAGTATATCCGTTTCTATCAACTACATATAGCTGAGTCGACTTCTTTCCTATCCAATGCCTCAAAACAGGAATTCTTACTGATAAATTCCGGAACAATGTCCTTCATCGCAGCAACGATACGCATCTGATCATATGTATAGCTCTCACGTATCAGAGTCTCGATACGCTCTTTTACTTCATCGTGATCATACTCGCGCACAGTGGCTATCATGATCTTTTCATGATGAGTGGGCCTGATCAATTCTTTGGCATTCAGCAACTCTTCATATAGTTTCTCTCCATGACGCAATCCGGTGAATTCGATACAGACATCAGGCCTGCCGGACAGGCTGATCATGCGTTTGGCCAAATCTACGATCTTAACCGGCTTGCCCATATCAAAAATGTATATCTCCCCTCCATTGCCCATGCTGCCTGCTTCCAGTACCAGCCGACAGGCTTCGGGGATAGTCATGAAATAACGTACAATTTCCGGATGGGTAACCGTTACCGGGCCACCTTTCTGTATCTGGTCACGAAAACGTGGAATTACCGATCCGTTTGAGCCCAGTACATTTCCGAATCGTGTAGTGATGAACTTCACATGTTCCCCTCCCTGCTGATTCAGTTTCTTTGCTAAGGATTGTATATAGATCTCCGCCAGACGCTTGGAGCATCCCATTACATTGGTCGGATTTACTGCTTTATCCGTGGAGATCATAACGAACTTCTCCGCCTTGTACTTCACTGCCAGATCTGCCATGATACGACTTCCCAATACATTTACCTGTATAGACTCAGAGACATTATCCTCCATCATAGGTACGTGTTTGTAAGCAGCCGCATGAAATACATATTGAGGTCTGAAAGCCCGGAAAACCGCTTCCATACGCGTGAGATTAGAAACATCTGCCACAATGGTTTCCGCATCCAGATTGCGCCAGCGTTCCTGCAATTCCAGACGTATATCATGCAACGGAGTTTCGGCCTGATCTATTAGCACCATTTTGTAGGGATTGAAAGAAGCTACTTGCCGCATGATCTCACTTCCGATAGAACCTGCTGCTCCGGTTATCATTACCCGTTTGCCTTCTAAATGAGAGGCGATCTTATGGATATCTACTTCAATAGACTCTCGCTGAAGAAGGTCTTCGATCTGAATCTCCTTCAATTGAGTATGGTCTAATGTCTGACCTCCCCATTCACTCAAAGGAGGAGCTGTAAGCAGTTTGATATTACTGGCAAGCAACGTATCTGTCATTTCACTTTTCTTCAATATATCCATTTTTGCAGGCGACACGATAAGGATATGGACATTTCTATCGTTCATCAGTTCGATCAGCGCATCATCATTCGGATATACTTTAACCCCCATCATCACTTTTCCTATAAGCTCCGGTTCATCGGCTACAAACCCTCTCAAACGGTAGTGATTACGTAGGTTGACTTTCAGGGATTTGGCTATATTTACTCCGGCTTCTTTAGCTCCGTAGATAAATACATTTGAACTATGGCGACTATCAAAATTGAGCAGTTCAAATACCATCTTCACTATCACCCGCGAACAGGTCATGATAGCGAAATTCAGTACATAGGCTATAAATAATACACTGGGAGTACCAATCCGGATATTTAAAGAGGCTTCCAGAGCCAGGCTGGCTACCATCAAAATGCCATAAGACACTGTCAGCGAAACGAAAATGCGCATGATGTCCACAAAAGAGGAAAAACGAAGCACATTGGAATAGGTACGGAAGAACCGGAAACAAACCAGATTCACAAAAACAGCCCACAGTATGGTACGATCTACCGTAGAAGGAGCCATAAATATGCTACGGAAATCATACCGCAACGCATAAGCCAGTAAACAGGAGATAACCGTAATAAAGATATCTATCAGCAGAACAGTCCAGATGGGAAGTACCCGTGAAGAGAGATATCGATGAAATATTGTATGTCTCATTATAACGATTGTTAGCTTTTTAAATCTTCTATTATCCATTATACCTTTGCCGCACCATCTTCACCGTTATAAAATCAGTACAAAAAGTGCACAAAGAATCATCTGTATCCGTTTGAAACCGGATCAGATCAAATAACCACATTTTTATACAAACCAGATGTCTATTCCGCAAGCAAAGATAGAACATATTTTTCGATATACAAAAACCCGGTTTACATCAAATTACTGGCCAATTCACTCAGTTGGCTTCTCTCTCCCTTCAACAGATTGACATGGGCAAAGATCTCCTGTCCTCTCATCCGGTCTATCATATATACCAATCCATTAGACTGACTATCTAAGTACGGATGGTCTATCTGCTGAATATCACCTGTAAATACAATCTTAGTACCTTCGCCCACACGGGTGATAATCGTTTTTACTTCATGAGGGGTAAGGTTCTGAGCTTCATCTATAATACAATATGTCTCACTGAGGCTGCGTCCACGGATAAATGCCAGCGCCTCAATGATCAATTGCTCATTTTTCTGCATATCTTCAATACGTTTCACTTCCGTGGAACTGGCTGCGAACTGGTGCTTGATGACATTCAGATTATCAAACAGAGGTTGCATAAAGGGAGATACTTTTTCCAACGCGCTTCCCGGCAAAAAACCGATGTCTTTATTAGATAAGGACACGATGGGGCGCGCCAACAAGATTTGTTTATAGTCAATCAGTTTTCCCAATGCGGATGCCAGGGCCAGCAATGTTTTTCCGGTACCTGCTTTACCCGTAATGGCAACTAATTTAATATCCGGATCATTCAATACCTCAAACGCGAAACTTTGTTCCGCGTTCCGCGGTTCAATACCATAATGCCGGGTTTTATGGATACGCTGTACCGTATGTGTAAAAGGGTTGTAACGGGCCAGCACACTGTTGCGATCGCTTTTCAGAATAAAACAATCATTGGGTTGGAGCAGGTTTCTGAAATCAAATTCATTTATATCCAGTCCTTCTTTGGAAGAGTAGATCCGGTCTATCAACGCAGGATCTATATTCTCAAATGTCTCATGCATCTTATCAAAGACATCTATATTGATCACTTTATCATTGATATAGTCTTCACACAACAGACCTATCGAACGGGCTTTCATCCGTAAATTGATATCTTTGGTTACCAATACTGTTTTCTTCTTCGGATATTTATTTACCAGATGATCTACCGCCGCCAGGATCTGATGATCGGGTTTATTTTCAGAGAACGCCTGATACACACGAGGAGATTCTATATGGTTGGCCATAATGAACAGTTTTCCCAATCCGGGCCCTAACGAAGCTCCTTTGGTGAACAGATTATCGTCTGTAATGGAATCCAGTTCACGAATAAACTCACACGCATTGAAGTTGATCTGTTCGTTCCCTTTCTTGAATTTATCCAGTTCTTCTATGACGGCAATGGGAAGATAGATATCATTTTCCTCAAAATTCCTCAGGCAATGATAGTCGTGAAGTATCACATTTGTGTCAAGTACGAAATTTTTCTTTGTTCCCATGATTTCTCAGATTTATTTATTGATACTTTAAGAATACAGGAGCCACCCTGGCAAAGAAATCAAACCCGTTATTTTCTTTGCGATCGGCTTTCACTATATTTCAAATAATATAGGATGCGCCTTAGACTAACTCAAGCAAGCTTGGTTCTCCTTTCGGCTTTCACTATATTTGCACCGTATATCGTATCAGGAATCGCTGTTCCTTATATTTGTATCTAAATATAACAAATGTGTGAATAAATCCCGTCTCTGACGTCGTTAAATAATATGAAATGGACTATCAGGAAACACTTACATATTTATATAACAGTGCCCCACTTTACCAACAAGTAGGAAATCAGGCATATAAAGAAGGATTATCTAACAGTGTAGCTTTAGATGATTATTTGCATCATCCGCATACATCCTATCATACCATACACGTGGCCGGAACGAATGGAAAAGGTTCCTGCTCTCATACGCTGGCTGCTGTTTTGCAGGAAGCAGGGTATAAGACCGGACTTTATACTTCGCCTCACCTGCTGGATTTCAGAGAAAGAATACGTATCAACGGGAAACCTGTCTCCGAGGAATATGTAATAGAGTTTGTAGAGAAGCACCGTGACTTTTTCGAACCGTTACATCCTTCTTTTTTCGAACTGACCACAGCCCTGGCATTCCTCTATTTCGCAGATGAGCAGGTAGATGTAGCGGTCATAGAAGTCGGACTGGGCGGAAGATTAGACTGTACAAATATAATTGATCCGGACCTGTGCGTCATTACCAATATCAGCCCCGATCATACCCAACTACTGGGAGAAATGCCGGAGAAGATTGCCTGGGAAAAGGCCGGCATCATCAAGCTTCATACTCCTGTTGTGATCGGAGAGTCTACAGCAGAAACTAAACCTGTATTTCTGGCGAAAGCGAATGAAGTTTGCGCCCCTATTTTGTTTGCGGAAGAGCACCCTCTGATCCTACAGACCTTCCCGGCTGAACATGGAGAAGAGGGCTGGATCTATGAAACATCTGTGTATGGCCGTTTACACGGAGAGTTAGGAGGTAATTATCAACAGAAAAACAGCAATACCGTGCTGCACACTTTGCAGGTATTGCAAAAATCAGGTTATCACATCCCTGTTGAGGCCATCCGACGGGGTTTCTCACAGGTTTGCGAGTTGACCGGACTGACGGGACGTTGGCAAAAACTCAAGTCTCATCCTACGGTACTGTGTGATACGGGTCACAATCTGGGAGGATTCACCTATATCGTTGAACAGTTACAAAGACAATCTTATAGAAAATTACACATGGTGTTGGGAATGGTAGAGGATAAAGATGTAACAAAGATACTGAAGTTATTGCCTGAAGAAGCGACTTACTATTTTACCCGGGCCAGTGTGCAACGCGCACTTCCGGCAGATCAATTGCTATCTATGGCTCAGAAAACAGGCTTGCAGGGGAAAAGTTACCCGGATGTACCTGCTGCTGTAAAGGAGGCTTTACGAAACAGCCTCCCGGAAGATCTGATCTTCGTAGGAGGCAGTAATTTTGTTGTAGCGGATCTGTTAGCGCACCGCGATACACTCGATCTCTATTAAGGCCTCTTTGGGCAATTCTTTCACCGCGAAAGCGGAACGTGCCGGATATGGGTCTTCAAAATAGGTTTCATATACTTTATTCATATCCGCAAAAAGTGACATATCTTTCAAAAAGACAGTAGTCTTTACCACATGAGCCATGGTAAGGCCAGCACTTTCCAGGATACATTTTACATTGTCCAGAGATTGACGGGCCTGTTCACTTGCTCCCTGAGCAAGTTCCCCTGTTACAGGATCAATAGGTAATTGTCCGGAGATAAATAGCATACCATTTACCTCAATTGCCTGACTGTATGAACCTATAGCACCAGGTGCTTTATCAGTTGCGATTACTTTCTTCATATTATTTTTTTATTATTACTATCAATAAAGAGCGAAGATACAAAAATCAAATAAGTTTCAAAAAAATCTTTGCTATGCAGTATTTCCATATCTTTCGCATTCTATCTATTATACATGGAAAGATAGTAGAAATACCAAACTAACTTTATTTCAAAGCTAACCTAAACCTTAAATTTCAGCTTTGAAACTTTTAGTAGTTGTGTTACATATTCAAAGCAAAAACGTGAGTGCCTGTGCAGGTACTCACGTTTGTTTTTTATCTGATACCGAACGTGTATGTTGTCATGGACAGTTTTTCTCTATGAGTGCGTCCACTGCTTCATCTCCCAGCTCTTTCGCCTTTGAGAAACTGGTACATGCTTCTTCTATATGTCCCAGTTGAACCTGTGCCAGACCGATCAGACGATAAGCTTCTCCATATTCAGGATCAATCTTCAAAGCCTCCTGCAGTCCGTTGATGGCTTCTTCATACCTGCCTACACGTAAATTAATAGCTCCATACTCTGCCCGATAGATCACTTCCGTCGGATTCAGTTCTATAGCCTTCAAAATATCGTCCAATGCACGCTGAAATTGTCGTCCTTGCAGGGCGGCTTGTTCCCGATAATAGTAAAACACATCATTGACCCGTCCTCTGACAGCATTGTAATAGGCATCATAATCCAATAGAGCAGGCCTGTATTGCAGCGCATTCATTTTGGCCTGAGCCCTTTCCAGTAAGAACACGGCATCCTCTTCGAGCATAGGTTGCGGGCAATGAGCCACACAGCTATCCAGAAGTGCAATGACCGCTTCCGGATCGTCGCCCATCATCTCTTTGGCCTTTGCCGCGCTAAAGAATGTAGTCGGAGATACCAGATTGGAACGATTCACCTCATCATACGCGGCAAAAGCACCCGCATAATCCTGCATGGCAAAACGTATATCTCCTTCCAGTTGCTTATATACCGGCAGCGGATCTATATCAAAGGCTTTCTGTACTTCTGCCAACGCACGTTCGTAGGTCCAGTCTTTATAGTTTTTTTCAGGTTGCCCCAATTGGTAATTATAGATCAGTTTTGCTCTATTGTAATATACATCATCTTTTTTCTGTGCCACCTGCAACGCGCGTTCCAGATCGGTAGCAGCCAGGTTCATAGCTGGTTCATCCCCTACATTGTAGATATAATGAGTAGCCCGACGCATATAACCATCGGCATTCTGAGGGAACTGACTGATAAAATCATTGACCAGATTCAGATATTCCTCTGTAGAGGCATGTCCGGAAGCCATGAATAACGCCACCAAAGCCTCTTCTTCTGTTTCGGGAAGTCCTTTTTTAATACCTATTCCGCGCAGGTTCACATCGGTCTGCGAAAGTGCTCCCAGACTCAGAGCATAGGCAAAAGAGGCACTCGCAGCATAGCAAATAGAAGTAGTATCGGCTCCGGTAGCCTTCTGGACTATACCAAAAACTTCACCCGTAGCATTGGTAACCGGGCAACTTACCATCTTCTCTGCAAGGACCAGATCTAAGGTGTAATACTGATTTCCCTCCGCAGGTATAGATACTTCTTTTACCTTGCCGGAGGTTGCTTGTTTGTCTTTTTGTGTAGAATACGGCAACAGATAAACCGGATCTCCTTCTGCCGGAATGGTACCAGCTAACTGCAAGGCAGGAACCCTCTTATCAGTAATGCTTACACGGAACTTGATCACATCATATATACTATTTGCTCCAAGAATCGCATCCACATTCATTTGTTTTCCCTCCGAGGTAATGATCACGGCACACTGTGCCCCTTCAAATAAAGAGAAGTCTGAAAGAGCAACTCCTTCCTCTGTAACAAAGAACCCATTCCCTGTCCGGAGCATATTATCTTCTTTATCGTAAGTAACAACCGAGAAAACAGCGCGTTTGGCTCTTTCTACCCATTTAGGTGCTTGTGCCACACTCCATTGGAGAGGAAGTATGCAAAGTAAGAATAACAATAAACTCTTTTTCATATGTACAACATTCATTTTTAACACTAAGGCTATATGGAACTTGCTGTTTGTGTACATCGCCTCATACGATGGTTCCTTTCCTGCTTGTTTCCTGTTTTATCTGCTATCTGTTTCAATTTATATCTGGAGAGTTCTTCGGGAAATCACTCTTCTACAGATGCCCGTTGTCTGACGACTTCATACATCAGGATACCAGCGGCAACAGATACGTTCAGAGATTCGATCTTTCCCAATACCGGTATTTTTACCCACTCGTCACACAGTGCCAGGTGTTCATAAGCTACCCCCGTATCCTCTGCTCCCATAACCAGACAAACAGGTCCTGTGTATTCCCCTTTTGTATACTCATAATCACCCTTTTCGGTGGCGGCAATCAGCCGGAAGCCACTATCTTTCAGGTATTGCAATGTGTGTTTCAGGCTCTTTTCCCGGCAGACAGGCAACGTATGAAGGGCACCGGCAGAGGTTTTCATGGCATCCGCATTCACACTCACACTTCCTTTGGCCGGCAGAATAACCGCATCTACTCCTGCACAATCACAGGTGCGTGCTATCGCTCCGAAATTACGCACATCCGTTACTCCGTCCAGCATCACAAAGAAGGGTGCTTTTCCCATCTCAAACAGAGTAGGTACAAGGTCTTCCGTTTTCTGATAAGTCACAGAGGATAAAAAAGCCACCACACCCTGATGATTCTTACGGGTAATCCGGTTGATACGTTCCACAGGCACTCTCTGAACAGGTATCAGGGTTCCTTTCAGAGCTGCGAACAACTCTTTGGAAAGATCACTCTGGATATCCTTCTTTACGAGGATCTTATCTATCTCTTTACCTGCTTCAACAGCCTCCAAAACGGCGCGCACGCCAAATATCATTTCACTTTTATCTAACATAAAGTTATTTACGATTTACAAAATTACGATTTACGATGGAAATTTGCCTTCTGTTATGAATCATTTAAAAAATTCTACATCCTTTCCTTACTGAACCATTCGCGTATATTAACCGATCTCCGGCTATATGGAAAAAGTTCTCAGTTCCCGATCCGGTCTCCCAATAAAGTCCTGGCATTGGACAGGGCAGCTTCCGTCAGTGTAGCTCCACTCAGCATATGAGCGATCTCTTCTACCCGCTCCTTATCATCGAGACACCGGATATGGCTGTTGGTTTCCACGTCATTGTCCAATTTATAGACCCTGTAATGGGCTTTTCCCCGGGAAGCGATCTGAGGCAAATGGGTTATACTAATCACCTGACGGTTGCAATCTCCCATTTCCTGCATGATATCAGCCATACGGTCGGCAATCTCACCGGAAACTCCCGTATCTATTTCATCGAAAATAATAGTAGGCAATTTCACCGCGCCCGCGATCATGGCTTTCACAGAAAGCATGACACGTGCTATCTCTCCCCCCGAAGCAACCGTAGAAACCGGTTGCAACAGTCCGTTTTTATTGGCAGAGAAAAGGAAATTTACCGTGTCTTCTCCCCACGGCCCTATCTCTTTACGGCTTCCCATTTCCACCTTGAAACGGATATTGGGCATACCCAGCGGTAAAAGACGCGCAACCATTTGCTTCTCTACCTCACGGGCAGCATGCTGTCTTCTTTTGGTCAGTTGAGCAGACTGTTCTTTCAGTTCTTTATACAGTTTGTCTCGTTGTAAGGTCAATTCCGCGATCTTATCTTCATAAGAGGTAATAGAAGAAAGACGCTCCTGAAAACCCGTCATCAACGCCAACAACTCTTCCAGTGTCTGCACCCGGTGTTTCTGTTGAAGAGAATAGATCACATTGAGCCGGTCATTGACCTCTTCCAGACGGACCGGATCGAAATCTATATTTTCTCCCCGGCTGGCTACATCCTGAGCCACATCTTTCAATTCTATATAGGTACTTTCTACTCTTTCGGCCAGTTCCTCAGCCGTCTGATAGACTTTCTGCAGTTGTAAGAGTGTATGCAAAGATTCTTTCAAAGCGGCAAGCAAACCTCCGTCATCGGAAGACAGAATCTGTTCTACACGGTACAGACCGGCTTTGATCTCTTCGGCATGTGTCAGCAATTCTATCTCCTGTTCGAGTTGCTCCTGCTCCCCTTCCTGCAGACTGGCCTCTTCCAGTTGCTCCAGTTGAAAACGAATGTAATCTTCATCCGCCCGGCTCTGTTCGGCCTGTGCCAGGATCTCTTCCAGTTGGCAACCCAACTGCTTCCACTGCTGGTACAACCGGTGGTAGGTTTCGAGTACTTCCTGATTGTGTCCGAGAATATCCAGTACATTGAGTTGGAAACCTTCTTTGTTCAATAACAAGTTCTGATATTGGGAATGAACATCGATCAACTGTTCTCCCAGCTCTTTCATTTGTGCCAGAGAAGCAGGAGTATCGTTGATGAAGGCGCGACTTTTTCCATTACTTTGTATCTCCCGCCGCAGAATACATTCGTCGTCATACTCCAGCTCATTCTCTTCGAAAAACGAATTCATTCCATATCCTGCTATGTCAAAACGAGCTTCTATAATGCATTTGGAAGCTCCGCGACGCAAAGACTTTATATCCGCGCGCTGACCTAACAGTAAACCTATGGCACCTAAAATGATCGACTTTCCCGCTCCTGTTTCACCAGTAATCACAGAAAAGCCGGCCCCGAAAAAGATATCCAGTTTCCCGATCAATGCATAGTTTTGTATGTATAGTGAACGTAACATAAAAAGATTTACGATTTACTGATTTACAATTTACGATGGAAGGTTGTGGTTTACAATTTGTTTGACAAAAGAGTGAAGAATAACCGATCCCTTTACATAGCTGCCGAACTTTATCTCAAAAAGATCAGTCCTTTCACTGCTGACAAGCATGCTGTTCCAGTTCCGCAACCAACCGATCCACAATATCTTTGGCCACCTCTTTCTTAGACTTCAAACCATAGTCAGTTTTACCGTTCCTGTCTAAAATAGAGATCTTGTTGGTATCGCAACAAAAACCAGCTCCCTTATCCTGCAAAGAATTCAGAACAATGAAATCCAGATTCTTACGTACCCGTTTTTCCGTTGCATTCTTTTGTTCGTCGTGGGTCTCCAGAGCAAACCCCACCAATACCTGATCCGGTCTTTTCATTTTTCCCAGAGCGGCGGCAATATCCCGGGTGGGTACCAACCTTAATATCATTTCGTCTCCCTGTCTTCTGATCTTATTCTCAGCAACTACCTCCGGCGTGAAGTCTGCCACTGCCGCACATAAAATGGCTGCATCCATCTGAGGATAAAGATTTACAGCAACGTCATACATCTCCGAGGCAGATTCCACATCTACCCGATGTATAGCCGGATGGACCATCTCCTCCTGTACAGGACCTGTAAGCAAAGTTACCTCTGCTCCCCTGGCCACACAGGCTTCCGCCAGGGCAAAGCCCATTTTCCCGGAAGAATAATTACCGATAAAACGTACAGGATCTATTTTCTCATAAGTCGGGCCCGCATTGATCAGGATCTTCTTCCCTTTTAACTGCGCAGAAGCAGCAAAAAAATCCTCCAGCACAGCTATGATCTGTTCCGGTTCTTCCATCCGCCCCTTACCCACCAGATGACTGGCAAGTTCACCGGAAGCAGGTTCTATGATGTGATTCCCGTAAGAACGCAGTATGTTCAGATTCTGTTGTGTAGAGGGATGTGCAAACATATCCAGATCCATAGCAGGTGCCACAAACACAGGAGCTTTGGCAGAAAGATAGGTAGTGATCAGCATATTATCTGCGACTCCATGGGCCATCTTCCCCAGTGTAGCGGCTGTAGCCGGAGCAATCAGCATCGCATCGGCCCAGAGTCCCAGATCTACATGGCTGTTCCAGGTTCCGTCCCGTTGTGCGAAGAATTCGCTTATAACCGGTTTACTGGTCAATGCCGACAAGGTTATGGGAGTTATGAATTCTTTACCTGCGGGTGTAATAACCACCTGCACTTCCGCACCTTTTTTTATAAGCCCACGTATGATGTAACAAGCCTTATATGCTGCGATACTGCCTGTAATTCCAAGTACTATCTTTTTTCCGTTGAGCATGTTTCTCTTACAGTAGTTTTCCTGCCATTTCACGAAGTCGTATCTTCGTCAACATGGCTTTGGTATTCAATGTAAAATCTCCATTTAACATCCAGCCATAGTAGCCGGGATCCCGTTGCAGCACCTGGCTTACTGGTATTCCTTTGTATTTTCCGAAATTAAATACCTCTATTCCCTCCGCATTGTATACCATCCGACCAGCAAAATCCACATTGCGGTTGAAGCTGGAGAATTCGGCCAGAGCCGCCACATCATTCACCAGTTCGGGATAACGATCCAGCTGAGACATCAGTACCTCATAGGTAGCCCGGGTATCTGCTTCTGCCGAATGTGCTTCATGCAAATCCTTTTCGCAATAAAACTTATAAGCAGCTGACAACGTGCGTTGTTCCATTTTATGGAAAATCACCTGTACATCTATCATTTTCCTGCGTGACATATCCATATCAACCCCTGCCCGCAAAAACTCTTCCGCGAGTAAAGGTATATCAAACCGGTTCGAATTAAACCCGGCCAGGTCACATCCCTCTATGTCATTGGCAATGGTACGCGCCACCTCCCTGAAAGTAGGAGAATCGGCCACATCGTCATCATAGATACCATGAATAGCTGACGAGGTGGCCGGAATAGGTATTTCCGGATTGATCCGGAATGTTTTTGATTCTTCGTTACCGTTGGGATAGA
This sequence comes from Bacteroides sp., assembly GCA_021202275.1. GTDB lineage: Bacteria > Bacteroidota > Bacteroidia > Bacteroidales > Bacteroidaceae > Bacteroides. The sequence goes on from JAJQDI010000015.1 coordinate 12,147, forward strand.
CTTTCAGATAACAGATCTCAACTATCCTGTCGGTATTTATATTAATCCCCGTCGTCTCCAGATCAAAGAAGACGAGGGGATTTTTCAAATTTAATTTCATTCTTATAGAGTTTGTGTATCCTGTAATTAAGGTTCGCGAATCGGAACAAAGACAGATCTACCCTGTCAATCGTTCAGCATCATCGGCATCAGAAGCATCAACAGATCTTCTTTCTGTGCCTGTTCGACCGGAATGATCACTCCTGCACGGGAAGGATCTGCCAGTTCAATGATCACTTCATCCGAAGAAATGTTATTCAATATATCGATCAGGAAGGTGGACTTAAATCCGATGCTCATGGGATTACCGGCATACTGACAAACCTGTGTTTCTTCCGCGGAAGTAGAGAAATCTATATCCTGTGCAGAGATCACCATCTGATTCTCCTGCACACGTAATTTGATCAGGCTGCTTGCCTGAGAAGAAAAGATAGATACACGTCTGAGGGCACCGATCAATTGCTGACGATCCACTGTCACCTTATGCGGATTGTTTTGCGGGATCACCGAGTTGTAATTGGGATAACGTCCTTCGATCAGGCGACATACCATACGGTAATTCTCCATCGTAAACATGGCGTTGCGTTCATCAAACTCTATTTTTACCATCCCGGCCTCTTTCGGAAGCAGATTTTTCAACAGATTGGATGGTTTTTTAGGCAGAATAAATGCAGCCCTTTCACTTCCCCTGGCAGCCAACGTCTTGCAACGAACGAGTTTGTGACCATCGGAAGCCACCAACGTAATGTCTTCGGTGGTAATATCGAAATAGATACCATTCATCACCGGCCGTAGTTCATCATCCGCCGTAGCAAACACCGAACGATTGATGCCGGCAAGCAGGACCTCCGCATTCATCTCCACTTGTACCGCACTTTCTCCCAAGGTAGCCGAAAGCGGGAATTCATCCGCGTTCTGCCCCATCAGGCTGTATTTACCGTTCATGTACTGTACCGTGATCTCTTTTGTCTCCGGATTGATCGCAAAAGAAAGTGGCTGTTCCGGGATCTCTTTCAACGCATCCAACAGAGTCTTGGCGGTGACCGCGATCTTACCGTTACTGTCACTTTCGTTCACTTCTACGGAGGTAACCATGGTGGTCTCGCTATCTGATACCGTAATGGTCAACGTGCCGTCTTCCAGTTGAAAAAGGAAACAATCCAGTATAGGTAACGCGTTCTTTGAATTTATCACGCGGCTAACTGCCTGTAAATGGCTAAAAAGCGCAGTACTCGAAACGATAAATTTCATATATTCCGTGTATTTTAATGTTTATTATATCTTAAACGACAAAGTTACAAAAAAAGATTCGGTTGCAGCAAAAAACGATAGGAAAAACCATGGCAACTCCTTGAATTATCTCCTGGAAAATTGTAACTTCGCACCATCAAATAAATTAATCATAATGGAATTTACAGGAAAAATAATTGCAATCCTCCCTCCCAGAGGAGGTGTATCCAAACAGGGCAATGAATGGAAAGCTCAGGAATTTGTGATTGAAAGTCACGATCAATATCCACGTAAGATGTGCTTCGATGTGTTCGGTGAAGATAAACTCAGTCAGTTTAATATCCAGATGGGTGAAGAGCTTACCGTATCCTTTGATATTGATGCCCGACAATGGCAGGATCGCTGGTTCAATAGTATACGCGTATGGAAAGTAGAACGTGTAGCTGCCGGCGCATCGTTTGATGCCGGATCTCCGGTTCCTCCTCCCGCTGCTTCTGCGCCGGAGTTTATTCCCGGAGATGTGAAGGATGATCTGCCTTTCTGATCAGGGATCCCATTTAGAAAATATGACTTAACGGTCTTGTATGGAAGTGTACAGGACCGTTTTTATTTTCCCGGTTACCCGTAAGAAGTGCGATTTATTCAGGACCCTTTATAGATCAATACAATATTCGGGTAAATTACCCCATTGGAACAGGTGAACTGAGTGGCCAGTATAAAATGCCTGAAAAAATCCTGGTTACGGAAAAAGAAATTAGGGATCAGTCTTACGTAATTTTCAGGCTGAATGAATATATCCCCGAAATCAACCATCTGCATAAAATTGTAAGTGGCAGACAGACTGGAAATCCCTTCTTCATAAGCCGGTGTATCGTCGAGGACCTCTCCTCTATCTAAGAAATAAATATAAGAAGACAGACTTTCCGTGTCCGGAGCAATCAGCAAGCGTCCTTTATAGAAAGCAGCATAGGTATACAATGCAGACTCTGTGATACCTGTCAATTGAGTGAACAATGTGTTGCGGGGAAGCGGATAAAAAGTATACGTCCATCCCAGAGAATGGTAATACTCCCTCGGCTTTGCCGGGAATGATGCGTCTTCGGCCGGAGTCGTTTGTATCAGGTTGCGAAGACGACGCTCTGCCTGTGTCACATCTTGTACCGGAAAACTCATGACCGCGCATAGCTGCTCCAGTGTATCAGCCGGATGGAAAAGGGTAGTCACCAGGTTATCTCCGGCATATTCCATAAAGAAACCCAACATTTCTTCATCTCTTTCCTTGATGTAATTGGAATAGGTGGCCGTAGCATATTCATGAGAAGAGGTGAACCGGAACATAGTATGCAGATCGGAAACAGCCCATTTGTTGAAGAAAAAAGTGGAAGCCGGTAGTATATCTCCCGGAAAACCCCCTACTGGTTCCTGACATCGAAGCGCATTGGTAAAACTAACTGTTGTACTATCGTTCTCATGGCTGACACCGGAGAAATAGATGACATCTCCGTTCATCTTCATATCAAATTCTGTCCATCCTCCCAGCTGCGACTGAGAAGGGATACCGTCTGTTGTCTTTCCCAGATCCACCGAATGCATACGTACATAGATGGTAGCAGGGATATTTGCTCGCCTGCCCGCGTGTACTTTTTCAAAAGTCTTATCATTGATCAGACTTTCCCCGGACAGCCGCGCGTCGATCACCTCTTCAATCAATTTTTTCTGATAACTGATCGCTATGAATTGCGTAGTAAAATAACAGGCCAGAAAATTATCGTCAGGCATGGGATATATCCATATCTCCTGCCCTTTGTAGTCGAATATTTTAGAAGGGAATGTACTGATACAGTATTCTTTTATAAACCTTTCCACCAGTTCATAATCTCCGTTGCCCAACGTACAGTAAAGTACCTGATTCCTATCGTTATCCGGTGCATGGAAACTGATCAGCAATTTGTTCATCTGTTTGCTCAGTCCATGAGGGGTCTGGTCGACCAGCGTATGTAAATGCAATTTGAGGTAAGAAAACAATTTGGAGATAAAAAGGAAACGATCTTCTTTACTACAACTCAATTCATTCACCTCCTGGATAAATCCCACCATATGATCGGTTTCCAGAATAGCGGTCGTACTTACAGGGACTAACGTGTACAGGTCAAAATTCTCTGCCTGTTCCACAGCAGACAAACGCCTGTAAGAATAGGTTCCTATTCCCAGACAGAACACAAGAATCAGCGTAAAAAGTATAATCTTAACCCAAATATGTAGTTTCATGATCTGCTATTTTCTCCCATTGAACAAAAATAGCACCTTTTATCAAAAAAAACAAAATTTGATATATATAAACTTTCATTCACGAATGGAATATCTATCGGAATATACAGATTTATTTATATCTTCATACTCCACAAGTCCAACTATAACTATATGATCTATTGTCTTGCCGGTAGATCGGATTTCACTCTATATGTTTCTACCATCTGTTTTCAGGTCTTGCTTCCCACTCTATTTCCAGGTGATCTCCAACCCATCGTAAGCCAGATGAATATGTTCCGGAAGTTCTTTCTCCCGCACCGCGTGCAGCCCCATCTGATGACTCATGTGTATAAACCAGGTCTGTTCCGCACCGATCCGCCCGGCGGTCTTCAAGGCTTCTTCGAGGTTCTGGTGAGTATCATGAGGAGCAAGACGCAACGCATTGATAAAAAGCTGCTTTACTCCCTGAAGTTGTAAAAAGGTCTCTTCCGGCAGAGAAGATACATCGGTCACATAGCCCATTTCTCCGATACGAAAACCCACGATCGGCAATTTGCCATGCATAGCACGCAGAGGAATGACCTGTGTAGTGTTTATTTCAAAAGGCTCACCTATCTCTATAGACCGCAAAAGGATGGCGGGTACTCCCGGGTAACGATGTTCGGCAAAACAGTAAGGAAGCCGGGTCCGTAACCGGTCGGCAGTCACTTTCTCCGCATATACAGGGATCTCTCCGAAGCGACAAAACGGACGCAGATCGTCCACTCCTCCCACATGATCGTAATGTTCGTGAGTAAGCAACACTGCATCCAGTTTTTCAAACGGAAGAGGAAGCATTTGCTGCCGGAAATCCGGTCCGCAATCGATCAGTATCCTGGCATCCTCCGTTTCTACCAGAGCAGAAGTACGCAAACGATGATCCCGTGGGTCGGTCGACACACAAACTTCACAGGTACAACCTATTTCCGGAACTCCCGTCGAAGTTCCGCTTCCCAATATAGTAACCTTCATCAATTATTGTTTCTTTTTCCCGGACAGACCGATCATACAGACTTCCGGATGAAGATCCAGACCAAATTCTTGTTGAATGGACCCGCGTATGGCATCTGACAGCCTCAGAATATCTTCTCCGGTAGCACCTCCCAGGTTCACAAGCACCAACGCCTGCTTCTCATACACACCGGCAGCACCCAGACTTTTTCCTTTCCATCCACATTGTTCAATCATCCATCCGGCAGGTATCTTTACCTTTTCTTCACCTACCTCATAGAATGGCATATCCGGATAACGTGCGTAGATCTCCTGAAATCTCTCCCGGGAAACTACCGGATTCATAAAGAAGCTGCCTCCGTTGCCCCACTGTTTCGGATCGGGAAGTTTACTTTCACGTATGGCAATCACTGCTTTCCGCACATTCTCCAGCGTCAACTCCGGATAGCGGTCAAGTTGTTGCCGGATATTTCCATATTCCAGGGTATACTGTTCCTGCTTGTTCAACCGATAAGTAACATAGGTAACAAACAGATCTTTTCTCTCCGCGTCTTTGAAGATACTGTTCCGGTATCCATAGCCACATTCATCTGCAAGGAAAACCTTTTTCTCTCCCCGGATGTTCACGGTCTCCACGTGAGTGATCAGATCTTTTGCCTCCACTCCATAGGCCCCGATATTCTGAATGGCACTCGCACCTACCTCACCAGGGATATGAGACAGATTCTCGGCACCATACCAGCGTTGAGACACACTATAAGCTACAAAATCATCCCATGTAACACCCGCTCCCACACGCACATACACCTCTGATCCGGTTTCCTCTACGATCTCTATCCCTTTTATACAGGAATGAAGGATCGTACCGGGGTAGAACTTTTCAAGGAAAAGCAGATTACTGCCCCCTCCGATATGCAGATAGGGAGCCACAATTGTGCCCTGTTTCAAGAGAGCGATCAATTCCTTCTCGCTATGGTATTCCACAAACCGACAGGCAGTTGCTTCAATACCGAATGTATTGTATGTAAATAAGGAAAAATTCTCCCGGATCATATATTTGTCATTGATTATACCTGGTTATATACTTGCATCTTCAAACTTATACAACTCCCATTCCCCACGTTTGCGATGAAAATAGAGGATATTGGAAAACCCGTTCCCAATCCCCTTCAAGGCCACGATCTTGGTAGTAGCTCTGTCTTCATTGTGCTGGCCGTAATTGATATTGGAAAGACGCTCAGAAGGTAGGGGAGGTCTGAAAGCATACCATTGTTCGAGGTCAAGGGTGGTCTCGAAAATGGAGAAATCATCATCCGGATCGGCGGTTACAAACTTCAGAGGCTGACGAACGCGCTCGCCCTGGAAAAGGCTATCTGTGGCAAACCGAAAAAAGAAATCTCCGAAATTCTCCTGCCTGTCTTCTTCCACCGGACGTACATTGATCGCTTCCAGTATCCAGAAGCCCTCTTTGCGTTCAAAATAATACCGTTTGACCTGTTGCGTATTCAGGAACCACCATTCCACCTGCACAGAAGTATGTTCCTCGTCATCCTCAGCCAGTTCCATCTCTTCTTCCTGATCAAAAAGCAGGGTATAATAAGACTGATCCAAAAAAAGCGGATCATATTCCCATCCGGCTTCTTCTATACGCAAAGCTTCATCGAGATAATAATAGGGTAAGGGGAAAACAATACGGGTTCGCTGAAACAAGCTGTCCGTAGCGAAAGTATAAATAAAATCAAAGAAAGATCCGTCAGGCACAACCTCTATCGGCTCTTCTTCCTCTGCTTCCGGGCGTATCTCTTCTTCAGGAAACACTGTATCTGTTAAGATCTCTACTTCCTGTGAAGTTTGCTGCTGTTTCTTTTGCTCCGAACAAGAGCTACACAGCGCAATCCCTATCATTCCTACAACCGCAATAAGTAATATCCTCATTTTATATCTGGCCCATCTGCCGTCTTATTCCACACGTTGTGTATATATTTCCTCTCTGTCAGACAGATCTCATACAAGAACAATCTTTCTCGTTCACACCGGGACAAAGAAAATCTAAGGTTACGTCCGCCTCCTCAGAATCAGGACCGTTTTTTCAGTACATAATCACACGACCCTTATACCTTCATGACATTGAATGGCAGACCAACCAGTTCCCTTGACAAAAAGTCCTTACCCAATCTGAATTCTACTTTCTTCAGGTAGCTTAGTCGGACAAAGTAAGCACTTTTTTCATTTTTCTGCCAAAAAGATATGGATTATTCATAGAAAATGGTGTCCTTTGTGTGGTAACTAAAAACCTTACCACTATGTACGGTAGAATAAAAGAACACCTGAGCCAGACGCTCAACGAGATCCGGGAAGCCGGACTCTACAAAGAAGAACGCCTGATCGAAAGTCCGCAACAGGCAGTGATCACTGTGAACGGGAAAGAAGTCCTGAATTTCTGTGCCAACAATTACCTGGGACTCTCCAACCACCCCAGACTTATTGCCGCGGCAAAGGAGACCATGGAACGGCGTGGATACGGCATGTCATCCGTACGTTTTATCTGTGGCACCCAAGACATTCACAAAGAACTGGAAGCTGCCATCGCAGAATACTTCCGGACGGAAGATACCATTCTGTATGCTGCTTGTTTCGATGCCAACGGAGGAGTATTCGAACCTCTTTTCACAGAGGAAGATGCTATCATCTCGGATTCCCTGAACCATGCTTCGATCATCGATGGTGTACGTCTCTGTAAAGCCAGACGCTACCGCTACGCAAACGCGGATATGGAAGACCTGGAACGCTGCCTGCAGGAAGCACAGAATCAGCGATTCCGGATCGTAGTAACAGACGGCGTATTCTCTATGGATGGCAATGTAGCTCCCATGGATCGGATATGTGACCTGGCAGAGAAGTACGACGCGCTGGTAATGGTAGACGAGTCTCATTCGGCAGGTGTGGTAGGCCCCACAGGACGGGGAGTGAGTGAATTGTTCCAGACCTACGAACGGGTGGATATCTACACAGGTACGCTGGGAAAAGCGTTCGGAGGTGCCATGGGAGGATTCACTACGGGACGCCGGGAGATCATCGACCTTCTGCGCCAGCGGAGTCGTCCTTATCTTTTCTCCAACTCGGTAGCTCCGGCAGTGATCGGTGCCAGCCTGGAAGTATTCCGTATGCTCAAAGAGAACAACAAACTCCATCACCATCTGGTAGAGAATGTACGCTATTTCCGTGAGAAAATGCTGAAAGCGGGATTTGACACCAAACCGACACAAAGTGCGATCTGCGCGGTGATGCTGTATGATGCCCGTCTCTCCCAGGAGTATGCGGCACGTTTGCAGCAGGAAGGTATTTATGTCACCGGGTTCTACTATCCGGTAGTTCCGAAAGGACAGGCCCGCATCCGGGTACAACTATCCGCGGGACATACACAGGAACATCTGGACCGGTGTATCGAGGCATTTATGAAGGTTGGAAAAGAGCTGAATGTCATCCAGTAAATCATTTACGATCTCATAATAAATAACCCGGAAAGGCAAAATCTTCCGGGTTATTTTATATATCACATTTCCGGAAGCCTCTTTCTAAAACATTCACCGGGCAGATGCTGTTACAAAAGAATAAAGTAACTTTGCCAAAGACGTATCCCCGCCACACCCTCATTTGTAGTTGTATATAAATAAATAATATATGGAAGAATTTAATCTGATCACTCCCACCTTTCTGTTCTCGGCAGTATCGCTCATTTTACTGGCCTATACCAACCGTTTTCTTTCGTATGCCCAACTGGTACGTACCTTGCGCGACAGGTATATGGAAAAGCCTTCTGACGTGACCGTAGCACAGATCGAGAATCTGCGGAAACGTTTATCACTCACCCGTACCATGCAGGTACTGGGTATATCCAGTCTGTTTTTTTGTGTGATCAGTATGTTCCTGATCTACATTGGTCTGAAAATGGCTTCTGTGATCGTATTCGGATTGGCCCTTTTGCTGCTCATTTCTTCCTTGGGAGTTTCCATACACGAGATACTGATCTCTACACGCTCTTTAGACATCTACCTGAGTGCTATGGAAAAAGGCAAGGATATACAATAAGATATTCTTTTTGGCAGGAGTCATAAAAAGGAAACCTCCACCGGAAGTTTCCTTTTTATGGTCGCTCAAATTTAACTATGGGTACGGATATTCGTAAGGAGTTTACCCGTTCCTGTATCCGGATCTGTTTTCTGTGGAAGATCCGGACAACTACCAGGAACCCCTCTGTCGGAAAACCCGTATGAAATGTTCTTTTATTTCCTTTTTTCCGCTTTGCATTCACAGCATTTGCACATCACTTTATGTGCCATATGCAATTGTGCATCTATGACCATCATTCCGGCCTCTCCGGCATTCTTAGCTTTTTTGTACAGATCATGAGCCATTGCTTCTTCTTCCATCTGACAGGCTACAAATTCGCTCAGGAATATTTTAGTGGCATGGTCTTTTTCTTCCATGGCTATATCCAACAGTTTATCGGTCATTTTGGCCAGATGTACGGTATGCTTGAAAAGATGCTCGCAAACCTATACGGCAGTTCCCCAGTCGGTAGGTACTACATTGATCTTATCGATTTTGGCGTCACACCCTTTTTTAGCCAGATAACTGGCTATTTCACACGCGTCGTCGGTCTCCTTCTGTGCCATCTTTTTGAATTTGCAGCAAAGACCGTTGTAACCCATTTTTTCCATATGGAAAGCTATAGAGAGGTAAAGATTGGAAGACCACAACTCTGCGTTGAGCTGATCGTTGAGCGCGGTTTGTAATTTTTCAGTCATCATAATTCACTATTTTTTATGTATTAAATACTGAACTTACAACAACCACACATCTCCATTGTTCGTAAAGAAAAGTATAAATTTATCCTTCCGGGATTCTCTTGTCTTCTGTAACAAATTCAGGAATTGTTTTTGATCTCAAATTACGCAAGATGTGGCCCCACAAATCACTCCATTCTGTCTTCTGTTTCTTTTTTGTTTCGCTTACATTCTTTTCGTTCCCACATTCCAAAGCCATCAATCCCCTGTAGAGACGCAAAGAGATTTACGATTGGACGATTTACGATTGAAAAGTTATAAGTTTTAGTATATGAGCTCTTTTTATCTTATTTATACACACTACTCAGAACTTAAAACTCAGAACTTAAACAGGCAAACATACGAAACGCATAGTTGCGTCTCCACGGTACTAACTCAATACAGACGCTCACTACAAATAAATCCTCCTGTAGGATACCATCCCATAACATACAAATCCGGATTTCATACAAATATGCCCGATCATCCATTGAATGGAAACCGGGCAATCAAATGAGTTCCTGTCAGATACAGAGATGTATCAGACGTAGGTCGGAAAAACGCCTAGTTGCGTCTCGTATGTTTGCATATAAAATGTTACGCATAAGGATTTACAAACACATTCTTTCTGTAATTTCAATCGTAAATTGTAAATCGTCAAATCGTAAATCTCTTTGCGTCTCTACATGGGAGTGCTGGGGTCAGGATAATTCGTCCGAAGTATATCCCTGTGGCAATTGACGGCAATTGTATCCCGAAGCCATGATCTCTCCGTAGGCACCGGCAGAACGCATGGCGATATAGTCTCCGCGCTTCACCTGATTGAGCTGCACCTCTTTTCCGAATACGTCGGAAGATTCGCAGATCGGCCCTACCACATCGTAGCTTTCTACGGTTGCTTCGGAAGTGATATTCTCCATCCGGTGATAAGCGTCGTAAAGAGCCGGACGGATCAGATCGGTCATCCCGGCATCCAGAATGGCAAATTGCTTCTTCGTTCCTTTTTTAACGTACAAGACTTTCGAGATCAGATTACCACATTGTCCCACGATCGAACGTCCCAGTTCAAAGTGCAGTGTCTGTCCGGGACGCAGTTTCAGATGCTCGGCATACGTCACAAAATAGCTCTGGAACTCCGGTATCGGCTGCTCATTGGGATGATCGTAATCGATCCCCAATCCACCTCCGACATTCACATGTTCAAAGAAGACACCACGTGCTTCCAGACGATCCTGCAACTCGTTCACCCGGTGGCAAAGCGCTACAAAATCTCCCATATCCAGGATCTGTGATCCGATGTGGAAATGCAGTCCGATAAACTTCATATGGTTCATTCCCAGTGCCACATCTACCACATGATCCATATCTTCCATGCTGATGCCAAATTTATTTTCGGCCAGTCCGGTAGTAATATTGGCATGTGTATGCGCTGCTACATCGGGATTGATACGGAAAGCTACATTCGCAACCTTCCCTTTTGCCGCCGCAAGTTCATTGATAATTTCCAGTTCGGGGATAGATTCTACATTGAAACAGAAAATATTGTGATCCAGACCCAGCTCGATCTCCCAGTCTGCTTTTCCAACTCCGGCAAAAACCACTTTTTCCGCGGGAAAACCAGCGTCGAGACAAGCCTGTATCTCTCCACCACTCACGCAATCGGCTCCCATACCACTATCACGGATCACGCGTAGTATCTTGGGGTTGGCATTGGCTTTGACAGCGTAATGCACTACATAATTGCCATATTTGGCCGATTCATTTTTTACTACTTCCAATGTTTCCCGCAACAAGTCTGTATCGTAATAGTAGAATGGAGTCTGCAACTCCCGGAATTTACTTACAGGAAATATACCTTTCATATGCTATGTCTTATTTTTTTGTTTTTAAAAACAGGCTTTTAAAAAAGCGCTTCCTCATTTCTGAACAAAGCGCTTTGTGTATGTAATCTTCAATTTTCGTTAAAGAGCACGCGACTCAGCGACTGTAGCGCCGGTTTTTTATCCTGTTCACGCACCAGGATAGAGATGTTGTAATTGCTGCCTCCGTAGGAGATCATACGTACAGGTATATCTTTCAGTGCTTCTACCACGCTGGCCTCGAAGCCAATGTTCTCCCAGTCGAGATCGCCTGCCACACAGATGATACACATGCCGCTGTCTACCGTCACCGTACCGTATTTCTTCAGATCGTCTACGATCTCATTGAGATGCCTGGTATTGTCTACAGAGACCGACACTCCGACTTCTGAGGTACAGATCATATCGATGGAAGTCTGGTAGCTTTCAAAGATCTCAAATACCTTGCGCAGGAAGCCATGAGCCAGCAACATACGGCTGGATTTGATCTTGATAGCCGTGATATTTTCTTTGGCGGCTACCGCTTTGATCTTCCCTTTCTCGGTTTCATTGGAAATGATCGTACCGGGCGCCGTCGGGTCCATGGTGTTCAACAACCTTACAGGTATATTGGCATACTTAGCAGGCTGCACACAGGTCGGATGCAGGATCTTCGCTCCGAAATAGGCCAGTTCGGCAGCCTCTTCAAAATGAAGCTGACGCACGGGAGAGGTTTTGTCTACGATGCGCGGATCGTTGTTGTGCATCCCGTCGATATCGGTCCAGATCTGTATTTCCGAAGCATTCAGTGCAGCACCGATCAGAGAAGCGGTATAGTCGCTGCCTCCGCGCTGGAGATTATCGATCTCTCCATAGGCATTGCGGCAGATGAATCCCTGTGTAATATAAATATCAGCATCCGGATGGAGTTCCAATTGTGCCTGTAGTTTTTCTTTGATATATACCGGATCGGGTTCGGCATTCTTATCCGTACGCATAAACTCAAGCGCGGGTAGCAGTACAGACTTCACTCCGATCTCCTGCAGATAATAGTTCATCATGGCGGTAGAGATCAGTTCTCCCTGCGCCAGCACCACCTTCTCTTCGAACAAGGTAAACAGGTCTTTGGTGTACGAACGTATATAGTCGAAATGGGAACGGATCACTTCCAAGACCTTCTGTTTATATTCAGCTGTCTCATACAATTCTTCCACATGTTTCCGGTAGGTATTTTCCAGTCTGTTGATGATCTCGTTGGCACCCTCCGGATTCTTCTTATACAGATAGTCCGAGATCTCTACCAATGCGTTTGTGGTGCCCGACATGGCTGAGAGCACTACAATGTTCTTTTCCCCATCGGTAATCAATTTGGCTACCTCTCTCATCCGTTGAGCCGAACCTACCGAGGTACCTCCAAACTTTAAAATTTTCATCTGTCGTAACTGAATTAAATGATTTACGATTCGACAGCCGTTCTTATTTCTCTTTTCCGTCCGGCGTTTCTCCCTGCCGGAAAAGAGCAGCCTCTCCTCTTTTCTAATTTATTATCTCTTGTTTATTGTTCACTTGTTCTTCCGTGGCTTCTTCTATACCTTTCCGCCCCGTTTCTTCCGCCGCATCAGCCACCGTCCGGTACCGCTCCGTCACATCCGCAATATGATGATCGGCACACTGATATACGATGCCCGGAAATTCCTGCAACAACAACTGGTTGTGTGTGGTCATCACCACTGCCGATCCGGCCTCACAAATGTTGTGCAACAGCGTGGTGATCTCCCGGCCTGTTTCCGCATCCAGATTGCCCGTAGGCTCATCTGCCAGAATGATCTCCGGTCTGTTGAGAATGGCCCGCGCGATCACAATGCGTTGTTGTTCTCCTCCGGACAGTTCGTTGGGGAATTTATACCCCTTGTTGTCCATCCCTACCTGTTGCAGCACCTCCTCGATACGATTCCGGATCTCCCGTTTGTGTTTCCACCCGGTAGCTCGCAATACAAACTCGAGGTTGTCGTACACCGAGCGGTCGGTGAGCAGCTGAAAATCCTGGAACACGATCCCCAGCTTGCGCCGCAACTGCGGAATGTGTTTACGTTTGATCTTACGCATGTTGTACCCCAGTACCTCCGCGGTCCCTTCCGTCACGGCCAGTTCGCCGTAGAACGTTTTCAGCAACGTAGTCTTACCCGAGCCGACCTTTCCGATGAGGTAGACAAATTCTCCTTTGTGCAACCGGAAATCTACCTGCTCCAGTACACACAATTCCTGTTGGCAAACAGCTACCTGCTCGTATCGGATCAGTGTTTCGTCCATGTGTCGCTGTGTCTTACCTGCAATTCACGCGCGAGATCTTCAATACTATATCCTTTGGAAGTAAGCAACACGATCAGGTGATAGATCATATCAGATCCTTCATAGATCATCCGTTCGCCGCTTCCGTTTGTTGCTTCGATAATCATCTCCACAGCCTCTTCACCTACTTTCTGTGCCATGCGGTTCACTCCATCCCGGAACAGGCTGGTGGTATACGATTTCTCCGGCATCTCTTCGTAGCGTTTGTCTATGAACTGCTGCAGATGTTTCAGGAACATCAGAGGTTCATCGTTCTTTTCGCCCCAGCAGGTATCTTCGCCGGTATGGCACACCGGTCCCACGGGAGACACCTGGATCAATAGGGTGTCGTGATCGCAATCTTCCCTGATATCCAATACATGCAGGAAATTACCGCTCTCTTCCCCTTTCGTCCACAAACGGTTTTTGGTACGGCTGAAGAACGTTACCTTTCCGGTCTCTACGGTCTTCTCATACGCTTCCCGGTTCATAAAACCCAGCATAAGCACTTTACGCGTATGCTGATCCTGTATGATTGCCGGTACGAGACCATCCATTTTATCGAAGTCTATATTCATTTCTATGATTTTCTAAAGGTTGTTTTTCCAGGATTCCCTCTGGTTCAGATACGCACAGAGATCCCCTGGTCGCAAAGATACGATTTTAATTCGGGAATTTTGATTTCTCCGAAGTGAAAAACACTGGCTGCCAGTGCCGCATCTGCCTTGCCTTCCAGAAATACATCCCGGAAGTGCTCACGACTTCCTGCGCCTCCGGAAGCAATAACAGGTATAGTCAGTTGTCCGGAAAGCATAGCCAACGCTTCATTGGCATATCCCTCTTTCACTCCGTCGTGGTCCATACTGGTGAAAAGGATCTCTCCCGCTCCCCGTTGCTGGGCTTCGCGGGTCCATTCAAACAGCTCTCTGTCGGTCTCTACACGACCTCCGTTGAGGTAACATTTCCAGCCCTCCGGAGTCTGCCGGGCATCTACGGCTACCACACACACCTGCGAACCAAAGTTTTTCGCGATCTCGTCGATCAGTTGCGGACGGCGCAGCGCAGAAGAGTTGATAGAGATCTTGTCTGCTCCGGCATTCAATAGCCGGTCTACATCCTGCAATTCATGGATCCCCCCTCCCACGGTAAAAGGGATATGGATGTTGGCAGCGATGCGCCGCACCAGCTCCGTAAACGTCTTGCGTCCTTCGTGGCTGGCGGTAATATCCAAAAATACCAGTTCATCGACTCCCTGTTCACTGTACGCGCGTCCCAACTCCACCGGATCTCCGGCCTGACGCAGATTCACAAAGTTGGTTCCCTTTACCGTCTGTCCATCTTTGATGTCCAGACAAGGCACTATTCTTTTCGCTAACACACTTTTCGTTTTTATAGGGTTCGTTCCCGGCCTGTACGCCATTGGCACACGCCGGCATGAAATACGATCTGTTTGACTCTTTATGACAGAAAAACAGTCAGTTGTTTCAGGGTGATATGCCCTTCATACAACGCTTTTCCGAAGATCACCGCAGGTACTCCGGCCTCTTCCAGCCTGTAGATATCTTCGATCTTACCGACTCCTCCACTGGCAATCAGGTAGAGATCGGGAAAAACCTGCAACATTTCCTGATACAACTCCAGAGAGGGGCCCTGTAACATACCGTCACAACTGATATCGGTACAGATCACCTTCCGGATACCCTTTTCCCGGTAGTTTTCCAGGAAAGGGAACAACTCTTCGGTGCTTTCATCTTTCCAGCCATGTACGGCAATTTTCCTGTCACGCACATCGGCCCCAAGAATGATCCTGTCACTACCGTACCGGTCGATCCACCCGCCAAACAGCTCCGGGTCCCTGACGGCAATACTTCCTCCGGTCACCATAGCAGCACCACTTTCAAAAGCGATCCTAAGGTCTTCATCGCTCTTAACCCCACCTCCGAAGTCAATGACCAACGAAGTAGCAGCTGCTATTTTCTCCAGGATCTTGTAGTTGACAATGTGTTGCGAAGCGGCTCCGTCCAGATCCACGACATGCAGCCGGCGGATACCGTGGTCTTCCATCTCACGAGCCACCTCCACAGGATCCTCGTTATACACTTTCTTGGTATCGTAGTCGCCCTGGGAAAGCCTCACGCACTTTCCGTCGATGATATCTATAGCAGGAACCAATTCCATTTACAATTTACAATTTAACGATTTACGATTTAAATAACTTCAGATCTACGACATTACACATATTTACTATCAGACAGAGAATTACTCATATTCTATAAGGTAATTTCAATCGTAAATAGTAAATCGTCTCATCGTAAATCCCTTCAGATTTCCAGGAAATTCTTCAATATTCTCTCTCCTACTGATCCACTCTTTTCGGGGTGGAACTGGGTAGCATAATAGTTGTCTTTATACAAAGCCGCGCTGAAGGGAAGAATATAATCAGTCTCTGCCGCTGTCCATTGGCAAAGCGGTACATAATAGCTATGCACAAAATAGACATATTCTTCTTCGGTGAAGCCTTTGAAAAGGCCACTGCTGGTCTTTGTCAGGGTATTCCATCCCATATGCGGCACTTTCTCCGTGGGTTGTTGAGGCCGGAACCTTTTCACATCCACATCAAAGATACCCAGGCAATCTATCGTACCCTTTCCCTCTTCCGAACGGCGGCACATCACCTGCATCCCCAGGCAGATGCCCAGTACAGGCTGACGCAGATCCAGGATCAGCCGGTCCATCCCTGACGCTTTCAGGTGGTTCATGGTAGTCTCTGCCTCTCCCACTCCGGGAAAGATCACTTTATCGGCAGCCAGCAACTCTTCCCTATCGGACGTTACCTTTGCCTCCACTCCCAATCTTCTGAGGGCATAGTCTACGGAACAGATATTGCCCGCATTGTATTTGATAATAGCTATATTCATACATTCAGTCCGACAATGTTTTTCTAATTAAAGATCACCGTCTTGTTCTTATAAGCAAGTACTTTACGTTCGATATGTTTCTGTACGGCTCTGGACAGTACGATCTTTTCAAGGTCTTTTCCTTTATTCACCAGATCCTGTACAGAGTCTTTATGGGTAATACGCACCACGTCCTGTTCGATGATAGGTCCGGCATCCAGTTCGGTAGTTACATAATGACTGGTAGCACCGATGATCTTCACCCCTCTCTCAAAAGCGGCATGATAGGGTTTAGCTCCCACAAAAGCCGGCAGGAAAGAATGATGGATATTGATGATACGGTTGGGATAGGCATCGATCATCTGCTGGGAAACCACCTGCATATAGCGGGCCAGTACGATAAAATTGACCCGGTGCTGGGCCAGGAGCTCCAACTCTTTCTGCTCCTGTTCGGCTTTATTCTCTCTGGTAATCGGAAAAATATGGTAAGAAATACCAAATCGTTCGGCCACATGCTGCATATCGGGATGATTGCTGATGATCAGTGGGATCTCTACATTCCACTCTCCGGCCGTATAGCGGGCTAGCAGATCGAACAGACAGTGCGACATCTTCGAAACAAATATAGCCATGCGAGGCTTGTGATCAGAGAAATACAACCGGAAGTTCATACCATATTTCTGCGCGTACAATGTTTCGAAGTAATCTTCTATCTTCTCCTGAGGGACCAGGAAACTGGCAAGCTCCCACTCGATCCGCATAAAAAAGATATTCTCTACCCTGTCTACATATTGATCCAGATAGATGATATTTCCTTTGTTCACTGTGATAAAATCCGTGACTTCGGCCAGGATACCCGGACGATCGGGACAGTGAAGCAATAATTTGGCTGTTGTTGTCATACGTATGGCCCTTAATTCACGGCGTTGTACCTACTTCTCTGACTTCTGCTGATCTGCCTTTTCCGGGATCCGGCAAAAGATCGGTCCCGTTCTCCGGAACTGGTTTTGACAACGCAACGTATTTAAGGGTGCGAAATTAACTATTTATTGCCAATATGCGAAAAATTAAAACAGGAAGTTTAGATGAAAAGTAAAATCACGTACAGATAGAAAGGGATACTGTCCGAAAGAGATTTCGCTTTACCCCGGAGTAAAACGGATTACAGAATGATTTTCCACTCTTTTTTCTATTAGATAAAAATATTATATTCTCTTTTCGGAAATACTCTCTAAGGGGGTTGCTGAAGAAATAACAAAGCATTATACTCACAATGATATAATCCTTGCAGAGTTATGACCGCACTGCCGAAAAAATGATTACCTGGCTGAAAGAAAACTCCGCGTCTTCGCTTCAATGGCACTCTCCGGAACCTTTGGAAAAGTAAATCCGTTTATAGAATATTTATTTGAAAACCGCAAACTACATTAAATCCGTAAACAATTGACAGGTCGGGAACGTCTTACCGGAATAAATCAAATTTCACACGTATGACAACCAAATATTCCAACCTCCATCATTTCGGAGAAAAGAGCACGTCTTCCGGTCCGGAGATACCTGCCGGCAGAAGACCTGTGGGTTCCGCGGATCAAGACCCCGATACCTCCTTCTCATGCGGCTGTAGCAACATTCCGGCCTCTATGGAAGATGTCATGTGCGGTTGTATAGAAACGGATGTAAACGCTTTTCACAAAGATATGTTTGAAAGAGAGATCCAGCTCGACCGCGAAAAGCGGATCGGAGAACTGGATCAGATGATCCACGACAAGATCGGAGAGTAAGGCTTATCGTTGTCTTTCCTTCGGTTTGGCGAATGCCTTGTTGCTTCCAGCAACAGGGCATTGCTGTTTTATAAAAACCCCTATAGCCCGACACATAGCGTACCGGAACATATGCCTAAATGTTTATCTTATATAAATTCACAGTTTATTATCAGAATTTGGCAGAAACCCCACCATACAACTCTAAACCCTCACCTCCGTTATCCCGTTTATAGAGAGTCTTACAAAAGGAATAACATTTTAAAATCCAAAGAATATGATGTACAAGTATCTTATAGGTATCGCGGCCGGAGCAGCCGTTGCCTATGCACTCAGTCGGAAAGAAAACCGGAAAAAGATCTCAGAGTTTTATGACGAAGCCTGTGAATATATGGAAGATGCCATGCGCTCCCTGAAAAAAGAGATGCATAAAGGCAAAAACATGCGAAAGACATGATGGGAAGCGCAGAGAATATAATGCACGAACATTCCATGTAAACTCACTTCTGTATAGCCTGAATACTGTGTTCGAATAAAAAAGAAAAAATTGACCTCATAAGATTATTTATATGTTTTACCATTCCAAAGAATTACAATTCAACGCACGGGTATCCAAACCAGACCCGCGTTTTGCCAGACTGTTGCTCGAACAGTTCGGAGGAGGAAACGGAGAGTTGAAAGCAGCTATGCAGTATTTTGTACAGGCCTTCAGTTGCCGGCATACCTATCCGGACAAGTACGATATGCTGATGGATATTGCCGCCGAAGAGTTCAGCCATCTCGAGATCGTGGGTGCCACGATACAGATGCTCCTCAACGGTGTGAACGGCAAACTGAAAGAAGCCTCCGAAGAGGAGGGCATCATGGATATGCTGAAAGGAAAAGCTACGAAAGAAGAGTACATCCATCAGGCTCTGTACAATCCACAGTTCTGTGTGTTGACAGGAGGAGGACCCAGTGTGACCGACAGCAACGGCACGCCCTGGTCGGGGGGCGTATGTAAATGCCAACGGTGACCTGACCGTGGATCTCCGTTCCAACATTGCCGCGGAATCACGTGCCAAGATCGTATATGAATACTTGCTGCAATTTACAGATGATCCGTATGTGAAAGAAACCCTGGGTTTCCTGATGACCCGTGAGATTACTCACTTCCAGCAGTTCGAAGCTGCTCTGGACACCATTGTGCCCAACTTCCCACCGGGTACCCTGCAAGGTGATCCCCGGTATAGCAATATGTATTTCAATATGTCTTGCGGAGAAGATGCCAGAGGTCCGTGGAACGAAGGAGAAAGCAGCCGCCTGAAAGAAGAATGGCAGTATGTGGAAGATCCGAAAACCTACGTACAGGAGACTGACGGACTTACCACGGTGAAGCCTCAGGGTACAGACCGTACGGAAGAGAAAATCCGGAAAACAGAAAAAGAGATCGGCAAACAACGCAGCAAAGAAGTAAATGAAGCCAATCCGGTTGGAGAAGCCTATTGGAGCGTGTATAAGCCATCTACTAAATAACTAATTTAAAACCTATAAGTATGAAAGGTAAAAGTGAAACCAAATCGTGTGCAAACAGCACTTCTGCCCAGGGTAAAAATGATACCCGGACAAAAAGAGACATTACTGCTCAGAGCAGTACAGAAAATCAGGCCAACAAAAATTCAGACGATCAACTCTACGGCCGTTCTGAATCCGAAGGCAGCACCGCTAAAAAGAACTCCCGGTAACAAACAGGGATCAGAAGACAGTACACGGATGTACCGTCCGGCCATCTGGCTTTTGTTGGAAGCGGATATGATATAAAGACAGAGATAGGAACTATCCTGTCAGAGTCAGAAAAAGCGGTTTATTCAGATAATAAACCGCTTTTTATCTGTTTTATCTCTTTATCAGTATCCTTGTTGGAAATTCATAATCAGAAAAATATCCATCACTCAGAAATGACAGCTATGATGAATGTATTGTTGGGAATCTCTATCGGAGCACTCATTGTATATGGGTGTGGAAAATTGAAAGATCCGGCCTTGATCTATCGGTTCTTAGAACCGGTCTTCCGTTATATAGAAAAAAATAGAAAGACAAGTCACAAAGCCGATAAATAGCCAAGGGAAAGGCAGATCTGACAAATAGACAAAATGATAGTCAAACCGTTCAGGGATCATTTATTTAAAGAAGGCTTTCCCTTCCACAGAAAAAAATCCAGGGAACAAGTTCTCAAAAAGAACAGATGATCAGCAAATTTCCCATTCAGCTATACAATAGCCATAAAAAAAGAGCAACTCCCTTTCTTTTTAATCTCATAAAACTCCCCTATCGAGCAATTTACCAGTAAGAGAAACACCTCTCGTTTGTCCTTACCAGAGAAAAATCGCTCTTTTTGAACGATAAATCAAACGTTCCATCACAACTGCCAGATAAATTATGCACAGTTTCCCTCTATTTTATGCACAGTTTACAAATAAACTATGCATAAAATAGAGGGAAACTGTGCACACAATATCCGCATAAATATTTATTTTGAATCAATTTATTGAATAAATATAAAAAAAATACGCTATAAATATTCATTTTTTTCAAAGTCATTTCTCTGAAAATGGATAAAAACGATTTGTCAGAATTAGTAAAAAACCTTATTCAGCAGAATTTTATCAGGAAAATCAGCTAATCTCTGACAATATGGTAATCGTAAAAATCGTTTTCAGGTTTGTTCGGAATGTATATAAACGATTCACGACTGTGAAACATACTTCATATCCGGCTACCTTAGTCCGTTTTTTTTCACCCAGACCGCCACCTTTCCGCCATGTACCTTGAATGTTCCGTTGCCTTTATCGTCAATACTCACTACATCCGTCATGCTACCGGTGATCTCGTGCCAGACCTCACCTTTGTGAGCTTCGCCTACATTCATCACTTTATCCCCATCTTCACCGTTGGAAAGCAACAACGCCACTCCGGAATCGGGATGGAATTCATCTCCGGTACGTACAAAACCCACCGTATTGGGATGGTCGAAATAATCGCGCTGTTCACCGAAAGCATACTTGGTACGTGCCTGCAACAAGGTATCTATCACTCCGCGATGCATAGATTCTTTGCCTCCGACCCCGTAGTAGTCTCCGTAAAACACACAGGGATAGCCTTTGTCGATCAGCAGGATCAGCCCATAGGCCAGCGGTTTGAACCAATCCTCTACCTGAGACTGCAGCGAACTGCCCCACTGCGAATCGTGATTATCTACAAACGTAACTGCCAGATCGGGATGCTGGCTCACCAGTGTATCATTAAACAGTTTACTCATATCGTACGAGCGGCCCTGTTTGGATGCCTGATACATATTATAATGCAGAGGTACATCAAACAGATCTACCTTATACTTTACATCTTTCAGATAGGCATTCAGAGAATTGATATCCTGTTTCCAATACTCGCCTACCGCATAGAATTCTTTTCCCATCACTTCCCGTACTCCCGACAAAAAGCGTTCGATGAACTGATCGTTGATATGCTTGATCGCATCCAGGCGCATACCATTGAGATTTAATTCTTTCGAGACCCAGGCTCCCCATTTGATCATCTCCTCTACTACCTGCGGATGGTCGAAATCAATATCCGCGAACATCAGGTAGTCGTAATTCCCATTTTCACTGTCTACTCCATCGCTCCAGGATTTGCCATCGCCCATGATCTGATAAATAGCTTTTTTACCATTGGCATTGTTGAAGTCGGTACCGGAAAAGTGATACCAATGCCACTTGAAATCCGAATAAGTATTGTTGCGTCCCGGAAAATTAAAACCGGTCCATCCTTCGATCTCATACACATCACTGATCGGTTTGCCCCGATCGTTCGGATCTACCTCGCGGGCTTTGAATTTCTCCGTATAGTCGGCACCCGCTTTGTGATTCATCACAGCATCCAGATAAACACTGATCTGGTATTTGTGCAATTCCTCAATAGCGGCGATCAGCTCTTTTTTTGATACCGTATTTGGTACGCACCGCGCCTTTCTGGTCAAACTCGCCCAGATCATACAGGTCATAGATCCCATATCCCGGATCATTGGTCCCTGTTGCTTTGCAGGCAGGAGGGATCCAGACAGAAGTCACTCCTATTTCATGCAGATGTTTGGCATCGTCTTTGAGTTTTTTCCACAGGGTTCCATCCGCAGGCAGGTTCCATTCAAAATACTGGATCATGATTCCGTTTTTCATATCTTTTTCTTTTACTACAGTTTATAAAAGAACAGCAGATAAGGAAAGAATGTTTACAGGATGATCCCGGGAAGGTTGTGTATCGGTAAAAACACAAAAAACTTGCTTATCTCCCCAAAAATATCGAATATTGCAGGTGCTAAACGTATGTATTCACAGAACATCATACAAAGCCTTTGTCCGGACAGATCCGGACGTTTACAAAAGATCAGACAAATTTATGAAAGTAGCCCTTATCACCGGTATCACCGGTCAGGACGGATCGTTCCTGGCAGAGTTCCTGTTACAGAAAGAATATGAAGTACACGGCATCCTGCGCCGTTCGTCCTCATTCAATACCGCGCGCATCGAACACCTGTACTTCGAGGAGTGGGTACGTGACATGAAGCAAAAACGCCAGATCAACCTGCACTATGGCGATATGACAGACAGTAGTTCACTGATCCGCATCATTCAGCAGGTGCAACCCGATGAGATATACAATCTGGCCGCGCAAAGCCACGTCAAAGTATCTTTCGAAGTGCCTGAATACACTGCAGAGACCGACGGTATAGGTACGCTCCGTATTCTGGAAGCTGTACGCATCCTGGGAATGGAGAAAAAAACCCGCATCTACCAGGCTTCTACCTCCGAACTATACGGACTGGTGCAGGAGGTACCCCAAAAAGAGACCACTCCTTTCTACCCCCGGTCTCCCTACGGTGTAGCCAAACAATATGGCTTCTGGATCACGAAGAATTACCGGGAGAGTTACGGAATGTTTGCTGTCAACGGTATCCTGTTCAACCACGAGAGCGAACGGCGCGGAGAGACATTCGTGACCCGCAAGATCACCCTGGCTGCCGCCCGTATCGCACAGGGTCTGCAGGATAAGCTCTATTTGGGCAATCTGAGTGCCCTGCGCGACTGGGGATACGCACGGGATTATGTAGAGTGTATGTGGCTGATGCTGCAATATCCGACTCCTGAGGATTTCGTGATTGCAACAGGAGAGTTTCATTCGGTACGGGAATTCGCCACACTGGCTTTCCGGCAGGCAGGGATCGAACTCGACTGGCAGGGAGAAGGGATCAATGAAAAGGGCATCGATCGGGCTACCGGCAGGATACTGGTAGAGGTAGATGCCAAATACTTCCGCCCGGCGGAAGTAGAACAGTTGTTGGGTGACCCTACCAAAGCGCGCGAACTACTGGGATGGAATCCCCGTCAGACCTCCTTTGAAGAGTTGGTAAGTCTGATGGTGCAACACGACCTGGAATATGTACGCAAGTTACACGCACAACAACCGGAACGATGAACAAAGATTCAAAGATCTACATAGCCGGACATCGAGGACTGGTGGGATCGGCCCTCTGGAATGCGTTGCAACACCAGGGATATACCCACCTCATGGGCCGCACACATGCCGAACTGGATCTGATGGACCCGGTAGCGGTACGGAACTTTTTTGAGAAAGAACAGCCCGAATATGTATTCCTGGCGGCTGCCCATGTAGGAGGTATCCTGGCCAACAACACGTACCGGGCAGATTTTATCTACAACAACCTGCAGATCCAACAGAATGTTATCGGAGAAAGCTACCGGCACGGTGTAAAGAAGCTATTGTTCCTGGGAAGCACTTGTGTATATCCGCGCTGTGCCCCGCAACCCATGCGGGAAGACGCGTTGCTGACCTCTCCGCTGGAGTATACCAACGAACCGTATGCCATTGCTAAAATAGCCGGACTGAAACTTTGTGAAAGTTTCAACCTGCAATACGGCACCAACTTTCTGGCGGTGATGCCTACCAATCTGTATGGGCCTCGTGACAATTTCGATCTGCAGCGGAGCCACGTACTTCCGGTTATGATCCGGAAAATACACTTAGCCCATCACCTGAGGATAGGTGACAAGTCGGCCATACGAACCGATCTGCAACGACGTCCTGTAGAAGGCATAGATGGCCATGCCTCCTGGGAGCAGATACTCATCCTGCTGAGAAAGTACGGGATCGATGAAGACCGGGTGACTCTCTGGGGAACCGGAACACCGCTCCGGGAATTCCTCTGGAGCGAAGAGATGGCAGATGCCTGTGTCTACATCATGGAAAAGGTCAATTTCACGGATCTGACAGGAGAGGGAGCCGAAATACGCAACTGCCACATCAATATCGGAACCGGAGAAGAGATCTCGATCCGTGACCTGGCCAGCCTCATCAGCCAGACCGTCGGCTACCGGGGTAATATTGATTTCGATCCCCGCAAGCCGGATGGCACACCACGTAAACTAACGGATGTCAGCCGTTTACATACTCTGGGGTGGCATCATCGCATTCACATCAGTGAAGGAGTAGATAAATTATACAAATGGTATCTGGTAGAATAAATAGAAAACTCATTTTACATTTTCCGTTTTATTTATTTGTATAATATAAAGAATCAGCTATATTTGCACAAATTTACATCAATTGTGTAACAACATGGAACAAAGTTTTAATGCTTATGTCGAGTCCAGTATCAAAGAGCACTGGGACCTTCCTTCACTGACAGACTACAAAGGGGCTACCCTCCAATATAAAGATGTAGCACGTAAGATCGAGAAACTCCATATCATCTTTGAAGAAAGCGGTATCAAAAAAGGGGATAAGATCGCTGTCTGCGGCCGCAACAGTTCGCACTGGGGAGTCACCTTCATGGCAACCCTCACGTATGGGGCTGTGATCGTGCCTATCCTGCACGAGTTCAAAGCAGACAATGTACACAACATTGTGAACCATTCGGAAGCCAAACTCCTTTTTGTAGGAGATGTGGTGTGGGAAAACCTGGACGAAGCCGCCATGCCGTTGCTCGAAGGGATCCTGTTGATGACAGACTTCTCTGTCCTTGTCTCGCGCAGTGAGAAACTTACCTATGCGCGCGAACATCTCAATGAAATGTTCGGAAAGAAATTCCCCAAGAACTTCCGCAAGGAACACGTCAACTATCACAAAGACGAGCCGGACGAACTGGCCGCAATCAACTATACTTCCGGTACCACCAGCTACTCCAAAGGAGTAATGCTGCCCTATCGCAGCCTGTGGTCCAATACTAAATTCGCTTTCGAAGTACTCGAACTGAAGCCGGGCGATAAGATCGTATCCATGCTGCCTATGGCACATATGTATGGGCTGGCTTTTGAGTTCCTGTATGAGTTTGCCGTAGGGTGCCAGATATATTTCCTCACCCGCATGCCAAGTCCGAAGATCATCTTCGAAGCATTCTCGGAAGTGAAACCTAACCTGATCGTAGCAGTACCTCTGATCATTGAAAAGATCATCAAGAAGAGCATCCTTCCCAAACTGGAAACTCCTGCGATGAAGCTGTTGATGAAGGTTCCCGTGATCAACGACAAGATCAAATCTACCATCCACGAGCAGATGATACAGGCCTTCGGTGGCAACTTCGTGGAAGTGATCATCGGAGGAGCAGCCTTCAACCAGGAGATTGAGCGGTTCCTGCAAATGATCGAATTCCCCTATACCGTAGGATATGGTATGACCGAATGCGGACCGATCATCACTTACGAAGACTGGCAGAGATTCAAAGCCGGTTCCTGCGGAAAAGCTGCTCCACGCATGGAGGTAAAAATACTCTCTCCGGATCCGGAAAACGTAGTAGGTGAGATCGTATGCCGGGGACCTAATGTGATGCTGGGATACTACAAGAACGAAGAAGCAACCGCCGAGGTGATCGACGAGGAAGGATGGCTGCATACGGGTGACCTGGCTGTGATGGATGCCGCAGGCAATGTGACCATCCGCGGACGCAGCAAAAACCTGTTACTCGGCCCCAGCGGTCAGAACATATATCCCAAAGAGATCGAAGATAAGTTGAACAACATGCCCTACGTGGCCGAAAGCATCATCGTACAGCAGAACGGCAAACTGGTAGGTCTGGTATATCCCGATTTCGACGACGCGTTTGCCAATGGCCTCAAACAGGAAGATCTCGAGAGGGTGATGGAAGAGAACCGCATCGCATTGAATGCCACACTTCCGGTCTACAGCCAGATTGCCAAGATGAAGATCTACCCGGAAGAATTTGAAAAGACTCCGAAAAAAAGTATCAAACGTTTCCTTTATCAGGAAGCTAAAGGATAAAGGGATTTACGATTTACGGATTTACGATTTACGATTGAAATTACTTTACATACAGTGCATTCTGTAATCGCATGTACAAATGGGAGGTAAAGGATCTGTTTATTCTCTGAATGTTCAAGAGTCTCCCAAAAAACGGAAATAAACAAAGAGATTATATAGATGTTATTTCAATCGTAAATCGTAAATTTGTAAATCGTAAATTAAATTGTGTGGGATCTAATTAATACATTTACTGATCATGATAAAGAAAAAAGCTGAGAAGCGTATGCAAATCCTTTGGAAAAGAGGATGTAGACTGGCACTGACAGGATTATTGATAAGTTGTACCCTACAGGCACAGAATAAGAGTGCGGGTATCAATCTTTCTCTTGCTCCCAAAGTAGCTACTCAACCTTACGATTCTCTGCAAACAACATACCTGAATATCGGATTTACCTCTAAAATGAATCAACTCAGAGGTATATCGATGAACGTAGTAGGTAGCCGGGTCATAGAAGACGCGAAAGGTATACAATTATCAGGCTTCTACAACCGGATAGATGGCAATATACAGGGATTGCAGTTTTCCGGTTTTGCCAATATAAATGGCGAAGATATGCGGGGAGTCTCTGTAACCAGCCTGGTGAATATAGCCGGTCGTAACGCTAAAGGGATCCAGGTATCCGGTCTGGCCAATATCACAGGCGACACCAACCACGGGATCTCTATGAGCGGACTGATCAACCTGACCGGAAGCACAACAAAAGGATGGCAGATCGGCGGACTTGCCAGCATCACGGGAGAACAACTTTCGGGTCTGATGACCTCCGGTGCCCTGAATGTGGTAGGTGGTAATATGAGTGGTATACAAATGGCCGGTTTGGGCAACATCACCGGAGGTACCATGCGCGGTCTGCAACTATCGGGTTTAGGAAATGTAGTGGGAGTACATATGATCGGTCTGCAACTTGCTCCCATGAACTATACAACGAATGGTTCCGGATTACAGATCGGACTTCTCAACTACTACAAAGAAAACTTCGACGGCTTCCAGTTGGGACTTGTGAATGCGAATCCGGACACCAGGGTACAACTGATGGTATATGGCGGTAACAACACCAAAGGCAACGTAGCCGCCCGCTTCAAAAACGAACTTTTCTATACCATCCTGGGGGTAGGCGGCGGCTACCGCGACCTCGACAAGTTTACATTCAGCACGTCCTACAGAGCCGGTCTGGAACTTCCTCTCTACCGCAAACTCTACATCAGCGGAGACCTCGGTTATCAGAACATCTTTCTGATCAACAACAAAGACAAAGAAGCAGGCATCCCCGGAGAGGTATATGAACTGGCAGCACGCCTCAACCTCGAATATAAGTTTACCAAAAAATTTGCCATCTTCGCCACAGGTGGATACGGAACCACCCGGTATTATAGTAAATCCAAAACTTTTGATAAAGGTGCCATCTTCGAAGGGGGCATTGTGCTGTTCTGAAAAAGAAGCCATATATAACCACATATCAAATAAATCAGGAGGCAGTCCAGTGGACTGCCTCCTGATTTATCCGCTATTTCAGAAAATTCTCCCGTTCCATATCCGCATCGAATCAAACACACACCGGAAGATACAAATGAAAAAAACGAAACTATCAGAAACGCAACGATCCATCTCATAGGTTTGCATGTAAGATTCACCTGTTGAGTTTTACAAGAGATTTACTTATATATCCTGTATATTCAATGGTACATTGTAAACAGATACCTCGTAAATCCCTGGCGTCTCTTTACAAACCAGATTACCTCCTACCCCTTATCGAAGAAAAGGATAATCCGTATACCCTTCAGGACCCGTTGTATAAAACGTATCTCTGTCGCTCTCATTCAAAGGAGCACTCAACCGGAACCGCTCTACCAGATCGGGGTTACTGATATACAGATTACCAAATGACACCAGATCGGCAATACCGTCTTCGATAGCCTGATTGGCAGTATCACGGGTAAACCCTTTATTGATCATCAGGGTCCCCCTGTAAATCTTCCGGTAATACCGCGCGCTATCAAGCACCTGTTTCAGCGGATCGTCCACCTGATCTCCTGTCACCCCCGACAGATGTACATATGCCAATGGATAATCATTCAACCTGCCGATCATATCGGTAAAGAGTTGATCCGTCTCCTCATCTTTCACCATGCCCTGGATATGATCCAGTATAGGAGATAGCCGGATACCTACCCTTTTCAGATCAGTCTTCTCCCGGATCGCTTCCAGAACATCAAAAAGAAAACGACTCCTGTTCTCTATACTTCCTCCATACTCATCTGTACGGGTATTGGAACATTTCATAAAGAACTGATGGAAGAGATAGCCATTGGCCGCATGAATTTCCACACCATCAAATCCCGCCTGTATAGCGTTTTGTGCCGCCTGTGCAAAATCGTTGATGGTCTGCCGGATCTCCTCCACCGTCATGGCGTGCGGAGTGGGTGTGTCGACAAACATTCCCTCCGGTGAAAATACTTTGGTATGGGGATTGATAGCGGAAGGAGCCATGGGTAGATGTCCGTCGAGCACCTCCCGGAGACTGAGTCTGCCTTCGTGCCAGATCTGCGCAAAGATCTTCCCCCCCCTTTGGCATGTACCGCATCGGTCGATTTTCTCCACCCGTCGATCTGCTGTTTGGTATAAATGCCCGGCACACGGATAGCACCTCTTGCCATGCGGCTCACATGCGTACCTTCGGTAATGATAAGTCCCGCCGTTGCCCGTTGTTCGTAATATTCAGCGATCAGATCCGTAGCAGCCAGTTCGGGATTATCTGCCCGTGTACGTGTCATCGGAGCCATTACAACCCTGTTTTTCAGGTCCAACGCATCTGTATGAAAAGGTTCCAGTAAAATCATAATCTTTCCGTTTTGGTTTTTCCATAAAACAAACGGGAAGAGAAGAGGTTGAGTAAAAAGTAAAGAATTAATAAGGGAACAGGGAGTTCCCTTAGTTAACTATACGTCACTGCAGGTTAAAAAAAGAAATACGCCGGAAATAACCCTTCAAACAGAATGAAAACAAAAGCTGCAGTGATCTATCCGGACAACGGATTGCCCCAGTCAGTAGGTAGATATACCGGAACCAACCCTACAAAACGGGAATCAGACACTGGTTCAAGTAAAAGACGGAGATATGCCCAACTGTTCTTTGAAAGCCACGGAGAGGAAAACCTCTGACTGATGAAAGAATTTGAAGGATCCGGGCAGGACAAATTCATTCCTGTTTCCATACAGTGGGGTAAAACAGTTCACTACTCCATTGTCAATTGCTACTTTTTTATTTTCCTTTCTCCTGCACCAGCCCCATACGATAAGCTTCCAGCAGCATACGAAGATTCTCTATATACGTACGCAATGTCTTTCCTTTATCCGTATCCCGGACCATCCGGCGCTGAGAATTGAACTCCAGTACGAAATTGGTCGACTTGATATCCTGCCCCTCTTCGATCGCTTTCTGCGCAGACTCAAAAGGCTCGTGCTGTACCAGTTCCAGTCCATGTGAATGATATACCAGTGTATATCCGGCAATCCCTGTCTCCGGCTGATAGGCCTTGGAAAATCCCCCGTCGATCACAAACAACTTCCCATTGGCCCGCATGGGAGCTTCCCCCTTCAGGGTACGTACCGGCACATGTCCGTTGATGATATGTCCGTCTCCACCTTCCACACCGAATTCTTTCAGGATACGCACACAGACCTCCTCCTGATTGCGTAAGGTATAGTAGGCTCCTTTCTCCTCTTTACACAGATCCTTATCCCCCACGAAGTAACGTTCAAACGTAGTCATCTTATCCTTATCATACGTAGGCGCGTTCTTTCCGCACCAGAGATACCACATGAAATCCCGGGCAAATTCTTTCTTCTCTGTACCCTCTTCCGCGAAATAGGCCGTACGCACCAGCTGGTCGATCCGATCCAGCAGATTCTTGCCCCAGAACTCCCTTCCCAGAATAGTGACACGTTTGAAACTGCCATCCTCATTCAAAGGGATCGAAGCATGATAAAGCAAGTTCTCGTTACATACCAGATACATACTGCCGTAGGTATAGAGGCAGCGCATATGTTTTTTGAGTTTCTCACTGGTGACAAACAAATGATGTATCTTTCCGATCACCTCTTCTTCCTCTTCCGTCAGCCGGTACGGATCGGCCGGATCAATCGTTGGGAACAGAGGGTCACGAAGCGGATATTCCTTTCCCTGCCAGGAGTATGTCCCACGTTCATAATCGACATACTCCAACACACGACGGTCTGCCATATCAAATTCCGGACGACGCCTCATGATCTCTCCCTCAAGTTTAAACTGAAGCACCGTAATGGCCTTGTGCATCTGTGAGATCATCCGGAGCGTCTTATCATTGAAAGCATTCCCGGTCACATTACCTTTGGGAGCAAACTGTGTACACGGATCATCCGAATAGGTCTCCATGGCAAAGGTAGCCAGAGGAAGCAGATTGATGTTATACCCCTCCTCCAACGTCGCCATATTGCCGTAGCGCAGAGAAAGCCGGATCACATTGGCCATGCAGCTCCGGTTGCCTGAAGCTGCCCCCATCCAGAGAATATCGTGATTGCCCCACTGCACATCGAAATTGTGATAAGCGCACAGCGTATCCATGATGATATGGGCACCAGGACCCCGGTCAAAGATATCTCCCACGATATGCAGGGTTTCAATGGTCAGCCGCTGGATCAGGTTGCACATCGCAATGATAAAATCATCGGCACGCCGGGTAGAAATAATGGTACTGATGATCACCTGTATATACGCATGTTTATTGGGGTCCATACTGGATTCATGCAGCAGTTCCTGGATAATGTACGAAAACTCCTGAGGCAGCGACTTACGCACTTTGGAACGGGTATACTTTGAAGAGACATTCTGACACACTTTCACCAGTTGGTTCAGTGTGATCAGATACCAGTCTTCCAGATCCTTCTCCCGGGCCTTCACCAAGCGCAGCTTATCCTTGGGATAATAGATCAGTGTACACAACTCTTTCTTCTCCGCCTCCCGCAGTGTATTCCCGAAGATCTCATTCACCTTTCTCTTCACAGACCCCGAACCATTCTTCAATACGTGCCGGAACGCCTCATATTCCCCGTGGATATCGGTCAGGAAATGTTCCGTACCCTTGGGAAGATTCAGAATCGCTTCCAGGTTGATGATCTCCCGACTGGCATCGGCTATGGTAGGAAAACTACGGGAGAGCAACTGCAGGTAACGCAGGTCATTGAGGATGCTCTCCTGACTGATGGAGTGATTGACTGTCATACTTTTTTCATGGATATAAAACAGGGAAGGAGAGGATACGCCCCTCTCTTCCGGAATAAACGCCCTAATTTATAAATTATATTTTTATCAGGAAAAAAAGAGGTTAAAAATCAGGGCAAACGCAATATTTTTTTGTTTCAACGATGAACAAACAAGAATCAAATGCAGGAGTGAATACGGATATCTAACCTCCTATAATATAAGAATATGTATATTGGACTGACACTGCGTAGACGCAAACGGTGCGTCTCTACAAATGGACGTTTACATCAAAATACCGAAACAGCTATCAAATACAACCCTCAAACGCAGCTACCCCCATCCGCAACACGCCTGGGACAGGCGTTGGGTCGCCTTTGGTCTCGCAGCGTAAGCGAAGTGCAGATGGACGGAGACAACAGAGCAGGATCTATCTGAGCAAAGCGAGTTTTTCCTACGAAGAGGCGTACAGCAAACGAAGTAATGAAGAAAGGTAAATCGTACTTTATGGGATGTATTTTCAATCGTATATCGTCAATCGTCAAATCGTAAATCTCCTGGTGTCGTTTTCTTTGCTTCGTTTCTTTGGCGGAGCAAAGAAATGAAGAACATTAAATAAAAAACATGATCATCAGCTGTGCAAGCAGCACCCTCAGGAACATACTCAGCGGATATACCGTAGCATACGACACAGCCGGATTGTCATTATCTACCGTATGATTGGTATATTCCAGCACCATCGGATTGGTCATACTGCCACAGATCACTCCGGAGACCGTACCATAATCCAGTTTCAGCCAGCGATACGCCACAACTCCCACGATCAGTACAGGAACAACCGTCAGTGCGAAACCGGCACCCAGCCACAACAGACCTTCCGGACCTACCACCGTCTCAAAAAAATGGGCACCCGCGTCCAGGCCCAGGCAAGCCAGGTAGAGCGACAATCCCAAAGCACGTAACATCAGATTGGCACTACGGGTTGTATAGGTGACCATGTGCAACCGCGGCCCGAATGTACCGATCAGTATACCTACAACAATAGGTCCTCCGGCCAGCCCCAGCTTCACCGGAGTAGACATACCCGGGAAATAAAGAGGAACAGACCCCAAGGCCAGCCCCAGAAGGATCCCCACAAATACAGCTACCAGATTGGGTTCGGAAAGATTCTTCACCACATTCCCGAGCAGTTTTTCTACATTCGGAATGGAAGACGCCTCACCCACCACATTCAACCGGTCGCCCAGTTGCAGACGCAGATCCGGTGTAGGCAACAACGGAATGCCCGAACGATAGACACGGCTGATATTGATCCCATACAGATTGCGCAACCGCAGAGATCCCAGTTTCTTGCCATTCAGTTCCGGACGGGTGATCACAATACGTTGAGAGATCAACTGGCCGTCAATGGTATTCCAATCGATATCCTCCTTGTTCCAGTCCGTAGTTTCATGTTCACCAAACAGGACCGTAAGATGATCTACATTTTTCTCGGAAGTGACCACGATCAGTTGATCCCCTTCCAGGATCACAGTATCTGAAGTAGGCAAAGCTACCTTTCCATTGCGCCAGATACGCGAAACAACAAACTTGCAGCTACACAAGTGAGCCACCTCACGCAGGTTCTTACCAAACACAGCAGGGTTCTGCACATGAAAAGCCGCAATGAACGTTTGATTCGCCTCCTCTTTGCAACGAAGGTTACGATCTGTCTGACCCGCCAGTACCTTACGTACAAATACAATGGCCAGGATCACTCCCAGTACACCCAACGGATAAGCCACCGCGCACCCCAGCGCCAATGTACTTCCATCTATTCCTATGCTTTTCAATGTTTGTTGAGCAGCCCCCAGAGCGGGGGTATTGGTGGTAGCTCCACACAGGATACCGACCATGTCAGGCAACGGAATATCCAGCAGGAAACTGCCTCCGATAGTCATAGCCGTACCGGTAAGTACCACCGCTATGGCCAGGAAATTGAGCTGGATACCCTCTTTACGGAAAGAGCTGAAAAACCCCGGCCCCACCTGCAAGCCCAGGGCATACACAAAGATCACCAGTCCGAAACTTTCTGCATAATTGAGCATCTGCCGGTCGATCGACAAGCCGAAGTGTCCCGCCACGATCCCTGCGAAAAAAACAAAAGTGACACCCAGGGATATACCATAGAAACGTATCTTTCCCAAGGCCAGGCCTGCGGCACAGATCAGCGCGAGTACAATCACTGCCTGTGGTCCCGAATGTTCAATAAATAAAGAATTCAGCCATTCCATGGAAAAAGAGATTAAGCCGTTTATTCGCTGCAAACTTACACATTTTCCCTGACAAAAATCCAAATCAGAAACACGATCTTCATCCTCTGGCAAACATAGCTGTCAGGTTAAGAAATTATTTCCTTTTTATGCAATGGACATACCTTATCCTATTTCCATAACCTATTTCTCTATATTCCCCGAAGGGGATATATCAGTAGCCCAGTGGTAAAGCGAGCTGTGGCGAAACGATAGTGGAGCCACAGGGAAGCGTACCCTGAGGTGTGAAGCACACAGCAAAGCCAACCTTGAAGAGGTGGCAGCTATCAGATCAGGATATATCCTATATGCAACCTTTGCAAGGTTGAACCCAATGGAACTGCACACCCGGGGTAGCCTTGGTTCGCTTCCCTGTCGTTGCGCTCTCCAAAGGCAACCCCGGGCTACTGATAAATCCCCTGGGGGAACCCAGAGGGCATACTGAGACGAAACGCAGCATCAGGCTGGTGTATATCCGGGAATCAAAAAACAGAAAATACAAAAACTACTGATCTCTTAGCCTGATGTCTATCTCCTGACAAACCTGAACCATCCCTATGAAACAGTATGCCCTGTCACAACATCCCTGACAAAAGATTTGTTTATGCAGAACAGTTCTCATCCGGACATACACATCCGGACTAACTAAAAGTTGCTGTTACAGCCCTTTTATACACCATAGTCGCTTATTCTTTTGTATAAAACGCTACTTTTTACAGGTTTTTTATGTAAATTTGCGTGCGCTGAATCAAAAAACAAGATTTATAGAAGACATTTATGAGTATATTTTCTAAAATATTCGGGAAAGGGAACAAGAACTCACCACAAGTAGTAGGCAATATAGAAGACTTCGCCTCACTCACGCGGGTCTATTTCCAGTCTGTGATCGCTGTCAACCTGGGTATCACCAATATCCGATTCGTGCCGGATGTGGCCAATTTCAAACGGATCTTTAAAATACCTACCCAGAACGGAAAACTGGGACTGGGCGAAAAGACCGCTTCACGTAAAATGCTGATGCAGGATTATGGCATCAGTGAAAACTTTTTCAAGGAGATCGACGCATCCGTCAGGAAAAACTGCCGGACACAAAACGATGTACAACCTTATCTTTTCATGTACCAGGGCTTTTCCAACGATCTGATGATGCTGATGGGCAACCTGATGCAATGGAAATTCCGCATTCCCGGCATATTCAAAAAAACACTTTACGGACTCACTCAGAAAGCCGTACACGATGTCTGTACCAAGACCGTATGGAAAGCCGACGATGTACACAAAACCGCCACTGCCGTCAGACAATACAAAGAACGGCTGGGATATTCCGAAGCCTGGATGACGGAATATGTCTACAACATCGTCTTACTGGCCAAAAAAGAGCCGAAAAATAAAGACGCAGAAGAAAAAGCGTAAGATCTTTCTCCATAAAAAGCTTGCCCCGGCTTACATTTTGTTAGCAAAGGCAAAAGAACCGTAAAGAATATCCCTCTGCGACGGATGTGATTTCTTTACTTCTAACTTTTTTACGATCTTTATGTTATCTAACATTGCATAAAACAACCGCTCATGAAACAGAAGAAACTGCTCGCACTTACACATTCTCAGTTGAGACACATGTATCAACACGATATGCCCGAGCTTGTTTGTCTGGCCGAACAGAGCAACAATGAACAGGAATTCCGCACATACCTGGCAACCTATATAGCGGAGCATCCGCGTAAAGATACTGAGGCTGGCAAACAAATCCAATAGCTCATCGACTACGACGGCAAACAGATCCATGAACTTTCTACGGATACAGACATACATATATCTACCCTTTCCCTGTTGTGGCAATTCCTCGAAGGCAAACTGCGTACGGAAAAGGTACCGACCGATCTATTTATAGATCTGTTGCAGCAATTCCAACGCCTGGAAGAGACAGAGCCCCCTGTTATATCAGTAGGTAAACTGCGGAAATTCTCCGAACGATGGCCCACAGGCACAGACCCGCAGGTCATAGAGATACGCAGGCGCAACAAAGAACGTATGATCCATCTGTTGATCCAGAAAATAGAATCACGCAAAAACCTCTCTTCCCGGTTCCGCTTCGAAGAGAATACTTCCTATACAGAGAAGTACCAGCTGGTACAGGAGTGGTGGAATGACTTTCGTTTCCATCTCACCATGGCCGTCAAAACTCCGGCGGAGTTGAATCGTTTTCTGGGAAATTCACTTTCCGGAGAGACCCTCTATCTGCTCAACAAAGCACGCAAGAAAGGCATGCCTTTTTTTGCCACCCCTTATTACCTCTCGCTATTGAACATAGAAAAAGAGGGATATGACGACGAAGCCATCCGCAGCTATGTGATGTACTCACCCGAACTGGTAGAGACCTACGGCAATATCCGGGCCTGGGAACGTGAAGACATTGTAGAGCCCGGCAAGCCCAACGCGGCGGGCTGGCTATTGCCCGACGGACAGAATATACACCGCCGCTACCCCGAAGTAGCCATCCTGATCCCCGACACCATGGGACGTGCCTGTGGAGGGTTGTGCGCCTCCTGCCAGCGTATGTACGACTTTCAGAGCGAACGTCTGAATTTCGAGTTCGAGAAACTCCGTCCCAAAGAATCCTGGGAGAAAAAAACTGCGCCGCCTGATGACTTATTTTGAAGAAGACGCGCAACTCCGCGATATCCTGATCACAGGAGGAGACGCGCTGATGAGCCAGAACAAGACCTTATATCATATATTGGACGCGGTGTACCGGATGGCCCTTCGCAAAAAGAAAGCCAATCAGCAACGTCCGGAGGGAGAGAAACTGGCCGAACTGCAACGGGTAAGACTGGGATCCCGGCTGCTGGCCTACCTGCCCATGCGCATCAATGATGAACTGGTAGAGATCCTCAGAGACTTCAAACAAAAAGCTTCGGCCATCGGTGTACAACAATTCATCATACAGACCCATTTCCAGAGTCCGCTGGAAGTGACGCCCGAAGCCCGGAAAGCCATTGAGAAGATACTATCCGCCGGATGGCTCATCACCAACCAGCTGGTATACACGGTAGCCGCTTCCCGCAGGGGACATACCACCCGCCTGCGGCAAGTACTCAACCACATCGGAGTAGTTACCTATTATACCTTCTCTGTGAAAGGGTTCCAGGAAAACTACGCGGTATTCACTCCCAACAGCCGCTCCATACAGGAGCAGGAAGAAGAGAAAGTGTTCGGAAAACTGACCACGGAGCAGGCCACAGAGCTCAACAAACTCCTGCACTCCCGGGAAGATGTAGCACACACCATACGAAGGTTCCTGAAAAAAATCATCTTCCTTTCCTGGCTACCGACCGGAATGTACTTAACTTGCCCGCCATTGGCAAAAGCATGACATTCCAGCTGATAGGCTTCACAGCAGAAGGAAAGCGTATCCTGCGTTTTGATCACGACGCCACCCGCAGGCACAGCCCGATCATAGATAGAATGGGAAAAGTATACATCGCGGAAAACAAATCCATAGCAGCCTACCTCAGGCAATTGAACTATATGGGAGAAGATCCCGAAGATTACGCGACCCTCTGGAACTACACCCAGGGCATCACCGCCAATCGCTTCCCGTTGTATGAATACCCGGAGTTCCCTTTTCAACAGACGGAAACCGTTACCAATTTCCGGATAGAAGAATCATCCTGAACCTTCTTTTCCCAGACCTGCCTTCCGGGGACTCAGGGAAAAGATAATAGAAACAGTATAGAAATGTCGACACAGAAAATAGAAGCAGAAATTCATCCGCTCCAACCCTTCTTACCGGCAAACGCACGTTTGCTCATGCTCGGAAGTTTTCCTCCGCAAAGGAAAAGATGGTCTATGGAGTTTTACTACCCCAACCTCAACAACGATATGTGGAGGATATTCGGGCTGGTCTTCTTCGGGGATAAGAATTATTTTCTCCGGGAAGACCAGAAAGCCTTTCAGCCAGACAAATTAAGAGATTTTCTCACCCGGAAAGGAGTAGCCATCTTCGATACGGCACGCAGCATACGCCGGTTGCAGGACAATGCCTCCGATAAATTCCTGGAGGTAGTAGAACCAACGAACATAGGGGAACTACTGGATCAGATCCCTTTGTGCCAGGCCATTGTCACCACTGGCCAGAAAGCTACAGATACGCTGCGCGTGCAGTTCGATGTGGAAAAGCCCAAAGTAGGACACTATACCGAGTTTCACTACAAAGACAGAGTGATGCGCCTCTACCGGATGCCCTCCACTTCCCGTGCCTATCCGCTGGCATTGGAAAAGAAGGCCGTTTTCTACCGGGAAATGTTCGCACAGTTGCAGTTAATCCCCTGAATATTTCACTTCTAATCAAATAAACTTCATGAAGCCCTTACTTCTACACTATCCCGGATGCAGCACATGTCGCAAGGCCAGACAATGGCTCAAAGAACAAGGTATGGAATGTATCGAACGTGACATCACCATAGATAACCCTACGGAAGAGGAGTTGAAGACCTGGATACTCCGGAGTCAACTGCCTGTCCGGAAGTTCTTCAATACCAGCGGGCTGCTCTATAAAGAACAGCAGCTCAAAGACAAACTCCCTCAGATGACTGAGGAAGAACAGATCGCCCTGTTGGCTACGAACGGAAAACTGGTCAAACGTCCGTTGCTCATTACCACACAAACGGTGAAGGTAGGTTTTCAGCCGGATGCATGGAAAGAGATAAAATAGTTTCATATTTCCCTCGTCACATCCTTGCGAAAACAGAATATTCTGCTACCTTTGCACACACAAATACGGGAGTAGCTCAGTTGGTAGAGCACTGGTCTCCAAAACCAGGTGTCGGGAGTTCGAGCCTCTCCTCCCGTGCGTAAAAACGAAGTGGTCCACTCGGGGGACCACTTCGTTTTTTTATGCCGTTTTCTATAAAGCACCCGGTTGTTACCGGATTTTCTTTTTACATGCATCCATTCAGATAAACGCAGAAAAGATCCGGAACAATGTCTTGTTCCGGATCGGAAGAAAGAAGACCCTTATACCGGTATCATTGCAAGAACGAATGGGCCAGTTCTCCATAGATATCAACCAATTGGCTATCTGCCGACTGGTAAATTCCGTTTAATATGCCGGGCCCTACGACGATGGTAGGAACCTGCCGCCCGGATGCCGCAAAGCGTCCCATTTCCGCAGAACCGGACACAGCAGGAGCTACCTGCGAACCGGCAATCTGTCCTACTACCCCTACGGCCAGTTGCACCAAAGCATCTTCCGGAGCGGTAATCACAGGTGGCTGATCTGCCAGGACCTCGATGTCCAGGTCAAAACTTGCGATCGTCTCCGTAAGGCGCACATGGATCTCATCCATGGTCTTCAGGATCTCTTCATGTTCCTGACCAGGTACCGTGCGGATATCCAGATCTGCGACACAATTGTCAGGAATAGTTCCAGGTGCACTTCCTCCTTTAAACACATTGAAACTGCAGGTTGATCTGCCTAATGTTTCATCTTCATAGTGTGAAAAGTCTATCGCGTCTTCAAACTCATCCAGATAGGCCAGCATATGATCTATCGCATTCACACCACTGGAAGGAGTGGAACCGTGTGTACCCTTACCCGTGGTTCTCAATTCCAGCCACAGTTTTCCTTTCTCCGCTCTGGCTAACCCACCGGCAACAGGCTGACAGATAACCAGGGCATCCAGCCCTTTCACAAAACTCTCTCTGGTCAGTTGCTCCGGACCTGTATGTTCCAGCGATTCCCCGATAGTGATCAACAAGTTCAAGGTGCCTTGAAAAGGATCGCTGTTCTTTTTGATCCGCACCATTGCCAGGATAGCCGCCAACAGGGCCGACTCATTTGCAGTATGCTTTTCCGCTGCGTCAGATAGATCCACACTTCCGCTATATCCGATCACTTTCCCGGACGTCCCGCCCGATACGGTAGCGATCAGCTGTCTGCGTGAAGTAGTATGGCCCGTTACCCGGACTTCCACTCCTGCTTCTTCCAATATATCCTTTAAAGAAGTTGCTAATTCATCTATATTTTTTTCCGCGCTCTTTGTACGGATCACCTCCAACAGAGACTGTACAGAAGTTTGTTCATTTATCATGATTGTCTGATTTTTAAAATTTCACTTGTATAATTCATTCTTTTACAAATCCCGGTCAATCCTCACTGAGGTAGGATCGGATCAATCTTTCATAGATGGTTATCCCTCTGAGATAACTGCTCACCGGCACATATTCATCCGTATAATGAGCACCCCATCCACATCCCATAATAACGATCGGGAAATCACCGGCCTTGGTAAAGGAAGAGCCATCGGTACAGCCCGGTAAAGCGATCGGCGATACAGGACGGCGGGCTGCCCGGGCAGCTTGCCATACAAACGGATCGCGGTAGCCGGTATTTACCGGAGCATTGTCTACAAAACATTCAATGTCCATCTTAAAATTCTCTATCTCTCGGGCCACACTATCCGCCAGCGTCCGGAACTCCGCCAGGAACTCTTCCTTCCTGTTGTGCAGGGAAGGAACAGTGCGTACTTCAATCTCCGCGATACACTGTTCGGGTACCTGATTGATCTCTGTACCCCCATTCACCACATTCAGACTAATGGTAGCAGTACCCAACTGGCCATCGTTGTAACCGGGAATGGAAGAAGCTATTTCTTTCCGGTAACGTTTCAGGTAATAACGCATGTGTTCCACCGCGTTTATCCCATCTTCCGGATGGGCACTGTCAGCTGCTTTCCCCGTAGTAGTGAGCCGTATACGAAGTACTCCTTTATAATAAGCAAACGGTACATTTACAGTAGGTTCCGAAATAGCCAGGGCAGTCAGATCGTCTGCATACCCTTGTTTGGTCAGTTCTTCCGAACCTTTCAACCCCACCTCTTCTGCTACAGTAGCAATCAGTTTAATGGTTCCGCTGAAAGGCACATCGTTTTTTTCACATTTATCAGTGCTGCCACCATCGACATCAGGCCACTTTTCATATCACTTGCTCCGCGGCCATATATCTTACCATCTACCTCTTCTCCACCAAAAGGATCGTGTGTCCACGTCTTATCACCAATAGGTACCACATCCATATGACCGGAAAGCCCCAGGACCTTATCCCCCTTTCCCTTTTTCAGCGTAGCAATCAGATTGTCCCTTCCGGGAGCATATTCCACCAATTCATTTTCAATACCTGCTTCATCCAGGAGATTTTTAATGTACAAAGCCACTTCCGTCTCGTTGCCATCTACAGAAGGAATGCGTATTACATCCTGTAGCCATTGAATTGCATCTTTTTCGTTTTCCATACAATTTAAGTTTTTAAATTCAGATATCTGAGATTATACAAAGGAAAAATGAAACCAACTTTATCGTTCCGCTTCTATCATGTAGGAAGCACTAAATATAAGTACATTATTTGACAAATTCATAAAATATTGAATTTATTTTTTAATTAATTTTATAAAACAGATAAACTTCCGGCTAAAAAACAAATGTTGAACAACAAATGATCCATGAAATAAATGACACTCAGAAGAATCGATTTGGTCTCTGGCAAAATACGCTTACAAAATACCAAACCATTAATATACAATAAATTGTGAAATTAAATAGTACTCTTGATCTTTATATACAATCTGAATCACTCACCCTCCCTCATTCCAGGTAAGGTTTTATAGAAGATCCGAAGAATTTCTATCTGATAAATGAACCGACCACAGACCCCAATCAAATAGATAAATAATTATATTAAATAACAAAATAAAAAAGGAATAAAAATCACATAAATTTACATATAATATTGGTATAAAAATTGTTTTATGATTCATATGCTATCAGTTGCCCCTTTCGCAGAGCAGATCACCCGATGTCTTTGGCTATTTTATAAAATACAACATAAAATCAGTAACCACACCTGTTTTTGATTCAGAGTGAAGCCTGCTTTACAACAGAAAATCCACTGCCAGCATACAAGGCACATACAAGGAGAGATGTTTTCAAAAATTAAACTTTTCAACATTTCCTTTTATCATCTATTTTACGACTTGTGATTGCCGGAAATTGTGAATAGATCTTATGCAGTGGAACAGAAGATACTACAGACAAACACAGCTACTCCATAGAGGAAGAAACCGTATATATCCGGCAAGAGAAAGCAAACAGATGATCTCAGCTGAAACATTTCCACGCCCGGGGCGAGAAATTGTACGGAATTGAATAAATAATGCACGCCCCCGCCATTTCATCTTCATACATTTGCTCTATACAGACGGCTTCACACGATGTAAAACTTACTATTTATTCCATTTACCAATTAGTTAATCATATGAAAAACAAACACATTTTTATTTTCAGAACCTGTTGTTTTGTACTTGCTCTGATGCTGGGGCATCAGGGATACGCACAAAACAAAGTCATTACCGGAACGGTGACCGATAGCCACAACGAACCGCTGATCGGGGTGAATGTTACCCTGAAAGGTTCTTCCGTTGTAGGTACAGTGACCGATATGGAGGGTAACTATTCACTTTCTGTCGCTTCCGACAGACCGGTCCTCATGTTCTCTTATATAGGATATACTTCACAGGAGGTTGCTGTGGGACAAGCATCTTCCATAGATGTAATGCTCCGTGAAGATGCCCAGGCACTGGACCAGGTCGTCGTCGTAGGGTACGGTGTGGTCAAGAAAAGAGATGTGGTCGGTTCGATCGCTTCGGTGAAGCAAGCCGACATTACCGCCCTACCCACCAGCAATGTACTGGAAAGTATGCAGGGCAAGATCGCCGGGCTCGACATGACCCGCTCCAGTGGCGCGCTCGGCAGCAGTCTCAACTTTACCGTACGGGGCAACCGTTCGCTCACAGCCAGCAACGCGCCGCTGATCCTTGTAGATGGGATACCTTACGGTTCCGACCTCACCATCAACCCGAACGATGTAGAATCGATCGAAGTGTTGAAAGACGCGTCCACCACCGCGATCTACGGATCGAGCGGTGCCAACGGAGTTATCCTTATTACAACCAAGCAAGGTAAAGAGGGAAAAGCCAAAGTAGATTTCAACGCCTATTTCGGGCCGAGCCTGACCACCCATCTGCCCAAAGTGAACAACACCGAACAATATGTAGCCATGCGCCGGGAAGCCATGCGGGCCGTAGGACAGTGGAGTTCGCCGGAAGACGACGCCACGATCTGGGACGCGGTGGCACTGGAACGCATCCGCAACGGTGTGAATACAGACTGGTACGATCTGATCTTCGGCAGTGCCATCACACAGGACTACCAGGTGTCGGTAAGCAGTGGTACAGATGCGACAAAAGTGGCTTTCTCCCTGAATTACATGAACGAGACAGGAGTCATTAAAGGAGAAGAACTCTCCCGCTACAACGGCCGACTCAACGTTAGCCAGCGTATCATGAAAGGGATGGAAGCCGGTGCTTCGATGTTCTTCAACTACTCTTTGCAGGATGCGGTGCCCGGCAATGTGTTCCATTACGCACAGACACAGGAGCCCTATGGTGTACCTTATAACGAAGACGGCACTCTCAATAAATATCCGTTTACGGGCAGCGGCTCCACAGCCATCAATCTGCTGATGAACCAGGACAAAGACAATTACCGCGACGAGACCCGATCGACCCGTTTCTTCGGTACAGCTTACCTG
Organism: Bacteroides sp.; assembly: GCA_021202275.1. GTDB lineage: Bacteria > Bacteroidota > Bacteroidia > Bacteroidales > Bacteroidaceae > Bacteroides. The sequence continues at coordinate 55,845 of JAJQDI010000015.1, forward strand.
AATTACGAGATCGTGAAAGGGTTGCACCTGCGTACCAACCTGGGTTTCGACTCCGGCAACAGCCGCAACGGAAAGTTTGAGGGGGTAAATTCCACGTACGCAACGTCCAACAGAGAGCTGGCACGGGTAGAAAAGACCGAAAAACATTCGGAAACGATCACCTGGGAAAACACGCTGACTTATAACAAGGACCTGGAAAAACATTCGTTTACGGTATTGCTGGGACACAGTATGTCCAAAAGCAGGTATGAAGATACCTACGCGGAAGGAAAAGGGCTCTCTTTCGAAGAGTCCTTGTTCCACAATCTCGACGGTACCCAACAGGACTTTGTGATCGCGAGCAGCCTCACCGAATCGGCTCTTCTCTCTTACTTCGGACGTATCCACTACAAATGGCTGGATAAATACCTGCTTACGGCCACCTTGCGCGCGGACGGTTCTTCCGTACTTGCCAAAGGCAACCAGTGGGGCTACTTCCCATCCGTAGGTCTGGCCCGGAGAATGAAGAACGAGCATTTCCTGACGGATGTGGAAAAGATAAGCGATATGAAACTGAGGATGTCGTATGGTATGTCGGGCAACAGCGCAGTATCTCCTTACCAGACAACCGGCGGATTGAGCAAGACGATCTATACGTTTGACGACGAACCGGCGTATGGGTACCGACCCTACAACCTGGCCAATCAGGAGCTGAAATGGGAGAAGACAAGGGTATTGAACTTCGGACTTGACTTCGGTGTATTCAGCAACCGGATCTATGCCACCGCAGACGCGTACAAAACCTGGACTTCCGACCTGTTGTTGCCCATGATACTTCCCGGGCATACCGGATTTACACAGGTGATCAGCAATGTGGGAAAGACAGAGACCCGCGGACTGGACATCAGCGTCAATACAGTGAACTTCGACACTCCTTCGTTCAAGTGGACAAGTGACCTAACCTTCTCCACCAACAAAGAGAAGATTACGGCACTGAATACCCATCAGGACGATGTGGCAAGCGGCTGGTTCATCGGACACGCGACCCAGGTCTTTTACGATTATGAAAAGATCGGTATCTGGCAGACAAGTGAAGCGGAAGAGGCTGCAAAGTACGGACAGGAGCCCGGCGATATCAAAGTGCGTGACATAGACAGCAGCGGTTCGATCGATGCCACAGAAGACAGAAGGGTACTGGGACAACAGACCCCGAAATGGACCGCAGGACTGAACAATCGTTTTGAATACAAAGGATGGGAATTCTCTTTCTTTCTCTACGCGCGTGTGGGCCACCTGATCCGGAGCGACGCGGCATTGAATTACCATCCGAGTGGCTGGAGCAACTCTTCCGTAGTAGACTACTGGACCCCGGAAAATCCGACCAACGCGTATCCCCGGCCTCACTTCAATAAAAATGAGTCGATGCTCTATTTCAGCACATTGGGATACCGCAAAGGCGATTTCCTGAAGATCAAAGACATCACGTTCGGATATACGTTCCCGAAACAGCTGATCGGTAAGACCGAACTATCCAAATTGAGACTCTATACGACCCTGAAGAACTTCGTTACCTTCAGCGGATTCAGCGACTACGATCCCGAACGCGGAGGAGCCAACTCTTATCCGATGACCAGGCAGATTGTGTTTGGTGTAAATGCCAGTTTTTAATTTAAAATACGATCCATGATGAAAAAGATAGTATCCTTATTGACGATTATAGTGATGCTCTGTTCCTGTTCCGACTTCCTTTCGGAGACCAACAGAAATACCATTACCGGTGATGTATTGTACAGTACACCCGAAGGCTACGAGAGCCTGATCAACGCTTGCTACGCTTATTCCCGTGTCTGGTTTGCCAAAGCCGACGGATATGCTTTCACCGAAATGGGTACCGACTGTTATACCGGTGCCGGTGCCGACTGTGGGCGTGCCCCGCAGATGGCATTCTACTCACAGGATCTGCAGGGCGACCTGGAACTGATGGAGTATATGTGGAACGCGCTCTATAATGGACTGAACGCCTGTAACACCGCCATCGAGCGGGCTTCCGGCTCAGGTCTGTCGGAAGAACTGATCCGGAAACGAGAAGGTGAAGCGCATTTTCTGCGCGCGTTGTACCTGCACCTGATCGTGGAGACCTGGGGAGATGTAGTATTGTATACCCACGAGATCACAGGTCCCGTTACTACCGCTCAACGCTCGTCCGTAGAAGATTTCTATACGCAGATCTTCGACGACCTGGATATCGCCGCGGAAAAACTGGCAGGTACGCCAGACAAAGACAACGGTCGGGTCACCGCGTTGGCTGTAAAAGCGTTCAAAGCCCGGATGTGCCTGTACCGCGGACGATATGCCGAAGCTGCGACCCTGGCGAAAGAGGTGATCGGCACCCCCGGACTGGGAATGTATGATACCTTCGCGGAAACGTTTGATATGGCAAACAGCGACGGACAAACCAACCGGGAAGCGATCTGGTGGGTAAATTATACCAGCGATACGGCTCTCAACCAGCATTTCGACGAAGGCATGACCTCACCCCTGCGCAACGACGGCGGCAACCACGCTCCGCTCATCTCGGCCATGTCGTACTGGATGGTTCCTGACTGCGGAGTATGGGTGGCTCCGGAAACTCACGCGCCCTGGGTACAATGTATGCCCACGGTAGCCTTCTTTCAGATGTTCGACGAAACGATCGACCAACGTTACGATGCAACATTCCGTACAGCCTGGTACGTGAACGACGAATCCATGCTGGGGAACAATGAACAGGGTCTGGTACTGGGAGATACAGCGTTCGTTACATTGAAATATCCGGTCACGGAAGAGTACCGGGCCAGTAAGCCCTACCTCATTTTCGATCTCAACGATGTATATGACGCGGAAGGGAAAACGATCGGTACACGCGACTATTTTGTCTCTACCTATAAATTCCAAGATTATACCAAAGCCACCGGTTGGGAATATGAAAGCAAAAGAGACGCGTTTGTGTTGCGCATCGGTGAGATGTACCTGATCGTGGCCGAAGCCGAACTCATGAATAACAATCCGGGCGAAGCAGTCAGATACATGAATATCCTCCGCGAACAAAGAGCCTTACCCGGTAAAGAGGTCAGCATGCGCATTACCCAGTCCGAACTGGATATGGATTTCATACTGGACGAACGGGCACGCGAACTGGCAGGCGAACAGCATCGGTTCTTCGATCTGAAACGTACCGGCAAATTCCTGGAACGGATCAAAGGTCTCAATCCGAACGCCGGAGAATATATACAGGAACATCACCAGCTTCGTCCGATACCCCAGACCCAGCTGGACGCAGTGACCAATAAGAATGAATTCCGGCAGAACCCGGGATATATGTAAGTTCATGCAGATCGCTGGTCCCAGGTGGAAAAAATAAACGGTAATCTGTTCAGGTAACTTTCCGCATACCACTCAAAGCAAAAGAGGCTGTTTCCACATCGTATGGAGACAGCCTCTTTCTTCCCTTCTCTTTGTGGATGGATTTCCTGTATTTTTCTTTTCAATGGTACTTGTGTCGGATGTCGTTGTTTCTTATCGGGAGTTTAATGAGAAAAAGTCCCTTTATCCATTGAACATACAGTCTGCGTTACCCTCAAATTGCCCGCATTTTGCCAACTCCTTTTTATGGCCTGGCAAAATTTTGCCACCGCATTGGCAAAGTCTTGCCAACCCCCTGGCAAGGCAGTGCCAAGCTCTTGGCAAAACCTTGCCAACACACAACACAGGTAAAGAATGTGTAAAAACCACCCTCATATCCTATTCATCTATTTGTAGACAGCCTCTTTAGTATTTGTACCTGTATGAAAACGGGCAGACTTTACTTTTCTCTACAGATATTGTCCTTATGTAGTCTATCTCATTCGGCTACTACGTATGTATACGTTTATTTAAGGAACAAAAACTTAAAACATAATTCCTTGTATTGGACTGATACCGCAGTATTGGCCTGATCTAGGAAACACCGGGGCTACATCTCATTTTTTCATGCAACGGATCACCCTTACTAAAACCAACGTCCTGTCAAACCTCTGTTCAGAACAGACAGTTCAGTAGGGACTTTCCCCTTTGAAGCCGAGCACGCTTCAGGGAATATCGATCAGCTTATGAGTTTGCAGACTGAGTCTCCACTTCGGATGATCAAGAACATACGCTACCGTCTCCACCGTATTACGCCCCGAACAAGGCTGCAAAAAAATGCCTGGCCGGAAGGCCCTCATAGATAGAAACATCCTGTCCCGTATACACCACTTTCACTTCATCCATACGTTGTATCTCTAAGGTAGTACCGGATTTAGGCGAACAAGTGATCCAGTCTACCGCCACGGGAACCGGGCGGGTACCATTGGTCTCCATACAGATATACAAACCTGCCTGATGCAATTGATCCACCAACGCTTCATCGACAAACAGAGAGGGTTCGCCACCTGTCAGGATCACTACCGCAGCCGGATGTTTTTTAACCTCTGCCACGATCTGATCATCTGTCATCAGCATTCCTTGCTGATGCTGCGTATCGCAGAAATCACAGCTCAGGTTACAGCCGGAGAAACGTACGAATACCGCCGGAATACCCGTATGATACCCCTCTCCCTGCAAACTGTAGAAAATCTCATTGATCTTTTTCATAGATCGCGGTATTGGCTTCCGACTCCTGTACATCTACCCGAAAACAGGTAGGGATCTGTTCACATATCCACCGGGCTATGTTCTCCGCGGTCGGATTGAAAGGCAACACTTCATTGAGGTTCCGGTGGTCCAGCTGTCCTTTGACAATCTCCTTGATACGGCTGAAATCCACCACCATACCGTCTTCATTGAGTCCGGCAGACTTGCAGTACACTGTGATGATCCAGTTGTGACCATGCAGATATTCACATTTACTGCTGTAAGAGAGGTTGAGGCTGTGAGAGGCCGACACCTCCATACGTTTGATTACTGTATACATAGAATTAAAATAAAAGATCGCCGGGTGTAATGTCACCTCCACCTGGCAACCCAGTTAAAAGATCAGGGAAATACGCAGATAGCATTCGCTACCTTGCGCTCTCCCTCGTTGTCATATTTTTTATTATCACACAATTTGTTCAACACCCCATTGTCCGGAGCTTCGCTGCTCCACAACGTACTGGAACCACCCCCATCCAGGTTCAGAGCCTCCGTAGCTCCCAGGACCCGCAACAGATGCGCCAGCTCCGGAATGGAGATGCCTTCGGCCTGTCCGGGGAAACGCCCGTCTACCGTTATCAGCAGGATCTTTCCGGAAGATGTACGGGCAATGGCACTCCGGGGATGCTTCGTTTCCACAAACCCTTTGCCACACCCCGAAAAGTCACACACTTCACCGTTGTACAGGAGCAACGGTCCGGAAGCAAGTACATCCCTTTTCTTTTTCTTATAGCCCACCTCTGTCTGCTTGTCCCAGGGGATCAGAGACAGTTTTCCTTTATGTATTTCCACAGCACCCGTTACTCTCAGATTGAACTCGGAGGTAGTCGTCGTATCCGTCACCGCCTTCTGCTGTCTCAGGTAACAGATGGAAGTACCCTCTTGTACATTGAAATAAGACCCATTGATCGCCGCTACCGCACCGCAGTTGCGGGCGGTGACACTGGTTTCCGCTTTGGGGAAACTGGGTTCTATACCCAACTTATAACCGGAAGGATCGATCTCCAGAAAAGTAATGTGCTGCGGTACTCCATACAGAGAAGGGATCTCGGCCTGCCTGCAGACCATACCTTCACGCAGGGTACTCACCTTCCACGGAGTATGCACAATAGTCAATGAATCGGCAACAGTCTGAGCCGATAAAAGGGTGCTCACACACAGGGTGAGCCACAGAGACAAAAACGATCTGTTCATAAAACGGAACATGAAGGGATTTACGATTGACAAAATTACGATTTACGATTCAGAATACCATAAACTATGAGGTTTTATTGTATAGAAGCAGATAGGGAAGAGTCGTTCGCTCCATCTTCGTACGCATGCGTCTGCATGATTAAAGATGCATACGCTTTATCATATTATATATTATAAACTTATCCTCCCTGTTGACTGTCGGCTCATGGTTGCGATATCCTCATTTATGAGGATTGGGTAAATGAAGAAAATATCCTATTTTTGCCGCATGAAAGTGCTGTACATTATTTTTGGAACCCTCTCCCCGGCATTAGGCGTACTGGGGATCTTTCTTCCTCTACTTCCAACCACCCCTTTCCTGCTATTGACGGCAGCCCTCTATTTCAGAGGTTCTCCCCGACTGTACGACTGGCTGATGAACCATAAATACTTTGGCCCTTACATCCGGAATTTCCGTGAACACAAAGCCATCCCCCTACGCGCCAAGATACTTTCCGTATCCCTTTTGTGGCTCACGATCTGTTATTCAATCTTTTTTTGTGATCTCCCTGTGGTGGGTAAAGATCCTGCTGGCCGGCATAGCCATCGGGGTCACTTGTCATATCCTCTCCTTCAAGACATTGAGAAAATGATCCAGACCGTCGCGGGCATCCGCGAGCTTATCTTCCCAATGCTTTACAGAATTTTGTCCGATGATGTCCGTTACATACTTCACGGCAATGAAAGGAATGCTGAGCGAACGGCAGACATACGCCTGCGCATAGGCTTCCATATCCACCACATCGCCCGTAACGTCTGTCAGTTCCGTAAGAAAACCATCTCCGGTATTGCATACACCCTCTTCGTTCCAGTGCATACAGAAGCCTCTTTCCGCAAGCAGACCGGAACTATCGATCTCATGCTCCAGACCCAGACCGGACATTTTCTGCATATCCCGGTCTATAAAATGTCTGCACACAAATACATCCCCGACCCGATGTTCCAGCGTTCCGGCAGTTCCCATATTGATCACCAGATCCGGTGAACGATGCAGAATAGCTTCTGTCAGCCGGAAAGCAGATTTCACTTTCCCGATACCGGTCTTTACATAACTAATATCCACCGAAGGCCAGTGGATATCCACATACTCCTGCTCTACGGCATGAGTAACAAGCAAAAAAGGTTTATTCATGAGGAGGGTGTTTACATTTTACTCATCTCTTTATTCGGCCCCCGGATTTTCCGGAAGCTTATGGATATAACTTTTCAGTGCCTCTACATATTCCTCAAAGGCATCTACACCCGCCTTTGTGATCTTACACATGGTGCAGGGCATCTTGCCACGAAACATTTTTTTTACCTTTATATACCCCGCCTTACTCAATTTATCGATCTGAACACTCAGATTTCCGGCAGTAGCTCCCGTCTGCTTGCGGATATAAACAAAATCCGCCTCCTGCATCGAGACCAGCAACGACATGATCGCCAGACGTAATTCAGAGTGAAGTAACGGGTTCAGTTCTTTAAACATATCTTATGGTATCCTTTCTTCAAAATCACAACAGTACATCCTTTCTTATCAAATCATCTCCTTCCCAGATAATTCAGTATATGGCCGGGTACAATCATCAGAACTACAAATATCAAAGCAAAACAAAGGATCTGGTTGGACCCCGGGATCACCAGCAGCAATCCGGCAAGAGCCAGTCCGGCAATACCTGCCACCACCAGGGGAGTAAACTGAACGATCAGTCCGGTGATCGTGCTTCCCATACCCATGATCAGGGCGATCAGGAACAATACAGGGATAGGGACAACGGCCAGAAGAGCCAGCAAGGCCACTCCCGCACCTGTAATTCCAAGCACCAGCCACACACAGAAGATCACCCGATCCAGATACGACTCCGAACGGGGCGGATGACTGTGACGGGAATAGAGCCAGTAGACCAATCCGCCGATAACGGGAATAGCCAGCCAGAACCAGTTCCACACCTGTGTGTCTGCCTTAGAAAAGGTAAACATATACCAGATGATCACAGACACAGCTACCGTAGTATATCCCCAGATCAGAAAGTGGATGCCGGTATACTCCTCCATTCTTTCGCGCGTATTGCGGATCATACGAGAGATCAGTTCCAGACTCTCCTGTTCATTCAAATTCCTGTCTTCCATATTTCTCTTTGTTAGGCTTTAAACACTCTGTTTCTATTTATCAACAACCAGTCTACCGAAAAGATCATCTGCTCTTTCATTCGTTCTGGTGTTCCATATAGCTGGTAATCACACCTGTTCAGCCATCCGATCCCGCAGTCCCGATGCCCTGTACCCACGGGAAGGGGAAGTGAGCCAGTTGATCGGCATAAGGAACAGATTATCCCTGCATAACGCCACACGTTCGCTCTGAGACCTGCTCAGGAACTATGCCAGCTTTCAAGATCCCCGCAAATTTCTTATTTTATTCCGGACCTTAAAAGGCTTGCGAAACGATCTTTTTCAGTGATCGGCTATACAAAGATAGTGAGTTTACAGCATAAACCAAATTAATTTATGAATAGCAACATATTATATCTGTTTTTTAATATAGAAAGTTTATAAGTGAATCCTCCTCATTCATTGTATATACAATGCTCCGTCGTATGGTAGAGATGTTGTATACTATGCGTGTATCTATTAAGATGATTTTTCTACAGAATACAGGATCAGATCTGCCCCCTTAACTACCCGGACTGCATTTTGCAGAAGGCTCCCTTCGACTTGCATATTCCATACATTTTTTTTAAATCTGTCAGGAAAGACGTGTGGCAAAAAACATTTTTTAATTAAAGTGAACTAAATTAGAAGCAAAAGTTTTTGTAGTCTCCAAGTAAATTGTATTTTTGTGTACAATTTGGTATAGTAATGACAGCAGAAGAAAAGAAGCTACTCCATACCTTTGAAGCAAAATTACGACATCTGATGTATCTGCACGATGAATTAAAACGTGAAAATGCGGATCTCAAAAGACTTCTGGAAGAAGAAAAAGAGGAAAAAGAAAAGGTATCGGCAGCGTATGAAGAGCTGCAACGTTGCTATATGAACCTAAAAACAGCTTCGGCAATCAGCCTTAACGACAGTGATGTGAAAGACACAAAGCTGAGATTGTCCAAATTAGTGCGTGAAGTCGATAAATGCATCGCTTTACTGAATGAATAAACTCAGATAAAGAAAAGATGTATGGAAGATCAGATAAAAATAAACCTGCAGATCGCAGACGCCTATTATCCCCTGACCATCAAACGGGAAGACGAGGAAATGGTGAGAGAAGCGGCCAGACAGGTAAATATCAGGCTGAATGCGTACAGAGAACACTATAAGACCCTGGATACAGACAAAATACTGGCCATGGTAGCTTATCAGTTCTCTCTGGAAAGACTGCAATTGCAGGATAAGAACGATACAGGACCTTATACAGCCAAGATAGAAGAACTTACAAAAGAGCTGGAACAATACATCAGAAAATGATGCTATTGTCCAACCGAAAGAGATAAGATACACGCACTGCTGAAATACCGGGATCAGTTCCTGCGTATTTGGTGGTGCTTTTTATTTATATAAATTAATTGACAATGATAACAACGATAATTGCATCTGTCATATGCTTCATCGTAGGAGGTATCCTGTCGTACTTGCTTTTCAGATATGTACTGAAATCGAAGTACAACAACATTCTCCGGGAAGCAGAAACGGAAGCGGAAGTGATCAAAAAGAACAAATTGCTCGAAGTGAAGGAAAAATTCCTGAACAAGAAAGCAGATCTGGAAAAAGAAGTAGCCCTGCGCAATCAAAAGATCCAGCAAGCTGAGAACAAGCTGAAACAGCGTGAAATGGTCATCAATCAACGCCAGGAAGAGGTACAACGGAAAAAGGCAGAGGCCGAAGCCGTAAAGAAAAACCTCGAGGCACAGATCGTGATGGTAGACAGGAAGAAGGAAGAACTGGACAAGCTGCAACAGCAGGAGATCGAAAAACTGGAAACCACCTCCGGACTTTCGGCCGATGAAGCGAAAGAAAGACTGGTGGAATCGCTGAAAGAAGAAGCAAAGACCCAGGCTCAGTCCTATATCAACGACATCATGGACGATGCCAAACTCACAGCAGGTAAGGAAGCCAAACGCATTGTCATCCAGTCTATCCAGCGGGTAGCCACCGAAACGGCCATCGAGAACTCCGTGACCGTATTCCACATCGAATCGGACGAGATCAAAGGACGTATCATCGGACGTGAAGGACGTAACATACGGGCCCTGGAAGCGGCAACCGGTGTAGAGATCGTCGTAGATGACACTCCGGAAGCCATTGTACTTTCGGCCTTCGACCCGGTACGCCGTGAAATTGCCCGCCTGGCCCTCCATCAGCTGGTGACCGACGGACGTATCCATCCGGCCCGTATCGAAGAAGTGGTGGCCAAAGTGAAAAAACAGGTAGAAGAAGAGATCATCGAAACCGGTAAGCGTACCACGATCGACCTGGGTATCCACGGACTGCACCCGGAACTGATCCGCATCATCGGAAAGATGAAATACCGTTCTTCCTACGGCCAGAACCTCTTGCAGCATGCCAGAGAGACAGCTAACCTCTGTGCCGTAATGGCCTCGGAACTGGGACTGAACCCGAAAAAAGCAAAACGTGCCGGACTGTTGCACGACATCGGTAAGGTACCCGATGAAGAACCGGAACTGCCACACGCGCTTCTGGGTATGAAACTGGCCGAGAAATACAAAGAAAAACCGGACATCTGCAACGCGATCGGGGCACACCACGACGAAACAGAGATGACCAGCCTGCTAGCACCTATCGTACAGGTATGCGATGCCATCTCCGGAGCACGTCCGGGAGCACGCCGCGAGATCGTAGAGGCATATATCAAACGTCTGAATGACCTGGAACAGTTGGCTATGGCCTATCCGGGTGTTACGAAGACCTATGCCATACAGGCCGGACGTGAATTGCGCGTGATCGTAGGAGCAGACAAGATCGACGACAAGCAGACAGAAAACCTGTCGGGCGAGATCGCGAAAAAGATACAGGACGAAATGACCAATCCGGGACAGGTGAAGATCACGGTGATCCGTGAAACACGCGCTGTAAGTTTCGCTAAGTAACAGCCTTCGTGGTAAAATGTAAAAAGGATGGATCCGGCCGGATCCATCCTTTTTTGTAATCTTCCAGTAATATCGACCCCGCTCAGCAGGGGATAAAACGAAAAAGTTCACCCCTTACAATCTTTTTTTTCATGTTGTAGAACATATTTCCCGGAACAAAAGCTACATTCACATTGTTTTTTATATGTATCCTTCATCCGATATCCGATAAAAGACAAGAAACAACAACCGGATAAGAGGTATAGAAACAGATCGCCCTGCCAGATGATGAAAAGGAAGGGACAGAAAGCGGTGATCCGGATACGAACTAAAAACTGAACTGATATGAAAAAAAATAAAAGTGAAATAGAATTACTCCGTTACCGCATCAAACGGTACCGGAACATGGGAAACGGCGCCATGTGTCAATTACTGAACAGCAGGCTGAAAAAGCTATTGTACAAGCAGCAGCATATGCCTACCTGACAGCTGACTCTGCGTCAGATATACATCCGGGATTTGTCTGTTTGCCCTGCCACACGTAACCCATACATCCCTTACAGGCTGCTTCTGAGACACTCAGACAGGTATAGGATAGATTCATACATAATCTACATCCCATTTTGTAACACCATTGTAACATTTACCTTTATAAAGGTACCCGTCTGTTAAATCTCACTTAAACAAGCGAAGTTTTATGTTTTAAAACATAGTTTTCTAACATTATTTCGTATCTTTGTACCGTTGTCAGAGTAAAACATGTCTAACCGGTCCATAGCTCTACAAAACTAAAGACCACAAAAAATTGACAATTATGAAAAAAAGTATGAATGAAATCGAAATGTTGCAGTATCGTTTGAAACGTTACCAGGCAATGCGGAACGGTGCCATGTGTCAGATGATCAATGGCAAGATCCAGAAACTGCTATCCAGGCAGACAGCAGCGTAAAAACTTAGTATGAACATAATAAGCCAAAAGAGTTTCCTTCGGGAAACTCTTTTTTTATGTCTGTTATCCCATTTCTCTGTTCAGGAGACGGTTCCTGTTCATATTCCATTCCGGGAAAACGAGCCCTTCTTCCCTTTCGTTGAAAGAAATCCATGTTACCCTATTATCTGTCTGATCTGTTGAAATCGCCGCATATACTACTGATCCTAACACAGTTATGATTTGTATGATCTACTGAAAGTACTCTAAGCACTTTTCCTACTGCTTGGTTGGCTATGTCGATCCGGAATTGTTTGCGTCTACCGCCCGATTGACCTCGTCGATCTGCGATCCAGGAATTTTCTATAGGAAATCCTATTTTTCTTTCAATGAAAATGAAGAAGAACCTGAAAAGTATCCCTGACGGATCGGTCAGAATTTCCGGCGATTTTCTGCACGTTCTCATTTTTTCCTTCTACCTTTGTAGAGATACCTTCTATATAAAGAAGAGGAAAGAAAGGAGATCGGTATTTCTTTACCGGTAAGCGACCAGACAGAAAAGAAGTGTACGCCGCGCCCGGAGAGATAGGAATTTATTATTTGTTCACGTCAAAGGCCGCGCGACAGACAAACAGAACGCACACTTTTTTGTTAATAGACAACGTAGATCCTCAGATCTCGGTAAGAACCAGTAGTATCAAACGTATCAGATCTGTAGCGGAACTTTCTGAAGAAATCACACCCGGAATATCCGCATACAACTAAAAGCCAGATGAAGTATGAAAAGAAGTTGTTTGCTTTCAATCGCATTGTTGTTCACCTTATTCATAGGTTTCTCCTGCCAGCAGAACAGGCAGAAAACAGAAACATCCGGTCAGTCAGACGCGCTTACAGATGAGCAGAACAGGGCCGGTGAGTACTTCTTCGACGGAATGTTCACTTACCTGGCAGATGCCGCCTCACTGATGGAAAGCGCTACCGGCAAACGTATTCCGGTAGCTATGCGCGGCATGTTCCGGGAAGTAGAAGAGAAGTATAAAGAGGTCTCACAAGGAAACGGAGTCCCGGTATACGGACAATTCATGGGAACACTTGTGTTGAAAGGAGAAGATGAAGAGGGTCCCAACGAACAACTCCTGATCACCGGACTGATCCGGTTCGACAAAGACCGTACTTCCGACAAACTGGAAGAGCTGACCGGAAATTATCGGTCTGCCGAACAGCAGCTGAGCCTCCGCCCCGATCATACCTACGAACTACGGGTAAAAAACGGAGAAACAGAAAAAGGACGCTGGTTCCTGCAGTCCGAGCATAGCCTGATATGTGTATCCGGTCCCAACCGCACGGTCATGGACATAAACTATGTAGAACAATCGTTCCGGAGCCGGGACGACAATCCTGTGGTATATACATACATCAGGGAATAACAACACCGGAAGAAAAAGACCGGCCAACCTTCACAGACTCCTTAATCATCAAATTCCAGACGGAGTTGTTGCCATTGCCCCGGCTTCAATTCTTCCTCTCTGGGATTGGAAACAGAAACCCCGATCAGACGGATAGGCCGGTCAGAATAATCCACTTCTCTCAACAGTTCCTTGGCCAGAGGCAGGATCTTCTCCCGGTCCATCAATGGATAAGGGACCGTCAGGCTACGGGTGATCTGCTTGAAATCATGGAATTTGATTTTCAGCGTAAGGGTATTTCCTCTGAAGTCTCTTCCCCGCAGACGTTCCAGCAGATCATTCACCACATGATACAACTCCAGGATCACTTGTGAAGTCTGAGAAATATCCTTTCCCAGGGTGCGTTCGCAACCAATGGATTTACGTATACGTTCCGGTTGTACCGGACGCGGATCAATTCCCCGGGCAAAATCGTAGTAAAGAGTACCCACCTTTCCAAATTGTCGCACCAGCATCTCTTTCGGACAGGAACGCAACATTTCTCCGTTATGTATGCCCAGAGTATGCATTTTCTTTGCTGTCACCGGACCAATCCCCCAGAACGCCTCAATAGGAAGTTTCGCGATAAACTCCAATGCCTGATCGGGATGAATGGTACAAAGCCCATCGGGCTTACGGTGGTCAGAAGCGACCTTTGCCAGGAATTTGTTGTACGAGACCCCTGCCGAAGCGGTCAGACCAGTCTCCTGCCGGATCTGTTCCTTGATAGCCATCGCCACATCTACCGCCAGAGAGATCTGTTTTTTGTTTTCCGTAACATCCAGAAAGGCCTCATCCAGCGACAGCGGTTCGATCGCATCGGTATACTGACGCAGGATCTCATGGATCGTTCCGGAGACCTCTTTGTACAGTTCCATCCGCCCCCGCACAAGTATCAGTTCCGGACACAATTGCCGGGCTTTGAAGGTAGACATGGCCGAACGAACTCCATACTTCCGGGCCTCGTAACTGGCGGCAGCCACCACTCCACGTTCATGATCGTACCCGACAGCCAGCGGTTTCCCCTTCAACTCCGGATTTTCCCGCTCTTCCACAGAAGCGTAGAAGGCATCCATATCTATATGAAGGATCTTACGCTCATTCATACCTTCTGTCGAATACATTCATAAGTAAAGAACAGAGAGTCAGAGAAACCCCCACTATCACTACTCCGGACCACCCCAGTGCCTGCCAGGCAGTACCCGCCAGTAGCGTACCCAGTGCTCCTCCCACAAAATAGGTAGTCATAAACACGGTATTGATCCGGTTCGACGCTCCCGGACGAAGTTCGAAGACACTGGTCTGATTGCCTAGCTGGATACATTGCATGCCTATATCGATCACAATGATCCCGAAAATAATGCCCCGGTAGGTATTGCCGGAGTACCAGAAAAGCCACCACGCCGCCACATGCAGGGCACAGCCGAGGTAATTCAGAGGCCGCACACCGATCTTCCTGACATACTTACCAATGAAAGAGGCAGAAAGCGCCCCGGCAATCCCGCACAGCCCCATCAGCCCGATCACGTGACTGCCTGCATAGAAAGGAGCCAGTTCCATTTTGAAAGCCAGGGTCGACCAGAAAGCCAAGAAAGATCCGAAAGCCAGGGCAGCGCGCAGCGAAGAAAGCCGCAGACGCGGTTCTTCCCTCACAAGCCGGCCGATGGATCCCATCAGCTGGCGATAAGTGCCCCGGAAAGTCGGACGTATATCCGGCAGGAACAAAAGGATCACCACAGCACAAAGCAGCATCAGGCCCGCCGCGATCAGATACATGGCGCGCCATCCGAAATAATCACCCACCATTCCACTGACCACACGGGAAGCCAGGATACCGGTCAGCAATCCGGAAATAATAAACCCGATATTCCGTCCCTTTGTCTCCGGTGTAGAGATCTGGGAAGCAATGGGTACAAACATCTGAGGCATCACCGAACAGATGCCTGTAAGCAGGGAAGCCACCCACACACAATATATATTCGGAGCAAAAGCCATCCCCAGCAAAGCAAGGATCAGCATACCGAAATTGCTCAATATAATATTTCGCCGCCGGAGCATATCTCCCAGAGGTACAATAAAAAGCAGTCCCAACGCATAGCCTGCCTGGGTGATCATAGATATAAAATTGGCAGTGAATTCCGTCACGCCGAACTCATGGCGGATCAGGTTCAGCAAAGGCTGACTGTAATACAGATTGGCAACCGTCATACCGGCAATTACCGCCAGCATCACCAGTACCGGAAGGGGTAGTCCGTCGTTCTCTCGTAAAATTTTTCTCATGAATAGGTTTGGGTATTTCGTACAGACAAAAGAAACAAAAAAAGACCGGATTATGAAAGAGAGAGTGGATTAAAATAGCTTATAAATAGATAAAGAAAAGGCTTTTCAGGCACTGAGAGAGGGATTTAAGTAAATATTAAAAAAGCCGGCCTTTTTTTACGGTCCCTGGCAAATAAAAAAAGTTCTTTTTCACTTCAGTGCCGTTTACACAGTCAACCACAGATTGATGGAGCCTACCAACTGGTCAACAAAGTGCACAAGGACTTTCAGCAGATCAGACAGATCATAGCCAATAGTGTACCATGTATTTCCCGCAACGAAAAGGAAGAAGAACCACAAAATTTTTACACCCAGCCTGCTAAGGTTACCGAAGTGGAATGCTTCTTCCGAACACTGAGGCCAGCTCCGGAGAAACGGCACAAAAATACGCGGACATCTCCTTATCAAAAGCAGTTGTAAAAAGAAGGTCAGAAGTGAATAACAACGGCAAAAGACTTATCCTGCTATTAAACAAACAAAAAGTTTCCCTATATGGTATTTTTTTATTTGTAAATAATATTTCATTTGGCAACTCATGTGCCACTTTTCTGAAGCTACCGCTTCCGGGAATTCAGATACAACTCATTCAAAAAAACAAATTCTAAACGACCAATCCACCCTCATTACAAGAACGGTAGGCAGACTCGGCTTCGCCACTTCCAGAGAATGTCTGGCCTGCGGCGTGCACCTTACCCTGGTAGATTACGATGAAGCAGCCTTAGATCAGGCCATACAGAACATTAAACAGGAATATCCGGAAGTAAAGATCCTGAAAATCCTGGCAGATGTAACCTGTGAAGAGCAGGTAAAAGGAGATGTAGATCAGGCTCTGGAAGTCTATGGAAGAATAGACAGCTTTTACAACCATGCCGGCATTGAAGGCAGGCTGGTCCCTCTTCCCGAATAGGATGTAGACATATTCAAAAAAGTAGTGGATGTGAATGTGATGGGAGTCTATTACGGATTGCGGTAGGTACTTCCTGTGATGAAAAAACAAAGCATAGGACGCATTGTGAACGTATCTTCTGTCGGAGGTCTGAGAGCAACCACCAATCATTCTGCTTACATCACAACTAAACATGCGGTTGCAGGTGTAACCAAAAGCGCGACCCTGGAATACGGAAGATACGGTGTCCTGTCTAATGCCATTGCTCCCGGACTGATCATGACCCCCATGGCAGAGGTGGCACTCCGTCAGATGAATCCGGAAGATCCGGGAGAAGCAGAGAAGCTATTTACCATCCGCAACCCACTGGGAAGATTGGGAAGACCCGAAGAGATAGCCAATATAGTGGTTTTCATGTTAAGTAATAAATGTGGCTATATGAACGGGCATGTGGTTGTGGTCAACGGAGGAGAAAGCAATGTATTCGGTCCCATCTGATGCAAGTTCCGGAAAGTATCTACCCATAGAATAAATAAAATCCAGTCATACTGAATGCATATACCATTGACAAAAAACTGTCGCCAGCATCGGATAACCAACAAATTCTGGCAACAGTTTTTTAAAGAACCCAGAAATTAAACACAAAACAAACAAAACTGTATCATCCAGAGTTCGATTTCCCGTAAAACCATCAGGCTGCCATAGGGTTCTGACATCACTCTCCTTTGGGCAGCGGTTAAACATTCCTCCATAACTACCCTCCTTTGACAAAGAGATTACAGATCTGGTATATACCGGAACATCCCAGGAAAGCAGTACGGTAAAACAGGTTAATCAGTAACCATTCCCAAGGGAACTGGTAACTAAACTAAATCTGATTATTAACCAAAACTGTTCCAATAATAACACTTCCTATTTCACGGACCATCAGATACACAAGAATGAACAGCGTGTAGCAATACAAAGAAATTTAAAATGGAACATGCAAGGTCTGGTATGCTCACCATCTATTTTGTGTGGTACTAACGGACGGTAACATGAAACATCCGACAGTTACTAATATCGTTTTAAGATTTCAACAATTTATCAAACATCCCAGTAAACCCTGACAAAGCCCGTAGCTAATTAGCACTTTTTCAGTTCAGTAAATAGCCACTCATCGCTTACGAACAATCTTTCTAAGTTTTTTATCACTCATCTAAAGTAATAAAATCATAATTATTTGGATAAAAAATCAATACTATATATCTTTGTTACTTAGACTTAGAATTAACGGATTGTTTCATATACTGTATAAACTCATCTTTTGACTGGATCAAACTATCTTTATCATTTAAGCTCTTTTTCAGTAATATATTCTCCAATTTCAGTCGCTCTGCTTCTGCCGTTAATTCCGAAATTTTCGACAAAAGCTGAGTGTGTTCATTCGGCCAGGACTCACTTGTAATCACAACTCCTTCTTCATTTATTATTTTTTGAGTCCCGGTTTCCGGTAAAGATGAAATATTAACATTATGTCCACCAATGGTATTCGCTATCTGTGATTGGACCATATAATTACTTTTCAACATTTTTCCTTTACCTGTCAAAAGCCATTCCAGATCTACACCTTCAACATTTAATGCAATAGCATTTATCACTTCATACGAAGGTTTACTTTGCCTTCCGCCGATAATGGTATTCAGAGTGGGTTGTTTGATATTTGCTTTCCTGGAAAATTCACTCGCATTTCCTTGATACAAAACCTGTATGATCTCTTTAATTCTTTCATTAATAGTTTCCATAAAGCCTTATTGTTAAATAATGCAAAAGCATCACATTTTCTATGCAAATGTTTTATTATTTAAATGCAATAGCATTATATTTGTGTTGTTGATTTACAAATTAATTAACAAAGATAGAAAATCATACCAAAATCGCAAAGCGAAGGATCAGATGATTAACACATTTCAACCAAATAATCCGATAAGATCAGGAATAAAAAAACAGAAAAAGTTAATTCCGGAAACAAACACAAATATCCTATTCAAAATGAAAGCAAAACACATACTATGTATTTGGGTGATCAGCACATGTTTTTGCTGGGTTCACTGGACTGTATTTTTATTTTGTGCATACATGTTCTTCTATGTAGGGAAAAACTCACGAAGATTGATGCGTGAATTGGACTACGAAGACGAAGATGATGAATTCTTATAAATAGCAGACTCTCTCTACCACAGACCAATACAGCAGGCGACTCTTTACAGCCATCTACCTGCATGTATAAAAAATGAGAAAACCAAACATCCACGTCCACATCATAAAACTCCATGAACTATCTTCTTTTGATCAATAATTTCTGGTCTGTAAGGCATATCCGGTCAATAACCGCTTATGAGGCTGATTTCTATTTCTATCTCCTGAAAGAATGCAACACACGAAAATGGCTCAATCCATTTGAATTGCCATCAAGAAACATTGAACTGGAACTGGGTATTTCCCGCAAAACCATATGTGAGGTGCGCAGCAAGCTCCAGCAAAAAGGGCTGATCAGGTACAAAGAAGGAGACAGACGCAAGACAGGTGCCTTCTATGAGATAATCAATGTTTCCGAAAGCAACCCGAATAGTAACGAGAATGGTAACCAAAAAGGTAACATACAGAGTAACCAAAAAGGTAACCCTGTATATAATAAACAGAAACAAAAAGATAGGTTCACCTTACCCGTCCCAACGAAAGCGGAAGAGAATTCTTCTTTGCTGAAACTTAAAAATTCTCTCAGCTGGAATTCAATCGACTGGGAGTTTGTCCGTAAGATCGAGGGAATAGAAGCCGAATATAGCCCGGTATGGAAATTAATTGAAAACGTATATACCAACCCCGGATACACAGTAGAGAATGTCGTTTCAGCTCTCAGGTCTTTGGTAAAAACAGGTAGTATGTGTGTAAAAGATACCACAAAGGACGATCTGCGGGCCGAACTCTCTTCACTGGGTATTCATCCGGCTGGTATAGATGAGATCCTGAATATAGCTACCGGCAACTACAAAATCCTTTGGGGACTGATCCTGCAGGTAAAACAGTCCAGAGGTAAAATAGTGATGCCACAGGCCTTTATTCTCTCCAGGTTGCGGACCTGATCCTGGTATACTTATCAGGTGGTTGCCTTATCATTCATCACACAAAGGGGCTTTATTGAAAAACAAAATCTACTCTTCGGTTCCTCCTGATATCCTGAGCCTCACCCACAACAGATCCGAACAATAGAGCAACCTATATAAAACCAAAACAAATCAACACAACAAATACAATAACAGACATGAAGCATACCACTCCCATGCAGAAAGCAGATACAAGAGAAAGACTGAAAGAATCAGCTACATTCTATGCCCGTAGATTAGGCATTACTTACAACGAATTTATCTGCCACGACCGATCCATGGATCTTGTAGACAAACGCCATGTAATCTGGTACTTTCTCCGCGGTGAAGGCTATTTACCAGTAGATATGGAAAGCGTTTTTGGTTTTAGTCACAGTTCCATATCCTATGGGACCAAACGTATTAAAGAATTGATCACGATAAAAGACAATAAGATTTTATTACTTATCGGAGTTATCGACGCGTCGATAACTCACAACCCTTTTATTTGATAACTTTTCTTTATACCTGTAGTTTTGCTAAAGTTTATGTATAGAGATTAAAAACATCTGATACAAGCAATAACGGTTACTATCGTACGAGAAGAGGTAAACAAAGTAATTAAAAATAGAACTCAACTATATGCGTAATACTCAGGCAGACCTGATCATTTCCCGATATGTCTCGGAAGGCAAACTTTATTCCATGACAGGATTTCTTATTTTCTCTGAGAATATTCACAGAAACCATGAGTTAAGATCGGACTTCGTTCAACAAATAGCACTTGTATTACTTGAATATAAGGACATTGAAAAAATACGGATCATGTCCGAACGGGGAGAACTGGATAGTTTCATACGCAAAATCATCCGCAATCAGTATATTAAATATCTAAACTCAATTCATGGAAAGTATGAAAGAGGAAGACAATCTATTAGCAAATAAAAAAAGATCAGTCGTAGAGTCCGAATTAGGCAGAAGGATCACAGAGATAGAGAATGAATACTTCGGATGCGAAGATTCCTCTTTGATGGATGTATTCAAACAACTGGATCTCACAGAACGAAGGTTACTGCTGATATACGCAGAACTGGCATCTTTTCGGAAAGTAGCGAAAATCTACAATTGCTCGGAGGCAACCATACGGGCAAGGATAAAAACGATAAGAAAAAAATTTGAACACTTGTATGACAGAAGATATGAATTTATTGAAAGACCTGATCATGATAACGATCATAGTTGTCTTTATCGTAGATCTCTCAGGAGCTATCCTGAGTATGAAAATGTGCATCTGGAGGGTATTGAAAGGAACTGCGACTTATAGACCGATATCGCTGAAACCTCTGGATTGCAGCCTCTGCTCCACATGGTGGGCATGTATTATTTTCTTGATACTCACGTCGCAGTTGTCAATAAAAACCCTGATGTACACGGCATTACTGGCATTCTATGCGGAAAATATAGGATATATCCTGATCGCCGTAAAAGACATTGTCGGAGCCGCGGTAGATAAAATAACCCATAAAATAGTATAGTATGATAACATTGACCAGCTCTCAGAGAGAACGTCTGCGCCCTTATGAAAATACATTGGAAAAGGTTTTCTTCCATACCGAAAAAACCCATTTCGTAGATTACCATACCACCCGGGAACTGGGTAACATATACAGGGAGATCACAGGAAATGAGGATTGCACCTCCTGCGCAGGCAAAACCTTTATCAAACGCCTTTCGGCATGGTATTGCGGGAATAAGGACGGCATTTTGCCTAAGGAAGATCCGATTGTAAGAACCAGATCAGCTGCCCGCAAGAAAACAGAAAAAAAGTACACACACCTAAAAAATCAAACAAATGACCAAAGAAGAATACAACTTCCTGAGCAAGTTCACCAGTAATTTCAAGACAGTGGAAGAGTCGGGATACAGCCGGAATATAGGCAGAAAAGACAGAAAGAAGCTAAAGGCTATATACGAAAAGGAACAAGGAGAAAAATATCTTAAAAACATCTTTTGTTCAGCTTGTCTGGCCGAACTGTTAAGTCTGCTGAAGCCACACTATAATAAATACAGCGAAAAACTAAACCGGAAAAAAGAAAATGAAACAGCAACAGAAGAAGAATCCTCCAGGCCGCCCGAAGAAGTTTAAAAATGCGAAGCAATTCGAACGGCAGGTATCCGAACTGATCAGGAAATTGCGGGCAGAAGGCGCGGCAATCACCCCGGAAGCCATAGCGGCCTATTTAGATGTAGATATAAAAACCCTGTGGAATTATGGCCACGCAGAGGGCTACGAAGAGTTTTTCCCCGTCGCGAGAAGACTCATGCGGGAAGTCCAGGCCGATTTTATAGATAAATCCCTCAGTGGAAAATACAAATCTTCCGTAGCTATTTTCCTGATGAAAAATAATTTCGGATATACCGATCGTCAGGAAGTGGTAGTCACCGGATTTGATATAGAATTCTGATTGAAACACAAGATTAAGATATACGGCAGGCTTTCTCCGTATGAATGGCAAAGCCAGGTGCATGCCTACATAGACGAGATACGGAAACGCCCGGTCAAAGTAGCGGAGACTATAGTTATCAAGGCTGCGAGACAACGTTTCGGCAAGTCTTCGTTCACCAAGGCCGAGTTGCTTCGTTTCGCGCTTTCCGATCCGCGTTCTGTCAACTCGTACGTCACTCCGGAACTGGGATTGGCAAGGAAAATGTTCAGGGAGATAGTGAAGGCGGCGCACCCCTTCATACACAGCAAGAACGGGCAGGAGCTGACCATCGAATTCGTCAACGGTTCCCTGATCCGGTTTCATTCGGAAAAACAGGGAGAATCGCTGCGGGGATATACAACTACCGGCGTGCTGATCGTGGATGAAGGAAGTTCTTTCAAAGATACTACATTCTACGAATATATTGCGCCCTGGGTCACCGTTCACAAAGCCCTGACGATCATCATTTCCACCCCGAAGTTCAAAGTCGGATTTTTCTATGAATCCTACAAGGAAGGATGCGACGAGACAAATCCCTATTACAGAACATTCGACTGGGTACGGAGCTACCCGGTGCCCATCGCGCCGGAAGACCTTGCCAAAAAAGACAAAATGCCTGCGATGAAATGGCAGTCCGAATACGAAGGTGAATTCATCGACGCGCAGGGCACTGTTTTCGATCTTTCAGGATGTTTTTCTCAGGAGGGTACCAGCCAGCCCTATTTTGAGATCTACCTGGGGCTGGACTTCGGGACAGGTTCCGGAAAAGACCGTACAGTGCTGACAGGTATCAACGAGTTTGGCAGGCAGGTATTTATATGGGCTACCAACGACCTGTCTCCGGGAGAACAGGTAGAGCAGATATGCGAAATATTAGATACATTCACTTACGATGATACAGGAAACAGGGGACAGAGAGTGGTACGGTCGAAAATAAAGTCTTTCTATGTAGAGCAGAACAGCATTGGTAAGATCTATTCGGACGCGATCATACGACGCGGGTACACCATTCATCCGTTCGTTACGACAAATTCAACCAAGCGGAAGCTGGTGGAGAGCCTGCAGGTGGCTTTCCAAAGAAAAGAGGTGAAACTGAAGGTAGATCCGATACAGCTGACCGAACTCAGTTTTTACGAATCAAAGACAAACCCTGTGACCAATCTTGTCACTTACAACGCACCGCCGGGTATGCACGACGACCACGTGATCGCCCTGATGCTTGCTTACAAGGGTTACCAGGAAAATATATCCGACGAAAATAAATATGAGATAATATTATGACAAAAAAGTTTACATGGGAAGACGTATCCATCGGACAGTTTCATCAGATCCTGGCTATTATGGGTATGAAAAAGAGTGAGTTCGACAAGGCGATAGATGTCCTTAGTGTACTCTCGGGAGAAACATCTGAAAGCTACAAGAACATGCCTCTGGAAGTGGTAACGGATCTATTACAAAAGATCGAGGGTCTTACGGCACAAAACCTGAAGCCACGTTTCGTAGGAGGAAAATACGTAGTAGAGGGAACCACATACCTACTGACCCCTGTGCCGAAAAGATGACAGCCGGACAGTTTATCGACTATCAGCTCACCCTGGAGAAGAATCCCGACGATGTAGCCATGTTGTGTGCTATATTGCTCGTTCCCAAAGGAAAGAAATATGGAGAGGGATACGATGTGATGGAACTCCGTCAAACGCTCTACGATAAATTCCCGTATATAGATAGTATGGGGATAAGTTTTTTTGCAAAAGAGGTTCGACGTGTTGTCCGCCTTTACTCTCTACTCTTCAATCAGGAAAATGAAGAAAGAACTGAAGAAGGAAAAGGATCCCCGGAAGAGACAGATCCTGGAGAAGGCGATAGGAAAGGCAAAGAAAGCGGCAGACGAGATTCTGCATACGTCTGGGACAGTGTGATCAGGCAGATCGTCCAGGCCTACAACGTAGATAAATACCAGGTATTTGAAATGAGCTTAGTCGAATTCCTCAACGACGCGACCACCTGCAAGCGTGAAATCCTGAGACACAACAAACAGGTCGAAGAGAAGATAAAACAGATGCGTAAAGGGAGAAAAGGAAGAGGACGATGAGCACACCCGTAGAAATACAATACACCCATGTCGATAAAGTACTCACGGAGTGGGGGCAATTGTTTGTTGAGACCTATAAAGGCAAGCTGAATACGATCCGGGCAACCGGAGACCTGGAGAATACCCTCTCTTTTGGTGTTACTATAGAAGACGAGAAATGGAGTGTTTTTCTGGATCTTACTTCCTATTGGAGATGGATAGAGTATGGCCGTCAGCCAGGTAAGTTCCCTCCCGTACATACTATGATCGACTATATACAGGCCAAACCTATCATTCCCCAGCCCCAGACATTGCCCAACGGCAAGCAGGTGATCCCTACGGTAAACCAGTTGGCATTTCTGATAGGTCGTAAGATCAAAGACAAAGGAATTCCTCCGAAAGGATTGATCTCGGAAACGATCACGGAACTGAGATCAGGCCTGATCAACGATCTGAAAAAGGCGTTTGCCAGAGACATCTCAGAAGTAATAAAGCGGAGTTTTGAATTGTAAATTATGTTTCATTGTATCAAAAAAAAGAAGAGTATATGATCTTTACGAATGAAAATAAGACCAACCTATATGTAGGGGAAAACAGTATCTCTCATGTGTACGTAGGTGATGAATTAGTTTACCGGAAAGAAGAGGAAATAGTACCCTATACGATAGAGTTTACGGTATCTGATGAGGATACAGCCCGATTGAATGTATTTTCCTCCGCCGAGGGAGTGATTATAGATTGGGGAGATGGAACAATAGAGAACACCTCGGAAGCCTATCCTGCTCATACCTATAGCAAAGGAGGAATATACTATGTATCAGTAAAAGGACGCGAATTGGTTATACGTGCAAATTCTTTCTCTCTTGCTGAATGTTATTCCATTACAGGTGTTGTTTCATGGGGAGATAGCATTTCAGACATGCGGTCTGCCTTTTACAATTGTTATTATCTTTCCTACATTCCGAAGGATAAATATGGAGCATTTAAAGAAACCAAAGAATTCCAATATTGCTTTTACAACTGTAGTTCCTTACTATCCATTCCGGAAGAACTATTTAGTAATAATACACAAGCTGCTAACTTTCATTATTGCTTTTACAAATGCAGTTCCTTAACAACCATTCCGGGAAAACTTTTTAGTAACAAAACAAAAGCAACAAATTTTCAAGAGTGCTTTAACTCTTGTAGTTCCTTAAAAACCATTCCGGCAGAGCTATTTAACAACATGACAGAAGCTACAAACTTTCAGAATTGTTTTAACAATTGTAGTTCATTAACATCTATTCCGGAAAAACTGTTTAGCAATAATAAAAAAGTAACAAACTTTCAGGGTTGTTTTTGTAATTGCAGTTCTTTAACATCCATTCCGGAGAAACTATTTAATAATAATATAGAAGTAATAAACTTTCAGCACTGCTTTTATACTTGTAGTTCTTTAATATCCATTCCGGAAAAACTGTTTAGTAATAATAAAAAAGTAACGAACTTTGAGAATTGCTTTTCTTACTGCCGACTCTTAACTTCCATCCCGGAAGAACTATTCAGCAATAATACAGAAGTAACAAACTTTCAGTATTGCTTTTCCAACTGTAATTCTTTAACATCTATTCCAGAAGAACTATTCAGTAATAATACAGAAGTAACAAACTTTCAGTATTGCTTTTCCAACTGTAATTCTTTAACATCTATTCCAGAAGAACTATTCAGTAATAATACAGAAGTAACAAACTTTCAGTATTGCTTTTCCAACTGTAGTTCTTTAACATCCATTCCAAAAGAACTATTTAGTAATAATATAGAAGTAACAAACTTTCAGTATTGCTTTTATCATTGCGGCAAATTAACATCCGTTCCAGAGAATTTATTTAGCAATAATACAAAAGCCACAAACTTTCAGTATTGCTTTTATTATTGCGATAAATTAGCTTCTGTTCCAGAAGAGTTATTTAGCACTAATACAGAAATTACGAACTTACAGTATTGCTTTTACAACTGTTATTCTCTAACGTCTATTCCGAAAAAAATCTTCACCAATAATACAAAAGTAGCAAACTTTCAATACTGTTTTTATAACTGTAGCAAATTGATAGAAACAACTCCAAAAGATCCGGATGGTGGCGAATTGTGGGAAAGGATAGGAAAAGAAGGGTATCCGGCCTCCATACCCGGAAGAAATTGTTTCACAAATTGTAAAGGGCTTGAC
The DNA here is from genome assembly GCA_021202275.1 of Bacteroides sp. Taxonomy (GTDB): domain Bacteria; phylum Bacteroidota; class Bacteroidia; order Bacteroidales; family Bacteroidaceae; genus Bacteroides. The sequence goes on from JAJQDI010000015.1 coordinate 82,266, forward strand.
AATTACGATTCAATTCCACTGAGTTGGGGCGGTGGTGGATAAAACAAAGACTTTCACCCTATTCCTATCCTTCTCTGTTGCAAAGTGACAGAGAACAGACTGAAGTACAGAAGTTTTCCTTATCCATATAAATCAGACAAAGCCATCGGAGTCCAGCGCCCCTCCCTATCAACAAATAAATCTTAAAAACTACAGACATGGTATACTCTTGCAATTATCCGATCCTCCACACATTCAACGCAGAAGAGGGAGATCTTATAAACTACACCATTTTGATCGGAGATACCGATATATACCGTGGTAAGATATTCCCTTACAGCTCAGCAGATGAAACTGTAAAAATAGACATCAGCGAAGTATGCCGGGAATATGTAGAGACTTTCTACGAAAAGCTGACCTGGAGTGGGCTCATCACCGGCAATGTTCCTTCCGACGGTCTGGTGTCTACCGCCCTTACCTTTACCATAGAATCCGAACAGAACCTATCCGGAGAGAATGAACATTATACGGTCGTATATGATTACAACGACAACTACATTTCCAGCCTGGACGAGATCAGAGGGCTGAATGCCCCCATAGATACCCGCGTAGACCCGCGGCAAAAAGTGTGGATCACAGGTGTCAATCTCACCGGAGCCAGCCAGAACTACGGCTACAGGATCAACAATAACACTCTCAGCAACTATCCGGTGGCAGGTTCCGTGTATCAGGTGCTCTCTGTAGATCTGAGTACCCTGACCCTGAAAGCAGGCGACACCATCGACCTGGTTATGGGAACGCTGGCATCGCCGGTAGAGACATATTCCTACACTGTCGTCGGCTCCTGTCACAACCGGTACGTACTTTATTATGTGAATAAGTACGGCGGTATGGATTCCCTCTTATGCACAGGACGGGCCATCCGGTCGTGGAGCCCTGTCAGAACCGATGTCAAGTTGTATGGCGACAGAAGCAATTCACTGAGCTGGAAGCAAAAACGCATCAGCCAGGAGATAGACAGGCAATATGAACTGAACACCGGACTGTTGACACAGGAGGGGGCGGCGCGTATCGATCACCTGATCTACTCCCCCAAGGTATTCATTCACGACCTTACCTACGATAGGATCGCCACGTGCCTGATCACAGACACAGGATACTCCGAAAAGCAAAGACCGTATGCGCTTCCGCAATATACCTCCTCGGTCAAAGAGAGTCAGAAACACTTCAGAAGATAACTCCCGGATCCCATACCAGCAACCCCGGACAAATACAAGTAACCAGATATGGCCACATTACATACAGTAGAATTCCAGATCGAGATAGAGGGTGTCTATACACAGGTAGATATAGATACAAATACCTCCTTGTCCTTCAACCTGCAGGCATCGGAACTCACCGACCCCGCGGCCACCAAGATCCCCTATTCCGTACAGATCAGTCTGCCCCGGACCCACAGGAACAACGATCTGTTTTCCCACATAGGCAATTACGACAAGAAAATCCTGCATGTCAACCCCATCGCACGGACCAACTTCCGATTGTATGTCAACAATACCCTATATCAAAGTGGTTATATGCAGATAGAGAGTATAGACCATACCAACGATAAGTACAAGATCAGGCTTTATGGCGGCCTGGGCGATTATTTCTACACCATGTCCGAGATCAAGCTCAAGGATCTGTACAGTGATCCTCAGGACAAGGAGAGATTCGACTTTACCCATACGGTGAACACGGCCAATGTATACACCTTCTTCAGCGGGGGGGAATAAATATACAGAACCGCCTACGGATTCGGGAGTGGCTTCTAAAAACATGAGCGACTATTTCGGATACGCAATGACCTATCAGGGGCAATACGACAATTTCGACAGCGACAGCTATGTCAATTACAACCAGGATTCGGACCAGATCACCTGGTATTCCGATACGGACAAGAAAAGCTATACCTCTCCCATACTCAACGAGCACAAACGAGCCGAAAGATTGGGTACCGACAGGAATCACCCTACCGGAAGCAATTTCTACGGAGAATACAGGTCCTACTACCAACGGCCCATGATCAAGGTGAGCAAGCTCTTCAATAAGATCCGATCTAAACTGGAAGAGTACGGATGGGAAACGGAGCTTGACGGCACATTTTTCCATGCCTCCAATCCCTACTGGAACGATCTGTGGATGATCGTACCCCAATACAATACCGCCGGTTCGCAGTTGGGCACACAGATTGCCATAGAGGGAGGAAAGCTTGGCTATATTGACCCAAAAACAAACGGTAATATCCCCGTAGGCGCGTCGGAAAACTACAACCTGGTCGCGGGCGGCACGGGAGATATACAAGGACAGAATTTAGTAAACAGAACGGAATCCATAACCTTTGACAACATAGAGATAGTCAACAGTCAGAACTACAACTTCAAGGTCAACTTTCCCTTCTACATCCGGAGTTTCAGGCACGATGGCAACAACGACGCCAGACAAAGAAGGACTAAATCCCTCTATATATCAGCGGCATTATACGTAGGTACACGTAAGATCAAAGATCTCACCTACCACGAAGGAGGAGGAGAGATCATCACCCTGAATGATGATACTGTACTGAATATACACCCCAAAAACTTTTCAGACACCCAATTTGGGAAAGGAAGAAACAGATACGAACACAACTTTTACTACCAGAGAAGAGGCGTTTCAGAGACTCATGAAAATAAAACGAACAATCCATCTACTTACACATTCACAGGTTCCGGCGAGCTGCAGGCAGGTACATTGACAGGAGAGAACAAAGTCTATATTCAGATCCGTTTCCAGGGAGACACGCACTGGTATCGCATCAGTGGAGGAGCCAACAGGACCCAGGGAGTAGTGATCAGACCCCTGACCAGCGCCTACCTGGAATACTCCACATCGGACGGCATCGGCATCCGGTCCGATTCGCAGGTGAACTATACCGATATCATTCAGTCCGAAGAAACCTGCAAAGATTTCTTTACCTCGTATTGCAAGATATTTGATATCCGTTATGTGAAAGATCCGGTAGAGAAGAAGGTAAGTCTGCTCACCCGGAACAATTATTTCGGAGACCAGGCCCGGATAGACTGGACACAGAAGATCGATTACAACAAGGAGCATACCATACAGCCCGCGCTCTTTCCCTACAAAGTGGGAATACTCAAGTGGCAGGACCTAGGTACCAAATACGAAGAGCAATACCTGTCCAAATACTCCAAAGAGTATGGCTCGGCAAGGATAGATACAAGCTACGGATTTTCCGACGAAGAAAAGAATCTGCTGGACGATGTCATCTTCGGCAACTGCATCATAGCCACCGATGTATCCCAATACTACCTGGGCCGTACCAACCAGTTGTATACCGACAACAAAACATTGCCCCATTTCCAGAACAGTTCGGAAGAGCAGGTAGATACCAACTTCGTGCTGGTGTTCAGAGACGGTACCTCCAATGTGAATGACGTGATGACCAACAGACCTTTCATCCTTACGGACGACAACATCCCCATGCTCAGCTACGGATATTCCTGGACCTATACCAATGCAAACTCCAACACGTCTCCCACCACAAGGACGGTGTATCCGAAACTCAGACGCCTGATCAAACGCGGGGAAGCATGGTATTCCCTGAATTTCGGTTCGCCCACAACAGGCTACAACGACGAGGAGGAGGAGTTCAAGGCCGAAAATGGCGATACCCTGCAAGGCGGAGAAACCATTTATACAAAATTCTGGAAAGGATATATGCGCGACAGGTTTTCCGAGGAAAATACCGTACTCACCTGTTATGTATACCTTACCCTGACGGATGTGCAACACGACCTTTTCAATAAGTTTATATTCATACAAAATACGCCCTGGGTACTGAACAAGATCACAGGATTCGACCCTTTGTCTACCGCTCCTACCAAATGCGAACTGATATCCGTGCAGGAGATCAGCAACTATGTATCTCAGGAATACATCGCCGGAGACTTCCGGATACAGCATCCGGCCAACGGAACGTATATATACGACAGCCGGGGAGCGGTCGAAGGCGAGGCTTCCTCCAGCAACCCGGTAGTCGTACGTACAGATTCGTTTTCGCGTACGCTCTCTTTCACCTTTACCCTTTCGGACAATCTGGAGTGGAAACTGGGAGAGAGCCCTACGTCGCTTTCCTTCAACCGGACTTCCGGCTCGGGCTCTACACGGTTCGAAGTCACGCTACCGGCCAACGAAAGTGGTACAGTTACCAGTCACAATATCCCCGTGAAATGGGGCAATACCACTACGATCCTGCAAATCGTACAGGTATCCAACTGGACAGTAACCGCTTCGGTGAGTCCCGAAAACGCGGGAACCGCCCGGGTATCCGACGGAACAAACAGCGGCTCTACCCTTACCGTAGCAGACAGTACCTCCGTAACCTTCTCTACCACAGGGAACGCCGGCTATTCGTTTGGCTACTGGCTGCTCAACGGCAGCTACCTGTTCGACCGCTCGGTATCCTCTCTGATCACCCTGGATACTTCGGCTGTCGCCTATTGGATCGATCTCTCCCGGTATACACAAATGTTCTGCTACGACGCTCATACTACCGTGACCCGACTCAACAAGACCGGCGACTACTGGGTCTTCGACACAGGCAGTACCTATGAGTTTGGCAACGCGCAATCCGGCTTGTCCGGATACCTGTTTGGCGACGATACCACCTACACCCCTCCGGCATCCGTAGTACAAAGAGTCATCTCCCCGACAGATACCCTGCTCACGGTCTATTACGACACCCTGCTGGCCCACATCGAGGTAGATAACCGTTCGGACCAACGTTTCCAAGCGGCAAGTATCTCCGTCTCCGCTCCGGACGGTACCGGAATACCCTCCCCCTCCGGCCAGGTGGACCCGGGAGAAGCAACCACCCTGTTATACTCCTACCCTTCTACCGTATACGGAGCGTACGGATTTGCTGCCACTCCCTCCGAACGCATCTATGCGGGCGTAACCCCCGAAGTTGTCCACTATCAGTCGGGAAGCGCTATCGGAACCGTTACTGTACGGGTAGAGAACCTGGGATGGCAGACCGATACTTATACAGTAGATTACGAAGGAACAACACTTACCAACGTACTCAGACAGCCTTCCGGATTCAGTTTCCCGGCCATCGACACGGAAGAGGATGTGGAGGTTAGCCCCACTTCGGGCACAGGAGATACTACGGTCACGTTTGTCATACCGCCAAACACCGCCACCGAAGAAAGGACCATTGACGTAGTGGCCGCCATATACAACGGCACGACCTTCATCAGGAATGAATCCTTTAAGATCGTGCAGGAAGGCAACCCGGTGATACCTATGATCACGGCAACGCCGGAACATCTGACAATAGGTTCACAAGCTGCCACTTATGACGATCTGATCCAACTGATCTCCAATGGCAACTGGTACATCCTATCTGCCCCGGAATGGGTAGACTGTATCCCCAACAGTGGCGTGGAAACCCCGGGTACGGATATACAGGTAATGGTAGAAGCCAATACCACGGTCCATGAGAGAAGTGGTACCATCAGGTTCACCACGGAAGCCCTACCGGCAGACACAGCCGATGTACTTATTACTCAGGAAGGGATGGTACCCTCGCTCGAAATACACATCAGTAACGGTTCCGAGACCATCCCTTATACCGGCGGTCCGGCTACGGTCACTGTCACAAGCAATGTTCCCTGGAAGGCGGAGGTAAGCAACTCTGCCACGGCAAGTTTATCCGTTATTTCCGGTAATGCCGGTACATCTACCACAACCCTGACGTTCAATACCAACAGCGGTGCTTCCAGCCGCGCCTGCCGGTTGTATGTGTACTACGGCAATTCATTCCTGGAAGCAGAAGTGCAGCAGAGTATACTGTTTACCCAGGAGGGTGATCCCACTGTGTATCAGACGACCAATCTCCTGGCAACAGACGCGGGCACAGTCATCCTGCTAGCATACGAAGCCAGTTCCACTACTCTGCTCACCCGATCTACACAATTGGCTACCGTCCGCACCTCCTCCGGTATGCAATATATGATCTCTATGCCTTACACTGGCTATTTAGACTCTCTCACCATCATGGAGGGCAGTATAGTGACACCCAATCAGGTGATAGGTACAGTACGGTGGCGACAGTCGGATCAATAAGCATATAATACACATCTATAACAAACATTGATTACATACATGAAACGGATAATAAACACACTGTACACTGAAGATATAATCAGTCAGACAAGATGATATCATTTACCGGAACATGTAAAAATGTAAAACAGATAATTTTTAACAATGGCAACACAGGAACGAATTGATATAGTAACCGGAGTGGATACCGGATCAGCCAGAAAAAGTATAGAAAGCCTGACGGAAGAGATCAGAAAATACCAGGATCAACTGTCAGGTCTGGATAAAGGGACTCAGGAGTATAGGGAGACCCTTGAAAAACTGACAGAGAGCCTGAAACAGCTGGAACAACTCCACCAACAGATAAAAGATTCAGCAAATAACCTGGTAGAAACTTATCAGGAAACACAAAATACAATTGCAGGAGTAACCGAAGAATTGGAAGCAGCCGGCACAACGGCAGAAACAACTAAGGACCAGAATCTGGAACTGGCAAAATCCAATCAGGATCTGGCAGATTCACTCAAAAAACAGAGGATAACACATCCGATACATGCAAGGAATTAGAAAACTTAGAGAAAAAAGTCAAAGCATACAAAAGCCAACTATTAGGACTCGACACAAAGAGCAAGGAATATATACAAACACTCAAAGAACTCAAGGAGGCGCAAAGTAAAATTGACAAAGTCAACGAAGCGGCAAAGACATCAACGCTGGGTCTGAAGGATGTACTTTCAACAGCAGGCGACGTAACAAAAGGAGTTACGGACGGATTCAAGGTGTTCCAAAGCATAGCCGAAAAAATGGGTGTAGACAACGAAGTGCTGGCCGATACCTTTGACCGGGTAAAAGCAAGCATGGCTATAGTAGATTCGGTAGCATCTCTGGGTAAGGGTTTTCAGTCTTTGTTTACACTACTTCCCAAAGTAAAAACAGCAGTAGCCGCTTTAAACACAACCTTACTTGCTAATCCGATACTCTTAGTAGTTGTTGCTATCAGCGCATTACTTCTCGCTTTTAGTAAGTTAACTAATCAAACTTCCTCACAGAAAAAATACATAGATGGATTAAATGAAAATTATAAGAAATTTACAGATACCTTAGACGAAAATCAGAAAGCCTTAGAAAAAGAGACCAGAATATTAAAAGCATCAGGAGCAACAGCGGAAGAAATGCTTGAAAAAAGAAAAGATGCCAATAAAGATCTGACAGAGAATTTAAAGACTGAATTAGAAAAACAAGAACAGTTACTGAAAACCGCCAACAAGAAAGAGAAAAAAATAATAGAAGAACATATTAAGAATATCAAAGAAAGACAAGCCGCGGCCGCGGCCATGAGTGAAGGACTGGAAATACAAAGCGAAGAACTAAGCCTGAAAAGAAAGCAGGAGGAAGCCGATAAACAAAAAGAAATTGACAACAAAGCGGCAGATGCCGCCAAAAAGTTCAGAGAAGATGAAAAAAATGCTGCGGAAGAATATCAGAGAACACTCACAGAGATCGTTTCGGACGGAGAAGAGAGAAGGGCTTCCGTGCTACAGGGAAAAGACAGATTGGAATGGCTGGAAAAGCAAATAGAAAAGAACAGAAAACTTTCACAATCCTATTTAGAGGCTGCGACCCATGAGAAAAGTACTGCCCAGGAGCGAAACAACGCTTTACAGGAATATCAGAAGATCATCCAGCAAACCGGATCGCTACTGGATGAATACAACGGATTGGCTCTGGAGACCACAACAACAGAACGAGTAAAAGGCATTGAAGTAGAGATCAGCGCCAACAACAGATTAATCGTATCCTTACAGGAGGCGGTAGCTCAGGAAGAGATAGGAAGCGAAGCAAGGAAGGAACTGGAAGAAAAGTTAAACACGGCCTTCATGGAGCGCGTCAGACTCCAGGAAGACCTGACCTTGGCCCAGTCCGGATACGAAGAAAAACTGGCATTTATCGACAAGGAGGTGACCGCCAATCAGGAGTTGATAGAATCACTCCGTCGGATTGTTGATACCCAGGTAGAAGGTAGCCAGGAAAGAATAAGTGCGCAGAACCAACTGAATGAAGCCACGGCGTTGCATTATCAACTCACACAACAGCAAAAAGAACTTGAGGCAGAGAAACTGGAACTGGATATTGAAGCAAACCAGCAACGGATAGAGCAGGAAACCGAAATAAACCAGCAACGCAGAGATCTTGAGGAAGCGCTGCAACTGGCGAAGAATCCGGAAAACCTGACACAAGATCAGATCTTAGAAAAACACGAAGCCGAAATTAAACGTCTCTGGGACATAGCCGAAAACACCGAGTTGAGCTACGAGGAGCGGAAGAAAGCACTGACAGACTGGAACAAGGCCAACGAAGAGGCAAATAAACTAAGAAAAAAGATCGAAGAGGAAGAAAAGCAGGACAGGGAAAAGAAATTAAAAGGTCTGGCCTCTTTTTTCGCGGAAAGCAGCGACTTGTTGGGAGAGAATACCGTGGCGGGCAAAGCCATGGCCGTAGCCGGAGCAACGATCAATACCTATCTGGCAGGAGCACAGGCGCTGGCCACTTACCCCCCCCCGATCTCATACATGGCTCTGGCTACTACCATTGCCACAGGCCTTTCAACGGTGAAAAATATACTAAGCACAAAAGTGCCCGGCGCTTCCGATACCACATCTGCTGCCACAAACGCAGACACCGTAAGTATGCCCAGTATGCCCGAAATGGATACGGACATAGTGGAAACACATAATAATTTCGACGCTTACGACGAAGATATGTTAAATCAACAACCTGTACTGGTGGTGGAAGATGTTAATGAAGTGCAAACCAGAGTAAAAGTAGCTGAAAACAATGCTACTTTCTAAAAATTTATTACTTTTGTCAGGTCAAACTAATATTAAATTTTTATGAAAAAGTATTTTGAATTTTTATGCGTACTGGTCATTGCATGCATAGGGCTTATGGGTTGTAGTAGTAGCAGTGATAAAAGTTATGAACTGGTACACTCACATCGAACAACAATTTATGTGTCTGAGCACCCCATTAAATTTAGCTATACTACTCAGGATTACGGTTGGCATATAACAGATGATTTCTTTATGACTGTGAACGGACAAGAAATAACTGATTTTGAAATAGGAGTATCTGGAAATCAAGATTCTAAAGGAGTACATGTAACTATTTATAAAGAATACGAAATAGGAGAATCTATTGAGGTTTACCTGGAAGTCTGGGTGGAGAATTAATTCAATTCACGCTATCATAAAGCTTCATAAAAGCAAAAAATATAGTTCATTTCTCTCCATGATATTGAGATAAGAGTGCCTTGAATAAACCGATATTCCAGATCGTATTTATTCAAGGCATCATTTAAGATCTTTTACTTTATCCTTTCTCAATAATAACATTATAAGGTCTATAAATTTATCTCTACCACCGACAGTACTGTTCTGCCTACCACCGGATTTTATATTAATATACACTCGACCAACAAACAAGACAACTAAGTAGATTCAGCAAGGATCACCCTACAATATATCCATCTCAGATTGATGGCAAATTCTTCGTAAACAGGAGATGTTTTCATTTACAGATAGCGGAAAGTACCGCTACAAGACATCGTTTTTTCGCATTTCACTTTCACCTCTAACAATAAATAGTGTCTGAATAGTTGAATACGTCAATAAAATGGCAACCAGAGTAAAAGTAGCGGAAAATAATGCTACTTTCTAAATATTTATTACTTTTACATCATAAAACTAATATTAAATTTTATGGGAAAAGTATGTAAATTTTCATGCGCGTTGATCCTAACAGTTATGGGACTGATGAGTTGTAGCAGTGATAGTAAAAATTATGAATTAGTACACTCACATCGAACAACATTCCAAGTGATAGCACACCCCATTCGTATTGAATATATTACCCAAGACTACGGATGGCATTCAAACAGTGATATGATTATGACCGTAGATGGAGAAAAAATAACTAATTTTGAAGTACATACTTCTTCCGTAGCTGACGGTAGGAAAGTAGATATCTTCATCTATGAAGAGTATGAGATAGATCAGATTATTGATGTTTACTTAGAGGTATGGGCTGATCGGTAACTCAGATTAAGCTCATAAAAAAACACCCAGTTTCTAAAAAAGAAACATAATTCATTTCTCTACACAAGAGTGACACAAGAGTGCCTTGAATACATACGATCTGAGACATCGGTTTATTCAAGGCATTATTTTTTATTTTTATCTTCCCACTCTTTCCCATACATCTACAAGGTACAAATTTCCCCCCTTTCCCCTCCTATAAAAAAACTCTTTTCCGATACAATTCCGACATGCCGAACCACATCCGTCGATAATTCATAACTCACAATTTATCAACAAAACACCTCTCCTGCCAGCTACCTCCGGCTACGCGTTTTCAGCGATTCAGGTATAATATATACATGAATAATATACATGGTATACCTGTCTACGATCTGACTATCGATATGCTGAATGACGAATATGGCGTATCTGTCATATCACTGGTCGAAAACCCTGCCGTAGAAAAGGCATTCATTACCTTATCCGATCAAAGCCCCATCCGGTTATCCGTAGTAGACGACCGAAAGATCATCACAGGAGTTGCCCTGCGGGCCGATTATCCGATCTACCGGAAAGATCCTGTCACAGGAAAAGAATACTTCTTCCGGATCAGCGCGGAACAGATAGAACGTATCATGCAGAAATTCATGGCCGAAAAGCGTCTCGATATGGTAAATATCGAACACGATCCGCGAATGACACCCAAAGATATCTTTTTATGGGAATCCTACCAGCTTACGGACAAACACAAGATCGGTTATCCCGAATTCGCAGATATTGAAACAGGCAGTTGGATGGTCAGCTACAAGGTAGATAACAACACGGTATGGAAAGCCATAAAATCCGGCAGGCTCAGAGGATTCTCTGCCGAGATATTCGGAAACCTGAATGAGAACAAAGAAAAACAGGCAAATCTGTCTGCCGAGGACAGAGCCATTGCATTGTATTTATTAACTATAATTTAGAGATGTATGAAATTCAAAACAAAAGCGTTGTTGATGCTTGCCAGAGCCGCAAAGATAGAGCTTGCCGAGCAAGTCCTTGACGATGTGACCCTGTACTTCCTCGACGGCGACGAACTGGTAGAAGGTACCGAGGTGTTCGACATGAACGAAGCCGGCGAATATGTCGCCTTCCCCGACGGAAGCTACAGCTGGGGCAACCAGGTGGTTGTTGTAGAGAACAGCGTCGTCCAAAGCCTGGAACCGAAAGAAGGAAACGAAGAGAAAATGCAGGATGAGTCGGATCCGGAAGGAGACGAACCCAGTCCAAACGAGGTCAGGACCATTGTAAAGATCGTCAGGCAACTGATCGAAGAGGTCGAAAAGCTGGGTGGCAATGTAGGGGATGTGAAAGAAGAGCTCAAACTCACCAAACAGGAACTTGCCCAGGCAAAAGCCGAACTGAAACTCGCGAAAGGGAGAAGCAACGGTCGCTTCGCCGAGCCGAATCCCCGACGCAAAGGAACCCGAGGTTTCGCTTCCGGAAGTACGGAAGCCGAACTAGCGAAATTCGGAATTAAATAATTAATTAAAAAACAGATATATGGCAATAGATATTAGTTCTATTCAACGATACATCGCTCTGAATCCGTTGTTGATCCAGGAAAAGATGTATAGCGAACTCACTCTTCAGAAAGCATCCATCCAGGATGTATCGGGCGTAGTCCCGGGAAAATTCTCAAACCGGTACATCACCGCCGACGCAGCACTGGGAGCGTGCTGCCGGGTACCGACCGGAAGTACCACCATCAGCGAACGGCAGGCAGAAGTAGTCTGTATCCTTTCGGGAGATGAATACTGCGAACTGGATCTGGCTCAGATCATTTCGAACGCGATAGCAGAGTCGCAACGGGCACGCTTCACCGCCGGCGGGGAAAATGCCGGATCTGTCGAATCGGTGATTGTGGATGCCAATCGTACCTCCTTTGTGAACAAGTTGGAGACCCTCTCCTGGATCGGAGATGTGACACACGCCAGCAACGACCTCAACAGGACCAATGGCCTGATCACGATCGGCGAAAGCGACGGCGCCATCCGGCATACCATCACGGCGGGCAACGCGTTCCTGAGACTTTCCCAGGCCATCAAGCAACTGCCGGCAGACGCCAAACGTATGGGAGAGATGATCGGGGTATTTGTACCGGAAGAGTTCGCGGAAGCCTATTACGAAGCCGCGATGTACATGAACCTATACCATTACAACCCGGGTGATTTTGTCTCCGGCGCGGAGAGGCCTGTGATCGGAAAAGCGGGATATACCCTGATCCCCACGCCCGGATTGTATGGGACCCGCAAGATCATGATCACGCCTCTGGACAACATCGTGTGGTTCAATTCACACCGCGACGATCACAACACGATCGACTGGGACTATGAAAAATACCGTCATATATTACTGGCGCATCAAGACGATCTTTGGCGTGGACCTCAAACGTCCGGAATACGCTGTCATAGCGAGCTATGAAGATTCTATTCTTGAGATTTCGGAGAGCATACATGTAAATATAACAAACACTCCCCTTCAGACGGCGATCACTTCACCAGTGGGTGCCAACGGCGGGGTATTAACTGAAAACACTTTATAATTATGGGATGTTGCGTATCACTTAATGGAATTATCCGGGGCTGTGACAACAGTATTGGTGGCATTCGCCGCGCATGGGCTACATGTGACGATGAAGCCGGGAAACCGACCATCACTAACGATATTATTACAGCTATTCCTGATCCGGAAGCATGGAGCGAATATGAGTTTCGTAAACAAACCGGTTCGGTCACTCAGACCGGATCCAGAGACGATGCTACAGGCTCACAGTACTGGAACATCGAGATCGTTCTGCAATTCTCCAAACAGGAGACTGAGAAGCGACTGGAGATCAACGCTATCGCTCTGAGCGACAGCCGCTGGATCATTGAAGACAATAACGGCAGATACTGGTACTTCGGACACTTCTATCCGGTGACTATTGCCGACGGGGCAACCGCGGAAACCGGAACAGCCTTTGACGACTTCAACGGCTATAACATTACCCTGACCACCGTCAGTGATGTATTGGCCTACGAAGTAAGTGAGAAGGCTATGGAAGACTTTCTCAAATAAATGCAACAGCGAGGGGGCAAATTTCTTTGTCCCTTCTTAACTTCTAAAATCAGAAAAAATGTCATGTTGTAACAATAAACATCCGCATCACCCGAACAAATTTATCGATGTTACCTGTGCCAAACCCAAACCCTGGGACGAGGTTCCGGCACTCCTGGGATTAAATGAATGTGGAAATATCGTCCCGACCGAAAAGCCCGAATACGAACTGTCGGAAGAAGACCGTGAGAAGCTGGACGGTATGGTGACCGACGGCGACGGCAAGAAAGCGCTGTTCAACGACGGCACATACAAAGAGGTGTATACGAAAGAACAATCAGACGCCATCACGGAAGGCCTGGAAGAGCGCATTGCTCAGAACGCAGACGCCATAGCCGACAATGCCGGAGCGATCGATGACCTGCGCAACGAGGTCGCGGATAATTACCTGGCCCTTGCCGGAAATTCCGAACAGACATCGATCACGGGAGATGTATATACCGCTGCCCGTATCGTCGCACGCCAGAATAGTCCCGAAGGAACCCAATACAGAGTCATGATAGACGGCACAGAGGCCGGATATGAACGTTTCGGTTCCTCTATGGCACAAACAGACCTCCGTTCGGCCGGACGACCTACTGTAAATACGTCCAATGAAATAGCATACCTCTCTGAAGTAGAGGCTGTACAGGAGGAGGTTTACATCTCTGTTACGAACCTGACCGAAGCGATCCACACCGTTCAGGAAAATCTGGATTCGGCTGTGGAAGATCTGTCAGATTCCATTCAACAGGTACAACAGAATGTAGAAGGGGTGGCATCCGATCTGTCCGCACTGGCAATCCGGGTAGATGCCACAGAAGCAGGTATAGAGGAAAACGCCACTTCCCTCACAGATCTCCGGACGGCAACGGAAAGTGCCTTTGAGACAGTACACGCATCCTTAGACAGTCTGGACGAAAGAGTAACGAATAACGAAGCCGATATTGCTCTCCACACATCGGACATCGAAGCACTCAGAGAGGACCTGGCCAGCCGCGAACTCTTCAGAGGATATTACGAAACCACCGGTGAAATCACTGCCATTGAGAACCCGGCAGAAGGCAACTACGCCTGGAATGCAGAAACCGGAACCGTATGGTTGTACAACGGAACCACCTGGGTAGATTCTACGATAAGGATCCCCGATCAGACCGTAGAGGCTTATGACGCGCTGCCCCGCATGGATGGCGAAGGAGATGCCGGAAGTACAAACCGCTACGCCCGTGGAGATCATCAGCATCCCTCCGACGACTCCAAAGCAGACCTGACAGAACTGGACAATTACCTGTCTCTGGAAGGCAACACCCAGGCTTCCCGCATGACCGGTGATCTGTGGATGGCTACCGGACAAATGGTGCGACTGACCAACTCCGGAAAATCCGGACTGAGACAGAACGCCGATGAGAATGTGACCGAACTGGTAAGCAACGGAGTCGGTGGCATCCACCTGATCGCGCCCAACGGTACGGTAAAGTACAACGGAGAAGAAATAGCTATAAAGAGTGACCTTACAAATGCGACGACGGACATTTCAGAACTGCAATCGGCAGTGGAGACCAACACCGGGAACATTGCAGTACTACAGTCTGATGTAGCAGGTCATACACAGGCGATTTCCGTACTGCAAAACACGACGTCGGAAAACGTTGAGGATATCACTGTCTTACAATCCGCAGTTGCAGAAAATACCGATACGATCTCCGAGTTACAGACCACCGTATCCCAAAATATAATCGACATAGTTGAGATCCAGACCCACGTAACAAATAATACCGAAGATGTTGCCGGACTACAAACAACAGTATCGAAAAACAGTGAAGCTATCCTCACCCTGCAATCGGATATAGCAGACAATACCGATGCCATACAGGCAAACGCCACTTCCCTGTCCGACTTGCAAGCGGCCACAGAGGTTGCCCTGGATACGGTAAACGCATCCTTAGACAACTTAGACCAGCGGGCCACCAGAAACGAAGCGGACATTGCCCTGAATGTCTCGGAGATCGAAGCATTAAGGGATGATCTGGCCAGCCGCGAACTCTTCAGGGGATATTATGAAGCAACTACTGAAATTACAGCCATTGAGAACCCGGTGGAAGGCAACTACGCCTGGAACGCAGAAACCGGAACTGTATGGTTGTACAACGGAACCACCTGGGCAGACTCTGAAATAAAAATTCCCGATCAGACCGTAGAAGCTTATGACGCGCTGCCCCGCATGGATGGCGAAGGAGATGCCGGAAGTACAAACCGCTACGCCCGTGGAGATCATCAGCATCCCTCCGACGACTCCAAAGCAGACCTGACAGAACTGGACAATTACCTGTCTCTGGAAGGCAACACCCAGGCTTCCCGCATGACCGGTGATCTGTGGATGGCTACCGGACAAATGGTGCGACTGACCAACTCCGGAAAATCCGGACTGAGACAGAACGCCGATGAGAATGTGACCGAACTGGTAAGCAACGGAGTCGGTGGCATCCACCTGATCGCGCCCAACGGTACGGTAAAATACAATGGGGAAGAAATCGCCATAAAGAGTGACCTTACAAATGCGACGACGGACATTTCAGAACTACAATCGGCAGTGGAGACCAACACCGGGAACATTGCCGCGCTACAATCTGACATGGAAGACAATGCAAATGGGATTTCCGCACTGCAGTCTGCCGTATCGAAAAACGCAGGTGATATCCTTGTACTCCGTTCCGATGTCGAGGACAACTCAACGGAAATCAATGAAGTGGCCACTGTTGTTTCTCAACATATCATTGAGATACAAAACAATGCTTCGGACATTGCCGCTCATACGTCGGACATCGCTTCCATCCGGGAAGAACTGGCAAGTCAGGAACATTTCCGGGGCTATCTGGCTACGACAACTGAGATCACCGCGATCCATGATCCGAAAACAGGCGACTACGCCTATAACGCGGAAACCGGCACACGTTGGGCATACAATGGCGCTACCTGGTACGATACGCAGGATCTGATCCCAGACCAGACAGTCGAAGCGTATGACGGTCTCCCTCTTATAGATGGTGAGGCTAGCAAAGGCCTGGCAAATCAATATGCACGGGGAGATCACAGACACCCGACAGATACCTCCCGGGCAAGTGCCGCCGAACTGACAACTACCAACCTGGCCCTCTCCGGACTACAGACTGAAGTATCAGGTTATCAATCGGCAAACGATGCGAACATTTCCGCGTTGCAGACAGAGGTAGCCGTCAACGAAGCCCAGATAAGTAGTCTGACAGACAGAGTTGCCACACAGGAAACAACGATCTATACGCTGACAGGCGACGTGGCGACCCATACCGCGGAGATTGCCAATCTGACAAGTCGAGTGGACTCCGGCAAAACCCATATCGGAACGCTTCAGACACAGACAGCACAATTAGGTAAAGACCTGGATAAACTCTCTGTAGAAGTAGCGGATATCGACAGCCGTGTATTGACAAACAAAAACGATATCGCGACTTTGCAAAGCCAGTACAACGAACAGGAACATTTCCGCGGATTCTACCTGAGTACAGTCGAAGTGACCTCACTCAAAGCCAAAGCCGGTGACTACGCCTGGAATTCCGAAACAGGTACCGTATGGGTATATGACATAGAGATCCCGTCATGGACAGACAGTGGTGTGGCTATTCCCGTACAAGCTGTCTTCGCCGCTACCGCGTTTCCTCTGCAGGATGGAGTAGCCAGCGCGGGTGAATCGTCTGACTACGCAAGAGGCGATCACAGACACCCTACGGACAACACCCGGGCAAGTGTCAAAGAACTGACCGAATCCAACAACCGGATCGCAGTACTGGAAACTTCGGCTGAAGACCACGAAATACGCATATCCGGACTGGAAGAAGATAGTTCTACACACAATTCAGACATTTCAGCGCTGCAAATCTCAGTCTCTGACCAGCAAGACCGTGTGACCGGACTTGAGACCCAAGCAAACGATCACGCAGACCGCATTGCATCCCTGGAAGAGGATGTGACAATCCATACATCGGATATCCAGTCCGTAGCGGATCGTACGACTACGCTCGAGGAAATGAGTGCCGGACATGACTCGGATATTTCAGCGTTGCAGACCGCAACCGCTGATCATGAGGAGCGTATAGCAGAATTAGAATCCGGAAACAGTGACCTCTCCAATGTGGTAACGTTAGACTCCACGCAGGAGATAACAGGCACGAAGATCTTTACAAATGCGATATGGGCAGAAAGAGGTGTATACACAAACAGTATTATGCCAATGGACGGAGCGCTGGTATTAGGATCTTTAAATGACGAGGTTAGAATATCAGGAAATCTCACGATGTTTGGACATTTAAATGCTGCTGATGCCCAGAACATTGCATCTTTTAATAAGATTCAAGCTACGAAAGGGGAGATAAAGGATCTGAGCGTAGGAGAAGAGTTACTCGTTGCATCCGGCAATATAAAGATAGGTGATATAAGTTTAGATGAATATATAAACAATAAAATCACTGAGGCTTTAGAGAACGCATTGACTATCAAATCCATTGCAGACCGTACATCGACTCTTGAGTCACAGATAAACGGATATACCCTTTTAATGGTGACACAAGATGAATTCGACGCTATTACAGCTAAGGAGCCGAATACTATTTACTATGTAAAAGAGGAATAATATGCTCTATAAAGGCTCAGACAGCATCACCGACATATATGTCGGTGATGCTAAAATCAGTAAGATCTATACAGGGGATCGTATAGCATGGAGGAGAAAACCAAAAGAGAGTAAAATCATACAAACCCATGTGACAAATGGTACATTCCATCACGCTGCTTTGTCATCCGATGGTATTCTTTATTTCTGCAGCATGGACGATACCGGCATCTGGAAACTTGAACCCAATGGGAATATTCAACAGACTAATGTGACAAGTGGTACATTCTATCATGCTGCTCTG